>CAVUGS010000016.1:0-28164 GCA_963741075.1 uncultured Thermoleophilia bacterium
CCATCACAAGGCGCAAGGGGCTTCACCGTCGCGGTGGAGCCCCTTGAAGCATCCGGCGGAAAGGAAGAACGAGACGTGAGCGAGATCTCGGCCAACGCCACAGTCCGATCCACATCGGTGCGATCTCGGCGCGATCAGCGCACGCAGCGCTACCGCGAGATCGCCTCCATCCTCTGGGACGAGCGAGTCCTCTTTCTGTTCAAGGACACTGAGGTCCCCGACTACGCCCCCGACGGGGCATCGCTCGAAGAGGTCACCGACGATGCCCCCGAGCTCGAGGGTCGGAGGGCGCCGCGCGAGGTTCGCGTGCGTCGTGCGCTCGAGCGGCTCGGGCCGACGTACGTGAAGCTGGGCCAGCTCCTGGCCACGCGCCGGGACTTGATCTCGCCGGCGCTCGCCACTCAGCTCGCAAGGCTGAAGAACGACGTTCCCGCCCTGCCCTTCGAGGACGTGCGGCCGCTGATAACGACCGAATTCGGTGGCGACGTCGACGAGCTCTTCGCGGAATTCGACACGGTGCCGCTGGCGGCGGCCTCGATCGGCCAGGTCTACCGCGCCAAGCTCCACGACCAGCGCGACGTGGCGGTCAAGGTGCAGCGGCCGGGCGCGGCTGCGTCCATGGAGGTCGACTTCGAGATCATCGCACGCTGGGCTCGTGCGGCGACCAAACACACAGCATGGGGTCGCGCCCACAACGTCGCTGCTCTCGCCAGTGAGTTCGTGTCGACCCTGCGCGCGGAACTCGACTACCAGAACGAAGCCCGCAATCTGACACTCTTCCGGGAGGCATTCGCCGGCGACCCCACCGTCGCCTTTCCCGCACCGATCGATGAGCTCACGTCTTCGCGCGTGCTCACCATGGAGCTCATGACGGGCGTGCCAGGCACGCGGCCCGATCTCATGGATGACGCGGGGATCGACCGCCGCGAGGTCGTCGAGATCGGGGTCCGCTGCTACCTGCGCCAGATCTTCGAGGTAGGCTCCTTTCATGCCGACCCGCACGAGGGCAACCTCTTCGCGATGCGCGACGGCCGTGTGGGATTCATCGACTTCGGGCGCGTAGGCTGGGTCTCGGAACGCAACCGCACTCGCGTGTTCGATCTCATGCTGGCCTTCGTCGAGGCCGATGAGGCGGCCGCGACGGACATCCTCGCCTCCATGGTCTCGGCCGGCCCGCAGCTTGACATGGCGAGCCTGCAGCGCGAGTTGGGCCAGCTGGTCGATGCCTACCAGCGTTTCGGGTTGGAGATCGACCTGCAGGAGTTGTTCGAATCCTTCCTGACGATCGTGCGCGAGCAGGGTCTTCGGGTACCGTCCGACTACGTCGTGCTGCTCACCACGCTGGCCATGCTGCAAGGCGTGGCAAAGGACATGGCTCCCGATTACCGGCTCACCGACACCGTGGCGGCCTACGCCCGCTCAGCCGTCGGCGGCCGGCTCAGCCCCGAGCAATTCGTGACTGGGGCTCATCGGACCCTGGCGCGCTACAAGCACCTGTTGGACGACCTGCCGGTAGGTCTTTCGCGAGCCCTGCGACGAGCGAGCGAGGGCGAGTTTCGCGTTGCAGTGCGGCCTTCGGACTACGACCGTTTGCTCGATCGCCTGCGCGATCTCGCGATACCTGTCTGCTTCACCTTCCTTCTGGCCGCCTTCGTAGTCGGATCCTCGGTCATCGTCGCCTTGCAGCCTACGAGCATCACCGCCGGCGTCGTCGGCGAGGCGATGCTCGCCATCGCGACCGCGGTCACAGTCTTCTGGATGATCACGCTGCTGCTCGGCTACCGCCGCCGCAGACGCTGAGCACGACCAGAGCGCCGAGGGCGGCGTCACATGTGCCGGCGGCCTGACGCAGGCTCTTTCATACGATTTGAAGGATGCGTGCTCATCCTTCCTCCGCCGAAAATCCAGCCTCACCAAGGCATCGGACAGCAACAACAGCAAAAGGGAGTGGTAGACATGAGCAACGGTCACAACGTCATAGCGATCACCTTCGACGAGGACGGCAAGGCGTATCAGGCACTGAGCGATCTGCGGAGGGCAGACGGCGACGGCCGGGTCGGCATCCGCAGCGCGGTGATCGTCGAGCGGCAGCCCGAAGGGACGATTCGTCTCCACGAGGCCGAAGACAACGTGATCGGCGCCGGCGTTGCGGGCGGCAGTCTTGTCGGGATGCTGGTCGGCGTGCTCGGTGGTCCTGTGGGAGTGCTCCTCGGGCTGGGCGCCGGCATGGCCATCGGAGCCGCTGCGGAAGCGGACGGCGCGCGCGAAGCCGACGATGTGCTGAGCCAGATGAGCAAGTCCATCCCGTCCGGCACGACCGCGATCATTGCTGAGGTCGACGAGACCGCGGTCGAGGTGGTGGACGGCGAGATGGCCGCCCTCGGCGGAACCGTCACCCGGCGGCCGGCCGAAGAGGTTCTGGCCGAGCTGGAAGCAGCGGAGCGGGCTGCCAGGGCCAGCGAGAAAGAGGCTCGCCGCGTGATGAGGGAGGCCAAGAAGGCGGAGCGCGCCGAGAAGCGCGAGCAGAGCAAGCAGAAGTGGGACGAGCGTCTGTCTACCCTCAGGGACAATCTGACCCGCCACTAGCAGGACACCGGCCTGGCCCGCTCCCTGCCGGGCGGCACACGCACAGGACCGTCACAAGGCAAAGGGGCTCCACCGTCTTGGTGGAGCCCCTTGAACATGGCGGGACATCGCGCACGCTGGATGTGGCTTTGCCGCGATGAGATGGGAATCTCGGCCGGACTCGAAACCTGCGACCGGGTAGGCGACCGGACACCAGAAGGTAGCAACTTGCAGGGAGAACGTTGTGACAGTGACAACGTTGGTGCCCCCGGAAGGATTCGAACCTTCGACCTCGCGCTCCGGAGGCGCGCGCTCTAATCCCCTGAGCTACGAGGGCACGGTCAGGCATTCTAGCACGGCGGCCCTGCGGGCCGCTCCGCGCGCGGCCGGCGCCGGCGCGCCAGGCGCGCGGCGCGTCAAGCCAGCTTCTGGATCGCCTCGGCCAGGTGGACGTCGCGCATGGTCACGCCGCCGGCGTCGTGGCTGCTCAGGCGCAGCGTCACCTTGTTGTAGCGGATGTCGATGTCCGGGTGGTGCCGCTGCGCCTCGGCGATCTCGGCCAGCTGGTTGACGAAGTCGACGGCGTGCACGAAGTCGGCGAAGCGGAACGTGCGCACCAGCGCCTCGTCTGTGAATCCCCACCCGTCGAGCTCGCCGAGCGCCGCCCCGATCTGCTCGTGATTCAGCGTGTCCATCGACGCCTCCCCCAAGTCGGAAGGCCGGCGTCGCGGGTCGACACCGGCCCCTACCGCCTGTCTTCCCCGCGCCCGCGCAAGGCACGCTGCATGTCCCGCTTGGCGTCCTTGTCGGCCATGTCGTGGCGCTTGTCGTAGAGCTTCTTGCCGCGCCCCAGGCCGATCTCGATCTTGGCGCGCCCGTCCTTGAAGTACAGCTTGGTCGGCACGATGCTGTAGCCCTTCTCGCGCACCTTGCCGGCGAGACGCTCGATCTCGTGCCGGTGCATGAGCAGCTTGCGCGCCCGCAGCGGGTCGTGGTTCCAGATGTTGCCCTGGTCGTAGGGGCTGATGTGGGCGCTCACGAGGAAGAGCTCCGGCGCATGGGCACTGCCCCGCACCTCGACGTAGCTGTCGCGCAGATTGACGCGGCCTTCGCGCAGCGACTTGACCTCCGTGCCGACGAGCGCGATGCCCGCCTCGAAGGTGTCGTCGATGAAGTAGTCGTGGCGCGCCTTGCGGTTCTCGGCGACGCGCTTGATCCCGGTCTCTCGTGGCATGCCGACTAGCGTACCCCATCGGCGGCGGCGGAGGCGCTCAGGGCCGAGTGCGAGCGCGAGGCGCGCTCCGGCCGCGGACGCCGGGGCGTGGCTCCGGCCTCCGCGGGCCGGCCGTCGCTCAGCGCTGCCGGCGCGTCTGGCGGCCGGGGGTGCGGCGGCGCGGCGGGCGCGAGCCGGTGGTGCGCCGCGCCGGCTGGCGGCCGGGGGCGGTCCTCGGCCCGCCGCCGTCGGGGACGGCCGGCGCCAGGTCGACCTTGCCGGTGAGGCGGTCGACGCGCTCTACCTTGACGTCGACTGCGTCGCCGAGGCGGTACCGCGTCCCGGTGGCCTCGCCGACGAGCGCGGTCTCGTGCTCGCTGACCTCGAACCGTTCGCCGCCGAGGCGGCGCGACGAGAGGAAGCCCTCGAACACGTCGCCGAAGCGCACGAAGAGCCCGCCGCCGACGAGGCCGACGATCTCCCCCGTGAACGGCTCTTCCCAGCCCTCGGCGTCCAGGCGCCGGACGAGCAGGAAGCAGAGAGCGATGTCGTCGCCGGTGAGCTCGGTGCGCGAGAACTCCCGCTCGCGCGTGGAGCAGTCGTCGGCGGCCGTCGCGAGCTCGGCCTCGCCGAGCTCGGACCCGCCGTCCCCGAGGTGATACAGCAGCGCCCGGTGCGTGACGAGGTCGGGGTAGCGGCGGATGGGCGACGTGAAGTGCAGGTACGCCGGGCTGGCCAGGCCGAAGTGGCCGAGGTTGCCCGGCGCGTAGCGCGCCTGCTTGAGCGAGCGCAGGATCAGCGTCGACCAGGAGAGGCGGCCGCGCCGCTCGCGGACGCTCGTCTGGGCGACGAGGCGGCTGAGGCGGCCGTAGAACTCGGCCAGCTGCGCTGCCGGCACCGCCTCGCCGGCCGGGAACGGCGGCGTGGGCACCCCGAGCTCCTCGAGCTGGTCGAGCAGCTCGCGCGTGCTCGCCGCCTCCGGCGGCTCGTGCACGCGGTAGAGCGTGTGCGCCTTCTTGCGCAGCAGGTACTCGGCCACCGCCTCGTTGGCGGCGAGCATGAACTCCTCGACCAGCGCGTGCGAGGGCGTCTCCGGGCGCGCGGCCGCGCCGCTCAGCGCGCCCGCGTGGTCGAATGCGTACTCGGGCTCGAACGAGCCGATGGTGAGCGCGCCGCGGGCCAGGCGCCGGCGGCGCAGCACCCCGGCGAGCTCGGCGGCGAGCAGCAGCTCCGCCCGCAGCGCGGCGTCCGCCTCCATGGTCGCGTCGGGCACGTCGCGCGGCGGCTCCGGCCGCCCGGCCACCAGGTGGGCGCCCGGCAACGCCGCCACGGCCGCCTTGGGGTCCGCGAGCGGGACGGCTGCGGCCTCCGCCCCGGCAGCGTCCTCCCCGCCGGCCAGCTCGACCGCCGCCGGCCCGATCACGGTGTCGGCGAAGCCGTAGGTGAGGCGGTGGTCGCTGCTGATCAGCGAGCGGTAGTACTGCGTGGCGGTGCGCCTGCCCTGTGCATCGAAGGTGAACTCGACGGTGAGGCACTTGCGCGGCTGCCGCGGCACCAGGCTGCAGAGGTCGCTGCTGAGCGCCGCCGGGAGCATGGGCTCGGCGAACAGCGGCAGGTACAGGCTGGACGTGCGGCGCCGCGCCTCGCGCTCGATCTCGCCGTCGTCGTCGACGAAGTAGGAGACGTCGGCGATGTGCACGTGGGCACGGTATCCCGCGCCCTCACGCGCGACCGAGATGGCGTCGTCGAAGTCGCGCGCGGTGTCGGGGTCGATGGTGAACGTGGGCAGCGCCGTGAGGTCGCGGCGGCCGTGGTCGGGGCGCGAGGCGCGCCCCTTGACGGCGGCCGCCTCGTCCAGCACGGCGGCGGAGAACCCCTGGCGCACGCCCTTGGCGTGCAGAAGGGCGCGAAGCACGGCGCTCACGTCATCCGCACCGCCGAGGACCTCGACGATCCTGCGCCGGTCGCCGTGCGACGGCACGGCGAGCACCAGATCGTCGAGCTGCGGCGGCACGCCGCCCTTGGCGACCAGGTAGGAGCGGGCATCGGCGAACAGCGGCTCGAGCGACCAGAACTTGCCCCAGCGGGCGACGCGGTACGGGAGCGGGCGGCCCTGGTCGGGAGTCTCCTGCGGCTGCCGGGAGCCGTCCGCCCGCCGGCGTCCACCGCCTCGGGGCGAGCGCTCCCCTCCGTGTCTCGCACCGTCACCCGGCCCGCCCGGGTGCCGCGAGGGGCTCATGCGGCTACTTCGCTTGCGCGGCGATGAACTGCAGCGCGCGCTGCAGCGCGTCGTCTGGCTTCGTCTTGGGCCTGTCCGGCGCGATGATGTCCGGCGTGATGCCCTTCTTGTTGATGTTGGTGCCGTCGGGCGTGAGGTAGACGGCGGTGGTGAGCTTGAGCGCGGCCCCGTTGCCGAGGTCGACGATGCTCTGCACGAGGCCCTTGCCAAAGGTCTGGGTGCCGATGACGGTGGCGCGCTCGTGGTCCTTGAGCGCGCCGGTCACGATCTCCGAGGCGCTGGCCGAGAAGCCGTTGACCAGCACGACCATGGGCTTGTCCGTGGCGACGGGGCCCGTGGCGGTGAGCTCCTCCTTGGGCGAGTGCAGGCCGGCGGTCGAGGTGACCAGGCCGGTCTGGAAGACGCCGGTGACGTCCACCGCCTGCGTGAGCAGCCCGCCGCCGTTGTAGCGCAGGTCGAGAATGAACCACTGGGCGCCCTTCCCGGACAGCTCCTCAACGTTCTTGCGCACGTCGCGACCCGCCAGCCCGCCGAACTCGTAGAGCTGGACGTAGCCGACTTTGGTGCCCTTGTCGTTGATGATCCGCTTGCTCGTCTCGGGGATCTCGATGGTCTTGCGCACGACCTTGATCTGCTTGGACTGCTGCTTCGAGTCCTTGGGCTGCACCGTGAGGACGACGGTGGTGCCCTCCTTGCCCTTGATGCGGCTGATGCTCGTCTCGATGGCCGCGTCCTTGGTGGACTTGCCGTCGACCGCCTGGATGATGTCGCCGGGGGTGAGGCCTGCGGCCTTGGCCGGCGACCCGTCGAACACCGAGGTGATGACGAGACCGTCCTTGGTCTTCTGCAGCGACGCGCCGATGCCGGAGTACGAGCCGCGCTCCTTCTCCTCGAAGTCGCTCACCTCTTTGGGAGTGAGGTAGACCGTGTACGGGTCCTTGAGCGACTTGAGCATGCCGTTGACGCCGGCCGTGGACAGCTTGTTGACGTTCACCGGCCTGTAGTAGCGGCCCTGGAGCTCCTCGATGATCTTCTGCTGCAGCTTGCCGGCCTCGCGGGCGGACGTCTGCTGGGTGGGGCTGAGGCGCACGGAGTTCTCCCCGTGCAGGTACCAGCCGGCGAAGTAGCCACCGAGGAACCCGAGGGAGACCAGGAGAACGACGATGATGGTGCGTAGGGCGCGCATCAGTCGTAGATGGTAGTCGCTGGGGGGAGGGGCGGCAAACGAACGCCGCCTCGGCGCGCCGGGGCCGCGCGGCTCAGAGGTAGCCCATCGGGTCCACGGGGTTGCCGTTGACGCGCACCTCGAAGTGCAGGTGCGGCCCGGTGCTGAAGCCCGTGGAGCCCACGTAGCCGACGGTCTGCCCGCGGGTGACGCGCGCGCCGGTGCCCGACGGCGAGGCTCGACTGGTGCGCGTAGAGCGTCGAGAGGCCGTCGCCGTGGTCGACGATGATCACGTTGCCGTAGCCGCCCATCCAGGTGGCGTAGATGACGGCGCCGCTGTCGGCGGCGCGGATGGGCGTGCCGTAGCCGACGCCGAAGTCGACGCCGGTGTGGAACTTCTTGTAGCCGAGGATCGGGTGGATGCGCCAGCCGAACGGCGATGTGATGGGTCCGTTCACGGGGTAGATGAGGCTCCCCGTGCCCTGGCCGCTGCCCGACGACCCGGTGATGACGCCGGTGAGCGCCTGGCTCTCGGCCAGGATCTGGTCCTCCTGGCGCTCGAGCTCGGCCAGATCCTGGTTGACGCCCTTGAGCGCCCCCGCCTTCTGCTGGCGCACGGCGAGGGCGGCCGCCTGGCTCGCCGCCTGGGCGGCGCGGAGGGCGGCGAGTTGGTCGGTCTTCTCCTGCAGCACCCGGGCGGCGTCGGCCACCGCGCCCTCCCGTCTGGCGATGGCGTCCTTCTCCGCGTCCACCTCGTCGCGCGCGGTCTCCAGGCCGCCGACAAGCGTGTTGTTGCCGCCGAGGAGGTCGTGGATCAGGTTCACGCGGCTGATGAGGTCCTCGAAGTCTGAGGAGGCGAGGAGGACGTCCACGTAGTCGAGGTCGTCGCTCTTGTAGCTGAGGACGGCGCGTTCCGCGAAGTTACGCTGTTCGAGCTCGAGCTCGGCCTGCGCCGCCTCGAGCTCGAGCTTCTTGAGGCGAAGCTCCTTGCGCAGTACGTCGAGCTTCTCCCGGGTCACAGAGAGCTTCTCCTCGACGGCGGCGATCTGGCCGCCGAGGCCGTCGAGCCTCTTCTGGATGGCCGCCAGCCTGCCGTCGAGCGTGCCGATCTGCTCGTTCAGCGTGGCCTTCTGCTTCTTGGCGGCCGCGATCCTGGCCCGCGCGGACTGCAACTTCTGCTGCAGCTCGGCGGCCGTCTCGGCGCGCGCGGCGGTGGCGACCGCCCCGGCGAGCGCCAGGGCGACGGCCGCAAGGACGAGAGCGGCGATGAGCTTGCGCGGATCGATCATGGCAACCACTAGAGTTCGGCGGCCGCGGTCGGCGTCCTGTACGCCCGGCCCCGGCCGGCCCTCAGCGGCGCGCCGCGACGCGCCTCAGGTCTTGAGGTAGCGCCGCAGCGCCACCATGCTGCCCAGGGCGCCGAGCACGGCGCCGAGCACGGCGAGCGTGGGCAGCAGGCCTGCCGGCCAGGAGCCGCTCTGCCACCACATGCTGAACACCCTCATGTTGAGGAAGTTGATGTCGCTGCTCTCCAGCCAGTTGGCCAGCGCCCAGTTCGAGAGCCAGACGAAGCCGGCGGCGAAGACCGCCCCGATGAGCCCGGTGATGAACCCCTCGAGCACGAACGGCCAGCGGATGAACCAGTTGGTGGCGCCCACCAGGCGCATGATCTCGACCTCGCGCCGCCGGGCGAAGATGCTGAGGCGCACGGTGGTGCTGATGAGCAGCACGGCCGCGAGCGCGAAGATGCCGGTGGCGATCCACATGCCGATACCGATCAGATTGATCGTGCCGAGCATCTTGCGCACCGTCTCGCGCGCGTACTTCACCCCGTTGTGCGTACCGGGGTCGTTGTCGACCGCCGGGTCGTCGAAGAACTTGGCCGCCACGGCGTCCACCTGGTTGGCGTCCTTGACCTGGATCTCCCAGCTCGCGGGGAGCGGGTTGATGGGCAGATTCTGGACGATGCGCTCGCCGAACCGCTTACGGAACCGCTCCAGCGCCTGTTCCTTGGTGATGAAGTCGGCCTTCTTGATCTCGGGAATCGAGTTGATCTTCTGTTCCAGCGCCGCCTTCTGCTCGTCCGTGGCCTCATCCTTGACGAAGACCTCGATCATGACGCGGTTCTTGAGGCTGGTGGCGCCCTGGTTCAGGTTGTCACGCGTCACGAGGACGGCGCCGAGGATGGCCGTGCTGATGAACACGGTGATCACGGCGGCCATGGCCATGACCCAGTTGCGGCGCATGGAGCCGAACGCCTCTGCGAGAAAGAAGCCGAGTCTCACGTGAGCGCCTCCTGCTCCTCGACGTCCGCGACCTGGTCGTAGCCACCGCGGCGTTCGTCACGCACGAGGCGTCCGTTGTCGAGCTGCAGCACGCGCCGGCGCATGCGGTTGACCATGTCGCGGTCGTGGGTGGCGATCACCACTGTGGTCCCGGTCCGGTTGATGCGGACCAGGAGCTGCATGATGCCGACCGCGGTCTCGGGGTCGATGTTGCCGGTCGGCTCGTCGGCGAGGAGCAGCGGCGGATGGTTGACGAACGCGCGCGCCACGCTGACGCGCTGCTGCTCGCCGCCGCTGATCTCGTGCGGGTAGTTGTTGGTCTTGTCGGCGAGCCCGACCAGACTGAGGATCTCCGGCACCTTGCGACGGATGCTGCGCCGCGGCTCGCCGACCACCTCGAGGGCGTAGGCGACGTTGTCGAAGATGGTCTTGTTGGGCAGCAGCTTGAAGTCCTGGAACACGCAGCCGATGTTGCGCCGCAGCAGCGGCACCTTGCTGCGGCGCAGCGTGCCGAGGTTACGGCCGGCCACGAGGATACGACCCGTGTCGGGCACGAGCTCCTTGAGCACCAGCTTGATGAGTGTCGACTTGCCGGACCCGGATGCGCCCACCAGGAACACGAACTCACCCTTACCGATGTGGCAGGTGAAGTCCTGGAGGCCGACCACGTCCGGGTCGTAGATCTTGGTGACGTCTTCGAAGACGATCATGGGACTAGCTCTCCCTTGTCAGCCGTCAACGGCCAAGTGACGATTATGAGGGCCCGTTCACAAGGCCTCAACCCGGCCCTCGGTCCTCGTCCACGAGGATGGCGTCCGCAGCTCCCGCGCCCCGCCCAACAAACAGGGGCCGCCGTGAGCTGAGAAGGACCAGCGGAGCGAGCCAAGGAGCACTGGTATGGCCGGCGACCCCGTGGCAAGGGTTCGCCGCGCTACGGGGCGTTCCTGCCGTCGCGGCGCGGGCAGCGAGTCACTGCATCCCCGTCAGGCAGGTCGTTCGTCCACGGCTGCTGCGCGAGGCTGGGCCTCGGCGAGCTGCTTGAACGACAGCAGATCGCGGTGCACTCGGGCATCCAGGCAGGCACGCAGACCCTCCGGGTCGACGCCCCATGCCTCCGGCCGGTACTCGAGCTGGTAGTGGACGAGCGTCTCTCCTTCGTCCAGCTTCTGGAAGTCCACGTCGCCGGTCTCGCGGCCGTCGGTCGCCCGCCAGCGCAACCTGGTGTCCTCCACGCGGTCCACGACGTCCGTCTCCCACTCGAGGACCTCCCCGCAGGCTCGGCCCCGCCAGCGGAGGAGGCAGTAGCCCACGACGTGGACCGCTTCGATGCCCGCCATGAAGCGCGGATAGCCTTCGTAGTCGAGCCAGAGAGAGTAGGCGTCGCGCACGTCGGCCCCGACGACGATGGACTCATCCACGAACCCCATGCGCCCTCCCCAGGTCTGCGGCCGGCGACGCCTGCCGACACTGCTGATGTACCCGGGGGCGCCGGGCGGCAAATACGCGGGCGGCAGACGAACGGGCGCGGACGCCGAAAGCGACGCGCCCCCAGTCCGCCGACCGGCCTCAGCGCCGCCGGAGCGGCCTCACCAGCGCTCGTAGCGGACGAGCTCCTCGAGCGGGCGGCGACCGGTGTTGGCCGAGTCTTTGGCCGGGTAGCCGAGCGGCGTGAGGGCGACCAGCTCGACGTCGTCGGGGAGCCCGAACACCTCGCGCGCCGCGTCCGGGTCGAAGGCGGCGATCCAGCAGGTGCCGAGGCCGAGCGCCGTCGCGGCGAGCACGAGGTGGTCCATGGCGATGGTGGCGTCGACCTCGTCGTAGGGCTTGTCGTCCATGCGCCGCCAGGCCTCGCCCGGCACGGCCACGAAAGCGATCACCAGCGGCGCCTGCGACAGCCAGCGGCGGCCGTAGACGCGCGCCAGCTCCTCTTCCCTGCCCTCCGTGTGCACGACGAGCATGCGGAACGGCTGCTTGTTGGCGGCGGTGGGGGCACGCCGCGCCGCCTCCAGCACCTTGGCGAGCTTGTCGTCCTCGACGGCGTCGGGCGTGTACCCGCGCACGCTGTAGCGCTTCTCGATGGCCTCGAACACGTCCATGGAGGTCTCTCCTCTATCCTCTAGTCGTTGCGGACCTTCACCTTGATCACCTGGGTGAAGGCCGGGAAGACGCCGCTGTCGTAGCGGACGACGTACCAGGTCGTCGTGCCGGGCTTCATGAACCCGGTGTGGAACCGGCCGCTGCCGTACGTTCTGAACGAGCGGACCTTGGTCCAGCCCGGCGCCGAGAGCCTCGCCGGCTGCGGCGCCGGCGACGTCCGCTTGAACAGCGTGACGCGATCACCCAGGACGCGCCCGTGCAGGCGCACCGGCTGCCCGCGCTCGATCGCCGGGCTGGAGGCGCCGAAGTCGCACACCTGGAAGTAGTCGTACACGTCGAGCAGGGCGCGCGGATCGTCGGACCGATATGCCTCGAAGCAGTAGATGTCGCCGGGGGCCGCGTCCTTTGGGACGGCCAGTCGCACGCGGTAGGTCTGATCGCGCCCCGCCGGCGTCACGACGGGAGAGAACCAGTCGGTCGTCCCGGTCGCGAACTCGAACCCGCGGAACGAGACCTGCGTGCCGGCGGGCCAGTGGTCGAGGACGAAGGTGACGTGGCTGCCGGGGGGTCCGGAGCGCGTGCACATCCGGCCGGCGAGCCGGCCGCGCACGGCGTCGTCCCAGTCGAACCGCAGAGTCACCGGCGCCTCCTGACCGGCCGTGACGGGCACCGGCGTGTAGCCCGGGCTGACCCACCCCACGGCGCGCGTGACCGCCCCCCGGAAGTCCTCGGCCTGCAGCTCCGCGGTCACGAATCCCGGCGCCACGACGTCGGCGAGGAAGCTGGCGCTGACTCGCTGGAACTCGCTCATGGCCGCGGACGAGGCCTCATCCCCTACGCGGGCCAGGACGTAGGCGCCGCCGCTTTCGCCCTGCGTCTCCACGCGCACGCGGCCCGGCCGGACCACGTAGGGCTGCTGCGCCGAGAAATCGTTGTCCCAGCTGTCGAGCGCCCAGAAGCCGGTCTCGTCCCACGTGACGGTCTCCAGCCAGTCGTCGCCGGGGACCGAGGTGACCGCGGGGAACTGGAAGGCCCCATCGGCGCCCGTCGTCGTCCGGCCGCCCGTATGGTCGATCCCCTCCCACCAGGACGAACCCGGCTCCTCGAGCCAGCCCCAGAACACCTCCGCCTCGCTCGCGGGATTCCCGTCGTAGTCGAGCACGGTGCCCGAGAGCACGAACGGCCCGACGGGGTCGACGGTCTGGGCCGCCTGCGGCGGCGCCTTCCAGAAGGCCCGCTGCGCGAGCAGCGTCTGCGCGCGCGAGAACGGCCGGGACAGGCGCGGCCCGGGCGCAGCCGCGGCCGCGCCGGCGAGCGCGAGCAACGCGAGCAGGACGGTGGCGAGCAGGACGGCGGTGCGGCGAGCCCTCATGACTTCCCTCCAGTCCCCGGACTGCCCCTCGGCGAGGGCCGGCCGGGAGACCACTCGCCGCCCCAGACTAGCAGGATAGGAGGGGTGGCGACAACGACTTTTGGGCGCGGGAGACGGTGTTCGCGCTGTCGGCTCCGGCGCGCGGTAGGATGGCGGCGCACGTTCGACGGAAGGACTCCCAGGTGTCGCGCAAAGGCTGGCTGCTGTTCATCACCCTGTGCGTGGCATGGGGCCTTCCCTACCTGTTCATCCGCGTCGCCGTCCGCGAGCTGCCGCCGCCGGCGCTGGTCCTGCTGCGCACGGCCACGGCGGCGCTCCTGCTCCTCCCCTTCGCACTGCGTCGTGGCGAGATCCGGCGCATGCTCCGCCTGTGGCCGTGGGTCCTCGCGTACACGGTCGTCGAACTCTGCATCCCCTGGCTCCTGCTCGCGCACGCCGAGGAACGCATCTCGAGCTCGCTGGCGGGCCTGCTGATCGCCATGGTGCCGCTCATCGGCGCCGTGCTGTACCGTGCCTTCGGGGTGGCCGACCACTTCGACGGGCGCCGTCTGGCGGGGCTCATCGTCGGGTTCGTCGGCGTCGCCGCCCTGGTCGGCCTGGACATCGCCGGCAGCGACGTGCTGGGGATCGTCGAGACCATCGGCGTCGCCTTCTGCTACGCCACGGGCCCCGTCATCATCAGCCGCCGGCTCTCGCACCTGCCGGCGATCGGCGTGATCACAGCGTCCCTCGTGGTGACCGCCGTGGTCTACGCCCCGGCGGGGATCGCGACCATGCCGTCCTCGATCTCCGCGCAGGCCGTCGGCTCCGTCGCCGTGCTCTCCGTCGTCTGCACGGTGGTCGCGTTCCTGGTCTTCTTCGCCCTGATCCGCGAGGTGGGTCCGGCGCGCACCACGGTGATCACCTACGTCAATCCCCTGGTGGCCGTGCTGCTCGGGGTGGCGCTCCTCAGCGAGCCCTTGACCCTGGGCATCGCCGTGGGCATGCCTCTCATCCTGCTTGGGTCCGTACTCGGGACGATGCCGTCGCTGCGGCGCGCGCAGGACGCGCCGCCCGAGGACGAACTGGAGGCAGGGCCGGCGGCGCCGTGAGGGGCTCCGGCGGCCAGACTGCAGGACGGGGCCGCGCGGGAAGCGACCGTGGGCGCGGCGGACGAGGCGGCGGCGCGGTCAGACCTGGCGCGCGACCCAGTCCCGGGTCTGCTCCACCTGGTTGAAGGTGAAGAGGTGCACGCCGCGGATGCCGAGGCTCTCGTCCGCGGCGCGCACCGCCACCGCCTCCGCGAGCGGCGTAGGGTCGTAGCGCCGCGAGCGCGCCAGCGTGACGATCTGCCGCCCGTGCTTGCGCAGGTACCTGAGCGATGCGCCGACGCCGGTGCGCAGCGAGATCTCGGCCAGCTTGCGCCGTTCCACCACGCCCGGCAGGCCGACGACCACGGGCAGCTCGACGCCGGCGGCGCGGATGTCCGCCACCCACGCCGCCAGGGCGTCGGCGTCGAAACACAGCTGGGTGACCAGGTAGGTGGCGAACGGCTGCTTGCGCAGGAGCGCCTCCAGCAGTCGATCGTTGGGGACGAGCGGGTGACCCTCGGGGTAGCCGCCGATGCCGACGCGCACGAACGGGTGGGCCAGCCCGGCGAGCTCCTCGAGCAGCTCGCCGGCGTCGGCGTACTCGCCCGCGGGCGGATCGGCGTCGCCGCCGACCACGAACGCCTCGCGGATCTCGGTGCCCTCCAGGCGCTGCACGAGCCGCTCCAGGTGGCCACGCCCGCTGACCATGCGCGCCGCCAGGTGCGGCACCACGCGGAAGCCGCGGGCGGCCAGGGCAACGCTCACGTCGAGCGTGCGGTCAAGGCCCAGGGAGGGTGACGCCGTGACGGTGACGGTGGCGCCGTAGGGAAGCGCGGCCACCTTCTGCTCGATCCCCTGCACGGGGATGACTTCGTACCGGGGTTCCTGCAGCAGAAGGGACAGCGCCGACTGGTCCGCGAACGCGGGCGATCCGCCACGGCTCATAGGGTCACCTCGCTCCGGTAAAGAGGGCTGATTCAGTCCCCTTTATACCCCCGCGTCGGAAGTGACGCACGAGGAGCGGCGCACGCGCCTGCGCTGCGGAGGGCGACGGCGAAAGCGGGCGGGCGGCAGGAGCCTTGTCCGGCCGCCGCCCGCCCGCTCGGCTCGCTCAGTTGCGCCGGCAGAGCTGCTCGTCGCAGCGGCGCAGCACGAAGTCGCGGTACTTGTCCAGGTCCCGGTCCAGCTCGCGCTGGGCACGGGCGACGTCGCTCCCCGGGTCGGCGGGGTCGTGCGGGGTGTACTCGACCTCGACGCTCACCCGCGCCTTCCCCTCGCCCAGGTCGGCGATCGTGACCCGGCCGTCGTCGCCGTCCAGGTCGGCGAGCGATGAACGCAGGTCCTCGTATCCCTGGGGGAAGCGGTCGTAGACGGACCGGCCGATGAACTCTCTCCACTCACGGTCTGCGAACGAGACCGGCACGTCGGCCTCTATGGATCCTGTCAGCAGTGGCATCTCTTTCTCCTTGTGTCCGGGCCCTCGGAGACGGGCGCGGCCTACTCCTCGTGTTCGCCGCTTCGTGCGCGCTCAAACATGGAGCCGGAAGCCTGCGGTAGGATGGCGGCCGCCTCGGTCCTGCCAGAGAGAAGGAGAGCCGTGAACGACGACCACCAGCAGCCGCTGCCCGGCATCACCGTCCAGACCGGCAGGCGCGCGGTGCGCGTCTCCAGCGAGCGGCCGCTCAGCGGTGCTCAGCTCGGCCGTGGTGGGCGGCGGGTACGGCAGCACGCGTGAGATCCTCAACGTGCACGTGGACGACCAGTACGACGGCGAGCGGCCGGACGAGGACCTCGCCGGCGCAGCCGTGGAACTGGGCGTCACCGAGCCGTTCGTCGGCCTCATGACGGCGGCCTACACCGAGTTCGCCCGCTGCGCCGTGGAGGCGCTGGGCGGCCTGACGGTGGCCGCCGTGGTCTCGGTGGGCCTCAGCAACACCTCGTCGGCGGGCGTGACGCCGCCCATCGGCGCGGACCCGGCGGACGGCGCCGCCGCGCCGGGTCCGGGCACCATCAACGTCGTCCTGCTGGTGGACGGCGCGCTGACGCCGGCGGCCATGGTGAACGCCGTCATCACGGCGACGGAGGCCAAGACGATGACGCTCGCCGAGTGGGACGTGAGGACCCCGGAGGGCGCGCCCGCGAGCGGCACGTCCACGGACACCGTGGTCGTCGCCTGTACCGGCCGGGGCGAGGAGATGAGCTACGCCGGCCCGGCCACGCCGGTCGGCTGGCTGGCCGGGCGCGCCGTACGTGCCGCGATGACGCGCATCTGCGAGGAGAAGATCGCCCGCGACGGCGGCCGCGAGGGCTGGTGATGGCCGCGGCCGCCGCGAGGCGCGCCGCGGTTCAGCGGGCTTTGAGGACCTCGTCGATCCAGCCGAGACCGGCGATGGCCGCCGGGAACCCGCAGGTGGTCACGGCGAGCATGCCGACCTGGCGTACCTCCTCCGGCGAGGCGCCGGCCGCAAGAGCCTTGCGCGCGTTCGACTTCACGGCGCCCTCGGCGAGCGCCCCGATGGCGAGGCCGAGCTTGACGAGCCGCGCGCTGCGCTCGTCCAGCGGCCCCGCTCCGTCGACCGCCTCGCCGAGGCCGTCGAGCGCCGCCGCGACGGCCGGGTAGTCCTCACGAAAGCCCAGGTACACGTCGGGCAGATGATCGTCGGCCATGATGCCTCCCCTATCTGGCGCGGCGCGGGCGCCGCGCCTCTGTCGCTCCGGTCATTTCACGACGGCGGCCGGGCGAAACGGGGAGGCTCAGTAGTCAGACGAGTGGATCTCCTCGTAGACGAGGATTCGGGTGGTCGGCGCTTTGGCGGTCGACCAGTGCAGCGCCTGCTCGAGCTCGAAGGAGCCCGCGAACTCCCGCGCGTGCCGCGTCGTGTCGAACTCGAGCTGCACCGCCACCTCAGCGCGCCTGTCCACCTCGCGCAGCAGCCTGCCGCCGATGCACCCCAGCCGGCGCCTTCGCTCGGCGTCGTCGGTGTACACCTGGATAAGCTGGTCGAGGTCGGTGATCTCGTGCCTGATGACCACGTACGCCATGCCGTCCGCCTTTCGGATCACACCCTGCTGCCGCCGGGGCAAGCGTAACGCGGGCCGCGTCAAACTGAAAGGTGACGCCCCACGCCTGAGGGCCAGGGCCGCCGGCCCTTGACGCTGACGGTCAGCGCGGCGATTCCATGGCCTCGTCGAGCACGGTGACGCGCGGCGTGGCGACGTTGCTGGTGGACCACTCCATCGCCTGCTCGAGCTCCAGGGAGCCGGCGAAGTCGCGTGCGTGCTCCACCGTGTCCCAGGCGAGCATGACGATCACGTTGTTCGGGTCGTCCGCCACGCGGAAGACGGTGCCGCCCTGACAGCCGAGCCGCTCGCGGCGGGCGGCGTCGTCCAGATAGACCCGCCTGAACGTCTCGAAGTCGCCCACCCGGTGTTCGATCAGCACGTGAGCCATGGTCTGCCGCCTTTCTCGCCGGTCGTCCACCTCAGTCTATGCCCCGGCGGCGGCTCGGGCACGGCTGCCCGGCGCCAGCTCAGCCCGGATCGCGGCGCCAGTCCCACTCGGGCAGCGCGCGCCGGCAGGAACGCCGGGTGGCCGCCCTCGGTGGTCACCAGGTGGCCACTGGCCCGCGCGCCGAAATCGCCGCGTCCACCTGCGTCCTCCTAAGGCGTGAGCCGCCGGCCGCCGGCGAACTCACTGCGGTAGGGCTCGGTGTCGAGCGAGACGATCGTCACGGCGTGGCCGGTGGCCGGCGCGTGGATCATCTTGCCGTCACCCACGAACAGCCCCACGTGATGGACGCCCGATTCGTTGCGGAAGAAGACGAGGTCGCCGGCGCGGAGGGCGCCGCGAGTGGCGACCTTCGTGCCGTACGTCGCCTGGTCGTCGGCGTCCCTCGGGATGGTCACGCCGAGGGCCCTGCAGACGAGGTGGGTGAGGCCGGAGCAGTCGAGGCCGAAGCCGGACGTGCCGGCCCACAGGTACTGCAGACCGCGGAAGCGGCGCGCCTCGGCCACCAGCCGCGCGCCGCTGAGCGCCGGCCACGGCGTACCCGGCGCGTGCAGGGCGACCGCCGTCCGGCGCAGGTAGGCGGAGCCGCCCTCCGGCCGCGCGACCTCGACCGCCTCGTCCGTGGACGAGAGCACCGGGAGGCGCGTGCCGTAGGAGAGCTCGAGCACGCGCCCGTCCAGCGCCGCCGTCTTGTGGAGCCAGGCGGTCGGGCGGCGCACGACGGCGATCTGGTCCGCCGCGGGCGGCTCGGTGCTCGTGAGCTGCCGCGTGGGCAGCCAGCCCGGGTAGCCGAGCCCATGCCTGGGCGTCGGCTGCCCGGCCACCACCACGTGCGACCACCGCCCGGACGTGCCGAGCAGGTAGACCTTGGCGCCGTACAGCGCCTGCGTCTCGAGCCTGCCGACCAGCCAGCGCTTCTGGGCGACGGTCATCTTGGCGACCCAGGCACGCGGGTCGGCGGGAAAGGCGCAGGCCGGCGCATCCACGCTGCGCGCCTCGTCCGGCCGCACCCAGAGCGTGGCCACCGAGACGCGCACCCAGCGCGCCGGCGGACGCGCTGCCGCGTCCGCCGCCGGCGCCGGGCCGGCAAGCGCGCAGAGGCCGGCCCCCGCCAGCACGACGAGGGCCAGCACGGGCGCGAGCGCCGGCGTCAGCCTTTGAGGTAGCGGTCGAACCACTCGACGACGAGTTCGAAGCGCTGGACGCGGTGGACGGGACTGCCGGACCGCGTGAGCTCGTGAGACTCCGCGGGGAAGCGCACGAGCTCCACGGGCCGCTTGAGCAGGCGCAGCGTCACGAAGAGGTGCTCGGCCTGCTCCACGGGGCAGCGCAGGTCGTCCTCCGAGTGCAGGATGAGCAGCGGCGTGTGGATGTCCTCCGCGTAGGTGACCGGCGAGACGCCCCGGTACAGGTCGACGTCCTCGTAGAGGAACTTGCCCATGTAGCCCTTGAAGTCCCAGCCGAAGTCGCTTGACCCCCACTGCGAGTCGAAATTGTTGACGGCGCGCTCGGACACGGCGGCCTTGAAGCGGTCGGTGTGGCCGACGACCCACGAGGTCATGTAGCCGCCGTAGGAGCCGCCGATGACCCCGAGGCGGTCCGCGTCGACGAAGTCGAAGCGGCGGACCGCCTCGTCCACGACGGCCATGCAGTCCTCGTAGTCCACGGAGCCCCAGCCCGGGCCGAGCTCGCCGGGGCCGCGGATGGCCCGCGCCCACTCCTCGGTGCCGCCGGAGGAGCCGCGCGGGTTGCTGAAGACGACGGCGTAGCCGGCGCCGCAGTACACCTGGAACTCGTCGAAGAAGCCGACGCCGTACTGGCCGTAGGGCCCGCCGTGGATGTTGAGCAGGGTGGGGTACTTCTTGCCCTGCTCGTGGCCGGCGGGCCGCATGATCCAGCCGTCGACCTCGCTGCCGTCGGCCGAGACGGCGGTGAAGCGCTCGGGCCGGACGAGCTCGCGGGCGCCGGCGAAGTCGTCGCCGGCGGCGCGTGAGGCGGCGGCCGGCGGCGGCGGGATCGTCCTGCCCGCCGGCCGGCCCGCCGTCGTAGAGCTCGCTCAGCCGCGCCGGCTCGCTGGCGGTGAACACCAGCCGGCCGGCGGCCACGTCGAGGCCGGTCACGACGCGCTCGCCGCCGACGAGCAGTCGCGGCGCGCCGGAGCCGCCGGCCGCGACGCGGTAGACGTGCACGCGGCCGTGGTCCTCGGCGACGAACACGAGGCCGTCGCCGTCCCAGAGGGGCTCGCGCATGCCCGGGTACGTGCTGCAGTTGAGGTCGAGCGCCGCGGTGAGCAGCGTGAACTCGCCGCCGGCCGGGTCGACCAGCGCGATCTTGGAGTGCCTCGGGTCGTCGAACACGCCGGCGTACCGGTCGACGGCGAGGCGCGACCCGTCCGGCGACCAGGAGGGGGCGCCGACGGTGCCGCCGCCCTGCGTGAGCCGCCGCGGCTCCCCGCCGGCGGCGTCCACCAGGTACACGTCGGTCACCATCTCGAGGTCCCAGTCCTGGTGACGGGCGGAGACGAAGGCGATCGTCTTCCCGTCGGGCGACCAGCACGGCGAGTGGTCCTCGTAGTCGCCGTCCGTGAGCTGCACCGGCTCGGCCGACCCGTCGGCCGGGACTGCGAACAGGTGCTGCGGCCGGTCGGCCGTCCACCCCACGCTGTCGAGCTTGTACTGCAGGCGCGTGAGGCGGCGCGGCCGGCGCTTCTTGTCGTCCTCCTCGTCGTAATCCGCGTCGCGCACGCGCGCCACGAAGGCGACGCGCGTGCCGTCGGGCGACCAGACCGCCTGCGAGACGTCTTCCTTGAGGCTCGTGAGCTTGCGCGGCTCGCCCCCAGCCACCGGCATCACGTACAGCTGCGACGCCTTGTCGGTGCGGGTGGAGGTGAACGCCAGCTGCGTGCCGTCCGGCGACCAGCGCGGGTCGGCGTCGGCCTTCTCCCCGCTCGTGAACCGGCGCGGCGGCGCCGACCCGTCGGCCGCCGCCAGCCAGATCGCAGACCTGTACTCGTTCGCGTCCTTGTCGACCGCGCCGACGACGTACGCCACCGTCGTCCCGTCCGGCGAGAGCCGCGGGTCCGCGACCCCCGTGAGCTCGTAGACGTCCTCCGGAACCATGCCCGCCATGCGTGTGCCCCCCTGTCCCCTAACCCAGGTCGCGCCGCCAGTCCCACTCCGGCGCGATGATCTGGGTCCCCTCCGTGTCCTCTATCTCCCGCCGCCAGGCGACCCGTTCTCCCACCGTCGCCCGGAGCCGCCAGCGGATGCTCTTGCTCGCGCTCTCCACAGACTCCTTGATCGCCGCCAGCCGCGCGTACACGCGGTCCTGCTGCGACTCCGTCAGCCCGTAATCGTCGACCATCGCCAGGGCGATGTCGAGGTTGGTCGTGATGTCCTGGTACAGCCCCCAGTCGTGGGAGCACACCTCGGCGATGTAGAGCAGGTCGAGCGAGGCGTCGTCGTCGACGTCGCGCAGCGGCACGTCCTTGACCAGGGCGATCACGTCGTGGATGTCCTTCTGGTTGATCTTGCCGATCTGCATCTTGGCGATGAACGCGTCGGCCGGCGAGATGGCGTAGTCGTCGATCTCGAGCCGCTCGCTGACGTCGATGTCGTGGTCCATGCGCATGACGTCGAGGAAGATGTCGATGTGGTCGACCAGCGGCGGCTCGTAGGTGCTGGCCAGCCCGGCGGCCGACGCCTGCGCCTCCGCCTTCATGCCCTCGAGCGCCTCGTTCTTGATGTACTGGAGCTGGCCGGAGTCGGTCGACTGGGTGACGTAGCGGTTCTCGGTGTAGTCCAGCGACTCGAAGACGGTGTGGATCTCCTTCTTCTGGTCCGCGCGCCCGACGAAGTCGATGTCGGAGTACTCGCGGTCCATGAAGTCGAGGTCGGTGCAGTAGCGGCGGACGGCGAGGCCGCCGGTGAGGCGCAGCGTGCACGCCCTGGTTGCGCGCCGCGTCGATGGTGTCCATGGCCTCGGCCATGAGGCGGTCGGCGCGGCGCACCGGCTTCTGCTGCGCCTGCGTGGCCTCGGACTTGACCACCGTGTCGGGCACGGCCGCGCCCGGGCCGCTGCGCAGGTCCTCCAGCGGGTGCAGCACGGCGTCCAGGACGTGCCGCGCCAGGTACACGCGCGGCCAGCGCTTCTCGCCCCACTCGACGAGCAGGCCGCGCGCCTCGAGCTCGCGCACCGCGCGCCGCGCCGTCGGGTCGGTCACCTCGAGGATGCGCTTGGCCTCGGGCACGGTCATGGCCGGCGTGCGGAAGAGCTCGTCGGCCAGGCGCAGCGCGTGGCCCTTGACCTTCTCGCGGTCGCGCTCGTAGTGGCGGATGAGCGCGCGCGCCTGGCGGGTCGCGCGCTCGGCCGTCTCGTGCACGCCGACGGCGAAGAACGTGAGCCACGGCGTCCACTCGTTGTGCGTGCGCACGCGCTGCAGCAGCGCGTAGTACTCGTCGCGGTGGCCCTCGAGGAACGCCGAGAGATAGAGCAGCGGCCGCGTGAGGCGCTGGCGCTCGATGAGGAACAGCGTGATGAGCAGCCGCCCCAGCCGGCCGTTGCCGCCGACGAACGGGTGGATGCTCTCGAACTGCGCGTGGAGCATGGCGCACTGGATGAGGTCGGGCAGCGTGCCGCGCTGCTGCAGGAACTCCTCGAACGCCGCCAGCGCGTCGGGCAGCATGTCGACGGGCGCGGGCACGTAGGTCGCGGTCGCCATGGTGGCGCCGGGCGGGCCGAGCCAGTTCTGCGAGGTGCGGAACTCGCCCGGCGTGCGCGCGCCGCCGACCTCGCCGCGCAGCAGGCGCTCGTGCAGCGCCTTGATGAACTCGAGCGAGAGCGGCTCCTCGCGCAGCAACTCGACGCCGAAGCGCAGCGTGGAGATGCAGGCGCGCACCTCGCGCAGGTGGTCGCGCGGCACGGTGGGGCGCGCGGCGCCGACCTGGTCGAGGTACAGGTCGGAGAGGCTCACCAGCGCGCCCTCGATGCGCGACGAGCAGAGCGCCTCCTGGCGCTTGAACGAGGCGTCGAGCAGCTGCGGGTCGGGCAGCTCGCCGCCGACGCCGGAGAGCTCTCCGAGCGCGGCGTCGGCGCGCGACAGCGCCAGCACCAGGTCCTTGGTGTACGAGACCCGCGGCGGGAGCGGCGCCGGCACGAAGGCGGCGTAGCCCTCCGGGGAACTCACGACCTTGCCGGCACCCGGGGCGTGGAACTCACTGGGGTCCATGACGCCTGCCTCGCTTCGCTCGTGGCTTCATCCGTGACGCTGCTTTGAAAGCATACCGCACAATCGTTACGAATCAGCGAAGATCGTGCAAGCGATGCTGCGTACCGGCGCGGTCTACAGCCGAGCCAGCACCTGCAGGGCGACGAGCAGCACGAGCAGGGCGACGAGGGAGCTCCAGTCGATGCCCACGCCGCCGATGCGCGTCACCGGCAGGAAGCGACGGAACAGACCGATGTACGGCTCGGTCACGTCGACCACCACCTTGTCGACACGATAGACCGTCGTGCCGGGTCTGCGGCCGCACCCAGGAGAGGATGGCCCGGGCGACGATGAGCCACGCGTAGAGCATGACGGCGAGATAGACGAGCTCGATGATGGATGCGCACGTGGGAGGCCTCCGGCCGAGGGTGCGCCGCGTGGAGCGGCCTGCACGTGGACAGTGTACCCAGACGCCGGTCCACCGCGTCAGGCCTCTCAGCCCGCCTCGTCCCCCTCCACGTGACGGGCCACGTTGCCGGCGCGCAGCCTCACGATCTGCCGGCGGAGCTCCTCCTCGCTCGGGAACTCGTCGTCCGCCGCCCGGTCGTGGTGGACCATCTCGTCCAGGCTCCGGGTCAGCTTGGCGGCGACCGGCTTGTCCATCGCCGAGAAGCCGGCGAGCACGAGGTCGTACAGGTAGATGTGGTCCGGGAGGTTCAGCAGGTGCTTCACGCGGCCCTGTACGGAGGGGTACTTGACCCCGGAGACGGGCTGGGCCGCGAGCCCGAGGCTGTGCGCGGCCAGCAGCAGGTACAGGAACGCGTTGGCGAGCGACGACTCGAAGATGGAGTCGCCCTTCTGCGTCGCGTAGCGCGCGGCCATGGGCAGGCCCACGCGCCGGCGGGTGTCGCCGAGCACGGCGATCATCACCGGCGCGTCGGGGCAGCGCCAGGGGCCGTGCGTCTCGACGGACCACGGCGACCCCTGCCACTCCTCCCGGGTCGCCTCGAGCGGGAAGAAGTCGGCGTTCTTGTAGTCGTCGACGATGCGCCGGATCTCCTTGCGGAGTCCGGCGTCCTCGACCACCAGCAGCTCCACCGGCTGCATGTTGAAGCCCGTCGGCGCCCAGCGCGCCGCCTCGAGCAGCTTCCGCACCACGTCGTCCGGCACCGGGTCGGGCTTGATGGCGCGGATGGTCCGGCGGCTGCGGACGAGGTCGAGGAACTCTTCGTACTGCACGTGGTCCTCCCCGGTGCGTGGCTGGGCTGCGGCCTCATCCTAGCCTGCACGGCCGCGCGGTGCGCAGGGCGGACGGCGCGCGGGCGGACTGCGCGCGGGCAGCTCAGTCGGCCTCGGCCGCGAGGATCTCGTCCAGCCGCGCGCCGAAGCTGCTCATCGACTCCCCGCGGTACGCGTAGATGCGCCCCAGCGAGAAGAGGTCGCGCGGGGTCGCTGCGGCGTAGCGGGTGCCGGTTGCGGCCAGGTAGCCCGCGCGGCGCACCGCGAGCTTGACCCGGCGGTCGTAGATCCCGCCCGGGAAGCAGAAGAAGTCGATCTGCGCGTCGAAGTGCTCCTCCAGCTGGTCGCGCGAGTCGATCAGCTGGCGGCGCAGCTTCTCGCCCCAGAGCTCGGTGAGGTCGAGGTGGGAGACCGAGTGCGACTCGAGCCCCCAGCCGTCGTTCAGCAGTCCCTGCACCATCTCGGGCGTGAGGCCGGTCGGCGGCGGCGCAGCCCCCAGGTACAGGTTGCCGGACACCAGGTCGAGCTCCGCCGGCCAGCGGTACTGCCGCAGCACCGGCGCGGCGTTGCGCACCTGGTCGGCGTACCCGTCGTCGAAGGTGAGCACCACCGGGTGCGGCGG
The DNA here is from genome assembly GCA_963741075.1 of uncultured Thermoleophilia bacterium. GTDB lineage: Bacteria > Actinomycetota > Thermoleophilia > UBA2241 > UBA2241 > CAIXSE01. Next base: position 24,582 of record CAVUGS010000016.1, read on the forward strand.
CAGGACGCCGTCACCCGTCCACGCGTCGTAGACGCGGCGCAGGGTGACGGCCTGGTAGCCGTGCGCCGAGAGCCAGGCCATCTGGGCGCGGAACAGCCGGGTGCTGATGACGACCAGCCGCGGCCCCTTGGGCCGCCGGAGCACGTGGTGGTACACGAGGATCGGCACCGGCTGCGGGTCGGCCACGATGTGGGGCCGCGGCGGCAGAGCCGCAGCGGACCTCGTGGGCGAGGCGGACGGCGTGGGCTCGGGGGCCGCGGATGTCGAGCCGGCCGCGGGAGACGGCGTCGCGGAAGATGAGGTCGACGGCGGGCCCGCCGGGATGCGGGCGGCGCGTGAGCAGAGCGAAGCCGGCGACCGCGACCAAGGCGATGAGGGTCGCGGTGAGCACGAGCGGCCACCGCGAGGCGCTGCCGCGCCGCCGGGGGCGTGGGCGAGGAGGGCGCGGGGTGAAGGAAGCCCCAGTCATCGTCCCCAGCGTAGTCGCATCCGGCCGGCCTCGCACACTCCGGCCCTGCCGGCCGGCCGTGCGCACGGTCGCGCCTGCCCGCGGTGCTCAGGCGGCCAGCAGCCGCTCGGCCTCGAGCGCGCCGCCGGCGTCCTCCTCGTGCTTGAAGAGGACGTAGACGTCGCGGCCGCCGCCGGTGAGCTCCTCCGAGCGGCGGCGCAGGCGCGCCAGCGCCAGCTCGTCGTAGGGCGGCTTGCGCAGGCGGTAGTAGACGAAATCGGCGGTCACCACATCCGGCACCACCAGGTTCTCGGACTCGGCGACGCAGAGCGAGGCGTTGTGCTCGCGCAGCAGCGCGTACACGTCCTCGCCGAACCACGACGGCTCGCGGAACTCGAACGCGAAGCGCACGTCCCGCGGCAACAGGCCGAGAAAGCGCTCCAGACGATCGAGGTCGAGCTTGAGGTTGGGCGGCAGCTGCAGCAGCACCGGGCCGAGCCGCCCGGCGTCGCGCAGCGGCGCGAGCGTCCCCAGGAAGTACTCCAGCGGCTCCCGCGCGCCCTCCTTGAGCCGGTTCCTGTGCGTGATGCGACTGGTGCGCCTTGAGCACGAACGTGAAGCCCGGCGGCGTGGCGGCGACCCACGACGTGAGCGTCTTCTCCGAGGGCATGTGGCGGAAGGTGTAGTTGATCTCGACGCAGTTGAGTCGACTCGCGTAGTGCTGCAGGAACCGGGTCGCCGGCACGTCCTCGGGGTAGAACCCAGGCTTCCACGCGGGATATGCGTACCCGGATGTGCCTGCGTACAGCGTCGCCATCGCTCGTCCCATCGCCGTGCCCGCCGCTTTCAGACGGGCGGCGCGCAGAGGAGGGTCCTGCGGCGCCGCCCGTCTGCTTCTGACCTCCCCGGTGCCGGGCCGGCCAAACGCCGTCGGCCGTCGCGGCGAGGGCAACTCTCGGCCCGCGTCGGGGCCACCGCGCGTGGGAAAGCAACAAGAGAACGCAGGGGGACGCACGCAGTCACGGAAGCGACGAGAACGAAGGAGGAGATCGACGATGAGCGCTCTTCCGAACGACGCGGCCCGGCCGGGCTTCGAGGCCGTCCGCGAGCTGGCCCGGCAGCTGCGCGTGGACAGCATCCGCAGCGTGGCCTCGGCCGGCTCCGGCCATCCCACCTCAAGCCTGTCCGCAGCCGACCTCATGGCCGTACTGTTCGCCCGGCACCTGCACTACGACTGGAACAAGCCCCAGCGCGACGACAACGACCACCTGATCTTCTCCAAGGGACACGCCTCGCCCCTGCTCTATTCGCTGTACAAGGCCGTGGGCGTGATCGACGACCGCGAGCTGATGGAGACCTACCGGCGCGCGGGGTCCCCGCTGCAGGGTCACCCGACGCCCGCGCTGCCCTGGGTCGACGTGGCCACCGGGTCCCTCGGCCAGGGCCTCCCCGACGGCGTCGGGGTCGCGCTGGCCGGCAAGCGACTCGACCAGACCGGCTACCGCGTCTGGGTGCTGTGCGGGGACAGCGAGCTGGCCGAGGGCTCCATCTGGGAGGCCCTCGACAAGGCGTCGCACTACGGTCTGGACAACCTCACGGCGATCGTCGACGTGAACCGGCTCGGCCAGGCGGGGCCGACCGAGCTGCAGTGGGACATGGAGGCGTACCGGCGGCGCGTCGAGGCGTTCGGCTGCCGCGCCGTGGTGATCGACGGGCACGACCTCGAGCAGATCGACGACGCCTTCGCGCTGGCGGAGCGCTCGCCGGTGCCGACCGTCGTCCTGGCGCGCACGGTCAAGGGTAAAGGTGTACCTGAGGTCGAGGATGCAGCCCGGCTGGCACGGCAAACCGCTGCCGGCCGACGTCGCCGAGGCCGCCGTCCGCGAGCTCGGCGGCGTCAGCGACCGCAAGGTCGAGACGCCACCGCGGCCTTCGCGGCCGGCGGCCGTCGAAGGCGCGCGAGCGCCACCCCATCACCCTGCCCAAGTACGAGATGGGCATGAAGGTGGCGACGCGCGCCGCCTTCGGCGACGCGCTCGCCGCGCTCGGCGCCCGGCCGGAGGTCGTGGCCATCGACGGCGAGGTCGGCAACTCCACCTTCACGGAGAAGTTCCGGGACGCCTACCCGGACCGCTTCTTCCAGATGTACATCTCCGAGCAGCAGATGGTCGGCGCCGCGGTCGGCATGAGCGTGCGCGGCTACGTCCCGTTCGCGGCCACGTTCGCCGCCTTCCTCACGCGCGCCTACGACTTCATCCGCATGGCCGCCGTGTCACAGGCCGACATCCGCCTGTGCGGCTCGCACGCGGGCGTGGAGATCGGCCAGGACGGACCGTCGCAGATGGGCCTCGAGGACCTCGCCGCACTGCGCGCGGTGCACGGGTCCACGGTGCTCTACCCGAGCGACGCCAACTCCGCGGCGGCGCTCACCGCGGCCATGGCCGACCTCACCGGCGTGAGCTACCTGCGCACCACGCGCGGCGCGTACCCGGTGCTGTACCCCGCCGACGAGGAGTTCCCGGTCGGCGGCTCCAAGCTCCTGCACTCCTCGGACGACGACCACGTGCTGCTCGCCGGCGCCGGCGTCACCGTGCACACGTGCCTGGAGGCCGCGGAGCGGCTCAGCGAGCGCGGCATGCCGGCGCGGGTCATCGACCTGTACTCGGTCAAGCCGCTGGACGCGGAGGGCCTGGCCGCGGCGGCGCGCGAGGCCGGGCGCCGGATCGTCGTCGTCGAGGACCACTATCCGGAGGGCGGCCTGGGCGAGGCCGTGCTGTCCGCCCTGGCGCCGCTGCACGAGGAGTTCCGCGTGGAGCACCTCGCGGTGCGCGGCCTGCCCGGCTCGGGCACGCCCGCCGAGCTGATGGAGGCGGCGGGCATCTCCGCGCGGCACGTCGAGGCGGCAGCGCTGCGGCTGCTCGTCGGGTAGCCGGTCAACGCGGCGGCGGGCGGCCCATGGCCTCCCGCCGCCGCTTCAGCAGCCTTGATCAGTCACTGCAGGTGACAGGAGTCGGCGTCGCCGAGCCGGCACAGAAGCTCGTCGCGGGACGAGAAGGTCCGTGAGGGCGACGCCTGCAAGTGCGAGACGACGCTGTGCGGGCAGTCGTTCTTCTCGGACTGCTCCACGATGGTGTG
>CAVUGS010000017.1:0-23759 GCA_963741075.1 uncultured Thermoleophilia bacterium
CCAGGCCAGCGCGGCCGAGGCGGTACAGCAGAAAGGCGGCGCACACGGCGGCCGCGACGAACAGACGTCTCATACGTGTCTCCCTCCTTGATGCGGACCGGGGAGGTCCGCATGCCCTGCTGGCCATCTTACCTCGCGTGCGGTGCGGCGGCCACGGGACGCGGGACGAAGTGTCGCTGCGCATGGCTACGCCATGCGTCTCACCGTCCGGTGACCACGGAGCGAGGGCGTTACCGCGGGCCGGTTTTGGGGCAGGTGTCAGTACGCTGCACCGGCTTGCCGGCCCCCGCCCCGGAAGCCGCAGCACACGCGAGGGGAGGACTCAATGGGCCAGGTCCACCCGATGCCGACCCAGTCGGACGGCCGCGATGCGGCCGCGACGCAAGCCCGCCTGCCACCGTCCGCTCCATCGACAGCGCCCACTGCGGTCTGTGCGGCGCCAAGCTCAGCGCCAGGTCGCTCCGGTACCACGTCGTCTCGCCGCAGCGCTGCGAGATGATCACGGTGTGCCACACGTGCCGCAAGGCGGCGCTGGGCGAGGGATACAGGCCGGCCGAGTGAACCGGCGCCGGCCTGCGTCCTCTCCGTCGACGGGAGCCCACGGGCTCCCGTTTGCTACAATCACCGTCCCTGTAAGCCCGTTCCACCTACCCAGGTGATGCCCATGCGCCTCCTCGATGCCTGCGCCCGCAAACCCGTCGACGCGACGCCCGTCTGGCTCATGCGCCAGGCCGGCCGCTACCTGCCCGAGTACCGCGCCATCCGCGAGAAGATGAGCTTCGTGGAGATGTGCCGGCGGCCGGACGTGGCGGCGGAGGTCACGCTGCAGCCGCTCCGCCGCTTCGACCTGGACGCGGCCATCGTGTTCGCCGACATCCTGCTGCCGCTGGAGCCGATGGGCATCGGCTTCCACTTCAGCAAGGACGACGGCCCCGTCATCGAGCGGCCCATCCGCCGCGCGCGCGACCTCGAGGGCGTGCACAGCATCGACGCCGCGTCCGACCTGCAGTACGTGATGGACACCATCAAGCTCGTGCGCCACGAGCTGGACCCGACCATCCCGCTCATCGGCTTCTCCGGCGCCCCGTTCACCCTCGCGAGCTACATCGTCGAGGGCGGCCACTCGCGCAACTACGCGCACGTCAAGAAGATGATGTACGAGGACCCGGTGACGTTCGGCCGCCTCATGAGCGTCATCTCCGAGGTCGTGGTCGACTACCTCAAGGCGCAGATCGCCGCCGGCGCCCAGGTGGTGCAGCTCTTCGACTCCTGGGTCGGCTGGCTGAGCCCCTTCGACTACGAGCTCCTCGTGCTGCCGCACGTGCGCTACGTGGTGGACGAGGTCAAGGGCCTGGGGGCGCCGGTCATCTACTTCGGCAACGGCGCCTCGGCCATGCTCGACCTGGTCGGCAAGGCCGGCAGCGACGTCTACGGCGTGGACTGGCGCATCGAGCTCGACCGCGCCTGGGACCAGCTCGGCGACGTGGCCATGCAGGGCAACCTCGACCCCATCACGCTCCTCGGGCCGCCCAAGGCGATCGAGGAGCGCGTCGCCGACGTGCTGCGGCGCGCCGGCGGCCGGCCGGGGCACATCTTCAACCTCGGGCACGGACTGGTGCCCCAGGTGCCGCCGGACAACGTCAAGTACCTGGTCGACGCCGTGCACCGGCTCTCGGCCGCCCCGATCTGAGCTGCGGAGGATGACGGCATGACCGAGAGCCTCGTCGACGTCGCCCTGCTCGCCTACGGCGGGCCGGAGAGCCCCGAGCAGATCGTGCCGTTCCTCGAGCGGCTCATGGGGCGGACGCCCGATCCGGGGACCATCGCCGCCGTCAAGGAGCGCTACGCGCTCATCGGCGGCGCCTCGCCGCTCCCGGCCATCACCGCGCGTCAGGCCATGGCGCTGCAGGCCAAGCTCGTCCAGGAGCTCGCCTTCCCCATCCGCGTGCGCCACGGCTTCCTCTACACCGAGCCGAGCGTCGCCGACTGCGTCCGCTCGCTGGACGCGCACGAGGTCGTCGCCCTGCCCATGAGCCCCTTCGCCTCGCGGCTCACGAGCGGCAGGTACAAGGCGCAGCTGGCCGCCGCCGAGGACCCCACCACCGGCGGCCACGGCCGCGACATCCCGCTGCTCGAGGGCTGGTACGCGAGCCAGGGCTTCGTGCGGACCATCAGCCGGCGCGTCGCGGAGGCGCTCGACGGCTGCGACGTGAGCGAGTGGGCCGTGCTCTTCACCGCCCACAGCGTGCCGGCGGAGACCATCGCCGAGGGCGACCCCTACGTGGACCAGCTGCAGCAGACCATCTCCCAGCTGGTCCCGCAGATCATGCCGGGCGACTGGCGCTTCGGCTTCCAGAGCAAGGGCCGCGGCGGCGGTGAGTGGATGGAGCCCGAGGCCGACGACGCGGTGCGCGTCCTCGCCGAAGAGGGCTGGAAGAAGATCCTCGTCGTTCCGGTCGGGTTCGTCAGCGACAACGTCGAGACGCTCTACGACCTCGACATCGTGCTGCGCGGCCAGATCGAGAACCTCGGCATCGAGTACCGGCGCTCGCACGCGCCCAACGACTCGCCGTTCTTCATCGAGGCGCTCGCCGACGTCGTCACCGACTACCTCGCGCACCGGCCGGTGGAGCGCGCCCTGCGGCCGCCGGACGGACCGCACACGCACGGATGAGCGAGCCGTTCCGCATCGTCGTCATCGGCGGCGGCATGGCCGGGCTGGGCGCCGCGCGCGTGCTCGAAGCGGCGCGCGCCGAAGACCCCTCCGTCGACTGGCAGCTGTACGAGCAGGACCCGCGCCTCGGCGGCAAGGTCCACACCATCCGCCGGGACGGGTTCGTCGTCGAGGGCGGCCCGGACTCGGCCATCATCGAGAAGCCCTGGCCGATCACGGCCGCCCGCGAGGTGGGCATCGGCGACCGCTTCCTCGACTGCAACGAGGACATCCGCAAGAGCTTCGTCTTCACGCGCGGGCGCCTGCACGAGCTGCCCGAGGGCATCATCCTCATGGTCCCCACGCGCATGGTGCCGTTCGCGATGAGCGGCCTGATGAGCTGGCCCGGCAAGGTCCGCATGGGCATGGACCTCATCCTGCCGCGCGGCGGCGCGGCGACGGCGGGGCCGACGGGCCCCGTCGGCTCGGCCCTCGACGAGAGCCTCGGCGACTTCGTCCGCCGCCGGCTCGGCAAGGAGGCGCTGGAGCGCATCGCCGAGCCCATCGTCGCCGGCATCCACGCCGGCGACCCCGAGCAGATGAGCGTGCGCGCGACCTTCCCGATGTTCCTGGACATGGAGCGCGAGTACCGCAGCCTGATCCTCGCGATGCTGAAGCGCCGCAAGGCGCGCCAGAAGGCCGCCGCGGCCCGCGGCGCGGGAGCGCCGGGCGGCGCCGCCGGAGGCTCCGGCGCCACCCAAGAGGGCTCGCGCCCGCAGGCCCCAGGTCGTACTTCTACTCGTTCAAGGGCGGGCTGCAGGACCTCAGCGACGCCATCGTCGCGACGCTGCCGGCCGAACGGCTGCACGCCGGCACCGGCGTGAAGACCATGGCCGAGTGCGGCGCCGGCTGCGGCGCTCGTCCGGGGTCGGGCGCCTACGCGCTGGAGCTGAGCGACGGCACCAGGCTGGTGGCCGACGCCGTGGTCCTGGCGACCCCGGCGTGGGCGAGCGGCGACCTGCTGCGCCCGGTCGCGCCGCTCGCCGCCGCCGACCTCTCGTCGATCGAGTACGTGACCACGGCGACCGCCTCCGTCGCCTTCCGCCGCGACCAGGTGGGGCACGACCTCAAGGGCTTCGGGTTCGTCGTGCCCCGCGCCGAGGACCGCCCCGTCATGGCGACCACCTGGAGCTCGAGCAAGTTCGACGGGCGCGCGCCCGCCGGCCACGTGCTGCTGCGCAGCTTCCTCGGCCGCGCCGGCCGCGAGGCCGCGGCCCAGCTGGACGACGACGAGATGGCCGCCGTGGTCCGCGCCGAGCTCCGCGAGATCATGGGCATCAGCGCGGAGCCCGAGTTCGTCCAGATCTTCCGCTGGCCGCGCGGCATGCCGCAGTACCGCGTCGGCCACGTCGAGCTGGTGGCGCACATCGAGGCCGCCGTCGCCCGCGTGCCGGGCATCGAGCTCGCCGGCGGCGCCTACCACGGCATCGGCATCGGCGACTGCCTGCGCGAGGGCGCGGCCGCCGCGGAGCGCGCCCTCGAGCACGTCCGCGGCCTCCCCGAGGACGAGATCCCGCCGCAGCCGCCGGACCTCCCCGCCGCCGACGGCCTGGAGGATTGACGGCGGAGCGGGGTCAACGTGAGGGCGCCGTCAGGTGCACCGCACAGAGCCGCCGCGAGGGACGTCGCACGGCCCGAGTGGTCTGCGTCGGATCGGCCTGATCCCGCCCGCACGGGTGGTCTTGCGATTCCCCCGTGTACAGGAGCGCGTACGCGAATGTTCAAGACGCGTACGCGATGTTGTACATGGCCTCAAAGGAGATACGGGTTGGGGCGACCTCTTTCGGGCAGCCTCGCGGGTCGCCGAAGGCCCCGGCCGCTCCGCCGGCGCGCTCTGCCCGATGGGCGCAGGGATTCGGCCTTCGGCGGGGTACACCCATCTCGAGCAGTCAGGCCGCCGCCGGCGGCCCTTGCCCAGGAGGCGACGACATGAGTTGGGTAGTCGACGCGACCATGTGGTTCGTCATCTGGGTGATCTGCCTGTGGCTCGTGTGGCGCATGGTCGACCGCAAGGACCTCAACCGGGCGCTGTGGATCATCCTCTGCATCTTCTTCCCGGTCATCATCCTCATCGTCGTGGCGATCCTGCCGCCCAAGCAGCGGACGACGCCGCCGGAGACGATGCCCTGAATCCTTGTCCCCCTGGGGGCGGCGGGCGCCGGGAGGCGCCCGCCGCCCTTGTCGCGTACGGCGGCGGGCAGAAACGGCGCGAGCGCCCGTCCGCGAGCGCCCATCCGCGATCGTCAGTACTTGCCGACCAGCTTCCAGATCCAGCGGTGCGGCGCGTGCATGCTCATGCCCGGCTTGTTGTACATCACGGCGCAGTGGCCGGTGATGACCTTGAGCCCGCGCTTCTCCGCCTCGTCGAGCGCCTCGGGCGTGTCGGTCATCTGGTGGATCCAGATCCGCTCGACGCCGGCGTCGGCGGCCTTGGCGACCCAGGCGGCCGTCTCCTCCTTGGGGAGCTCCAGGACGGCCGCTTCCACCGGGCCGGGCAGCGCGCCGAAGTCGGCGTAGGCGGCGTCGCCCTCGACCGTCCCGCCGTCCGGGTCCATCGGGTAGACGGTGGCGCCGCGCTCCTTGAGCGCGCCGTAGGTGATCTTGGGGTACGGCTTCTTGCTGGCCTGATGGCCGACGACGGCGTAGCTGCCGGCGTCCCAGAAGTGTTCGCACTCAGACGGCATGGTCTTCCCCCTCCTCTGGTTCGTTCTCGGCGTAGCACTGGCCCGGCGCGACCACTTCGGGGAAGCGGCCTGCGCGGCGCAGTGCGGCGCGGACTTCGTAGCACAGGTGGCATTCGTCGGCGTACAGCGAGCGCTCCGGCGCGTGGCCGACGGCCTGGGCGAGGGCCCAGGGGCCGCCGGCGAGGATCTCGCGGATGACGGGGCGGGTGTGCGGGTCGTAGGCGTCGAGCGCCGCGCGCAGGCCGTCCGGCCGCGGCTCGGCCAGGTCCTCGGGCGCCGGCGGTCCGTCGCCTCCGGCGAAGACGTTGCCGGCGCTGATGCCCTGGCACACCTGCAGCTCGCCGTCCGGGCCGACGTGAGCGCGGCCCGGATCGGTGAAGTCCTCGAAGGGGCAGGTGACGAGCGTCTCGGGCGGCCGCGAGGCCCTGGCGGGCGCGAGCACGACGGCCGCGCGCCCCTTGTACATGACCTCGCCGACGTCGCCGGAGCAGGCGCCGGGCACGCCGATGTCCGCCGGCGCCCCGACCTCGAGCACGCTCACGGGGATGCCGAGCTCCTGCGCCGCCAGCACGGCGTTGCGCAGCTGCTCCTCGTTCGCGTCCTCGACGAAGTAGGCGTAGGACGAGAGCGAGAGGTCGGCCAGGCCGAGCTCGGCGAACGGCGCCAGCCAGACCTTCGCGTCGGCGACCGACGTCGCCCAGAAGCAGTTGCTGACGATGCCGACGTCGAGGCCGTGCTCGCGGGCACGCTGCGCCGCCGCGAGCACGATCGGATAGGCCAGGGTGGGCTCGCCGCCCTCGAAGTAGACGTCGGCGAGCCCCAGCACGCGGCCGCCTGATCGATGACGCTCGTGAGCTGCGCCAGCGTCATCGTCCCGTCCGCGTCGGGCGACCCCCAGACGAAGCAGTGGTCGCACGCGTAGGTGCACCGGTAGGTGACCAGGAAGTGGATGCCTTCGAGCCGGACGGCCATGGCGCCAGTGTACGCCCGGCGTGGGCCGGGTGGGAGGCCATCGCCGTCCCCGGCTCCGCCCGCATCCCCATGACTCCCTAGAGCCGCGAGCGGAAGTCCTTGACCTCGGCGGCGTACCAGTCGCCGGCGGCGTTCTTGATGCCGGTGTAGTCCTTGAAGAAGCGCGAGTCGTTGGCCGTCGCGTGGCCGACGATGTCGGTGTTCCTGATGCCGAAGCGCGCCTTGAGGTAGCGGACCAGGCGGAGCCCGGCGTCGACCTGCTTGTCGCGGTTCGAGGATCTGCTGGTCCATCCAGTGGCCGTCCTTGCCGGCCTGCGTCTCCTGGACGAACTCGATGCCGATGCGACTTCCAGTTCATGCCGATGCAGTGGCGGGCGCGGTAGTTGAGCGGCATCAGCTGATAGATGGTGCCGTCCTTGTGGATGATGAACTGCGCCGAGACGCCGGGCTTCTCGTTGTTGTAGGCGGTGTTGGCGTCGAACGTGTTCCAGGCGCTCTGCCAGGTGGACCCCGCGGTGTGGTGCAGGACGATGGCCTTGGGGTTGGTGAGCACGTAGGTGTGCTGCCTGTAGTGGCGCTTGCTGTAGTCCTCCATCTGCGCCTTGCGCCCGCCGCCGTAGCGGATGTACTTCTTGACGATCGGCGGCCTGGCGACGTCCGTGGACGCGGCGGTGGCGGTCGAGGGGGCGGAGAACGCGGGCGCCGCGATGATGGCGACGGCGGCGATGATGCCGGCCACCCCGAGCGCGACGAGGCTGATGGTGCGGATGCGCATGGCGTCCGAGTATACGCCGCGGACGGCGGGCAGACCTCCGCGGGCCCGCCGTCCGCTGCGACGTTGACCTCAGCCGCCCGCCAGCTCCGGCGTCACGGCGAACTCGCGCAACCTGGTCAGCCGCACGACGCGCAGGGTCATCGGGCGGCCGATGGTGGCCTCCGTCAGCGTGCGGTGGAGGGTGTCCACATCGGGGAGCGGCTCGCCGTCGACGGCGACGATGAGGTCGCCGGGCAGGAGCCCGGCCCGCTGGGCCGGGCTGCCGGGCTCGACACCGGCGACCAGCACGCCCGTCTCGAGCGGCAGGTCAAAGTAGCGGACGACGCGGCGGCGGATCGGCGTCGTCTGCCCGGCTACGCCGATCCGACCGCGCGTGATGTGTCCGTCGCGGATGAGACGGCCGGCGACGTAGATCAGCCGTGCTGATGGCGATGGCGAAGCACAGCCCCTGCGCCGGCGCGATGATCGCCGTGTTCACGCCGATGACGTCACCGTGCGAGGTCACGAGAGGCCCGCCGGAGTTGCCTGGGTTGAGGGCCGCGTCCGTCTGGATGAGGTTGTCGATGAGGCGTCCGTCGCCGGCGCGTAGCGAGCGCCCGAGGGCACTCACGACGCCGGCGGTCACCGTCGCCTGGAAGCCGAACGGGTTGCCGATGGCGACCACCAGCTGGCCGACCCGCAGTGTGCGGGAGTCCCCGAGGCGCGCCGGAACCAGCTCGGACGCATCGACGCGCAGAACGGCGAGGTCCGTCTCCGGGTCGTCGCCGACGAGTTGGCCCGCCAGCTCCCGGCCGTCGCCCAGCGTCACGCGAAGCTCGTCGGCCTCGTGGGCGACGTGGCTGTTGGTCAGGATGAAGCCGTCGCTCGTGATGACGAAGCCGGAGCCCGAGGCGGCGGGGCCGAGCTCGGGCGGCGCGCCCGGGGGGCCTACCTGGGGGCCGGGCGCGCCAGGACGGCTACGCCGCCGGCTCCCCGTCTGCCGCGCCGGTCGGCGGCCGACGTCGATGTTCACCACCGACGGTCCGACCAGCTCGGCGGCGCGGATGACGGCGCGCGAGTACGCGTCGAGCAGCGCGCCGTCATCGGCCGCGCCACTTCTCGTCTCGAGTTGTTCGCGTACGGCGCCCGCCGTGCGGTCGCTCTCTCGATCGCCGCCGTCCTCCACGATCACCAGGCCGTCGGCGACGAATCTGGCGTGTCCTGCCATGGGGTCGCTCCGTTGGGTCGTCCGGCTCTGGCACGTGCACCGGCGTCTGCGACGGTTCGCGCCGCCTTCACCAAGCCTTGTTCCCTCTGCCAAACGGAGCTCACGGCCGCCCGTTCTGAGCGACGGTGCAGCACGTCGCGGGGTGGCTGCCACGGCTGGAGACGGCGCTGACCTCGAAGTCCGGCGAGGCACGCTCCAGCGGGAGGCGCGGCAGCCGCCGGCGGAGCACGCCGGAGACCGGCGCTCGGCGCCTTTGAAGGACCACGGCTCAGAGCGTGTCAGTCTCCGGCGTGTGGCCTTCCGGCTGCCCGGCCACGGCGAGCGCCACTTGCCGCGCGACCGGCCCGGTCTAGTCGAGGTTCTCGATCGCGACCGGCTCGATCTCGTCGGCCGGCGTGAACCCCCACACGCGCCCGTAGAAGTACAGCTCCGCCTCCTGGGCGCGGATGATGCTCTCCGCCTTGCGGAAGCCGTGCTGCTCGCCCTCGAATCCCAGGTAGGCGTAGGGCAGCCCTTTGCGCTGCATCGCCTCGACGATGATGTCCGCCTGCTCGTGCGGGACGATGGCGTCGTCCAGGCCCTGGAGCAGGATCACCGGGCAGCTGATGTCGTCCACGTGGTGGATGGGCGAGCGCTCGCGGTAGACGTCGCGCCGCTCCGGATAGGGGCCGACCAGGCTGTCGAGATACTGCGACTCGAACTTGTGCGTGCCGCCGGTGGCGAACGTCTCGAGGTCGGCGAGGCCGAAGAGGCTGGCGCCGGCGCTGAAGAAGTCGTAGCGCGTGAGCGCGTTGAGCGTGGTGTAGCCGCCGGCGCTGCCGCCGCGGACGCCGACGCGCGCGGGGTCGGCGTCGCCGCGCGCGATCAGGTACCTGGCGGCGTTGATGGAGTCGACGGTGTCCACGACGCCCCACTCGCCGCGCAGCCGCTCGCGGTACTCGCGGCCGTAGCCGGTCGACCCGCCGTAGTTGACGTCGACCACGGCGATGCCGCGCGACGTCCAGTACTGGATGTCGAGGTCGAGCTTGGCGTCGTGCGACGAGGTGGGGCCGCCGTGGACGTTGACCAGCAGCGGCGGCAGCTCGCCCTCGGGGGCGACGAAGTCCGGGTTCGCCGGCGGGTAGTAGTTGGCGTGCGCTGTGAGGCCGCCCTCCGTGGGGAACACGATCGGCTCCGGGCGGCTGATGTACGCGGGGTCGATGGGGACCGGCCGGCCGCGGCGCACGACGTCGGCGGCGCCGGTGGACGGGTCGAGCGTCGCCACCTGCCAGCCCTCGGTGTGGGTGGCGGCGATCATCCCGGCGCGGCCGCCGAGCGGCGTCAGCGAGTAGACGACGGTGTAGGGCGAGTCGAGCGTGCGCAGGGGCGCCGCCTCGTGGGACCGCGTCTCCGGCGGCCGCGTCGAGCACCGCGAGGTGGTCCCGGCCGTCCTCGGTGTAGCACACGAGCAGACGGCCGTCGTCGAGGAACACGTAGCTCTGCAGACCGAAGACCCAGGGCACGCTCGCGAACTCGGCCGTGCGCGTGGCGAGCGGGCAGGGCTCGGGCCTGCCGGCGTCACCCGGCTGACCGGGCGCGACCGCGTAGAGGTTCCACCAGCCGGTGCGGTCGCTGGCGAACCAGAGCGTCGCCGTCCGGGCTCCAGAGCGGCTGCAGGATGGACTCGTCCGGGCCGCCGGCGACGAGCCGCTCGCCGGTGACGCTGCCGTCGCCGGCGAGCTCCGCCGTCCACAGCTCCGTGCCGTCCCACGGCATGCGCGGGTGGTCCCACGTGAGCCAGGCAAGGCGGCGCCCGTCCGGGCTGATGCGCGGCGCGGCGTAGAAGTCGTGCCCGGCGGCGATGACGCGGGGCTCGGCCGACCCGTCGGTGGGCAGGCTCACCAGGTCGTTGACCACCTCGCCGTCGGCCTCGTGCCGCTCGCGGACGCTCACCAGCAGGCGGCCGTCGGGCGTGACGCGCCCGTCGGCGTAGCGGTGGGCGCGCGCGGCCGGCGGAGCGGGCGTGATGGGGCGCGGGGCGCTCCAGGCGGCCGGTGCGGCTTCGCCGACCGGCCTCTCGCCTCGGCCCGGCCCCTCTTCGCCGGCCGGCCGCAGGTCCTGCCGGTACAGGCGCTGGTCGGCCTGGTCGCTGAAGACGACGCTCTCGCCGCCGTCCTCGCCGCGGAAGGCCGACGTACATGCCGCCGCCGTACTCGTGCACGAGCGTCCTGGCGCTGACGCCGGGAGGCGTGACGTCGGCGATCTCGCCGTCCGGCGCCCGCCTGACCACCACGTAGCGGCCGTCCTCCAGGGGGCGCAGTTCGGTCCAGTACAGGCTCTCGCCCACGCTCTGCGGCCACATCGTGCCCACGCCGCCCTCGGCGATGAGCTTCGCGGTGACGGGGGAGCGCCAGGACCCGTAGGGCGCGACGGCGCGGACGTCCGGGGCCGCCACGCCGGGTGCATCGGTGCGTTCAGTCATCATCTACCTCATGCCCTCAAAGGGGAGACGCGGCGGGTCTGGCGTCCCGCCGCGTCTCCGGGTGGCCCGGCTGCGGGGGGGTATCACAGGCCCGGACGCACGTCCTCGGGTCGCACGGCGGGACGCTGCACGCGTCCCGCCGCCTCTTCAGGCGCCACCTACCCCGTGCGCGGCCGCGGCAATCGCGTCGCCGTCCGTCCCCGTCGCTGACGCCATGAGAAGACCCGGAGAGAGAGCGGTGGGGCCGCGGGCGCCGTGGCGCCCGCCCGCGGCCTCACCATCGGCCTCAGAGCGGCTTGACCTTGCGTGTCTGGCTCAGCGCGCTCCACACTGACACGCCGCCGCCGTAGCTCAGGCGGAAGGTCGTGGTCTTCGTGAGCTTGTACTTGAAGGTGACCGGCGTCGCCGTGCCGGCGGCCACGGTCACCGCCCTCGTCGCCACCGTCTTCCAGCCACCGGACGACCTGGCGACTTGGAGCTTGACGGTACGTGAACCGGCGGAGCTCGTCGTGATCTGGCCCTTCAGGGTCAGCGTCTGGCCGGCCTTGACGCGGGTAGGCGCGGCCAGCGTCAGCTTCGCCGCGTCCTTGACCGTCACGCGGAGCGACGTCGTCCGCTTGCCGGAGCTTGCCGTCGGATTGGCCGAGTCGTTGACCAGGTCGCCGTCCGAGCAGGTGAGTTCGACCGTGTACGTGCCGGCGGCGGCGTACACGTGCGCGAGCGACGGCTCGGTCGCCGGCATGCTCTGCCCGCCGTCGCCCGTCCACCACTCGTAGGTGTTGGCCGAGGCGTTGCCCCACGCGGCCAGCGCGGACGCGTCGAACGTGACCGGCTGCCCCGTGGTGGGCTTGTGAGTGGTCACGGCGAAGCCGGGATCGTACGGCACCGCCAGGTGACGCAGCTTCGACTCCTCACCCTTGATGAGGTCGCGGTCCTGGTTCACCTCGGACCAGCCGAACCAGTGGCTGTAGTCCGGGTTGATGTGGTAGGCGCCCTTGAAGGTGCTCACGTGGTCGTACTTGTACGTGTAGAAGAAGAGCTGCTCGATCGCCGACGTGCCGCCGTAGAGCTGCTGCCCGCCGAGCACCAGCGCCTGCCCGAAGTTCGGGTTGGGCGCCCGGTTCTGGGGCATCGGGTCGAGCAGGCCGTCCCACCAGAGGCCGCGGATGCGCATCACGGGATCCCAGAGCAGCGCGTCCACGTCCGCCTTGATCGCGTCGGCGCCCTCCAGGTTCCTGCGCGCGAAGGCGCGCGCGTGACAGTCGCCGCAGAGGATGACCATCTTGTTGCGCTGCGTGTCGAAGTCCGACTGCAAGATCGTCCGCATCGGCACCGGCAGCGCCACGCCCGGCAGCCGGGCGCCCTGCGCGACGGTCCCGATGGTGAGGTTGGTGGAGACGTCGTGCGTGAGCGGCTGGCCCGCGCCCTTCTCCA
Organism: uncultured Thermoleophilia bacterium; assembly: GCA_963741075.1. Taxonomy (GTDB): domain Bacteria; phylum Actinomycetota; class Thermoleophilia; order UBA2241; family UBA2241; genus CAIXSE01. Next base: position 12,247 of record CAVUGS010000017.1, read on the forward strand.
TCTCCGGCATGTGGCAGGTCACGCAGGTGGGCGCGCGGCTCGGGTCGCCGCCCGCGCGCTCCTTCTCCGTGGTGTAGACGACGCCGTGCTTGCTCTTCTCCCACATGTCGATCTGCTCGTGGTCGGGACCCATGTGGCAGGTACCGCACGCCGGCGGCTCCTTGGCCTCCTCGGCCGAGAAGGTGTGGCGGGTGTGGCAGCTGTCGCACTTGCCCACCGAGCCGTCGGGACTGACGTAGCCGATGTTGTGGCAGCGCTCGCACATCTCGTAGCGCTGCGCCGCGGGCATGACCTTGTAGCGTGCGGCGGCGGTCATGCGGGTCCAGCCCTGGGCGTGCTTGTTCACGTAGGCGCCCGCAGCGTCCTTGCGCGCGAACTCGGCGTACTGATCGGGGTGGCAGCCCGCCCGGGCGCAGGTGCTCGCGGGCACGCTGCCCTGCACGGCGTCGATCGCCGCGTGATCCGCCCCGTGGCACGAGACGCAGGTGACGCCCGCGCCGGACATGGCTCCGTTGTGGAACTGCTTCACCAGACCCGGCTGCAGCCAGGTGTGGCACTGCAGGCATTCATCCGGCGTGTACGTTGCCGCGGCCACCGGCGCCACCCCCCACAGCCCGAGCGCGATCAGCGCCGTCAGCGACAAACAGGATTGTTCGTCCCACCGTGCACCCCCTCCAGGAGACAGCGTTCGGGTCAAGTATCTCCCCTGGCAACGGCGCAGGGATCGACGTTCTCCGGAGTACCGCAGGTGCGGGACGTCGACCGGGAATGGCGACGGCCGCCGCCGAGGCGGTCAGCCGTCGAGCTCGACCTGGAACACGTGGTGCCGGTTGGCTCCGCGTTCGCAGTCGAAGGCGAGGGTCGCGCGTGACAGATCGCGGACGTGCAGTCCGCCGAGCTCGTCGCGGTCGAGGCGGAAGTTCCGCAGGTTGGTGGCGAAGAGGAGGATGCCGCCGGGCGCGAGCAGACGGCGGGCGGTGATCCGGATGAGGTCGGCGTGGTCGCGCTGGACGTCGAAGGTGGCGCGACCCATCTTCTTCGAGTTGCTGAACGTCGGCGGGTCGAGCCAGATGAGGTCGTAGGCGCCGCCGGCCTCGGCCACCCAGCGCAGGCAGTCGGCCTGGACCAGGGTGTGCGGGCCGGAGGCGGGCGCTCCCGGTCCGGCGGCCGTCGCCGACGAGGCGTCCGGCCTTCCCGACGCCGGCGGCCACACCTCGCTGCCGGTCGCGAAGCCGTTGGCCGCGAGGTTCCGCTCGGCCCAGGTCAGATAGGTCGCGGAGAGGTCGACGGTGGTGGAGGCCGGAGACCCTCCGGCGAGGGCGTTGACCGTCATGGTGCCGGTGTACGAGAAGAGATTGAGGAACCGGCGGCCGCCGGCCAGCCGGCGGACCAGGCGGCGTGTCAGCCGCTGGTCGATGAAGAAGCCGGTGTCCAGGTAGGTGTTCAGGTCGACGAGGTAGGTGAGGTCGTCCTCGCTCACCTCGAGGTGACGGCCGGCGTCGCCGCGGCGCTCGTACTGCGCCGTTCCGCGCTGCCGGCGGCGCTCCTTGAGCACCACGCGCGGCGGCGGCGTCTGGAGCACGGCGCCGATGACCTCGACCGCCTCGGCGAGGCGCTTCTTGGCCTTGCCCGGGTCGACCTCGGGCGGCGCCGCGTACTCCTGGACGTGCACCCACTCGCCGTACACGTCGACGACGAGGTTGTACTCGGGCAGGTCGGCGTCGTAGAGCCGGTAGCAGGTGATGCCCTCGCGCTGCAGGCGCTTGGCCAGCCGGCGCTGGTTCTTGCGCAGCCGGTTGGCCAGGTACTCGGCGCCGCCGCCGAGGGTTCTGCTCGGACCGACGGGAGCCTGCGGCTCCGCCTGCGCCGGACCGGCCGCGGGCGGCTCGACCGCCGGGCTCGCCGCGTCCGGCGGCGCAGTCTTGCGGGAGGACGAGCGCGCCTCTGCGCGCGCGGTGCGCGGCGCTGCCGAGCCGGTGGGAGTCGCGCCGGACTCGTAGTAGGCGAGCACGCACTCGAGCGGGCCGTTGCGCAGGTCGGTCTCGCGCTTGGGTGCGAGGCCGACGGCCTTGAGTTGTCGCTGGTCGCCGGCGAGCACGACGGCGCTCCACCCCGGGAAGGCCTCGCGGAGACGCTCGCCGAGCTGCTGGTAGACGGCCTCGTCGGCGACGTCGAGCCGCTCGCCGTAGGGGGCGTTGGTCGCGAGCAGGCCGCGCTCCGCGGGCGCCGTGACGGTGTCCAGCTGGGCGTGGTCGATCGTCACCAGGCCGTGCAGCCCGGCGCGCTTGACGAAGTCGCGGGCGACCTTGACGGCCCGCTGGTCTCTGTCCGATCCGCGGATGACGACGCCGGGGCGGGCGGCCGCGAGCCGCTTGATGCCGGCGCTGCGGCGCTCCCGCGCCTCCAGGACCAGGGCGTCCCAGAGCACGGTGTCGTGGCCGAGCCAGTGCAGGAAGCCGAACGCCGGTGCGGCGCCCGGCTTGAGCTCCGCCTCCGCGCGCAGCAGGCCGGGCGCGACGTCGGCCGCCATGAGCGCCGCCTCGATCGGCAGCGTGCCCGACCCGCACAGCGGGTCCAGCAGGCTGGCGCCGGCGGCGGCCTCGCTCGGCCAGGCCGCGTACAGCAGCAGTCCGGCGGCCAGGTTCTCCTTGAGCGGCGCCTCGACCTGGACCTTGTCCGCGCGGTAGCCGCGCCGGTGCAGGCTCTGGCCGCTCAGGTCGATCGAGATGGCCACGCGCGTGCTCGCGAGGTGCGCGTTGACGCGCACGTCGGGCGCGCGCGCGTCGACCGACGGGCGCTTGCCGCCCGAGGCGGTGCGGAACTGGTCGACGATCGCGTCCTTGATGCGCACCGCGCCGAAGCGCGTGTCGCGGATCCTGTCGTTCACGCCGGTGAAGTCGACCGCCAGCGTGTCGTCCACACCGAGGTGGCGGGACCAGTCGACGGCCTGGGTGGTCTTGTACAGGTCGTCGCCGTCGGTGGCGGTCCCGCTGGTCACCGGCAGCAGCACGCGGCCGGCGAGTCGCGACCAGAGACAGGCGCGGTATGCCGTCTCGAGGGAGCCCGAGAAGACGACGCCGGCGCGGACCTGCTTCACGTGCGCCGCGCCGAGCCCGCGCAGCTCGCCGGCGAGCAGGGACTCGAGGCCACGGGGGACGGTCGCGAAGAAGGAGAGGTCACTCATCACGCAAGGCTACCACGCGCCCCGCTCCGCCCCGTCCTCGCCCCGCTGCTCCCGGCATGCGCCGGCCGCGCCACGGCGCGCGGCTTCGCTAGACGAGCGCGGCGGGGGCCGAGCCGCCGGAGGCGCGCTCGGCGATCACCGCCAGGAACGCTTCGCCGTACCGCTCGAGCTTGGTCTGGCCGACGCCGTTGACCTCGAGCAGCTCCGCGCTCGTCGCGGGCTGCCGCGCGGCCATCTCGGCGAGCGTCGCGTCGCTGAAGACCACGTAGGCCGGGACGTTCTGCTCGTCCGCCAGCCGCTTGCGCAGCGCGCGCAGCTCGTCGAACAGCGCCTCGTCGACGGGCATGCCGGCGAGATCGGCCGCCCGCCCGGCGCGGTCCGCGCGCAGCCGCTGCTTCTTGCTCGGCACGCGGACCCTCGGCTTGGCCATGATGAGCGTCTCGTCGCCGCGCAGGAGCGGCCGCGAGGCCTCGGTGAGCCGCAGCGCCGAGTAGCGCGCGATGTCCTGGACCAGGTAGCCGCGGTGGATGAGCTGCCGGATGAGGCTCTGCCAGTGGTCGCGGCTGAGCTCGGCGCCGATGCCGTAGGTGCTGAGCGCGTCGTGGCCGCGGCTCAGGATCTTCTCGTTCTCCGAGCCGCGCAGGACGTCGATGACGTAGCCGACGCCGTAGCCGAACCCGTCCCGCTCCCACAGGCGGTAGACGCAGCTGAGCGCCATGCGCGCCTGCTCGGTGGCGTCGAACGTCTCCGGCGGCTCGAGGCAGATGTCGCAGTTGCCGCACGGCGCGGGGTAAGGCTCGCCGAAGTAGCCCAGCAGCGCCTCGCGCCGGCAGCTCAGGCCGTCGGCGTAGCCGACCATGGCGTTGAGCTTGTGGATCTCGATGCGCACCCGCTCCGGGTCGCGCTCGTACTCCTCGTCGCCGCTCGCGCCTCTGCCGCCCCGGCCGCCGCCCTCGATGAGGCTGCGCACGACGGCGGCGTCGCCGAGGCCGAAGAGCAGCAGGGCCTCGGCCGGAAGGCCGTCGCGGCCGGAGCGGCCGGTCTCCTGGTAGTAGCTCTCGACGGTCTTGGGGAGGTCGTGGTGCACGACGAAGCGCACGTCGCTCTTGTCGATGCCCATGCCGAACGCGACGGTGGCGACGACGACCAGGACCTCGTCGCGCGCGAAGGCGTCCTGGACGCGCCGCCGCTCGTCCGGCGGCAGGCCGGCGTGGTAGGCGGCGGCATTGACGCCGTGGGCACGGAGCTTGTCGGCGACGTCTTCGGTGCGCTTGCGCGACAGGCAGTAGACGATGCCCGACTCGTGCTCGTGAACGGCGAGGAACTGCAGCAGCTGGTGCAGCGGCTCGCGCTTCTCGACGACGGTGTAGCGGATGTTGGGCCGGTCGAAGCCGGTGACGTAGACGGCGGCGTCGGCGAGCCCGAGCCGGACGCGCACGTCGTCGCGCGTCTCGGGGTCGGCGGTGGCGGTGCACGCCATGATGGGGACGCCGGGGAACAGGCCGCGCAGCTGCCCGAGCTGGACGTACTCGGGCCGGAAGTCGTGGCCCCACTGGCTGACGCAGTGCGCCTCGTCGATGGCGAACAGCGCGACGCCGGGCGCACCGGAGGCGCCGCCCGGCGCGTCGGCCAGACCGCTGAGCCGCTCGAGGAAGCCCTCGGTCATGAGCGTCTCGGGGGCGACGTACAGGAGGTCGAGCTCGCCGGCGTGCAGGGCGCGCAGCACGCTGCGCGCCTCGCCGGGCTCGAGCGACGAGTTGTAGGCGGCGGCGCTGACGCCGGCCGCCCGCAGCGCGTCGACCTGGTCCTTCATCAGCGAGATGAGCGGCGAGACGACGATGCCCGTGCCCGGCCGCACCATGGAGGGAAGCTGGTAGCAGAGCGACTTGCCGCCGCCGGTGGGCATGAGCACGAACGCGTCGCCGCCGGCCACGAGGTGGTCGACGATCTCCTCCTGGTGCTCGCGGTACTCGGCGAAGCCGAAGACGTCGCGCAGCAGATCGCGTGCCGAGCGCGGCGCAGCCGCGGAGCCGGTGGGGGTGGTGGGGGTAGGAGTCACGCGTTCGAGTCTAGCAAGGTTGACGGACGGGACGCGGGTAGGATGTTCCTCGCAAGGAGGTCCGTCATGAAGTACAGCTCAGCGCGGCTCGGCCGCGTCCTCGTCATCCGCCTGGAGGACGGCGACGTGGTGCACGAGTGCATCGAGGAGGCGGCGCGCGCCGAAGGCATCGCGCGCGCCGCCGTCATCCTGCTCGGCGGCGCCGGCGGCGGCAGCCGCATCGTCGTCGGCCCCGAGGACGGCGAGGCCCAGCCCGTCGTGCCCATGGAACGCGTCCTGCACGACGTGCACGAGATGGCCGGCGCCGGGACGATCTTCCCGGACGAGACCGGCCGGCCGGTGCTGCACCTGCACGCGGCCTTCGGCCGCGACGACCAGGTGACCGCCGGCTGCATCCGCACCGGCGTCAAGACGTGGGTCGTCGCCGAGGCCGTGGTGATCGAGCTCACCGGCAACGAGGCCGTCCGGCGCATCGACCCTGCCACCGGGTTCGAGCTGCTGGACGCCTGAGGCGCGGCTCTCCCGGGACGCCGCGGCGGCAGGCCTCCGAAAACGAGAAGCCGGGGCGGGACCTCAGGTCCCGCCCCGGCTTTCGGCCCGGAGTCGGTGTCCGGCGCCGGCCTGATCCCTTGCGGGACCGGCCAGGTCCGTCGCCGCGTCCGAGAAACCTGGATCAGCGGCAAGGCCGCCGATTCGGGGCATTGTACACGCTTTGTCGAGAGAGGCAATCCGTTTAGTTGCTTGTGACGAGAGGCACATGTTCGGGCGCCTCGTCTGACCTCCGGAAGGCCTCCAGCTCGCGTGTATCCTTCGCCCATGCACGGACCGCCGAGAACACCCGCTTCGTGGCGCCGGGCGGCGCTCCTGGGGACCCTCGCCGTGCTGCGTGGTCGCTGCGGCGGCGCTGCCGGCGCCGGCCGCCGCCGCGCCGTGGACGGGCCGCACGTTCCCGGGCAGGTACGACCTGCGCAAGCTCGGCCGGGTCTCGCACGTCGGCCAGCAGGAACCACTACGGCACCTGCTGGATCTTCGCCGCCACCGGCTCGCTCGAGTCGGCGCTGCTGCCCGGCACCCGGCTCGACCTCTCCGAGAACCACATGGCGGACTTCCAGGGGTCGCGCCTGCGCTTCGAGGGGCGCGCCCCGAGCACCATCTCGACGGCCTACGTCGCGCGCTGGGAGGGCCCCGTGCTGGAGCGCGACGACCCGTATCCGCACCCCGGGGCGTCGCGAGAAGGGCTGCCCGCCGTCCGGCACGTGCAGGAGGTCCTGTTCCTGCCGCCGCACGGCAGCCCGCTCGCCAACGCCGCGATCAAGTGGGCGGTGATGAAGTACGGCGCCGTGGACGCGACCATGGCCTACGAGCAGAGCGACTTCAACGCCGCCACCAGCGCCTACTACTCGCGCGGCAGCGACCTCGACCACCACGTCTGCATCGTCGGCTGGGACGACGCGTATCCGGCCGGGCGCTTCCTGCGCCGGCCGCCCGGCCCCGGCGCGTTCCTCATCAAGAACAGCTGGGGCACCACCTACGGGCAGGGCGGCTACTTCTGGATCTCCTACTACGACCGCTCGCTCGGGACGACGCTCACCGTGTTCGACGGCGTCGAGGGCGCCGCCAACCACGACGCCATCTACCAGCACGACGCGCTGGGCTGGTCGAAGAGCATCGGCTTCCAGAGCACGACGGCGTGGTTCGCCGCCCGGTACACGAGCGGCGGCGACGGCAGCGTCACCGCCGCGAGCTTCTACACGGCCAAGCCGGGCGCGACCTACGAGGTCCGGGTCGCGCCGACGCTGGCCGAGGTCCCCGCGGCGCCCGTGGCCGGCAGCGGCACGCTCGCCGTCGGCGGCTACCACACCGTCGACCTGGCGCTGCCGGTGGCGGTGACGGACGGCGCCGACTTCGTCGTCGCCGTCCGCCTCACGACGCCCGGCTCCCGCGCGCCGATCCCGGTCGAGCACCCGACCAAGCTGCTGGCGCCTCGGGCCGCGGTCGCGCGGTCCTTCATCAGCCGCGACGGCGCGACGTGGAAGGACCTGCGCGCCAAGCCCGGCTTCGCGGCTTCGGACGTCTGCCTCAAGGCCTTCGTCGACTCGGCCGGCGCCCGCGACACGGCGGCGCCGCGGGTGCGGCTCGAGCCGGCGACGGCTCGCCCGGGCGCCGGGACGCGCATCCGCTTCACGCTCACCGACCCGGCGTTCTCCTGCGGCAGCGCCGTGGTCAAGCTCTGGCTGCGCGACGCGCGCGGGCGCGTGCTGCGCGAGCTGCGCGTCCCCGCCGTGACGGTCAACGAGCGCGACACGTGGCGCTTCGCCGCCCCGAAGCGGCGCGGGGACTACAGGATCGTCGCCCGCGCCTGGGACGTCGCCGGCCACCGCTCGGTCCTCACGCGCGCTCTGCTCCAGGTGCGCTAGCCTCCGGAGCCGCTTCTGCCGCCCGTTCGGCGGAGGAATCTGCCCGCGGGCGGGCGGATTCCTCACGCCGCCGCGAACCTCTGTGCGAGAATGCGCGCAGGCGACCGGGGGGCTGATGATGCGCAGGACGGGGATGCTGATCGCTGTGGCGGCGCTCGTGGCCGTCATCCTGCTGGGGCGGCGCCACCGTCGTCGCCTCCGGCGGACCGGGACGGCCTCGCCCGGCCGCCGCGGCCGAGCCGGCGCCGTCGCCGACGGCCACGCCGGCGCTCACGCTCGTCGCCAAGCCGGCGATCGTCACCGCCGGCGACCCCGCGACCCTCGTCGTGCGTCTCGGCATCCCCGGCGCCACGGTCCAGCTCAGCCGCAAGACCGCCCTCGCCACCGACTTCCGCCTCGTCGGGCCGCTGACGACCGACGCCCGCGGCGTGGCGACGTTCCGCGCGCTGCCCGGCCGGACGACCACCTATCGCGTGGACTACGCCGGCGACGGGGTCCAGTGGCTGCCCGCCTCCGCCGAGGCCGTCGTCTCCGTGCGCCCGCGCGTCTCCTTCTCGGCCCCGGAGCGGGTCTACCGCGGCGAGCGCGCCCGGCTGACCGTCACGGTCCGCCCGCGCACCCGGGCGCCACCGTCGTCATCCAGCAGTGGCAGGACGGCGCGTGGGCCGAGTGGCGCAGCCTCAAGCTCGGCCCCGACCTCCCGCGCGCAGGTCACCTGGCGCGCCGACGCCGTCGGCGCCTGGCCGCTGCGCGCGGTGGCGGCGGCGGACGCGGAGCACCTCGGGGGCGCTCCCGTGTCCGCCGCGTCCAGGTCGTCAAGCCCAACCCGTACAACGTCCCCCTCGACGCGAAGGGCATCGTCGTCGTCGACATCTCGCAGTACCGCCTGCGCTTCTTCTCCTACGGCAAGCAGCTCAAGTCGTTCCCCTGCGTGACGGGGCGGCCGTCGCTGCCCACGCCCATCGGCCACTTCAAGATCTACGCCAGAGGGATGTGGCCGGGCGGGCCCTACGGCGCGCGGATCATGTCCTACCACCCGCCGTGCGCCATCCACGGCACCAACGAGCCGTGGCTGCTCAAGCGCTTCCCGCGCAACTTCTCGCACGGCTGCACCCGGCTCGCCAACGCCAACGCGATCTGGCTCTACGACCACGCGCCGCTCGGCACGCCGGTCTGGAACGTGCCCTGACGGAACCTTGCGCGTGGAGCGGGTCGCAGTGCAGACTGGCCGAACGGAGTGAGGGCGGGGAGCGCGTGTGCGCTCCCCGCCCTCGTCCGCATCGGGCTGCGGCCAGCTGGCCGGCTTGCCTTGCCCGGTGCTCGGGTCAGACGTCCGTCCGTCCCGTCTTCAGCTTGCGCCCGGGTCAGATGCCCAGGGCGGCGCGCTTGGCGCCGATGGAGCGGTGCTCTTCGGCGCCCCGCTCAATCGGCCTGAGCGCTCAGCCTTCAAATGCCCAGGGCTTCGCGCTTCGCCGATCCACGCGAGCATCGCGGCGACGGCTTCCTTGGCGTCGGTCTCGACCGCCAGCTTGCCGCCGGTCACGCCCGGCAGGTCCTGGGTCACGAGCTTCACCAGGTTGGGCGCGCCGGTCACGAACGGCACCGGGTTCACGTGCACGTACAGGCCGAAGGCCAGCGCGGCCATGGCGTCGATGGTGGCCTTCTGCTCCATGTACTCGGGAGCGGTCGCCACGACCGGCAGGTCGCAGGCGTCCACGCCGAGGGCGTCGGCGATGGCGCCGACCAGCAGCAGGATGCGGCCGGTGTCGGTGCAGGTGCCGAAGCTCAGCACCGGCGGGATGCCGAGCAGCTCGCAGACGGCGTTGAGGCCGGGGCCGGCGTACTTCTTGGCCTCGGCCGTCTCGAGGCCGGCGACCTGCAGGCCGGCGTTGCCGCAGCCCATGGCCAGCACGAGCACGTCGTTCTTGATGAGCTCCTTGGCGATGGCGACCGTGTGGCTGTCCTGGTCGGAGTCGCGCAGGGTGGTGCAGCTCACGAGGCCGCAGACGCCCTTGAGCGTGCCGTTCTTGATGACGTCGAGCAGCGGGTCGAGGCTGCCGCCGAGGGCGCCGAGGATGCTCTCGGTGCTGAAGCCGGCGACGGCGTCGCCGGTGCGCAGCTCGGGCGTGACCTGGCCGAGGGCCTTGCGCTTGGGGAAGTTGGCGACGGCCAGGTCGATGAGCTGCTGCGCCTGCTCGCCGGCGTTCGCCGGGTCGAACACGATCGGCGTCTCGGCGCCGTCGATGCCGACCAGGTCGCTGACGGGCACGAGCAGGGTGCCGTGGGCGGCGCAGGTGGCGCCGAGGGTCGGCACGGTGCAGTTCATGTCGGCGGCGAACACGTCGAGGCCGCCGGTGGCGACCGCGAGCTCCTCGGTCAGCCAGTTGCCGGTGAGCCCGACGAACACGTCGTCGACCTCGAAGCGCTGGACGAGCTCCTGGCCGGTCTCGATGGAGCCGACGATGCGCAGGCCCTTGGCGCCGGCGGCCTTGGCCTTTTCCTGGGCCGCCGGCTCATGCGCGGCGGCGATCAGGGCGGCGCCGACCATCGGCTCGTGGCCGTTGACGACGATGTTGACGTACTCGGGGTCGATGATGCCGAGGTCGACCTTGATCGCGTGCGGCGTCGGCGTGCCCCACAGCGCGTCCTGGGCGAGCTCGAGCGGGATCTGGGCGCCGTAGGCGGTGGCGATGCCGAGGCGCAGGCCCTTGAGGGCGAGGCTCACGTAGTTGCCGTCGACGTTGGTGAGGCAGCTCGAGGTGGCGTACATGTTCTCGTGGAACACGCCGCCCGGCATGATGCCGAGCTTCTTCCACTTCGCGACGCGCTTGGCCGGGGCCATCTTCTCGACGAACGGCGACGGGCTCTGGTGGTCGCGGTTGAACTCCGCGAGGATCGCGTCGGCGACGCGCTTGGGCAGCGTGTCGCGGGGCTCGACGGCTTCGCCGACCACGCCGGCGAGCGTCTCGAGCTTGCTCCAGTCCTTGATCTCGTAGGTGCCGCCGGGCGTGGCCTGCGCGAGGGTCTTCATGACCTCGGTCGCGTGGTAGGTGTAGGTGGCGGTGCCCATGGTGTTCTGCAGCAGGAAGTTGCGCATCGCCATGCCGTCGGCGTCGATGCCGCAGACGCCGCGCGGCGCCTTCTCGGTGATGCGGCAGGGGCCCTGCGAGCACAGCGAGCAGCGGATGCCCTGCTCGCAGAACTTGCAGCGCGTGCCCATGGCGTCCATGCGGTCGAAGGCGGTGCTCTCGCCGTCCTCGCGGACTCCTCGAGCATCGTGTGTACTGACGCGTGATAACTGTCTGCCATGGATCCCTCCTGGGGGATGGTTGGAACGCAGGCGCCGGGGGCGCCGGTCAGGCCGCGCGGTTGCGCCGGATCAGCCGTGGATGAGCGGCGGGCAGGCACTTGACGCAGACCCAGGTGCTCTCGCCCTTGGTGCGGGCGGGGAACAGGACGGCGTCCATCTCGCTGCGGCCGCAGTTCATGCAGTTCTGGGTCGATGGTGACGCCGGCGGCCAGCTTCTCGGCCATCTTGCTCGGCGGCGGCCTCCTCGTCGAACTCGGGGGCGTCGCGCTTCTCGACGGTGAGGGCGCCCTCGGGGCAGACGGCGAGGCAGAAGCCGGCGCCGTCGCAGAGCTCCTCCTTCACGACCTTGGCCTTGCCGTCGATGATCTCGATGGCGCCTTCGGCGCAGGGGGTGACGCAGAGCCCGCAACCGTTGCAGAGGTCCTCGTCGATCTTCACGATGCTGCGGACTGCCATGCACTGCTCGCTTTCGCGTGGTTTTCACGATAGTGACAGTGACAACTGTACTCCCTGGCAACGCCGGCCTCATTGACGTGGGTCAAG
>CAVUGS010000018.1:0-51830 GCA_963741075.1 uncultured Thermoleophilia bacterium
CACCTGGTGGCTGCTGACCATCCTCGTCGCCGTCCTGCTCGGCGGCCTATGGTGGTCGGGACGGATGGTGCAGGCCTGTACCTGGCGTCAGCACCGCCGCGGCGCTGATCCTAAACCCGCTCCTCAAGGTGGCGTTCGCCCGGCCGCGCCCCCCGGAAGCACTCGTCAGCGTCTCGAGCTCCGCCTCCCCGAGCGGTCACACGACGACGGCCACGACCATCGCCATCGCGCTCGCCGTGATCGCCTGGCCCACGCGCTGGCGCTGGCCGATGATCGCGGCCGCGGCCGTCTTCTCGCTCGCGATGGCCGTCTCGCGCGTGTACCTCGGCGGCGCACTGGCCACGGACGTCGGTCGGGGGGCTGGGCGCTGGGCTTCACCATCGCCATGGCCGTCCGCGCGGTCATGCCGTGGCCCTCGCCAGAGGAGGCGGCAGCCGCGCAGCGAGGAGACGAGGCCGCGCCGGCCGCAGGCAAGCGCGGCGGCGCGCCGCGCGCTTCGCCCGAGGCACCCGACGGCGGCCCCGGCATCGACGTGGTCTTCCTCGACTGGGGCAACACGCTCATGGTCGACAACGGCATGCGCGAGGGCCCCATGAAGGACTGGGAGAAGGTCGAGGCGGAGGCCGGCGCGCAGGAGGCGCTGCTGCGCCTGCGCGCCCGCTACCGCCTCGTCGTCGCCACCAACGCCGCGGACTCCCGGCGCCGACGTGCGCCTGGCGCTGGCGCGAGTGGGCCTGGACGAGTACGTCGACGACGTCATCTCCTCCGCCGACGTCGGCGACCACAAGCCCAACTACGCGTTCTTCCGCGCCGCGCTCCTGCGGGAGGGCGATCCGCGGCCTGCCGCTCGACCCGCGACGGGCCGTGATGGTCGGCGACGGCACCACCAACGACATCGCCGGCGCCCAGCGCGCCGGGATCCGCACGATCTGGTACAACCCGACCAAGCGCCGGTTCCCCGAAGGGGCGCAGCCGCCGGACGTGGTGATCCGCAAGCTCGCCGACCTGCCGGCCGCGGTGGACCGCCTCGCCGGCGTCGAGCCGGAGAAGCGGTCGCGCAAGCAGCGCAAGGCCGACGCAGACGCCGCTGCGGCCGCGGCCGCGGCGGCGGCCGCCAAGGCAGTGCGAGCGAGACGGCCGCCGAGGACTCCGCGGCCTCCGCGGCCGCCGCCATCCCCGCCCGGAGCGAGGCGGACGCGCCGGCGGAGCGCGGCTCCCGGCGCCCTCACGGGCGCGCCGGCCGGACCCCCGGACGGGAGGTAGCCATGGACCTCGCACACCCCGACCAGTGGTGTCAGCCGAGCGCTCCAGCTCGGAGCCGACGCGGCGACGCCGTCGACGCAGCCGCCGTCGTCGCCGCCGAGTGGGTGCGCATGAAATGCCTCTTCGGCTGCGACGAGCCGGGCATCCACAAGACCTGCCCGCCCAACCTGCAGCCGGTCGCGGTCACCCAGAAGCTGCTCGCGGAGTACCGCCGCGGCCTGCTCCTCGAGGTCGGTCCCATCGTCGGCGAGGAGAACAGCGATCCCGAGTCGCGGCGGCTCAACGACGCGGCGCTGGCGCTCGAGCGGGACCTCTTCCTCGCCGGACACCACAAGGCGTGGATGATGGGCGCCGGGCCGTGCGACCTCTGCGCCTCGTGCGCCACGGGCGGGACTGCCCGACACCCGAGAAGGCCCGGCCCTCGATGGAGGGCTGCGGCATCGACGTCTTCACGACCGTGCGCAACGCCGGACGGACGATCGACGTCGTGCGGGACGAGGGCGACGAGTACCGCTTCTTCGCCCTCGTGCTGGTCGACTGACTCAGGCGACCCGCGGCACGCCGGGGTCCCTCGCGCCGATGTGATCCCGGCAGAGCTCGAGCCCGCCGCCCTCCTTCAGCCAGCCGGCGAAGGTGTGCAACTCCGGGTACACGCTGCGCAGCCACTGCACATCGTGGACCTGGGTGGAGGCCTCCTGGTAGACGAACACGCCCTCCACCTGGACCTCCTCATAGCCCACCGGCTCGCCCAGCGCGACGGCGAGCTGGGCCGTGATGTCGCGCGGTGTCAGCGTGTCGCCGGCGACGTCGATCGTGCGGCCGGCGAAGTCGTCGGGGCGCGTGGCCGCGAGCGCGGCCAAAGCGCCGACGTCGTCGAGCGCCACCAGTGGCAGGTGCGCCGAGGCGACGAACGGAGTGGCCAGCGTCAGGTCACGCCCGAAGCGGCTGAGCCAGTACCAGGGCACTTCTTCCATGAAGGTGGCCGGGTGAAGGACCGTTGCCGGCAGGTCGAGCGTACTGCAGGTAGCGCTCGGTCTCCGAGCTGACGTCGCACGACAGCCGGTGGTGATCCGGGCCGGTGGTAGCGGCGAACACGGTGTGCCCGACGCCGGCCCCAGCGGCGGCATCGAGGATGTTCCGGCCGTGGCGCAGCCGCTCGGCCGGGCCGGTGTCCGGGTCCTCGAGGACGAGGATGAGCGCGCGGGCGCCGCGCAGAGCGCCCTCGACCGCGCGGGGATCGTCGAAACGCACGAGCCGCGTGGCGGCTCCGGCCCAGTACTCGTCGCGCAGCCGGCGCCCGTCTCGCTCATCGAAGAGCGCGTGCGCCTCGACGCCGAGCTTGTGCAGGTGGCGGATGGCCGCTCCGCCCTGGTGGCCGGCGGCGCCGACGACGTAGACCGGGCCTGTCGTGGTGGTCATGACCCTCACCCCCGCTTCGGTGCTCACGGGAACTGCTTCCGATACACGGTTGTTCCCATACGGGGACTGGCGAAGCGCGGTGTGCCGGAGCGGTGAGGCCGATCAGATGAGCTGCACGTCGTCGGGTGGGGGTCGTCGGGCGCGGAACAGCTCGCGAGGGTCACGCCAGGAGCGCGGCAGCCTGCTCGAGCCGGCGCGACGGCCTGGTCGCGGCCGAGCACCCAGAGGCTCTCGAAGAGGCCGGGGGTGACGCTCTGGCCGCTCATGCCGAGGCGGAGCGCGGCGAAGACGGCCTTGGGCTTGAGTTCGAGCGTCTGCGGCAGCTCGCGCACCAGCGTCTCGATGGCCGGCACGTCCCACTGCTCGAGCTCGCGAAGGCCGGCGGCGGCGGCCGTGAGGGTCTCCGCCGCGCCCGCCGTGGCCTGCGAGCCGCTCGCGCGCCTCCGGCGTGAACGCGAGCGGCCGGAAGAACCAGCCGGCCATGGGGATGAAGTCGGCGAGCACCTCGATCTTCTCGTGCACCAGCGGAGCGATCTCGCGCGTGAGCGCCTCCTGCTCCTCGTCGGGCACGGTCGGCGGCAGGTGCTCGGTCTCGGCGTCCTCGACGGCGGCGGCGAGCGCCTGCGGCCCCTGGGCCGCCAGCTCGCCGACGCCGGCCGGGTCGCCGTAGAACCCCACTCGCGTGAGGTACTCGACGAGGCGGCCGCCGAGCCACTCGTCAGTCATCGCGCGCACGTAGCGGCCGTTCATCCAGCGGAGCTTCTCCGGGTCGAAGATGCTCGGGCTGGTGCCCAGCCTGGTCACGTCGAAGTGCTCGCACCAGATCGTCCAGCGACCAGGTGATCATGCTCTCGTCGAACTCGGTGCTGAGGAAGCACAGGTAGTTGCGCACCACCTCGACGAGGAACCCCTCGGCCGTGAGCTGCTCGAGCTTGGTCGCGCCGTGCCGCTTGCTGAGCTTCTTCTTGTCCGTGCCGAAGAGCAGCGGCATGTGCAGGAACTCCGGCACCCCGGCGCCCAGCGCCTCGTAGATGACGACCTGCTTGGGCGTGTTGCTGATGTGGTCGTCGCCGCGGATGACGTGGGTGATCTCCATGGTGACGTCGTCGACGACCACGGCGAGGTTGTAGGTGACGGTGCCGTCCGAGCGCTGCACGATGAAGTCGCCATGGTGTCGTTCTCGAAGTCGACGTCGCCGCGCAGGAGGTCGTGGAAGACGGTGCGGCCCTCCGGCACACGCACGCGCAGCGTGTACGGCTCTCCGGCCGCCTTGCGGCGCTGGACCTCTTCCGGCGGCCAGCGCCCGGCACTTGCCCGAGTACACCCAGTCGCGGCCCTCGGCCTGCGCCGCCGTGCGCTCGGCCTCGAGCTCCTCGGGCTGCAGAAGCAGGGGTACAGGTGGCCGCTCTCGAGCAGGCGCGCGACGTGCTCGTGGTAGATGCCGTCGCGCTCCGTCTGCCGGTACGGGCCGTGGGGCCCCGGCACGCCCGGGCCCTCGTCCCAGTGCGAGCCCCATCTCCTTCATCGACGCGATGATCTGGACGATGGCCTCGTCGGTGCTGCGCGTGAGGTCGGTGTCCTCGATGCGGAGGATGAACATGCCCCCGTGCCGGCGCGCGAAGATGTAGTTGTAGAGGCCCGTGCGCGCGCTGCCGAGGTGCAGGTAGCCGGTGGGCGAGGGGGCGAAGCGGACGCGGATCTGGGCGTTCTCGGGCATGGGCCGCCCATGATACCGCATCGTCGCCGCGCGAGAGGCGCACGGCTTTTCTGCGCGCGGAAACGGACTACAATGGCCGGATGGAAAATCCTCCGCAACAAGTGCGAGTGATCGAGTCGCGGCCGCGCGACCACGTGGTGACCATCCACATCGGCCCCGGCGACGTGGTCGGGACCGGCCACCGCAACCAGCAGTACCCCGAGTTCATCTGGTGCGCGTCCGAGGACGGCCACGCAGGGATGGGTGCCCGAGTCGTACCTCGACATCACAGGCGAGAAGGAGGCCGTCGCCAAGTGCGAGTACGACGCGGCGCAGCTGACCGTGATCGAGGGTGAGGTGCTCGAGGTCCTCGACCGTCAGGGCGCCTTCGCTGCTCTGCCGCAACGCCGCCGGTGCCCAGGGCTGGGTCCCGCGTCGCGTCCTCGAGGACGTCGCGCCCGGCGACTCCTGAAGGGCGGCACCATGAGCGAGCCGATCCTGCCGCAGCGGACGTCAGGGTCGATCGGGTCGTACGTGCACGAGCAGGTCCAGGACCCGATCCGCTTCCACGCCGGCGACAGCCTCGCCGTCGGACACCACAACCAGCAGCATCGAGGACTACGTGTGGAGCGCCACCGAGGACGGGCGATCGCGGCTGGGTGCCGGAGGAGTACATCGAGATCGACTGGAGGGCCCCAGTCCACGCGCGCTGCGCACTACGACGCGACGAGCTCACTGTTGGGCGCACGGACACCTCGACGTTGGACGAGGCCGGCGGCTGAGTACCTGCTGCCGCACGAGTCCGGCATGTCCGGCTGGATCCCGAGCACCTCGTCAGCCGGCACCGCCGCGAGCGCGTGGCGGGCTGGCGTGCCCGAGCCGCGCCGTCGACAGCGCATCGCGGAGCCGGCATTCATCCGAGCGCGCGCGGAGCCGCCGCTCCGCGATGCGGCAGTCACCGAATCGCGGTCAAGCGCGCCGGGACCGTGATCGAGCGTCCGCGCCGGCACGCGGTGGTGTGGCTGTCGTAGACCCACTCACCGCCCTGCCGGCCGGCGCAGACGATCACGTGCTGCCACTCCACCTTGCCTTCCACCACGTTGCCGCCGTGCCCTCGTAGCGGCGGACGACATCGTCCGCGACGAGGGCGAGGTCGACCTGATTCCGATGCACGGTGAACGCACTCTTGCGCATCCGCCCGGCGTCGCGAAGGTGAAAAGCGTGACCTACTTGACGGTGATGGTCACGCGCCCGGAAGTGGCCGGACCCTCGAACTGGCCGGCGCCGGCGAAGCGCACCTCGTAGACGCCGCTTCGCGCCGGCTTGATCGTCCCCGTCCACACGCCGTTCTCGCCGGTCGTGACCCTGGCGACGGTCGATGACGCTGCCGTCGGCGCCAGCGCGCACGAGCCGGACGGGCGCGAGGCGCGGCACGGGCCAGACGATCCCCGAGCCGGTGTCCGTGCCGGTGCTGCGCGCGTACAGACGCACCGTTGAGCCGGCCGCGACGGTCACCGCGTCCTTGGTGAACGCCGCGTTGGTCGCGAGCTCGAGCGTGACCGGCGTGGGGCCGGCCCAGAGGTCTCTGGTCCGGCCGGCCGTCTCGCCGGTCGTCGCCTCGAGCTCGAGCATCGTGGTGGCCTGCGGTCAGCGACTCGGTGGTCAGCGTCCAGCCCTCGGAGGGCTCGCCGAACGCGCCGTCGGTCGCGGTGAGCGGCTGCCAGGCGCCGCCGTCCACGCGGTAGCGCGCGTCGTGCGGCACCTTGATGCTGAGATCGTGGCGGAAGTACACGCCGGTGCTGATGCGGCCGCGGTGGCGCGGCCGCTCGGTCACCGTGCCCCGCAGGGTCACCGCGCCGGTGGTCTCGGCCGTCGACTCCAGCCCGGTCGAGAAGGCCGGCCGCGTGTCCACCACGTCCGGCCGCGTGTCGGCGTCGCTGTCACGCAGGCCGGTCTGGCCGACCGTCCAGCGGCAGAGATCGCCGAGCGGCGAATGCGTTCAGCGTCCCGTTGGAGCCGCGCATGATGCACGGCAAGGTCGCGTCGTCCCGCCGCTCACGGCGTTGCCGTTGCGCACGCCCGAGGTAGCCGGAGTGCAGGTCGCCGGTGCTGGGATAGCCCGGCGACGGCGGCTCTGTACTCGTCCAGCGCGCCGAACACGTGGCCCATCTCGTGCGCGAGCACAGCGTCGAAGTTGGCGAAGCCGTAGCCGTCGTTGTCGTAGGTGAGCATGCAGTACGGACCGAAGAGGTCGGCCGTGTAGGCGACCACCCCGTTGCGGAACATGCCGTCCTTGTCGTGGAGGCTGTCGACCACGTAGAGGACGAACGCCCAGTCGGCGCCGTTGCTGCGCCGCAGCCTGTCGGCGTAGCAGCGTCTCGGGATACGGCTGGTCGTCGATCGGCGTCGTGGGCCGAAGCCGAGCTTGTCCATGGCCTGCCAGCGCCAGGCGGCGTCCGAGAGCACGCTGGTGACCGGCCCAGCCGAGCTTGACGTCCATCCTGATCGGCTCGTAGCCGGTCGTGACGGTCTGCGGCGCGCCGTAGGAGCCCGCCGCCGGCAGGAAGAGCTCGAGCGAGCCGTCCGGCGACCGCGCGTTCCACCAGTCGAGCGCGTTCTGGATCTTGACCAGGACCGGCGGTCCCTGCGGTAGCCGGGTCCGCGCGACCAGTCCTCGGTGCTCGTCATCTTGCTGCCGTCGCTCTCGAGGAAGACGACACCGACGGCGACCCGGCCGGCGGCGAAGGCGGCCGTCTCGCGGGCGCCGGGGAGGGCGCCGAGGCCGATGGGCAGGTCGAGCAGGGGCTGCGCCGGCCCCGCGCCCCATGACGTCGTCGAGCACCGGCGGCGCCGGCTGTCACGCGGTCCGCCGGCGTGGGCTCGGAGCTGCCGGCCGCGCTCGCGGCCGCCGGCAGCCACGCGCTCGCGCCCAGCAGCGCGCACGCGAGCGCGACGAGGACTGCGAGCGCTGCTGATGTGTGCTGGCGGCCCCGTGTCATGCGACCGATTGTCGCACGGGGCCCGATGCCGGTCGACTCAGGACGTGCCCGCCTCGGGGCTCGTAGCGGCCGGGCTCACCCTCCGCGGCCGCGGTCGGCAGCATGTCGCAGACGTGCCGGAGCCCTGTAAGACGTGCGCGCGCGATGGACCATCTGGTAACCTTCCGGCTTCGTGAATGAGGTTCGAATCACTCCCAATCCCGCGACCCTGGACGCCTGACATGCCGCAGCTGCGCATCGTCGTCCTCGTCAAGCAGGTCCCGGACACGGCCAACGTGACCGGCGAGGCCATGAAAGAGGACGGCACCATCAACCGGTCGGCGCTGCCGGCCGTGTTCAACCCCGAAGACCTGAACGCGCTGGAAGAGGCGCTCAAGCTCAAGGACCGCCACGGCGCCCGCGTGACCGTGGTGACCATGGGTCCGCCGGCCGCCGTGCAGGTGCTGCGCGAGTCGCTGTACCGCGGCGCCGACGAGGTCATCCTGCTCACCGACAAGGCGTTCGCCGGCGCCGACACGCTGGCCACGAGCTACGCGCTCGTCGCTGGCCGTGCGAGAAGCTCGGCGGCGCGGACCTCGTGCTCTGCGGCCGCCAGGCGATCGACGGCGACACGGCGCAGGTGGGCCCGCAGACGGCCGAGAAGCTGGGCTACCCGCAGATCACCTGCGTCAGCCGGATCGACGAGCTGACGGCGCCGGCGGCAGACGGCGAAGCCGGCTCCGGCGCGATCACCGCCACGCGCAGCATCGAGGGCGGCTTCGAGACGCTCACCAGCCCGCTGCCGTGCCTGCTCACCGTCACCGGCGAGGCCAACGACCCCCGTCCGGCGAGCGTCAAGCTGGTCATGACCTACAAGGGCATCGCCGCCGAGGCCATGCCCGAGTACGACGACAGCTACCTGAACCCCGAGAGCGACGAGGCCGAGGTGTGCATGATCGGGCGCGACGGCAAGCCCGTCTGCCGCGCCAAGGTCGTCCAGTGGGACCACGAGGCGCTGGCCGCCGACCGCGAGGCGCTCGGCCTGCGCGGCTCGCCGACGCGCGTCAAGGAGATCGAGAGCGTCGTCCTCGCCCAGAGCGAGGCGCGCATGGTCGACCCCGACGAGGCCGGCATCACCGAGCTCGTGCACGAGCTGATCGAGGAGCACATCCTTGGCATAGTGACACGTCGGGGGCGGGCGCCCCCGTGACGGCAGCCAACGACGTCTGGGTCGTCGTCGAGCAGCACGACGGCGTGGCGGCCGAGGTCAGCCTGGAGCTGCTCGGCCGCGCCCGCGAGCTCGCCGACCAGCTCGGCGTGCAGGTCGGCGCCGTGCTCATCGGCGCCGGCAGCGCCCTCAAGGAGCGTCGCGACGGCGCTCGTCGCCCGCGGCGCCGACACCGTGTACTTCGTCGCCCACAGCGACCTCGCCCACTACCTGGCGCAGCCGTACACCGAGGTCGTCACCACCCTCATCCGCGAGCACGAGCCGCAGATCGTCCTCTACGGCGCCACCACCACCGGCCGCGACCTCGCGCCGCGCGTGGCCAGCGCCCTGCGCACCGGCCTCACCGCCGACTGCACCGACCTGCGCATCGGCGACCACTCGCTCAAGGGCGAGGAGTACAAGGACCTGCTCTACCAGATCCGGCCGGCGTTCGGCGGCAACATCATCGCCACCATCATCAGCCCGCTGCACCGGCCGCAGATGGCCACCGTCCGCGAGGGCGTCATGGTCATGCCCGAGGAGGACCGGCGCCGCGACGGGCGCATCGTCGCCGTGCCCGTCACCCGCGCGCACGATCGCATCGCGGTCCGCGCCGGCGTCGTGCTCAGCGACGCCGACTTCGCGGTCACGCTGGTGAAGCGCGTGCAGGAGGAGAAGCGCGTGGACCTCAAGGGCGCGCGCATCGTCGTGTCCGGCGGCGTCGGCGTCGGCTCGCGCGAGGGCTTCGCGCTGGTCGAGGAGCTGGCCCGCACGGTCGGCGGCGTCGTCGGCGCCAGCCGCGCCGCCGTGGACGCGGGCTGGATCGCCCACGACCACCAGGTCGGCCAGACCGGCACCACCGTGCGCCCCAAGCTCTACATCGCCTGCGGCATCAGCGGCTCCGTGCAGCACCGCGCCGGCATGGACCAGAGCGCGCGCATCCTCGCCATCAACGACGACCCGCTGGCGCCCATCTTCAGCGTCGCCCACTACGGCGTCGTCGGCGACCTGCACAAGGTCATCCCGCTGCTGATCCAGGCGTACAAGACGAAGGGCGCGGGCGGCGAAGCCGCTCCACGCGCCCGCCGCAGCCGACGGAGGTGCGTCGTGAGCAACTTCTTCACCGACAACCCCGACCTCCAGCACACCCTGAAGAGCCTGGACCTCGCGCGCGTCGTGCGCCTGCGTGAGGACGACTACGCGCAGGCTCGCGACTTCGCCTACGCGCCCAAGGACTACGAGGACGCGGTCGACTCGTACGCGCGCACGCTCGAGATCGCCGGCGACCTCGCCGGCGAGTACATCGAGCCGCGCGCCGAGGACGTCGACCGCGCCGGCAGCGAGCTCGTCCAGGGCGAGGTCTGCTACGCCCCCGGCATCGCCGAGGGCCTCGAGCGGCTCAAGCAGGCCGACCTCATGGGCATCACGCTGCCGCGCAAGTACGGCGGCCTCAACTTCCCCGTCTCCGTCAGCGTGATGATCGTCGAGATGGTCAGCCGCGCCGACCCGGCGCTGATGAACATCTTCGGCCTCCAGGACATCAGCGAGACCGTCAACAAGTTCGCCGACGACGAGATGAAGGCGGCCTACCTGCCGCGCTTCGCCAGCGGCGAGGTCACCGGCAGCATGGCGCTCACCGAGCCCGAGGCCGGCAGCGACCTGCAGAACGTGCAGCTCAAGGCGATCGAGCAGCCGGACGGCACCTGGCGCCTGAACGGCGTGAAGCGCTTCATCACCAACGGCTGCGGCCAGATCAGCCTCGTGCTCGCCCGTTCGGAAGAGGGCACCACGGACGCCCGCGGCCTCAGCATGTTCCTCTACGAGCGCGACGAGCACATGCGCATCCGCCGCCTCGAGGACAAGCTCGGCATCCACGGCTCGCCCACGTGCGAGCTGCAGTTCGACGACGCGCCGGCGCTGCTCGTCGGCGAGCGCCGGCGCGGCCTCACCACCTACGTCATGAGCCTCATGAACGGCGCCCGCATCGCCATCGCGGCGCAGGCGCAGGGCATCGCCGAGGCGGCGTACCGTGCGGCGGCCAAGTACGCCGCCGAGCGCATCCAGTTCGGCGCGCCCATCGGCGAGCTCACCGCCGTGAAGGGCCTGCTCGCCGACATGCGGGTGAACGTCGAGGCGGCGCGGGCTCTGCTCTACGAGACCGCGCTCATCGTCGACACCAAAGAGGTGCTCGAGCACCGCATCGCGCAGCTGCAGGCGGCCGAGAAGGCCGGCGAGGCTTCGCCGGCCGGCCCGGACGCCGACATCAAGGCGCTGCGCGCCGAGCTCAAGACCTACACGCGGCTCGCCGCCCTCTACACGCCGCTGGCCAAGGCCTGCTGCACCGAGATGGCCAACCAGGTCACCTACGACTCGCTGCAGGTGCACGGCGGCTCGGGCTACATGCGCGACTTCGCCGTCGAGCGCTACGCCCGCGACGCGCGCATCACCAACATCTACGAGGGCACGACGCAGCTGCAGGTCGTGGCCGCCATCGGCGGCATCCTCGGCGGGACGCTCGCCGGGCGCCTGGACGAGTACGACGCCGAGGACTTCTCGGCCACGCCGGAGCTGCTGGCGCGCGTGCGGCACGCCCGCGCGCGCCTGGCGGAGGCGATCGCCCGCGTCCGCGAGCTCGACGACGTGCGCTACCGCGACTTCCACGCCCGCCGTCTCACCGAGATGGCGATCGACGTCAACTGCGGCTACCTGCTGCTGCGGGCGGCGCAGACCGACGCGCGCCGCCTGCTGGCGGCGGAGTACTTCGTCGCCGCCGCCTCGGCGCGCGTCGAGGGCGCCGCCTCTCAGGTCCTGGGCGGCGACCCGTCCATGCTGGACGCGCTCACCACGCTCGCTTCCGGCTGACGTCCTCCCGGCCGCTCAGGCCGGTCGCACAGGAGACGACGGCGGGCGGAGCCTTCGCGGGCCCCGCCCGCCGTCGCACGTACGGCCTTCGCGCGGGCCGGGCGCCGGGCCCGGCCAGGCGGTCCGTCGTATGCAGGGCGCCGGACGCCGCGAGCCGGCCCTCAGGCCGGCTCGTCCTCCGGCGCCTCGTCCTCTTCGTCCGGCTCGGGCAGCGGCGGCTCGATGCGGTCGCCGCCGGCGGCGCGCGCCGCGGCGAGCCGGTCCTCCGCCGCGCCCGCCAGCTCGTCCGCGTCCTCGGCGGCCTCCGGGAACCCCGCCACGCCGAGGCTCATGGTGAAGCGGCCGAGCTCACCCAGCTCGTCGTTGGACAGGCGCGTGGCGGCGACCCGCCGCCGCACCCGGTCGGCGACGAGCCCGGCCGATTGCGGCCCCGGCGGCGTGTTGGGCAGGAGCAGCGCGAACCTGCCGCCGCCCAGCCGGCAGGCCACGTCGACCTTGTCGCGCAGGCTGGTCAGCAGCAGCCGCGCCATGGCCGCCAGCACCGCATCCCTGAAGGCTGGGCCGCGCGACCGGGCGAGGTCCTCCTCGCCGTCGAGCTCGCCGACCACGAGCGAGAGCGGCTGACGATAGCGCCGCGCCCGCGCCACCTCGGCGTACAGCCGCTCGTAGAAGTACCAGCGGCTGTACAGTCCGGTAACGGTGTCGGTAGCGGAGCGGGCCTGGAGCGCGCGCAGCGCCCGCGCGCGTTCGAGCGCCGCGCCGGTCTGGCCGGCAAGCAGCGTTGCGAGCTCGACCTCCGCACGCCGGAACGACCGGCGCAGCGGCGCCGTGAGCTCGAGATACCCTCCGGAGTGTTCTACGGCCGTGAGCGGCACCAGGAGCCGGGCACGGCCGTCGGCCGTCCTCGCCTGCTCGGGGCGGCCGAGATCCGCAGCCTGTCGCGCCAGGGCGTCGGCGCGCCAGCCCGATCCCGCGGACTCGGTCCCCGCACCCGCGCGCGCGAACGTGCCGTCGTCCTGACGGAGCACGACGTCCGCGTCGCACAGCACGCCGGCGACGAGGCCGGCCGCCTCCTCGCGCACCGCGGCGACGATCTCCGCAGGCGAGAGCGCCGCGGCGATGCCGCGGCCGGCGGCGAGCAGACCGGCGAGCCGCTGCGCCCGCTCGGCCTCCTCCTCGGCCAGGCGCGCCCCGCGCAGCGCGGCGGCCGCCAGGCGAGCGAACGTCCCGAGCAGGGAGCGCTCGTCCGGCGTGAGGCGGCGGCCCGGCCGCGTCTCCGCCAGGCTGAGGACGCCGAGCACTTCGGCCCCGGCGAGCAGCGGCACGTCGATGCGGCTGGTGAACCCGGCCTGGGCGAGCGCCGCCGGCGTCGGCCGGCGAGAGCTCGTCGTCGACGTGCCGCTCCACGACCTCCGCCGCCAGCACCAGGCGGCGCAGGTCGTGGCTCTGGTCCAGCCCGATCACCGCGCCCACACAGCTGCCGGTCTTCGCGGCGTGCTGATCGCGGCACCAGTACGCGCGGCACTCCAGGGTGTCGGCGTCGCCGCTGAACGTCCAGAGATCGACCGACCAGAGGTCCAGCGCTTCGCCGATGTCGGTGACCACACCGCGCAGCAGGTCGGCGACGCCGCGGCCGGCCACGGCGCCCGGCCGGGCTTGGGCGAGCCGGTCATCCGCCACGCTTGACCACCGTGTCGCCGCCGGCGTGCTTGCCCTCGTAGAGGGCCGCGTCGGCGGCCGCGATCAGCGACGCCGCGTCGTCGTCCTCGCGCAGGTCGGCCACCCCGACCGTGACCGTGGTGCGCGCGTAGCGGCGCCCGCCGTGGCCCGGGAACGCGTGACCGGCGATGGCGGCGCGGATGCGCTCGGCGACGACCAGCGCGCCGGCCCCGGCCGGCGGCTCCGCCTCGACGTCGTCCTCGCCCGCCAGGCCCTCCAGAGGCGCGTCCGACGCGCGCGTGTGCGGCAGGATGACGGCGAACTCCTCGCCGCCGTAGCGGGCGCAGAGGTCCACGCCGCGGCGCGTCACGGCGAACAGGATCTGCCCCACCTCGCGCAGCGCCTCGTCGCCGATCTGGTGACCGAACTGGTCGTTGAACACCTTGAAGTCGTCCAGGTCGAGCATGAGCAGCGAGAGCGGGGTGCCGTAGCGGTGCGGACCGGCGGCACTCCTGCCGCAGCCGTTCCTGGAAGTGGCGGTGGTTGTAGAGGCTGGTGAGGCCGTCGCGGATGGCCTCCTGCTCGGCGCGCCGGTACAGGCGCTCGTTCTCGAGCGCCGCAGCCGCCAGGTTGGCGAGCACCTGCAGCGCCTCGCGCTCGCCCGACGCGAAGCGGCGGCGGCCCTCGGCCTCCAGGACCAGCACGCCCTCGACCTGGTCTCTTGACCGCCAGCGGGACGGCCAGGCCGGAGCGCTCCGCGGTGACGGACTCCGCGGTCTGGCCGCCGGCGAGCGCCTGCTGCGCGAGCTCGCCGGCCAGGATGCCTTCGGAACGCGAGGCGGCCGCGAGCAGTCCGTCGTCGTCGCGCAGCCACACGCCGGCCGCGGCGGCGTCGCCGGCGAGCAGCCTCCCGGCGCCCCCTCCAGCGCCGTCACGACGGCGCGCCGGTCGAGGGTCGAAGTGAGGCGGCGGCTGACATCGAAGAGCTCGAGCAGCCGCTCGCTCTCCTGCCCCTGCAGGCGGAAGAGGCGCGCGTTGTGGACGGCCGCGCCGCCGGACTCGGCGAGCGCCTCGAGCAGCTGCAGCTCGTGACGGGGTGAAGCGGCGCTCCTCTTCCGTCGTCGTGACGCGCAGGATGCCCTGAGTGGCACCACCCGACCGCAGCGGAAGGCTGAGGCAGGTCTTCTGTCGCCAGTCCTCCATGGCCTTGCGCCTGTCGTCGGCGAGCCCGGGATCCGAGAGGTGCTCCTGCACCGCCTCAGTCGCCTCCAGGATCGCCCGCTCCCCGGGGTACTGGTCCAGGGGGTACACCGTCCCCAGGGCGTCGTCGCGCACACCGGGCGGCGCGGGTCCCGGCGAGTGGTCCGCGCGGTAGACGAGCGCGTCGTGGTGCGGGCGGTACTCGTAGACCGTGGCATAGGACGCGTCCACCGCCTCCCTGGCCAGGCGGGCGAGGCCGGAGAGCACCTCGTCGAGGTCCACGGAGGCGGCGAGCGCCCGGCTGGCGTCGAGCAGCGTACCCAGGCGGCGCGCCTGCTCCTGCTGCTGGCGGAACAGGCGCGCGTTGCCGATCGCGGTCGCCGCCGGCCGCGCGAGCAGGCGCAGCAGTTCCTTCTCCTCGGAGGTGAAGCGCCGGTCGCGGCGCGATTCCACCACCCCGAGCACGCCCAGCGTCTCGCCGCCGAACGTGAGCGGCATCTCCATGACGGCCTTCTCGTCGTACTCGACCATCACCGCGCGCTCGCGGGGGTCCAGGTCCTCGTCGTCGATGTAGGCCTCGAGCAGATCGCCCTTGCGGATGACGGCGTCGCGCTCCGGACGATCGTCCAGACTGACCACCGTGCCGACGTACTCGAGGTCGACGCCGCGCAGCTCCTCGGACCAGACGGCGACGTAGGTCATCGTCCGCGCCTCAGCGTCGTACTCGTTGATGTCGCACCACTGCACGTCGAGCGCCTCGCCCACCTGGCGCGCGATGGACTGCACCACCTCGTCGAGGTCGAGCGAGGACGCCAGCGTGGTCCCCACCTCGAGGACGATGCGGTACGGGTCGCGCGTGGCCGGAGCGCCGGCGTCCTGAAGCTCAGTCACCGAAGACCTCCACGCGGTTCTTGCCGAGCCGCTTGGCGAGGTACAGCGCCTTGTCGGCGTTGCGCACCAGCTCTCCGGGTCCTCCGGCGGCGCCGGGGAAGCAGGCGACGCCGATGCTGACCGTGATGCGGGTGTCGGCGTCCACGCCGGGAAACGCCGAGGCCGCCACCGAGACTCTGATGCGCTCGCTCACGCCGGCGGCGCCCTCCTCATGCGGCGGGGGGGCGACGGGCAGCGCGGACAGCTCGCGCGCGAGGCGCGTGCCCACGACCTGGGCGCCGTCCCGGGCGGTGTTGGGCAACACGATGGTGAACTCCTCGCCGCCGTAACGCGCGGCGATGTCGATCCCGGTGCGGATGTGGGTGCCCAGGATGCGTCCGACCTCCGTGAGCACCAGGTCGCCGGTCGGATGCCCGTAGCGGTCGTTGAAGTGCTTGAAGTCGTCGATGTCGACCATGAGCAGCGACAGCGGCAGGCCGTAGCGCTGGGCGCGGGCGATCTCCTGGTTGAGCCGCTCATAGAAGTAGCGGTGGTTGTACAGACCCGTCAGGCCGTCGGTGATGGCCTGCCGCTCGAGCGTGCGGTACAGGGACGCGTTGGCGAGCGCGGCGGCGGCCTGACTGGCCAGGATCTGCAGGAGCTCGAGCTCGTCGTCGCCGAAGACGAGTCCCTGAGGGCCGCGGATCTCGAGCAGGCCCTCAGCGGCGCCTCCCGAGACGAATGGGACGACCAGACGCTGGCCGCCGGAATCCTCGGCCAGCGCCGGAGCCAGCTCGTCGACGGCGCGGCGGCGCAGTCCGTCCAGTTCCACCGCCTCCTCGCCGGCGGCCGCGGCCGGCGGACCGGCCGCGAAGGGGACGAAGGCCTCGCCGCGCCGCAGCAGCAGCGTCACGGCGGCGCCGGCGCCGGCGAACAGACCGGCGACGTCGCGGCGGACCTGGCCGAGCACGGCGCCGACGTCCAGCGAGGAGACCAGCACGCGGCTCGTCTCGAGCAGCGCCATGAGCCGCCTGTTCTGGAGCTCGCCGCGACGGTACAGCCGCGCGTGGCGGATGGCGATCGCGGCCAGCTCGCCGAGGGCGCGCGCGAGCTCTGCTTCGGCAGGTCCGAAGACCCGCTCGCGCGCCGTCTCGATGAGCACCAGGAGGCCGAGCCGCTCGCCCTCCACGATGAGCGGGACGTTGAGGCAGGCCTTCTCGCCCCACTCCTCCATGGACGAGCGCACGTCATCGGGCAGCGACGGATCGGCGAGGGTCTCCTGGACGACCTCCCCGCGGCGCAGGATCTCGCGGTCCGAGGGATAGTCGTTCAGCGGATAGACTCCTGCCCACCTCGAGCGAGGCCGGCCGCTCGCCCTGGCCGTGGAAGGCGCGGAACACGATGGCGTCGCGGGCGGCGTCGTACTCGTACGCCACGCACTCGCCCGTCTCGAGCGCCCTCGCCGCGGTGCGGCAGATGCTGTCCAGCGAGTCCTCCAGGGTCACCGCGGAGGTGATGGCGCGCGCCGAGTCAAGCAGCGACGCCAGATAGCGGTTCTGCTCCTGCTGCAGGCGGAACAGCCGCGCGTTGCGCACCGCCACGGCGGCCGGGCCCGCGAGCAGCGTGACCAGCTCGCAGTCCTCTTCGGTGAAGCGGCGACCTTCGCGCTTCTCGATCAGCGTCAGGCAACCGACGACGCCCTTGTCCCGGAAGCGCAGCGGCACCGCCAGCGTCGCGACCTCGCCCCACTCGAGCATGGCGGCCCGGTCGGCCGGATGGAGGTCGGGGTCGTCCAGGCTCGTCAGCGCGCAGACGCCGTCCTCGAGGATGGGCACGTAGGTCGGACGGTCGTCCAGAGCGATCGTCGTGCCGACCCAGGCGAGGTCCGCATCCGTCAGCTCGCGCGCCCAGAGGGCCGCCGCGGTGAGCGTGCGGCTCTGCGGGTCGTATTCGTAGAGGTCACACTCCCACGCGTCCAGCGCCTCGGCGACCCGCCGGACGATGACGGTGGGCGCGTCGGCGCCCGCGAGCGCCTGAGTGATGTCGGAGCCGGCCTCGACGGCCAGCCTGAAGCGCTCCGTCTCGGCCGCGCGGCTCACCGCGCCGTCCGGGGCTCTGCGGGACGCGGTCGCGCAGGGCGATAGCGGTCGCGCGTCGCCACCAGCGCGCACAGCAGCGACGCGACCTGGCACTGGACGAGTGTGCGGATAGGCGGCGCCGCGATGCCTCCGGCGGCGGCGAGGCGCTCCGCGCGCATGCGGACCTCCAGGATGGCCTCGTCGTGCAGGGCGCGGAGCACGTCGTCCTGCTGCGGCTCGAGCGCGATCATGCGCGCGAACTGGCCGATGCGCGCCAGATCGTCGAGCTCGCGCAGGTACACCTGGTCGAAGAGTTGCGCGACCGTGGCCTCCTCGGCGAACGCCGGGTCGGCTTCGGCCTGCGCGCGCTCGGCGCGGAGGTCGTCCTTGACCTCCGCGAGGTAGGCGTGCACGGTGCGCTGCCACGGCGTCTCGGCCGTCAGCCGCGATGCGGCCTTCACGTAGCGCTCGTGCAGCCAGCTCGCCAGCCGCTGGCGGACGTCGAGGCCGCGAAGCTTGGCCTCGCGCCGCGTGAGCCCCGCGGGACTCCGGTCGGCGATCCTCGGGCTGGTGAAGTAGGGGACCTCGGACACGAGCGTGAAAGAGTCCCACATGGCCTCAGCGTAGTCGTAGCTCGACGTGCCGAAGGTCAGGACGACTGCGGGGTCGGCCCCGTAGGCCTCGTAGAACTCGTAGTCCTCGGCCAGGCCGAACCCGCGGAAGATGCCGGGCGCCAGCCGGCGCAGGTACGGCATCTCCGGTTCTCCGCAGTCTGGCGGCAGGCCCGCCGCCGCCATGACGGCGGCGAGCTCGTCCTGCAGGCGGGCGTCCTCGGCCGAAAGGTAGTAGTACGCGCCGCTGAAGGTGGAGTTGTGCAGCGGCATGTAGAAGTCCAGCGGGCGGCGGCCGATGACGTTCATCACGGCCGCCGCCTCCGGCAGCGGCCGCGTGAACGCGTAGCGCTTGTAGCTCACCGGGAAGGTCCACTCGAACTGGTCGTGCGGCGGCGGGCGGTACACGCGCAGCAGAAAGCCGGTGAGGTCGTAGGGCTCGTCGAACCAGGGCTCGTTGAGCAGGGTCGCGTCCGGATCGCCGGCCTTGATGACCGAGAAGTTGAAGCCCAGCTCGGCGGCCAGGCCGTCGGCGAGCAGCGGCAGCAGGTACTCGAGAGCGAGCGTGCCGACCGGCTCTTCGGGGTGCGGCAGCGCCACGAGGAGCGCCTGAAGCGGGCCGCCGGGGATCTCGAGACAGCGGAGCGGACGCCCAGCGCGAGACGCGCCCGGCGCCCACACCTCGATCTCGGGGTGCGCAGCGGCGAGGCGGTCGGTGGACTGCTCGAGCTCGGCCAGCGACAGGTAGCGCTCGAGGGCCGGAACCCCTCCCACGATCTCGTCGAAACACGGGAACACGCTGACCCCCCAGTGGAGCGGACCCCTCGCGTCGCCGTAGCTTACCAGACGGTCCGGAGGCCGACGGCGACGACTCTCAAGGTATCGGCAGGTCTGCCGATACTGACAGTGGTACCCCCTTCAGAAAGGCCGGACCGGCGCCGAGCGCCGTCC
The DNA here is from genome assembly GCA_963741075.1 of uncultured Thermoleophilia bacterium. GTDB lineage: Bacteria > Actinomycetota > Thermoleophilia > UBA2241 > UBA2241 > CAIXSE01. The sequence goes on from CAVUGS010000018.1 coordinate 18,795, forward strand.
GGCCTTTCGCTTGCCGTCCTCGTTCGCGACGGCACCCGAGCGCCGCGGTGATCGCGGGGCGTCCGCGGGCTCTGGCCCCGGACGGCGGCGTTGTGCTACCGTTGCCGGAAGCCTTGGGGAGGCGCCGTGATCTACTGCGTGGTACCCCCGGAGCTCGGCGAAGACGCCTACAAGAGGCTCGTCGAGCACTACCGGGACAATCCGAACGTCAAGGTCATCATGGACCGCCGCCACGGCGAGCGACGCACCGACCGCACAGGCGGCGGCGAGCGCCAGACCCGCGACCGGCGGCGGCGGCGCGCTCCGGGCTCTTTCGACATCTGACCCTCGCCTTCAAGGTGATCCCATGAACGAACCACTGCCGCGCGGCAGCGAGACCAGCCTCGTCCTCACCCACCTCACGCAGCCCGCCGACGCCAACTACATGGGCAACATCCACGGCGGCATCATCATGAAGCTCATCGACGAGGCGGCCGGCGCCTGCGCCTTCCGCTTCTGCCGCACGACCATCGTCACTGCGGCGATCGACCGCATCGACTTCCACCATCCGGTGCGAGTCGGCAACCTCGTGCGCTTCAGGGCCAACGTCAACTTCGCCGGCACGCAAGTCGGTCGAAGTCGGCGTGCGCGTCGAGGCCGAAGACCTCATGACGGGGATCACCACCCACACCAACTCCGCGTACCTGGTGTTCGTGGCGCTCAGCGACAGCGGCAAGCCGATCCCGGTGCCCCGGCTGGTCCCGGAGACCGACCAGCAGAAGGAGTGGTACGCGGAGGCGCAGGAGCGGCGGCGCAAGCGGCTCGCCGAGCGCGAACCCGCGGACTGACGGGGCCGCGGCCGGACTCGGTCGTGCGCGCCGGCGCCGGCAGGCTCCGCTGCGTCAGGCGGCGGGCGCCTCACCCTCCAGCCGCAGAAGCTCCCGAAGCGCCATGTCCGCAACGTCCAGCTGCTCTTCCGTCGGCTCGCTCGTGGTGAACAGCCGCTGCATCTCGATGCCGGGCCTGCCCAGCGTGCGCGCCAACGGGTGGTCCTGGTGGCGCGACATCCAGGAGAACATCTCCATCGCCGTGCCCAGACTCACGAGCCCGGCGACGAAGGTCGCCAGCGGCTGCCGCTCCTTGCCGGCGGCGCGGAGCAGCAGACTCGTGGCCACGCTGGTGACCATCATGGGGGCGACCAGGTTGGAGCCGCAGCGCGCGTGCTCCTTGTCCGCCGCGGCGGGGTCGCCGCCGCTCTCGTAGGCCGCCACGCTCTTGTGCTCGGCGCCGTGGTAGCGCGAGAGCCGGGAGTCGCGCAGCGCGAGAAGCACCGGGGCGAGGCTCGACGCCGGCCACCGCCAGCTCGCGCAGCAGGGGCGAGCCCTTTCGCGACGCGCGCAGCGCGACGGTCGCGACGGCGCTCGCCGCCGTGGCCGCCAGCAGCCTCGGGTCCTCCTGCGGCAGCACCGGCCTGCCCGTCGCGCGGCGCACGGCCGGCAGCACGGCCATCGCCTCGCCGAGCCGCACCACGCCGCGCACGACCGGGACGCGCCCCAGCGCGTCCCGTCCGGGCAGCCGGACCTTGGCCCCGGACACGACGCTGAGGCCGCCGCCCTCGTCGCGCACCGCGGCGGCCCAGTAGCCGTCGCTCTGCAGAAGGACTCCGTCTCTCAGGGCCATACCGCCGAGCTGCATCGTCATCGTCTCCTCGGGAAGAAGGTCACGCGTCGCAAGGCGACGCCGGCGCCACTTCGGAGTGTTCCCCAAGAGTGGCGGAACCGCTCCCGGTTCTCAAGCCGAGGGCTGGACTCGAGGCGACGCAGGCGAGAGACTGAAAGACACTGGCGAGATGCCGGCCCTTGGCCGGCGCACGGCAAGGAGGCGGGATGGGGTTCTTCGACACGGTCAAGGGCAAGGCCGGCGCCCTCGCCGCCGACGCCGAGCGCGCCGGCAAGGTGACCGCCGCTCAGGCGCGTCTCGTCGTCCTGCAGAACGACCTCAAGAAGGCGGAGCGCGAGCTGGGCCACGCCGCCTACGCGCTCGCCGAGCGCGGCGAACTCGACCACCCCGACCTCACCCACGCCATCGAGCGGCTGCGAGAGACGTCGGCCGAGGTCCTCGCCAAAGAGGCGGAGATCGCGGCGTTGCGCGGCGAGGCGACACCGGCGGAGACGACGGCTGCAGCGGGCGTCGAGACGGCTCCCGCGGCACCGACCCCCGAGCCCGCGGCGAGCGGCCGCAGCGGCGCCGACCACCGTCGAGACGGCCTCCGGTCCGGTCACGGTGACCCCGTCGGCGGTCATGGCCGCCGCAGCCGCGGAGGCCGAGATCGAGGCCGCAGCCGCGGCCCCCGAGCGCGCGCCGGAGCCGGCCGCCGCGACGCCGGAGTCGTCCGTCAAGAAGCCGCCCCGGAAGCCGGCGGCGCGCAGGACCGCAGCCAAGACGGCGCCTGCCGCCAAGAAGGCTCCGGCCGGCAAGCCCGCCGCCAGGGCCACGCCGAAGAGGACCGCCCCCAAGGCCGGCGCCACCCCCAAGAAGTCGACGCGGCCGACGTCAGACGGACCACGCCCGGCGGGCAAGAACCGGCCGGCCGGCTCCTGAGCAGCCCCGGCGGCGGCCGGACAACGTGAACCTCCCTCGCGGCGGCCCTCGTCCGGGCCGTCTGGTACCCTGTCGGGGACCAAGGAGACTCCATGACCGACCAGGCCAGCATCCCCGGCGCCACGTCGCGCATCGCCATCATCGACCTCCAGAGCGGACAGGCCGTCGACGGCGTCTACGCGTGCTCTGAACTGACCGCCGCCACCGACCGCAACGGCAAGGCGTACCTGCGGCTCAAGCTGCGTGACGCGAGCGGCGAGGTCGCCGCCATCCACTTCGACCCGTCCGACGACGCGCTGGGCCTCACCGCCGGCGACGTCGTCTGCGTCGGCGGCACCTACAGCGTCCATCCCCAGTACGGCGCGCAGATCCAGGTCCGCCGCCTGCGGGCCGCCGAGGACGAGGAATTCGACGCCGGCGACCTGGTGCAGGTGTCGCCGGTCGGCACCGCGGAGCTTGCCGAGCGCCTGCACGCGCTCATCGACTCCGTCGAGGCCCCGCACGTGCGCGCCCTGCTGGAGCGCGCCTTCGACGGCTCGCGCGAGCCCGGCGCCACGTTCGCGATAGCGCCGGCCGCCGTGCGCAACCACCACGCCTACCGGCACGGCCTGCTCGAGCACTCGCTCATCGTCGCCGAGGCCGCCGCCGGGGTGGCGTCGCGGTTCGAGTCCGTCGACCGCGACCTCGTCGTCGCCGGCGCCCTGCTGCACGACATCGGCAAGACCCAGGCGTACACCAGCGGCGGTCTCGCGCCCCAGATGACCGACGCCGGTCGCCTGCACGGCGAGATCGTCATGGGCCACGACATGGTGCGCGAGCTCATCGACGAAGACCCGGACTTCCCGCCCGAGGCGGCCAAGCTGCTCCGCCACATCATCGTGGCGCACCACGGCATGCGCGAGAAGGGCAGCCCGGTCGTGCCGCAGACCAGGGAGGCGATCATCGTCCACTACTGCGACGACATGACCGCCCGCATCGGCGCCATCGACGACGCCGAGGCAGCCGCGCCCGCCGGCGAGCGCTGGACCAGCCGCATCTTCATGATCGACGCGCCGGCCTACCTCGGCCCGCGCGACGAGCCGGCCGAGGACTAGACGCAGCGAGAGGCGGCGGGCAGGGCGCAGCGACGCCCTAGCCCGCCGCCTCACGCGCCGTCAGCCCCAGACCTCCTTGCAGTCGGCCAGCACGGCCGCGGCGTGCCCCTTGGCCTTCACGGCCGGGTAGATCTTGCGCAGCGTCCCGTCCGGGTCGATGAGCCAGGTGGTGCGCTTGGCCACGCCGACCATGGGACGCGCCACGCCGAAGGCACTGGCCACCGTGTGGTCACCGTAGTCGCTGATCAGCGGCATCTTGAGCTCGTACTTCCGCGCCCAGCGCTCGTTGCTCGCGGGCTTGTCCACGCTCGCGCCGACGACCTGGACGTCGAGAGCGGCGAACTCGTCCAGCAGGCCGTTGAACTCAACGGCTTCGGTCGTTCAGCCCCCGGTGTTGGCCTTGGGATAGAAGAAGAGGACGGTGCGCCTGCCCGGCGCGCCGAGGTCGAAGCTGGCTCCGTCGTAGGAGACACCGGTGACGGCCGGCGCCTTGTCGCCTTCCTTGAGCATGCGGGCCCCTCCCACTGGTCTGCGCGCGGCGCCCGGAGCGGGGCCGCGCGTCCTTCGGCGGGTGCATACCCCCGGCCGCGGCAGGGCAAAACGGCCGGCGGCCCGGCAACGACCGGGGCCGCGCCGCCGGCTCCGCCGAGATAGACTGCGCTCATGGCACGCAAGCTGAGAGTGAGCGTCGACTACGACAGGTGCACGGGCGTCGGAGCCTGCGAGCAGGTCTGCCCCGAGGTGTTCTTCATGAACGACGAGGGGCTCCCGGACGTGCTCGAGGAGGAGCCCCACGAGACGCTCTGGGCGGCCGTGGAGCGGGCCGAGGAGGCCTGCCCCGAAGAGGCCGTGATCCTGGAGTGGGTGAGGAGTAGGCCGAGCGTAGCTCCTCAGCGCTCAGCGCTCCAGCGGCAGGATCGTGACGGGGATGCTGCAGTCTCGCGGAACCGCTCCGCGTCGTCGTCGCGTCCCCGACGATGTCCGCGTAGTGCATCGGAACGGCGGCCTGCGGCGTCGATCAGCTCGCAGGCCCTGCAGCTTCGTCCCAGGTCATCGTGAACTTGCCGCCAACCGGGAGCAGGGCGACGTCGCAGTGGACGTCCGCGCATCTCCGGGATCGCGTCGGTGTCACCGGCGTGGTAGTAGCGGACCCCGTCGAGCGCGACCACGTAGCCCACGCCGCCGGACTCACGCGGGTGGTACGGCTGGCCGGGAGCGCGGAACTTGTCCACGTTGTAGGCGGGCACCGCCAGGACCTCCACGCCCGCCACCTCCGCGCTCTCGCCGGGCGCCAGCGTGACGGTCGCGAGACCGCTCACCTGCGCGGTGACCGAGGCCGGACCGACCACCACGGTGTCCGGCCCCGCGATCGCCTCGATGTCCGGCAGGCTGAGGTGGTCGAAGTGGTCGTGCGTGACGAGGATGAGGCCGGCCGCCGGCTGGCCCGCCGGCAGCTTCCAGGGGTCGATGTAGACGGTCACGCTGCCGTCGATGCGGAACGAATCGTGGCCCAGCCAGTGGATGTTCTCGAGCATCGGTCCCCTCCTGTGATGGCCGCCGACAGGCGTCCTACCCGCTCGGCGGCAAGACGACGACGGGCCGGCCACCGGATCCCGAGCGATCCTCCGGCGGCCGGCCCGTCAGCAACTCAGAGCCCCTACTCGGCCTCTTCCTCTTCCTCGACCTCGACGACTGACCTCTTCCTCGACGTCGCCGGCCTCATCCTCGACTCGACTGACCTCGACGGTCTCGGTGACCTCGGCGGCCGGCGCGGCCGGCGCGCTCGCGGGCCGCACGTTGGTGGCCTGCGGACCCTTGCGGCCCTGCTCGACCTCGTACTCGACCAGCTGGTCCTTGTCGATCGCGGTCACGCCGTCGGCCAGGCCGGTGACGTGCACGAAGATGTCGTTATCGTTCTCCTGCTCGATGAAGCCGAAGGCCTTCTCGGTCGAGAACCACTTGACTTTACCCTGAGGCACTTTGTTCTCCTTTTGATCTTGAAGCGCGTCACGCCGGTGCTCGGTGGTGTGACGAGATGCGCTCCTTGTGCCGCTCGCGCCGGTCTCTGAGACGCAGAGCGTAAGGGTAGTGTACCCGCGTTTCGAAAGGCTCGAAAACCGGGCGCCGTGGCCTCCCGGCGGGGCGCCCTCGAGGCTGGAGTGGGCGCCGCGGGTCAGGAACGGGTGACGGACGAAGATCGCGATCCGCGCCAGCAGGTTGGGGGCGACGACCCGCGCCGGCGGGGGCTTCTCGACGGAGCGCAGGTACTGCTCGTGCTCGATGCTCAGGCCCTCCTCGCGGCACAGCGCGCGGAAGTCCTCGATCGTGCAGAGGTGGATGTTGGGCGTGTCCCACCACTGGTAGGGCAGGTCGCGCGAGACGGGCATGCGCCCGCGCAGGAGCAGCTGCGAGCGCGGGACCCAGTGGGCGAAGTTGGGGAAGCTCACGATGGCGAGCCGGCCGACCCGGACCATCTCCCGGACGATCATGCGCGGCCGGCGCAGCTGCTGCAGGCTGAGGCTCAGGATCACGACGTCGTGCGACTGGTCGTCGAAGTCGGCGAGGCCGGCGTCGAGGTCGCCGTGGAACACGGAGAGGCCGCGGCCGATGCACTTCTCCACCGCGGCCTGGTCGATCTCCACGCCGCTGCCGCGCACGTGCTTCTCGGCGATGAGCTCGCTGAGGAGCTCGCCGTCGCCGCAGGCCAGGTCGAGCACGGTCGAGCCCTCCGGCACGAGGTCCTCGATCAGCTTGTAGTCGATGCGGCGCATGCCCGTCTCCTCCGTCCGCCGTCAGCCGGCCGGCGGCGACGGGGCCAGCGGCGCGTAGGTACGGGCGCCGCTGGCCAGGAACGCGGCGATGATGCCCTCCATCTTCTCCCGCTCGAGCAGGAAGGCGTCGTGGCCGTAGTGGCTCTCGACCTCGTAGTAGCTCACGTGCTTGTGCGTCGCGCGCAGCGCGCTGACGATCTCCTTGAGCTGGTACGGCGGGTGCAGCCAGTCGCTGCTGAAGCCCATGACGAGGAACCGCGCCTTGACGTCCGCGAACGCCTTGACCAGCGTGCCGTGCTGCCTGCGCCAGGTCGAAGTAGTCGAGCGCGCGCGTGATGTACAGGTACGTGTTGGCGTCGAACCGGTTGGTGAAGCTCAGCCCCTGGTGCCGCAGGTAGCTCTCGACCTCGAAGTCGGCCGAGAACGTGAACGTGTAGTCGTGGATGTCCTGCAGGCGGCGGCCGAACTTCTCCTCCATCGCCTCGTCGCTGAGGTAGGTGATGTGGCCGACCATGCGCGCGACGCTCAGGCCCTTGGCCGGCGACTTGCCGCCGTAGTAGTGGCCGCCGCGCCAGTTGGGGTCGGCCATGATCGCCTGGCGGCCGACCTCGTTGAAGGCGATCGCCATGGTGGGCTGGCGCGCCGCGGTGGCCAGCGGCACGCAGAGGTGCGTGCGGTCGGGGTGCGAGATCGCGAGCTCCAGCACCTGCATGCCGCCCATCGAGCCGCCGACGGCGGCGAGCAGCTTGCCGATGCCGAGGTGGTCGAGCAGCAGCATCTGCGCGTTCACCATGTCCCTGATGGTGATCATCGGGAAGTCGGTGCCGTAGGGCTTGCCGGTGGCCGGGTTCTCCGACGACGGCCCCGTGCTGCCGCTGCAGCCGCCGATGACGTTGGCGCAGATGACGAAGTACTTGTCGGTGTCGAGACCCTTGCCCGGGCCGATCATCATGTCCCACCAGCCCGGGCGCTTGTCGTTGGCGCTGTGGCGCCCGGCGACGTGCGCGTCGCCGGAGAGCGCGTGGGTGACGAGGACGGCGTTGTCCTTGCGCTCGCTCAGCGTGCCGTAGGTCTCGTAGGCGAGCGTGAACGGCGCCAGCGTGCCGCCGCCCTCGAGGGCGAGCTCCTGGCCGGGCTGGTCGAACGTGACGTAGCGGGTGCGGACGACGCCGGCGTTGCCGGCGTCGTCGTCGTACCCCATGGCGACGTCGCCGATCTCCTTGCGTGCTGCGGGCTTCTTCTCGGTCATGGCCGGTCCAGATTCTAGCGGAAGCGGACGCGGCGGGCGGAGGAACCTGCGCCCCCGCCCGCCGCGTCCGTCCTGCGCGACGCGAAACGCCCGACGCGCGTCAGGCCTTGGCGAGCGCCTGGTCGATGTCGGCGATGATGTCCTCGAGCGACTCGATGCCGACGCTCAGGCGCACGAAGTCGTCGGTCACGCCGGTCTCGAGCTGCTCCTCGGCGGTGAGCTGCGAGTGGGTCGTCGTCGCCGGGTGGATCGCCAGCGACTTGGCGTCGCCGATGTTGGCGAGGTGCGACAGCAGCTGCGTGCTCTCGACGAAGCGCCGGCCCGCCTCGCGGCCGCCCGCGATGCCGAAGCCGACGATGGCCCCGAACAGCCCGCGGTAGTGGTACTTGCAGCGCAAGTCCGTGCGTGGTGTGGCACTCCAGGCCCGGGTAGCTCACCCAGGTGACCTTGGGGTGGTCCTGCAGGAACTCGGCCACGCCGTAGGCGTTGACGCTGTGCCGCTCCATGCGCAGGGGCAGCGTCTCGAGGCCCTGGAGGAAGAGGAACGCGTTGAACGGCGAGAGCGCGGCGCCCACGTCGCGCAGCAGGCTCACGCGCAGCTTGACGATGTACGTGATCGGCCCGAGCGCCTCGTAGAACTTGAGCCCGTGGTAGCTCGCGTCCGGCTCGACCAGGCCCGGGAACTTGTCGTTCTGGGCCCAGTCGAACTTGCCCGAGTCCACGACCACGCCGCCGATGGACGTGCCGTGGCCGCCGATGAACTTGGTCGCCGAGTGGACGACGATGTCGGCGCCGTGGTCGATCGGCCGGATGAGGTACGGGGTGGCCATCGTGTTGTCCACGATCAGCGGGATGCCGGCCTCGTGGGCGATCGCCGCCACCGCCTCGATGTCGAGCGTGTCGAGCTTGGGGTTGCCGACGGTCTCGGCGTAGAGCAGCTTGGTGGTCGGCTTGATCGCGCGGCGGAAGTTCTCCGGGTCGACCGGATCGACGAGGTCGATGTCGAGGCCGAAGCGCGGCAGCGTGTGCACGAAGAGGTTGTAGGTGCCGCCGTACAGGCTGTTGGCGCTCACGATGTGGTCGCCGGCGCCGGCGATGTTGAGGATGCTGAAGGTCACGGCGGCGGACCCCGAGCTGAAGGCGAGGGCGCCGACGCCGCCTTCGAGCGCGGCCACGCGCTTCTCGAAGACGTCGGTGGTCGGGTTCATGATGCGCGTGTAGATGTTGCCGAACTCGCTGCAGCCCGAAGAGGTCGGCGGCGTGGTCGGCGCTGTCGAAGACGTACGACGTCGTCTGGTAGATGGGGACGGCGCGCGCGTTGGTCGTCGGGTCTGGCTCCTGGCCCCCGTGCAGGGCGAGCGTCTCGAAGCCCTGCGTGGCCTTGGTGTCGGTGTCGGTCATGTCTGCTCTTCTCCTGTCAGATGTAGTACATGGGGGCCTCGGCGGCCCGGGCAGCGGCGTCGGCGATGGTCGCCGAGCCGAGGATGGCGCGCGTGCACTCCCGCACCTCGCGCCACACCGGGGCGACCAGGGCTTCGGCCTGGTCGCCGCCGCGCATTCGCCCCTTGCCGCCGTTGGAGCCGGGGGAGCCGGTGCTGCCGCCGGCAGGTCCGGCGCGCCGGCCGTCGATGAGGTCGATCACGTCCGCGAAGGTCACGCCGGCCGGGTCGCGGGCGATGACGTAGCCGCCGCCCTTGCCGCGCTGGCTCTCGACGAGGCCGCCCTGCCGCAGGTCGTGCCATGACCTGCTCGAGGAACTTGGGCGGCACGCCGGTGAACGCGACGATGTCGCGCGCGGAGACCGGCGCGTCGCCGTCGGCCAGCGCCAGTCTGACGAGGGCCTTGATCGCGTACTCACTCTTTGTTGATATCCTACTACTCACTAGGATTTAGGAGTTTATGGGTGGCGACCCGCGCCTGTCAAGCGCCCTTCCAGCTTTGTTCCCAACGGCGCGGAAACGACGAGACCGGCGCCTGTTACCATGACGCGCATGACGACGCCCGCCGATCACGCCGCCGATCATCACGTGCGCGAGGCGCTGCGCCGCGAGCTGCCCGGGCTCGAAGAGGCCGTCCCGCTCGCGTCCTTCACCGCCTACGGCGTCGGCGGACCGGCCGAGTTCCTGGTGCGCGCCGGGACCACCGGCGTGCTCATCCACGCCGTCCTCACGGCGCGCGAACTGGGCCTGCCGGTCACCGTGCTGGGCCGGTGCACCAACGTGCTCGTCGGCGACGCCGGCGTGCCGCGGCCTCACCGTGCTCGCGCGCAACGAGGGCACCACGCTGCACGGCAACGTGCTGCGGGCCGAGGCCGGCGTCGAGCTGCCCGCCCTGGTCGCCGACCTGGCCGGGCAGGGACTCGCCGGCCTCACGTTCGCCGCCAACATCCCGGGGTCGGTCGGGCGGCGCCGTGGTCGGCAACGCCGGCGCCTACGGCGAGTCGGTGAGCGACTCGCCTGCTCGACGTCCACCTGCTCGAAGAGGGCAAGGAGCACGTCGTCGAGCCCGACCGCCTGGACTTCGGCTACCGGAGCTCGCTGCTCAAGTCGCGGCGGGACATCGTCGTCCTCTCCGCTTCGTTCCAGCTCCACCACGGCCACCGCCACGACCTCCTGCAGCGCATCGCCGAGGACGCGGCACTGCGCAAGAGCAAGCACCCGCTCGAGTACGCCAGCTGCGGCAGCTACTTCAAGAACCCCTCGCGCGAGCTGCCGGCGGCCCGCCTGATCGAGGACGCCGGCCTCAAGGGCCTGCGGGTCGGTCGCGCGCACGTGAGCGAGAAGCACGCCAACTTCCTCGTCGCCGAGCCGGGGGCGACGGCGGACGACATCACCGCGCTCGCCGCGGAGGTCGTCCGCCGCGTCCGCGAGACGAGCGGCTACGAACTGAGCGAGGAGGTCCGCCGGCTCGGCTTCGCCTGACGCCCCGCCGACCAGCCGCGCTATACTTCTCGCGTCCTGAGCGGCGAACCCGCCCGGCAACACGGGCGTCTCTCACCCAGGAGGAAGGCAATAGAGGAACTGCCGCACGGTCTCATCGACCGCTTGCGAAGGGGGCAGCCCGAGGCGCGAGCAGAGTTCTTCCGGCTCTACGCGCCCCAGGTGCGGCGCATCCTCTACCTCCAGGGGTTCTGCGAGGAGGTCGACGACGCCGTGCAGGAAGTGTTCATCAAGGTCTATCGGGCCGAGATCCCGCGAGAAGAGGCGTTTCTCGCGTGGTTCTACCGGGTCATCCTCAACACCGGCCGCGACCACGGCCGCCGGCGCAAGACGCGCTACGGCCTGATGGACAAGCTGCAGCAGATCGCCCCCGAGGCGACGGTGGACCCACCGTCCGAGCCGGCCGACCCGGCGCTGCGGGCCGCGCTGGCGACGCTGCCGGACGACCTGCGCGAGTGCGTCGCACTGCGGTTCTTCGCCGACCTCCCTCTGGACGAGATCGCCAAGGCACAGGGCATCCCCGTCGGCACGGTGAAGTCGCGCCTGCACGGCGCGGTGAAGAAGCTGAGGATCGCCCTCGACCAGAGTGGCTATGAGCGAGACGGATGACGACGATGGGTGACGGCCGACGATGAGCGACGAGCGCAGGGACAACGGAATGCAGCCGGGCGGCGGCTTCGACGACGACCGCCTGCTGGCGTTCGCGCTCGGGCTCGACGACGACCCCGAGCTGCTGGCGGCCGCCGAGAACGACGCCGGACTGGCCGGCCGGCTGGCGGCGATGCGCGCCGACGTCGACGCGGATCGGCGCGCAGGTCGCGGCCGCGGTGCCGGCGCCGGAGGACGACGTACACCGACCTCTCCGGCGAGCGCTGGAGCGGCCTCAAGGAGTACTTCGAGGTGCCGGCGGGCGCGGCGCAGCCGCGGCGCGAGCGGCGCTGGTGGCGCGTCGTCGCGCCCGTCACGGCGCTCGCCGTCCTCGCCGTGGTCGTCGGCATCGTCGCCGTCAACCAGGGCACCTCCTCCTCCACCAGCGACTCTTCGGCCGAGGTGGCCCAGTCCGTCTCCGAGACGGTCCAGCCCGGAAGCGCCGAGGGCCTCAGCTCAGAGACCGGCGCGGAGAGGAGCACCTCCACCTCCGGGCCCACCGCACAAGCCACCACGGACGCCGGCACCAGCAGCGGCGCCGGCGCGGACAACGGCGGGAGCGCAGTCAAGAGCACGGAGGCCGCGCCGACGACGGCCGTCGAGCGCCTCGCCGACCAGCTCGACCGCTTCGCCGTCGTCGTGCTTGCCCGTGCCCGCGAGGCGACCGGCGCCCTGCAGCGCTTCGCGGTGGTGCGCATCTTCAAGGGTGACGCGCCCGAGGTGGTGGAGCTCGAGGTGGACGACCAGCCGGCCGACCGGGGAGGCTGCACCTGCTCATGCTCGACCCCACGCCGGACGCCGGCGAGCAGTCGGGCTGGCCCGAGCCCATCCCGTCGCTCGCGACCGCCAAGGGAAGCGCCGCCCTCGGGGCGCCGCTGGCCGTGGCGTACACCTACGACGGCGAGCCCACCATGGTGCGCGAGTTCGCCGCCGGCACCGACCCGGACATGGTCAACCTGCCGCTCCACTGACCGGCCGCTCGCACGACTCGCTGTATGATGCGGCGATGAACGTGCGCTCCCGCTACTTCAGCGACGCCAAGCCCGCCTTCCTGCAGCTGATCGACCCGCGCGGACTGCGCGTGCTCGATCTCGGCTGCGGCGGCGGGCACAACGGCGCGCATGCTCAAGAAGGCCGGCGCACGCGAGGTCGTGGGCGTGGAGCGCGACCCCGGCGCGGCGCAGGACGCGCGCAAGCGGCTCGACCGGGTCATCGAGTGCGACCTCGCGAAGCTCGACCCGGCAGACCTGGGCGACGAGCTCTTCGACGCCATCCTCGCCAGCGACGTGCTCGAGCACCTCTACGACGCCGAGGGCCTCCTCGCCCGCGCCGTCACCCGGCTGCGCCCGGGCGGCGCCGTCGTGCTCTCTCTGCCCAACATCTCCAACGTGTACGTGTTCTCGCAGCTCCTGCTGAAGACGTGGCCGCGGCGCGACTCGGGCCTCTTCGACCGCACCCACGTGCGCTTCTTCGCCAAGCGCGACATGGTCCGCCTGCTGCAAGGCGCCGGCCTGCGCGTGCTCCGCGTCGAGCCGTACTTCACGCGCTACCGGGCGATCAGGGCGGCGGCGCTGGTCCTTTCGCTGTACGTCTTCCGCGACTACTGGGCGAGGCAGTTCCTGCTGCTCGCCGTCAAGCCAGAGACCTGACCGCAGGAGGAACCGTGACCGGATCGACCGGTGAAGCCGGGTCAAGTGAGGGAGTAACGCCGGCGCACCCCCTGCTGCTGGACGGCAAGAACTTCCTCGTGACCGGCGCCGCCAACTCGCGCTCGATCGCCTGGGCGGTGGCCAAGGCGGTCAAGCGCCACGGCGGCGCGGTCGCGCTCACGTACCAGGCCGAGCGGCTGAAGCGGCGCGTGGAGCAGCTCGCCGACGAGCTCGGCGGCGCGCCGATGATCGAGCTCGACGTGGGCAGCGACGCGGCCGTGAAGCACGCCGTCGACGAACTCCAGGAGCAGATGCCGGTGCTCGACGGCCTCGTGCACAGCATCGCCTGGGCGCCGGCGCACGACCTGCAGGGCAACTTCGTCGAGACCACGCGCGACGGGTTCGCCCAGGCCAACGACATCAGCTCGTACTCGCTCATCGCCACCGCGCGCGAAGCGCGCCGCCTCATGACGAGGGGCGGCGCGATCGTCACCATGACGTACGCCGGCTCCTGGCGGGTCGTGCCCAACTACAACGTCATGGGGCCCGCCAAGGCGTCGCTCGAGAGCGCCGTGCGCTACCTGGCGGCGGACCTGGGGCCGGAGGGGATCCGCGTGAACGCGGTGTCCGCCGGCCCCATCGCCACCGTGGCGGCGCGCACGATCAAGGACTTCAGCGGCATGCTGGAGCTCCTCGAGAGCCACACGCCGCTGCGCCGCAACGTCACCACCGAAGAGGTGGCCGACGCGACGGTGTTCCTGCTCAGCGACCTCAGCCGCGCCATCACCGGCGAGGTCGTGCACGTGGACGCCGGGGCGCACGCGACGATCTGAGCCTGCGGGCGTCCGCGGCCTGCCGGCTCGTCACCCGAGTCAAGAGCGGTGCGCACCCGCGCGACCAAGGGTGCGGTAGAATCCACGGCGATGATCGCGTACGTCGCCAGGGAGCTCGGCACCGGCAGGACGCTCAGCGCCCACGACGACGTGCAACTCCCCGCCTACTCCACCATCAAGGTGCTGCTGGCCGCCGCGTTCTGGCGCATGGTGGCCGCCGGCGAGCTGGACGAGGCGCAGCCGTACTGCTTCGAGCCGGGCTCGTGCGTGGGCGGGAGCGGCGTGCTCCGCGGCCTGCGGCACGCCGCCGAACTCAGCCTCGCCGACGTCATGCACCTCGCGCTCGTGGTCAGCGACAACGACGCCGCCAACATCATCGCGGGAGTCGTCGGCCTGGAGCGCGTCAACGAGCTCGCGGCAGAGCTCGGACTGACGCAGACGCGCATGCAGCGGCTGATGATGGACCAGGCGGCGGTGGCCGCCGGCCGCGAGAACTTCACCTCGGCCGGCGACCTGGCTCGCCTGCTCGAGGAGCTGCGCGAGCCCCGAGGCGCTCGAGCCGCTCGTCGGCGAGCGCGTCCTCGCCTCGCTGGAGCTGCAGGAGCACCTCGACGGGATCGCCCGCTACCTGCCGCCGGAGGCGTGCTACGCGGGCAAGTGCGGCGACGATTCGCCCGCGGGCCGGTTCGCCCACGACTGCGCGCTCGTGTCCACCGGCCCACGCCGGGCGGTGCTCGTGGTGATGACGCGCGACTCGGGCGGCTTCGAGACGGTCGCGCGCACCGGAGCCGCGCTGTACGCGGCGCTCGGCGCGGCCCCAGAGCCGCGCGGGCGCTACGCGTAGTCGCGGACGGTTGTGGCGGGCCGCCGCGGCTCAGCCGGCCGGCCGCACCCCCAGCCCGGGCTCCTCGGACGCAGTCAGCAGATCGCCGTCCACTGCGATGCCTGTGAACGGGTCCTCGGCGAGCAGCAATGCGCCATCCAGGTCGACGTAGTCGGCGAGGCCGGCGATCTGCAGCGCCGCGGCGATCCCCAGGCTCGACTCGATCATGCAGCCCATGAGCACGCGCAGCCCCAGCTCGGTGCAGGCGGAGACGAGAGCGAAGGCGGCGGCGATGCCGCCCGCCTTGGCGAGCTTGACGACGACGCCGTCGTAGGCCTCCGCCGCGGCGTCGAGGTCGTCCAGCGTCAGGACGGCCTCGTCGGCGAGCAGCGGGAGGTGCGTCCGCTCCTTGAGCCAGAGCATGCCCTCGGCGTCGGATGCCGGCAGAGGCTGCTCGACGAGCTCGGCGTCGAGGTCCTCGAGGACCGCGAGCGCGGCCGCAGCCTGCTCGCGGCCCCAGCCCTCGTTGGCGTCGTAGCGGAAGGTCGTGTCCGGCAACTCGAGCTTGAGGCGGCGCGCCAGCTCCAGGTCGCCGTCGAACCCGAGCTTGACCTTGAGCGTGCCGAACGCCGAGGCGGCGCGCGCCTGCGCCAGCATGTCCTCAGGCGCACCGATGGCGATGGTGTACGAGGTCCTCACTGACGGACGGGCGAGCCCGAGCATCCGCCAGACGGGCTCGCCGGCCTGCTTGCCGGCGAGGTCCCAGGCGGCGGCGCTGAGGCCGGCCCGCAGGGCCGGCATGCCCGCCGCCAGCGACTCGCAGTACACCTCGATCCCGGCCGGCCCCTCCAGGTCGGCGATCTCCGGCGCGAGCTCGTTCAGGAGCTCCATGTCGCGGTCGCGGTCCTCACCGTACCGGGGGTTGGGGGCGCCCTCTCCGCTGCCGACGAGGTCTCCCTGCCGCAGCTCGACGGCGAACCGGGCGAACTCGCTGTGGGTCCACCGCGAGATGCCGAACGGCGCCGCGGTGCGCAGGTCGAAGGCGCGTGTCGAGACGAATGCCATGTTCCTCACCCTTTCGCGGAGGCCCGGAGACGCCTGGCCCATGCTTACCAGCCTGCCGCCCGCGGGTCAAAAGGAATGCGCCGGAATGCGGCACGCTTCTCGCCGGGCGTGCTATAGACTGGCCGGGCATGGGTGCTGAGGGGAACACGCTTCTGCGGCTCACCGACCTGACCGTCGACTTCGCGTCGCAAGAAGGCACGGTCCACGCAGTGAATCGCGTCAGCTTCGAGGTGGCGCCGGGAGAGCTCGTCGGGCTCGTCGGCGAGAGCGGCTGCGGCAAGAGCGTCACCGCGAGCGCCATCATCGGCCTCACCAGGATGGTCCCCAACGCGACGGTGAGCGGTCAGATCGAGTTCCTGGACAAGGACCTGCTCGCGCTCCCCGAGGCCGAGGTCCGCGCCGTCCGCGGCCGCGACATCAGCATGATCTTCCAGGATCCGGTCACCAGCCTGAACCCGGTGCTCAGCATCGAGCGGCTCATGACCGAGGGCCTCGAACTGCACCTCGGCATGAGCCACTCCGAGGCGGTCGTCCGCTCCATCGAACTGCTCGGCGAGGTCGGGCATCCCCAAGGCCGCCAACCGCATCAGGGACTACCCGCACCAGTTCAGCGGCGGCATGCGCCAGCGAGTGATGATCGCCATCGCGCTGAGCTGCAACCCCAAGCTGCTGCTGGCGGACGAGCCCACGACCGCGCTCGACGTCACCATCCAGGCGCAGATCCTGCGCCTGCTCAAGAAGCTCTCGCGCGAGCACGAGGCGGCCGTCATCGTCATCACGCACGACCTCGGCGTGGTCGCCGGGATGTGCCAGCGGATCCTCGTCATGTACGCCGGCCGCATCGTGGAGAGCGGCCCGGCGAAGCCGCTCTTCGCCCGTCCGCATCACCCGTACACGGTCGGGCTGCTGAAGAGCGTGCCCCGGCTCAACGAGCCGCGGCGCGACATGCTGCAGACCATCGCCGGCCTGCCGCCGGACCTGGCGAACCTGCCGCCCGGCTGCGCGTTCGCGCCGCGCTGCTTCCTGGCCACGGACGAGTGCTGGGCGGACGCGCCGGAGCTCTACCCGACGGACCCGGGACGGCAGAGCGCCTGCTTCCACTGCGACCAGCTGACGCGGACCGGCGAGCCGCGCGAGACGGGCGTGCACGGCACCGCAGCACGCCGTGACGAGCGGCGCACCGCTCACGCCGCCGGCCGACGGCGACACGCTGGTGCGCGTGGAGGACCTGCGCGTGCACTTCCCCATCACCAGCGGCGTCGTCTTCCAGCGCAAGATCGGCGCCGTGTACGCGGTGGACGGGCTCACGTTCGACGTGCGCCGCGGCGAGACGCTCGGCCTGGTAGGCGAGAGCGGCTGCGGCAAGAGCACCACCGGCCGCGCCATCCTGCAGCTCATCCGGCCCACCACCGGCCGCGTGCTGTACGAGGGCGGCGACCTGGCCAACCTCAAGGGGAAGCGCCTGCGCGAGCAGCGCAAACGCATGCAGATGATCTTCCAGGACCCCTACGCGAGCCTGAACAGCCGCATGACGATCGGCGACATCATCGGCGAGCCCCTGCTGGTCCACAAGATGGGCGGCAAGGCGGAGCGCAAGGCCAAGGTGCGGGAGCTGCTGGAGACCGTGGGCATCAACCCGAACACGCTGAACCGCTACCCGCACGAGTTCAGCGGCGGCCAGCGCCAGCGCATCGGCATCGCCCGCGCGCTGGCCGTGGAGCCCAACTTCATCGTCTGCGACGAGCCCATCAGCGCCCTCGACGTGTCGATCAGGGCGCAGATCATCAACCTCCTGCAGCAGCTGCAGCGCGAGTTCGGGCTCACGTACCTGTTCATCGCGCACGACCTGAGCGTGGTGCGCCACATCTGCGACCGGGTCGCCGTCATGTACCTGGGGCGCGTCGTCGAGCTGGCCGAGAACGCCGTGCTCTACGAGACGCCGATGCACCCGTACACGCAGGCGCTGCTCTCGGCCGTGCCGATCCCCGACCCCGAGGCCGAGGAGCGGCGGCGGCCGGTCGTGCTGACCGGCGACGTGCCGAGCCCGGTCGAGCCGCCGAGCGGCTGCCACTTCCACACGCGCTGTCCGGCCGCCAGGGAGGGCCTCTGCGACGTGGAGGACCCGCCGCTCCTCGAGGTGCGCCCCGGCCACTGGGCGGCGTGCCACCTGATCACGGCGGCCGACTACCCGCACATCCGCGCCGGCGAGGACGACCTCGCCGTCGTGGCCGAAGGGGGTGATCCGGCGTGAGCTACGTGCCGCCGGAGGGACCGGGCCTCGGCAGCAGGATCCAGGGCCTCGAGCCCGAGACCGAGATCGACCTCGGGCTGGGCACGACCACGTCCGGCGCCTCGGAGATCGGCTCCGCCGTCGGCGCCGCCGGCATGTGGAGCCCCGACGCGCTGCTCATCGAGCACCGCTCGCTGTGGGGCGAGATCTGGCGGCGCTTCCGCCGCGACAAGTTCGCGATGATCGGCGTGGTCGTCATCATCCTGCTGGTCCTCATCGCGGTCCTCGCTCCCTGGATCGCCCCGCACGACCCGACCAAGCAGTACGACGAGGGCCTCACCATGCAGGGCATGCCGGTCGGCCCGTCGGCCCAGTTCCCGCTGGGCACCGACACCCTGGGCCGCGACCTGCTCAGCCGGCTCATGTACGGCGCCCGCGTCAGCCTCGTCGTCGGCGTGCTCGCCAACGGCTTCGCGCTCGTGCTCGGCGTCATCTTCGGACTCACCGCCGGCTACTTCCGCGGCGGGGTCGAGACGCTGCTCATGCGCATGACCGACGTGATGATGGCGTTCCCCATCATCCTGCTGGCCGTGGCGCTGGTGAGCGTGCTCAAACCGAGCATCTGGATCCTGATCCTCGTCATCGGCATCGTGTACTGGACGCCGATGACGCGCGTGATCCACGGCGAGGTGCTCAGCATCCGCGAGAAGGAGTTCGTCGACGCCGCGCGGCTCACCGGCTGCACCAACCGCCGCATCCTCTCCCGCCACATCCTGCCGCACCTCGTGGCCGTGATCCTCGTCTACACCAGCCTGGGCCTCGCCACGACGATCCTGTTCGAGGCGACGCTCAGCTACATCGGCCTCGGCATCCAGCCGCCGACGCCGTCCTGGGGCCAGATGATCAGCGAGGGCCAGCCGTACTACCTCTCGGCGCCGCACCTCGTCATCTATCCCGGCCTCGCCATCATGATCACCGTGCTCGCGTTCAACCTCGTGGGGGACGGGTTGCGCGACGCCTTCGACCCGCAGCAGCGCAGAAGATGACAACACCACGTACTGGATGGGGGACGTCCAAGGAGGAAGTCATGACTCGTCGTTCGATGCAGAGGAGGCGCAGCCGCTGCGGCGGCGGCGCTGGGATTCATCCTGGTGCTGGCGCTCGGGCTCGCCGCCTGCGGCACCGCGACCGACGACGGCGGCGGCGGCAGCAGCCCCTCCTCGTCGTCGGATCAGCCCAAACAAGGCGGGACGATGACGCTCGCGTACCTCACGGAGCCCTCGAGCCTCGATCCGGCGGTGGCGTGGAACGTCATCGACTGGCAGATCGAGCACGACATCTACCAGGGGTTCCTGCAGTACGCGCGCGAGTCGGGCCAAGCCGGCACCGAGCTCGTCCCGTGCCTCGCCACCGAAGTGCCGAGCGCCGAGAACGGCGGCATCTCCGCCGACGGCAAGGTGTACACGTTCAAGCTGCGCCAGGGCGTCAAGTTCCAGCCGCCGGTCAATCGCGAGGTGACGGCGGCCGACTTCAAGTACAGCTTCGAGCGCATGATGCGCGAGCCGCGGGCGCCCGGCCACGTCCTTCTACATGGGCGTCGTCGGCGCCGACGAGTTCATGAAGGGCAAGGCCGACGAGATCACCGGGTTCAAGGCCGTCGACGACTACACCGTCGAGATCACGCTCAAGAGCCCCGACCTCTCGTTCCTCAACGCGCTCACCATGGACTTCTGCGACGTCGTGCCCAAGGAGTGGGTCGAGAAGTGGGGCAAGCAGTTCAACCGGAACCCGCTGGGCACCGGCCCGTTCGTGTTCCAGAAGTGGACGGCGGGCCGCGAGATCGTGCTGACCCGCAACCCGCAGTACTGGGAAGAGGGCAGGCCGTACCTCGACACCATCGACTACCAGCTCTCGTTCAACCCGCCGACCGCGCTGCTCAAGCTCCAGCGCGGTGAGGTGGACGTGCTCGGCGACGGGATCCCGGTCGCCGACCTGCCGCGCGTGCAGGCCGACCCCAAGTGGAAGCAGCTGATCTTCTCGCAGCCGCTGGTCGCCATCAGCTACCTGTTCATGAACGTCGAGATGAAGCCGTTCGACGACGTCAAGGTGCGCCAGGCGCTCAGCTGGGCGATCAACCGCGACAAGCTGGTCAAGCTCCAGGCCGGCCAGGCGATGAGCCTCTGGCAGTTCTATCCCAAGGGCATGCCCGGCTACGAGGAGGGCAAGGTCTACTACGGGTACGACCCCGCCAAGGCCAAGCAGCTGCTCGCCGAGGCCGGCTATCCCGACGGCTTCAAGACGATGCTCTACACGGACAACGTCGACCCCAACCCCAAGCTGTGGCAGTCGGTGCAGGCGGACCTCGCCGCCGTCGGCGTGGACGCCGGCCTCAAGACGATGAGCAACAACACCTACTACACGCAGCAGGGCACGCCCAACACGCTGACCGCCGGCAGCTTCGGCTGGTGGATGGACTTCCCGGACCCGAGCGACTGGATCGCCCCGCTGTTCAGCAAGGCGAGCGCGGTCGAGGGCGGCATGAACTCGAGCTTCTGGTGGAGCCCGGAGCTGGAGAAGATGTTCACCGAGGCCCAGGCCATGACCGACCCTCAGGCGCGCATCGCCAAGTTCACCGCGATGCAGGCGTACATCTCCGAGCAGGCGCCGTACGTGCCCTGCTACCAGCCCATCCAGACGACGATGTGCTCCGAGACCACAGGGGGGTTCTACCTGCACCCCGTGTACGAGATCGATCCGACGCAGTACTGGAAGAAGTAGCAGACGCGGACGGCGGGCGGCCCCACGGCCGCCCGCCGTCCGTCATCCGAACCTGAGGGTGGGGCAGGAAAGGAGCAGAGATGAGGTCTGCAAGGACGAGAGTGATAGTGGCGGTGGCGCTCGCGGCGCTGCTCGCCCTCGGACTGGGGCTGGCCGCCTGCGGCAGCTCGAGCGACGGAGGCGGCGCCAGCCCGGCGGCGTCGAGCGGCACCCCGGTCAAGGGCGGCACGCTCACGGTCACGTACCAGGGCGAGCCGACCGAGCTCGACCCGGCGATCGCCTGGGAGGTCACGTCGTGGAGCATCGAGCGGCTGACCTACCAGACCTTCCTCACGTACGCGAACAAACCGGGCGAAGCCGGCACGCAGCTCGTGCCCGACCTCGCCACCGAGGTCCCGAGCGCCGAGAACGGCGGCATCTCCGCCGACGGCAAGACGTACACGTTCCACCTCAAGAAGGGCGTCAAGTTCGCACCGCCCGTGAACCGGGAGGTCAAGGCCGCCGACTTCAAGTACAGCTTCGAGCGCATGATGGTCGAGCCGCTCGCGCCGGCGACCTTCTTCTTCGAGGGCATCGTCGGGGCGACCGAGTTCATGGACGGCAAGGCCAAGGAGATCACCGGCTACAAGGTCGTCGACGACTACACGGTCGAGATCACTCTGAAGGCCCCCGAGGGCTCCTTCCTCCTGGCGATGACCATGCCGTTCACGTCGGTCCTGCCTGAGGAATGGGTCAAGCAGGTCGGCAAGGACATCAAGCGCAAGCCGCTCGGCACGGGCCCCTACGTCATCACCGACTGGACGAACGGGCAGTCCATCACCGCCGAGAGGAACACCAACTGGACAGGCGACGCCAGCCAGTGGGTGGACGGCATGAAGTTCCTCTTCACGTCCAATCCCAGCACGGCGCTCCTCCAGCTTGAACGCGGTGAGGTCGACGTGCTCGGCGACGGCATCCCGGCGGCCGACTACGCCCGTACCACGACGGACCCGACCTGGAGCAGCCACACGGTCAGACGCGTACCGACATCGCCACGTACTACGTGTTCATGAACGTGCGCGAGAAGCCGTTCACCGACGTCAAGGTGCGGCAGGCGGTCAACTACGCCATCGACACAGCACGCATCCAGAAGCTCCTGGCCGGACAGGCCAAGGCGCTCAACCAGATCTATCCCGACGGCATGCCCGGCTATCAGGCCGACGCGCAGTTCTACACTACGACCCGGCCAAGGCCAAGCAGCTGCTCGCGGAGGCAGGCTTCCCCAACGGGTTCAAGGTGACGTTCGGCGCCCACAACGTGGAGCCGTTCCCCAAGCTGGCCCAGGCCGTGCAGAACGACCTGAAGGCCGTCGGCATCGACGCCAGCATCAAGCTCATGGACAAGGCCACCTACTGGGACTACATCGCCTGCCACAGTCGCACATGGCGATCGGCCTGTCCGACTGGTACCAGGACTTCCCCGATCCGAGCGACTTCATCGGGCCGCTGTTCACGCACCCGATCGAGGGCGGGTCGAACTCGAGCTTCTACACCAACCCCGAGGTCGAGGCGCTGTACAAGGCTTCGAACACGGAGCTCGACCCGGCCAAGCGCATCGAGATGTTCGTGCAGATGCAGCAGCTCATCATGGACGACGCGCCGGCCGCCATCCTGTACCAGCCGGTGTTCAACGCGATGTTCGGCAAGAACCTCGGCGGCTACTACTACCATCCGGTGTGGAACCAGCAGTTCCAGGACTACTGGAAGCTCGACGGCAAGTGAGGCGATGACCGTGACATGGCGATCGGTGAGCAGGAGCGACGATGGGTAAGTACATCACCCGCCGGCTGCTCTGGATGGTGGTGGTGCTCTTCTTCGTGAGCCTCATCACGTTCCTGCTCGCCTTCGCCGTGCCCGGCGACCCCGCCAAGAGCATCGCGGGCACTCACGCGACGCCGGAGATCCTCCAGCGGATCCGCCACAACCTGGGCCTCGACCTGCCGATCTGGAGGCAGTACGGCCTCTACCTGTGGCACCTGGCGCAAGGCGACATGGGCTACAGCTACGAGACGCAACTGCCGGTCGCGACCGCGATCCTGCAGCGGTTCCCGGCCACGCTCACGGTGGCGATGTTCGGCATCTTCTTCGAGCTGCTCATCGGCATCCCGATCGGCATGACCAGCGCGCTGCGGCAGTACGGGATCCGCGACCGTACGTTCACCGTGCTCAGCCTGCTGTTCCTGAGCATGCCGGCGTTCTTCCTCGGCATGATCCTCATGTACCTCTTCGCCTTCAAGTGGCCGATCTTCCCCCTCGGGGGACTCGACCAGGGCGTGGTGTACGGCGCGATCCTCCCCGGGCTCACCATCGGCCTGACCGGCGCGGCGTGGTACTCCCGGCTGCTGCGCAGCAGCATGCTCGACATCCTGAACGCGGACTTCGTGAAGGCGGCCCGAGCCAAGGGCCTCCCCGAGCGCACCGTGGTCTGGCGACACATCATGCGCAATGCCTGGAGCCCCATCGTCACCCTGCTCGGCATGGACATCGGCTGGTTCCTCGGCGGCGTCCTCATCGTCGAGTACGTGTTCGGCATCCCGGGCATCGGCCAGCAGGCCTTCTAGGCCATCCAGAACCAGGACCTGCCGATCATCATGGGCACGGTGCTGTTCGCCGCGCTGCTTGTCACCGTGAGCAATTTCGTAGTAGACCTTGCCTACACGTGGCTCGACCCGCGCGTGAAGTACAGCTGATCTGACCCGCCGCCGCGGTGGCGGGAACACAGCCCCAATGGCCGGCTCCCGACCGACAGATACGTTCGGCCCCGTCAGGTCACGGCTCATCGCCGTGGCGGAGTACCTGCGCGCGCGCCCGGTGCAGGACTTCGCCGCCGCCACGGTGGCGATGGCGCTGGTGTTCCTGCCGTTCCACTACTACGTGAACCAGCAGGACTACATCGGCGTGCCGGCGATCCTGGCCACACTCATCGTCGTCGCCGGCGCACTCGGCGGCGGCCCGCGCGTCGGCGGCCTGCTCGCCATCCTCGGCGGGGCCTCCTACGAGGCGCTCGTGGTCATGGACCGCTGGCAGATACCCGGCGTGACCACGGCCATGGTGCTGGTCCTCTGGCTCGTCGCCGGGCTCGGCGTGGGGCGCCTGGGCGACCGCTACCGCGGGCAGGTCGCGCGGGCGCTCGACCAGGCGCACCGCTCGCGCGACGCGCTCGACCGGGTGGTCGGGGCGACGCCGCTCTTCCACGCCCGGGGCGGGCCGTCCTCGGTGGCGCGGGCGATCTGCGACGTCGCCCTCGAGACGTTCGACTGCGACCTCGTCGCGCTGTTCGCGATCGAGGGCGAGCGGCTGCGGCTGCTGGCCCGCTCGCCCTTCCTCGCCACCAGCGGCGAGCGGCTGATCATGGAGCCCTCGTTCGAACTGCAGCAGGAGCTCGCCGAGAACCTGCTGCCGCAGTTCGTCCACGACGTGCGCGAGCCGTTCGGCCCGCGCATGCCGCGCGCCATCACCGCCGACCCCGCGCAGGTCTCCGCCATCCGCGCGCCGGTGCTCCTCGACGACCAGCCCGTGGCGCTGCTGGCGATGAGCTGGGGGCGGCGCATGCCGGAGCCCGAGCGCGGCGAACTGGGCGTGGTGCAGCGCTTCGCCGAGCACGCCGCGGTGGCGCTCGCCCAGGCGCAGCGCGCCCAGGCGCAGGCGGACGTCGCGGCGCTGTACCGCCGCTTCCAGGCGAGCCTCTCGCCGGAGGTCAAGGTCGAGTCGCCGTACATCAAGGTCGCCACCTTCTACCGACCCGGCGAGGGACGCATGCTGCTCGGCGGCGACTTCATCGACGCGGTGACGCGGCCCAACGGGTCGGTGGCCGCCGTGATCGGCGACGTCACCGGTCACGGGCCGGACGCCGCGGCGCTCGGCGCGAGCCTCCGCGCCGCCTGGCGAGCGCTCGCCCTCCGCGGCGCGTCGCTGCAGGCGAACATGAAGACGCTGAACAGCCTGACCCTGGACGAGAGCGACCGCGCCGAGCAGGGCGAGCTGGGCCTCGGCCTGCTGGCCACCGTCTGCGCGGTCGAGATCGACGCGGCCGGCCGGCGTGCCCGCTTCGTCAACGCCGGCCACCCGATGCCCCTGCTCCTCGGGTCGGAGGTCGTGCCGCTGGAGCACACCCCCGGCATGATGCTCGGCGTGGAGCAGTACGGCGACTGGGCGCCCCACGAGGTGACTCTGCCGAGCGACTGGGGGCTGCTCCTCTTCAGCGACGGGATCGTCGAGGCGCGCATGGCGCCCGGCTCGCGCGAGAGGCTCGGGCTGAAGAGATTCCGCGCCGCCGTCGACGACCTCTGGCGGCGGCGCGCCATCGCGACCGCCGACCTCGAGACCTTGGTCGACGGCGTGCAGGCGGGCCGGGACGGCGTGCTCGAGGACGACGTGACGCTGCTGCTGCTCTCTCACGACGGCGCCGCCCACAGCCGGGTCCACGTGATCTGAGCGGCCGGGCCCGGTCGGCCGGGGCCGTCAGTCGGTGACGGCCTCGCCCGGCAGGCCCGACTCGAGCAGTTCGGGCAGCGACCGCTGCAGCATGAACTCGAGCACTGCGTAGGCCCTGCGCATGTCGAAGTCGTCGTCGATGGCCTCCTGGATGGCCAGGCCGTCGACGACGGCCGTCATGAGCTCGGCGACGCCGGCCAGCGCCTCCTGCTCCGGCGGCGCCGGCTCGTCCGCGCCGCGCAGCCAGTCGCGCTTGATCTGCCGGTACGAGTCGTAGGCGCGCGCCATGCGGCTCCGCAGCCCCTCGTTGCGCAGCGCGTAGGGCAGGATGTCGAAGAAGACGCGGAACGAGCGCGAGAGGCTGATGGTCCGCAGGCCGTCCACGAACCGGGGCAGCCGGTCGTCGCTGGATACCGTGCTCATCGCGGCGGCGGCGTCCTGCTGGTCGTCGCGGAACACGGAGTCGATCATCGCCTTGACGAGGCCCTCCTTGTTCCCGAAGTAGTACTGCACCATCGCCGAGTTCTCGCCCGACTCCGCGGCGATGGCGCGCAGCGTCAGCCCGGAGAAGCCCTTCTCGACGAGCACCCGCTGCGCGGCGTGCGAGGATGTTGAGCGCGGGCGGCGACATGCCCTGACGGGGGTCGCCGCCGGCGCCGGGCGTGCCCGTTCGAGGCGGCGTGCCCGTCGGGCGCGACGGCACCGCTCGTGGCCACGGCGACGGAGCCTCCGACGCTCGCGTCAGGCTCGGCTCGGCTCACGCCCGGCACCCCTCTTGCAGTTGAAGTTAATCACTTGATTGATTAGACTCCTTCCAGCCGCACCAATGCAACCCCGAAATCAGCGAGAGGAACGACGATGGCGGAGACCAAGACTGAGGTCAGAACGCTCGGCTACATGGTCGACGGCGAGTGGCGCGAGTCGCAAGAGCGACACCTGGGTCGACATCACCGATTCCAGCACCGGCGAGGTGATCGCCCGCACGCCGATGTGCACCGAGGCCGAGGTCACCGAGGCCATCGAGTCGGCCCACCGCGCCTTCGGCCCCTGGGCCAGCATGCCGATCCAGAAGCGCACCGAGGTGCTCTTCACGTGGCGCCCGATGCTCCTCGAGAAGATGGACGAGATCGCCACGCTGGTCTCGACCGAGCTCGGCAAGAACCTCGACGAGGCCCGCGGCGAGGTCATCAAGATCATCGAGGCGATCGACGTCGCCGTCGGCGCCCCGATGCTCATGAAGGGCGAGTCGCTGATGAACGTGGCCACCGGCCACGACACGGTCAGCTACCGCGAGCCGCTCGGCGTGTTCGCCGGCATCGCGCCGTTCAACTTCCCGGCCATGATCCCCTTCGGCTGGATGCTCCCGCTGTGCATCGCCACCGGCAACACCTTCGTGCTCAAGGCCGCCAACCCCGTGCCGCTCACGAGCCACATGCTGCTCGACATGCTCTACGAGGCCGGCCTGCCCAAGGGCGTCGTCAACATGGTGACCGCCGAGAAGGAAGAGGCCGAGGTCCTGCTCAAGCACCCGGCCGTCCGCGGCGTCAGCTTCGTCGGCACCACGCCGGTCGGCAAGCACATCTACTCGCATCGCCGCCGCCCACGGCAAGCGCGTCCAGGCGCAGACCGAGGCCAAGAACCACGGCCTCGTGCTCAAGGACGCCTCGCTCGAGCGCGCCGCCCGCGGCATCATCAACTCCACCTTCGGCTGCGCCGGCATGCGCTGCATGGCGCTGCCGGTCATGCGTCGTCGAGAACGCGGTCGCCGACGAGTTCGTCGCGCTCATGAA
This sequence comes from uncultured Thermoleophilia bacterium, assembly GCA_963741075.1. Lineage (GTDB taxonomy): Bacteria > Actinomycetota > Thermoleophilia > UBA2241 > UBA2241 > CAIXSE01. The sequence goes on from CAVUGS010000018.1 coordinate 45,716, forward strand.
GCAGTTCGCCCAGGAGCGCGTCGTCGGCGCCGCCTACGACCCCAAGACGGAGCTCGGCCCGGTCGTCTCCGAGCGCCCACAAGGCGTCCGTCAACCGCTGGATCGACAAGGGCGTCGAAGAGGGCGCCGAGCTGGTCCTCGACGGCCGCGACCTCGTCGTCCCCGGTCTACGAGGACGGCCACTTCGTCGGCCCGACGATCTTCGACCACGTGACCGAGGAGATGAGCTGCGGCCGCGAAGAGGTCTTCGGCCCGGTGCTCTTCATCAAGCGCGTCGACGACTTCGAAGAGGGCCTCGCGATCATGAACGACAGCCAGTTCGCCAACGGCTCCTGCATCTTCACCGAGAGCGGCTACTACTCGCGCGAGTTCGCCCGCCGCACGCACGCCGGCATGGTCGGCATCAACGTCGGCATCCCGGTGCCGGTGAGCTTCTTCCCGTTCGCCGGCCACAAGGACACCTTCTTCGGCGACAGCCACGTGCTGGGCAAGGACGGCGTCCGCTTCTTCACCGAGACCAAGTGCGTCACCACGCGCTGGTTCACCGAGGCCGACAAGAAGCAGAAGCAGATCAGCACCTGGGAGGGCACCGTCAACCGCTGAGCCGGCCGACAGACGCTTCCTGAGACTGCAGGGGGCGGAGGGCAGGCGAGCCTGCCCTCCGCCCCTTTCTTCGTGCGGTCGCGCGCCGCCGGCGGCCGCCGGCGCCGGCGACCGCCGGTCCGTCGTTGAAACGGCCGCGACCGGGTAGGAACGTCGGCGAGAAGACGACCAGAAGGAGACCGACGTGGCTCACGAGTTCCCCGAGATCACCGCCTACGGCGTCCGCCGTCCGCTTCGCGCTCGAGGCGGAGCAGGCGTGCGCCGACTTCGCGGCCGCGGCCGGCGTAGCTGGCGCCGAGCCAGGAGTGGCAGGACAAGCTCGAGGAGGTCGTCTGCACGCACGACGACCGCGTGCAGAAGCTGATGGCGCAGCAGGGCACAGCTGGGCGACAAGACGGCTCGGCCCCGGCCGGCTCGCTCAAGGGCGCCCCGTACCTCGGCGTGCTCGACGCCGAGCCGGAGACGAGCTGGCCGGCGGCCGTCGAGCAGCTCATCCAGGCCGAGGAGGACGCCGCGCGCTACCACGAGGAGTTCGCCATGCAGTGCGCGGACACGCTCGAGCTGCAGGCGCGCCTGTTCGGCAAGAGCGCGCAGCAGGACCGCGCGTACGCCGCCGAGCTCCGGGAGCTGCTCGGCTAGGCAGGCCGCGAGGCCTGAGGAGGGCGGTGGGCCGGGGCGGGCGGTCGGGAGGACACCCGCCCCGGCCTTGCGTGAGCGCGATTGCCGTCGCGCCTCACGCGGCTTGCCGCGAGGACGCTTGCGGTCGCCCTCGCGCGACGGTCGGCGAGCGCGCTTGCGGTCACGCTCGCCTGTGCCGGACGGCGCGGCCGGGGAGGCCGCCGTCCGGCTGCCGGGGCGCGTACTGGATGGCGCCCCGGGTGGTGCAGGGAGGCGGGGCGGGCGCGGCGCGGCCGCCCGCCCCGTCTCCCCTACGTCGCCGCCCCCGGCGGCGGATCGTCTTCGGCTGAGGCGGCGGCGCCTGCGGCGGAGCGCGCGACCTCGCGGCCGAGCCGGCCCGCACCTGGCGGGCGGACCGGCGCGGACCCGGCCGGGAGGCTGCGGCCGCGCACGGCCGTCAGCAGCGCCTCCTCGCCGGCGAAGAACTGGGCGCCGGCCGCGGCCAGGTCGTCGACGGCGCCGGCGAAGTCGTTGGCGCGCACGCCCTCGTCGGCCCACACCGGGATGCCGGCGGCGAGCGCCTCGCGCGCCGCCTCGATGTTGCGCGCGTTGCCGTGGCTGACCGGGCACGGCGCTGACGACGACGAGGTCGGCGGCGCGCAGCAGCTCCAGGTTCTCGGCGTGCGCCTCGTCGCCGACCGGCGAGAACGGCGCCTCCACGGCCATCTGCAGGCCGAGCTCGCGGCCGGTCTCCTCGTCGGTGTCGAGCGCGTTGAGGACGCCGGCGGTGACTTCGTACCCGGCGTCCACCAGCTCGCGCATCATGCCGGCGCCGGTGCCGCCGCCGCAGATCAGGTGCACGCGGCCGCGGCGCTCGCCGCGCAGCCGCGGCGAGAACGTCAGGTACGTGCGGCCGGCGTGCCGGTGCAGGTAGGCGCGCACGCCGTACACGGCCTCCACCACCTCGGGCCGCAGCACGTCGTCGGGCGGCCCGAACGCCGCGACCTCCCCGTCGCTGAGCACCAGCAGCTTGTCGAAGTAGTGCAGCGCCAGGTTGAGGTCGTGCAGGATGCAGAGCACCGTGAGCCCGTCGGCGTTGAGCTCCTTGAGCAGGTCGAAGAGGCGCAGCTGGTGCGAGACGTCCAGGGCCGAGGCCGGCTCGTCGAGCAGCAGCAGCGGCGCCTGCTGCATGAGCGCCTGCGCGAGCACGACGAGCTGCTTCTCGCCGCCGGAGAGCTCCGAGAACCGGCGGCTCGCGAGGTCGGCGACCCCGAGGCGCGCCAGCGTCAGCTCGGGGTCGCCGCGCACCGCCGGGTCCTTGCCGCGGCAGTAGGCGCCCATCTCGACCACCTCGCGCACGGCGAGGTCGAAGTCGAGGTCGAAGTGCTGCGGCACGAGCGCGACCTCGCGCGCCATGTCCCTGCGCCGGTACTGGCGCGTCGGCACGCCCTTGACGAGCACCTCGCCGGCGGCCGGCTGGTGGATGCCGTCGATGAGGTCGACCAGCGTCGACTTGCCGCTGCCGTTGGGGCCGACGATGCCGACGAAGTCGCCGGGCTGCAGCGACGAAGCTGATGCGGCGCAGCACCGGGCGCTCGTCGTAGGCGAAGTCGACGTCCTTGAGCGCGACGAGCGGAGGCCGGGCAGCGGCGAGCCGGCGGCCTGGTGGCGGCGCAGCGCGGCGGCCATCACGCCCGCCTCCCGCGCCGCAGCAGGTAGACGAACAGCGGCGCGCCGACGAACGTGGTGACCACGCCGACGGGGATCTCGTTGGGCGAGATCACCGTGCGCGAGAGCAGGTCGGCGAGCACCATCAGCGAGGCGCCGGCGAGCAGGGAGACCGGGAGCAGCCCGCGGTGCCCGGGTCCGATCAGCAGCCGCACGATGTGCGGCACGACGAGGCCGACGAAGGCGATGATGCCGCTCACCGAGACGGCGAGCGCGGTGAGCACCCCGGCCGTGACCAGCAGCAGGCGCTTGGTGCGCTCGACTTCGACGCCGAGCTCGAGCGCGCGCTTCTCCCCCTGCAGCAGGATGTCCATCTCGCGCGTGAAGAACAGCGGCGCGACCATGAACGGGATGGTGACCAGCGCGACGCGCACGTCCGGCCAGCCCCTGCCGGAGAAGCTGCCCATGAGCCAGTAGATGATCGCCGTCATGTCCTCGTTGGCCTTGATCATGAGCACGGTGACGAGGGCGCTGGCGAGGTACGAGATGGTGACGCCGGCGAGGAGGAGCACGAAGATGTCGATGCGGCCGCGCCGGCGCGCCGCCATCCAGACGATGACCAGCGTGCCGAGGCCGCCGACGATGGCGAGCACCGTGATCCACGGCAGGTTGGCGAAGTGGAGGACGATGCCGATGGTGGCGCCGAGCGCGGCGCCCGACGAGACGCCGGTCACGTACGGGTCGGTCAGCGGGTTCAGGAACAGGTCCTGGAGGATCACGCCGGCCACGGCCAGCGCCGCGCCGACGAGCGAAGCGACGAGGACGCGCGGCATGCGGATCTGCCAGAAGATGGCGTTGTCGAGGTCGCCCTGGACCGGCCCCGCCGTCACCAGGTGCCAGAGCTGGCTGAGCGACAGCGAGACCGGTCCGAGGGCGAGCGCCAGCACGAGGCAGACGAGCGAGGATGCCGGCGGCCAGGAGGATCCCCGGCCAGATGCCTGTGCGGGCGACGCTTGGTCACTGGGCGGTCGACGCCTCCGGATGGATCATCTCGGCCAGCTGCCGCGAGGCCCTCGGCGAGGCGCGGGCCGGGACGGGCGATGATGCTGTCCTCGATCACGTAGACCTTGCCGTCCTTGACGGCGGTGAGCTCGGCGAAGCCGGCGCGCTTGTTGATGTCGCCGGGCTTGCTCATCGAGCCGGAGTCGGCGATGTAGACCTGCCGGGTCGTCCTTGACGAGCACCTCGGTGCTGAAGTTCGGGAACCCGCTGCCGGCCTGTGGCGCCGATGTTCTCGCCGCCGGCGATGCGTGATCATGTCGTCGATGAACGTGCCGGAGCCGGCGGTCATGAGCGGCTTGCTGTAGATCTCGAGGAAGGTCGTCGCCTTGGGCAGGTCGCCGACCTTCGCCTGGACCTCCTGCTTGGCGGCGGTCATCTTGTCGGCGACCGCCGTCGCGCCGTCCTCGGTGCCGGCGAGCTTGCCGATGTTCTCGATGGTGGCGATGGTGCCGTCGTAGGTCTTGGGGTCGACCACGTAGACCTTCATGCCGAGCTTCTCGAGCTTGCTGCGCAGGCTTGTCCTGGATGCCGCCGGCGGCGAGCACCAGGTCCGGCGAGTACGAGGCGATCTTCTCGACGTTGGGGTTGGCGAAGTCGCCGATCTTGGGCAGGGCCTTGGCCTCTTCCGGGTAGTCGTCGTAGCTGGTGCCGGCGACCATCTTGTCGCCGGCGCCGATGGCGTAGGCGATCTCGGTGTTGGCCGGCGCGAGGCTGACGATGCGCGCGGCCGGCTTGTCGAGCGTGACCTCGGTGCCGGAGTCGTCGGTGACGGTGATGGGGCCGGCCGCGGCGGCGGACGGCGAGCTCGAGGCGGTCGGTGTCGGCAGCCCGAGCCGCAGGCGCTCAGGGCGACGACGCCCAGCGGCGAGGACGGCGACGAGGAGGAGCGCCGCGGTGAGGCGGCCGAAGCGGGTCGTGGTCATGGCGGTGGTGACTCCCTTCGTGACTTTCGGCTAGCGGACGTGAGCTGGAGGACGTAGTGGCCGTCGCGCTCCTCGGTGCCGTCCCAGACGAGCGGGACGGGACGCGAGAAGAGCGGGGCCTGCGGTGACCATGGTGTGGTACTCGCCCTCCTCGCCGCAGGCGTCGGCGCCGGCGGCCTCGAGGCGGGCGATGACGTCGTCGTCCAGCTCGAGGCCGAGGAACTCGGCGCCGAGCTTGGACGAGTCGACGGCGACGATGGTGGCGCGGGAGCCGCCGGCGAGGAACTCGTCGAGCAGCCGGCGGCGCGGCTCCTGCCACAGCGGCAGGTGGCAGCCGAGGCCGGCGACCTCGCAGACGCCCTCGACCCAGTCGCGGTGCGCCTGCAGGTCGATGTCGCCGAACACGCCGGCCTCCACGCCCTGCGCGCGCAGCTCGTGGAGGAGCGAGACGAAGGTGGCCTCGTACTCCTCCCAGGTGGTGGCGCGCGTCACGAGCGGGATGCCGAGCGCGGCGGCCTGCTCCTCGAGCAGCGCGAGCGGCAGGCCGTGGCCGCGGCTGACGCGGCCGTCCTCGTGCAGCATGCAGACGAGGGCGGCCGGCACGCCGCGGCGCAGCGACGGCCCGCTGCAGCGCGAGGTAGGCGTCCTTGCCGCCGCTCCACGAGCAGAAGAAGCGGCGGCCGGCGAGCGGATCTGGTCCGGCGCCGGCCGGGCCGGCGCTCGAGCCGGCCCGCCGACTGATCGGCGAGCGACGCGCCGGCGGACCGGCCGTTGGCGGACGGAACGCTGGTCCGCGGCGCGTCACTCGCCATGGTCGCCCTCCTTCGTCGGCGCGACAGGAGGGACAGATGCCGTACACCTCGAGGTGGTGGCCGTAGATGGTGAACCCGGTGGCCTCGGCGAGCCTCGCCTCGAGCTCGGCGACGTCGCCGTCGCCGTCGAAGCGCACCACCCGGCGGCAGACGCCGCAGATGAGCGGGTGGCTGTGGCCGATGGGCGGCGCGATGAAGCAGATCTCGCCCCGCCCGTCCTGCACGCGCGCAAGCAGGCCGAGGTCGCTGAGGAGCTGGACGGTGCGGTACACCGTGGCCTGGCCGACGCCGTCGCCGCGCAGGGCGTCGGCCGCCTCGGTGATGGTGGCCGCGCGGTCGGCGCCGGCGAAGAAGTCCCAGATCTGCCGGCGCTGCCGCGTGAAGGGGATGCCCTTCTGGCGGAAGACCGCCTCGATCTCGTGCGCCGGC
>CAVUGS010000019.1:0-230672 GCA_963741075.1 uncultured Thermoleophilia bacterium
ACCCGGTTCTACGCCGGCGAGACGCTGCTCGAGGTGACCCAGATCGGCAAGGAGTGCCACGACCGCTGCGCGATCTTCCACCAGGCCGGCGACTGCGTGATGCCGCGCGAGGGCATCTTCGCCAAGGTCATCGAGGGCGGCGAGATCACCCCGGCAACGGCATCGTCCTGATGAAGAACAGCCTCATCGTCGCGGCCGTGCTCACGGTGAGTGACAAGGGCTCGCGCGGCGAGCGCGAGGACACGAGCGGCGACGCGCTCGAGGAGGCGCTGCGGGAGCTCGGCGCCGCCTCGGTCGAGCGGGCGATCGTGCCCGACGAGGCCGACCAGATCGCCGCCGAGCTGCGGCGCTGGGCCGACGAGACGCCGGTCAATCTCATCCTGACCACCGGCGGCACCGGCATGACCAGCCGGGACGTGACGCCCGAGGCCACGCTGGCGGTGCTCGACCGTCAGGCGCCCGGCTTCGCCGAGGCCATGCGCGCCGGCTCGCTCGCCAAGACGCCGCACGCGATGCTCTCGCGCGCCGTGAGCGGCATCGCGCGGCAAGACGCTGATCATCAACATGCCGGGCAGCCCGCGCGCCTGTCGCGAGCAGTTCGCGATGATCGCCGCGGCGCTGCCGCACGGGGTGGAGAAGCTGCTCGACCTGGGCGGCGACTGCGCTCCGCTCGCGCCGCCCGCCGGCTGACCCGGCGCGTCTCGTCCGGCCTGCGCCGCCGGCCGCGCCCTCAGCCGCCGAACCGCTGCCGGCGCTGGTAGCTCAGGTAGGCCGCGATGGCCGCGTCGGCCTCTTCCACCGCGCGCCGGTTGCCGGCGGTCAGGCGGTCGCCGACGCTCTGCCGCGTGACGCCCAGCCGGTCGGCCACGTCGCGCTGGTGGCCGAGCTCCCGGTAGGCGGCGATGGCCTCCCACTGCTTGAGCGTGCGCGCGCGGATGAGCGGGTCGACCAGGCGGCAGAGCGCGCCGAGCAGCACGTCGCCGGCGTCGCCGGTGCCGAGGTAGCGGGTGAGGCCCTTGTCGCGCACCACCAGCTGCAGGGCGCGGCGGGCGACCGAGTAGGCGTCGCGGTCGGTCGCCGTCGCGTCGCGCAGGTGGTCGACGGTGCCGATGCCGACGCCGGCGCGCAGCGGCAGCGGCGCGATGAGCTCGCGCAGCACGCTGAGGCAGAGCGGCGTCTGGGCGGGGTCGGCGAGCGCGCCGTCGACGCGGTCCTCGCCGGCCAGCCCGAACGGCTCGGCGATGGCCGGCAGGAAGAGCTGGTTGACGCGCTCGAGGGCGCCGCGCAGCTTGTCGCGGTCCGCGGCGCCCGCTCCGGGGACGTCGGCGAACACCACGGCGATGACCTTGGTCTCGCGGCGTTTGTCGATGGGCATGCTGCTAGCTACGCCGCCGCCGGAGGCTTTTCCTGCCGGGGCCGGCGGCGAGGCGTGCCGTGGGGTCGCACGGGCCGCCCGCGCGGCGCATACTCACGCCTGCGTAGTGGAAATGGCAAGACGGCCGTTCGTCGGCTACACTAGTCGGGCTCCCGCAATACAACCAGGGGTATCCGCTTGAACAAGAAATCCCGCACTCGTCTGCTCGTCGCCACCGGTGTCATCGTCGTCGTCTTCATCGTCGGCGTCGTGTTCCTGGTGCAGAAGCAGGGCGCCTACTACCGGCAGGTGTCGGACCTCACCACCGGGCAGTACGACGGCAAGAACGTCAAGGTCGGCGGCAGGGTGCTCGACGGCACCATCAAGCGCGACGCCTCCGGCGTGCACTTCACCATCGAGGACCTCACCGGCAAGCCGGACACCGTCAAGGTGCTGTACAGCGGGCAGATGCCCAACACGTTCGACGCCGGCGTCGACGTGGTGGTCATCGGCAAGTACGCCTCCAACGGCGCGCTCATCACCGCCGACCAGCTGCAGACCAAGTGCCCGAGCAAGTACAAGGGATCGGCCTCACCCGCAGCCCAGTCGATCGGGCAGTGAGGTCTGACGCTTGCGAGACCTCGGTACATACTCGCTCGACGCTCGCGCTCGTCTTCGCCCTGGGCGCGCGTGGCTCCTCGCCCTCGGCGCTGGTCTGAGCCGCAAAGACCTCATCCGCTACGGCTACTACGCCGTCTACGGCTTCTTCCTGACCACCGTCATCGCCTCGGCGGTGCTGCTGCAGGCGTTCCTCAAGGGCGACTTCAGCTTCGGCTACGTGGCCGAGAACTCGGACTCCACGCTGTCGGTGTTCTACCGCATCGCCGGGTTCTGGGCGGGGCAGTCGGGCTCGTTCCTGCTCTGGCTGCTGCTGCTCGCCATCGCCGCGATCGTCATCGCCGTCGTCGACCTCAACCGGCTCGAGCGGCTCACCGCCGGCGCGGTCGCGGTGCTCGGCATCGTCTCCGCCGTGTTCGCCGCGCTCATGGTGCTCGACACCGGCTCCAACCCGTTCGTCGCGGCCGAGGCCGGCGCCATGCCGTTCGGCCTCAACCCGCTGCTGCTGCACCCGGGCATGGTGCTGCACCCGCCGGCGCTGTTCATCGGCTACGTCGGCCTCGCGGTGCCGTTCGCCTTCGCCGTCTCCACGCTGCTGCTGGGCCGCGGCGACAAGCTCTGGGTGCAGCGCTCGCAGAAGTGGGCCGTGTTCGGCTGGCTCTTCCTCTCGCTCGGCATCGGCCTCGGCGCCTGGTGGGCCTACGTCGTGCTCAGCTTCGGCGGCTACTGGGCCTGGGACGCGGTGGAGAACACCTCGCTGGTCCCGTGGCTCACGGCCACGGCCCTGCTCCACTCGTTCACGCTCTACAAGGCGCGCGGCCTGTTCAAGCGCTGGGCGCTGGGGCTCGCCGCCGTGACCTTCTTCTTCACCATCCTCGCCACCTGGACGACGCGCACCGGCCTCATCAGCTCGGTGCACGCGTTCGGCAGGAACCCCGTGCTCATCTGGATCCTCTCGACCCTCCTGGTCGTGACCGCCGTCGGCAGCGCCGCGCTCATCATCTGGCGCTGGCGCCAGTTCGACAGCCACGACGAGGTCGAGAGCGCGCTCTCGCGCGACTTCCTCTACTACGTCACCAACCTGCTGCTCACGCTGTTCGCCGTGGCCATCGCCTTCGCCACGGTCGCCGTGCCGCTGATCATGGAGCGGACGGTCGGGGCGAGCACCTACGACGCCGTCGCCCGTCCGCTGGGCGTCGTCATCCTCGCCATGATCGCCATCTGCCCGCTGCTCGCCTGGCGCAAGACAGACGGCGCGCAGCTGCGCAAGACGCTCGTCCTGCCCACGGTGACCATGCTCGCTCTCGGTCCCGCTGTGGCTGTACCTGGGGTTCCAGTCCAACGTCTGGGGCTTCATCGGGATGCTCGTCTGCGGCTTCGCCTTCGGCGCCGTGATCCAGTTCGTGCTGCGTTCGGCCAGGCGGGCGGCCGGACCCGACAGGAGCCTCTGGTCCGGCCTCGGGCGCGCCTTCACCGGCAGCCGCACGCGCACCGCCGCCTACGTCGTGCACATGGGCATGGTCCTCATCGTCGCCGGCCTGCTCGGCTCCACCGTGTACAAGGTCGAGCAGTCGGCCATCGTCAAGGTCAAGCCTGGTGCAGACCGCCAGCCTCAACGGCTACACGCTCACCTACAAGAGCATGGAGGAGAGCACCGGCGCGCAGAACTCGACGCGCGCCGTGGCGACCTTCGACGTGACCAGGGACGGCCAGTCCCTGGGCACGCTGGGACCGCACACCGACGTGTACCCGGTGAGCGGCGCGGCGGTGCGGGCGGTCATCCTCGGTCGTCCCTTCGAGGACCTCTTCGTCGTGGCCGACGAGCCGTTCGACGGCACGTCCAAGACCATCGCCCTGCGCATGGTGATCTTCCCGCTCGTCCGCTGGGTGTGGATCGGCGCGATCCTCCTCTGCGCCGGCGCCGGCGTCTCGCTGTGGCCCAAGCGCCGGAAGCAGGAGCAGGAGGCGCGCGTCGCGGAGCCCGCCGAGGCGGACGGCGCCACTGCCTGACGGAGGCTGCGCGATGTCGGACGAACACGACCGGCAGGACGGCGCGGCCCCCCTCGAGATCGAGGTCGAGGGGCTGCGCAAGACGTTCGGCCGCCGCGAGGTGCTCAAGGGCATCTCGTTCGGCGTGCCGCGCGGCGGGTTCCTGAGCATCTTCGGCCCCAACGGGGCCGGCAAGACGACGACCCTGCGCGTGCTCGCGACCCTGCTCACCGCGAGCGGCGGGACCGTCAAGGTCGCCGGCCACGACGTGCGCGAGGATCCCATGCCCGTGCGCAAGGCCATCGGCTTCATCTCGCACAACGCCATGCTGTATCCGGACCTGACCGCCCAGGAGAACCTGCGCTTCTACGCCGACATGTACGGCGTTGAGGACCGTGAGGCGCGCATCACGGAGCTGCTCGAGCGCCTCGAGCTCTCCGCGCGCCGCTACGACGTCGTGCGCACGTACAGCAAGGGCATGCGCCAGCGCCTGGCGATCGCGCGGGCCATCCTGCACCGCCCGCGCGTGCTGCTGCTCGACGAGCCGCACTCGGGCCTCGACCCGCGCGCCGTGGACATCCTCGACGGCCTGCTCACCGAGATCCGCGCGGAGCACACGTTCGTCATGGTCACCCACAACATCGCCAAGGGCCTTGAGTGGGCGACCGACCTCATGATCATCGAGAGTGGCCGCGTCGCCTACGAGCACGCGGCCGGCGTGGACCACGAGTCGTTCAGCGCCGTCTACCGCGAGCACGTCAACGACGGGAGCGTGTCTTGAGCTCCTGGGCCCAGTTCAAGGCCATCCTGCGCAAGGACCTCATCCGCGAGCTGCGCACCCGCGACATGATCGTCAGCATGATCCTGTTCGTGCTGCTGGCGATGATCATCTTCCACTACGCCTTCACCGTGAAGGAGGGGGCGGACCTGACCTACTTCACCGGCGGCATGCTGTGGGTGACGTTCATCTTCGCCATGCTGCTGGGGCTCAACCGCTCGTTCGCGCAGGAGAAGGACGAGCACTGCCTGGACGGCCTGCTGCTCTGCCCGGTCGACCGCGTCACCATCTTCTTCGCGAAGACGGTCGGCAACCTCGTCTTCCTGCTGATCATCCAGGCGGTGGCGGTGCCGGTGTTCACGCTGTTCTTCATCGAGCGCAGCTTCCTCGGCGACCTGCTGCCGTTCCTGCTCGTGCTGCTGCTCGCCGACCTGGGCATCTGCGCCCTCGGCACGCTGCTCGCGACCATCTCCATGAACACGCGCTCGCGCGACCTGCTGCTGCCCATCCTGTTCCTGCCGCTGATCGTGCCCGTGCTCATCGCCGCGACCGGCGCGACCACGCTCATCTTCGCAGAGGGCGCGGGTTTCGGTAGTCTGGTCGCACGGCTCCTGTTTCTCCTCGGCTTCGACGCCGTGTTCCTCGTCGCCGCCTGGGGTACCTACGACTTCGCCATAGGAGAGTGACGTGAAGAAGCTCGTCAGCGCGCCGGCGCTGTTCCTCGGGGCCGGCATCCTTCTCGTCGTCGGCGTGGTACTGGCCTTCTGGTACTCGCCCGTCGACGCGTCGAGCATGGGATTCAGCCAGAAGATCCTCTACTACCACGCGCCGATCGCCGAAGCGGCGCTGGTCTCGTTCGGCGTCGCCTTCGTGGCGGCGATCATGTACCTGCGCACGCAGGACATGAAGTGGGACCGCCTCGGCTACGTCAGCGTGCGCGTCGGACTGCTGTTCAGCATCCTCGTCATGGTCACCGGGATGATCTGGGGCAAGGCGGCGTGGGGCACGTGGTGGGCCTGGGAGCCCCGGCTCACGACGTTCCTGCTCGTCTGCTTCCTGTACGCCGCGTACTGGGTGCTGCGCTCCGTGGTCGACGAGGACCAGCGCCGGGCCACCTACGCGGCCGTGTTCGCCATCATCGCCTTCATCGACGTGCCGATCACGTTCTTCGCCACCCGGTTCCTGCCCGAGGGGCTGCACCCGGTGGTCGTCGGCCCCGGCGGCGGCGGCATGGAAGGCAGCATGGCGGTGAGCTTCGCGATCTGCATGGTCGGCATGACCCTGCTGCTCGCCGCGATGATCCGCCGCGACTACGAGATCGAACAGATCAGAGACCACGTGACCGACCTCAAGACCTCTCTGGGAGGCTGACTCCATGACCATCGAAGAAGGCGTCAAGTACGTTGCCGCGGCCTACGCGGTCATCATGGCCGTGCTGATCATCTACTACTTCATGAGCGCGCGCCGCGTGGCTACGCTGCAGCGCGACGTGCAGCTGCTCGAGGACGAGGCGAAGCGCCGGCAGGCGCCCGCGGGCGGGGCCGGCGCGGAGTGACGCGCCGCCCTCACACCGGGCGCCGGGTGGCCTGAGCCCAGCCGATGGAGCAGGCCTCCGTCATCCTGATCTGGCTCGCGTACCTGCTGTACGCGGCCGCGTTCGCCGTGTTCCTGATCGGCTTCTTCACGCAGCGGCCGTGGGCGAACCGGGCCGGGATCATCGTCGCCGCGGTCGGCCTGGTGGCCCAGACGCTGGGCCTCATCCTGCGCGGCGTCAGCGCCGGGCACTTCCCGTTCGTGGGCATCTACGAGTCGATGGTGCTGGTGTCGTGGGCGATCGTGCTCGTCTGGCACGTGCTGGAGTCGTTCACCAAGATCAAGGCCGTGGGCCTGTACGTGATGCCGGTGGTGCTCGTGCTGCTCACGATCGCCCTCGTCAAGTACGACCCGCCACGCGGGATGGTGCCGGCGCTGCGCAGCGACATCGTGATCGTGCACGTCGCCGTGATGCTCGTCGCGATCGGCTGCCTCTACGTGGCCGGCGGCGCGGCGATCATCTACCTCATCGAGGAGGCGTTGCTGCGCCGCCGCAAGACCGGCGGCGTCCTGGGACGGCTGCCCTCGCTTGCGGCGCTCGACCGGCTGATCTACCACGCGACCCTGCTGGGCCTGCCGTTCCTCACCATGGGCATGGCGGCCGGCGTCATCCGCGCCGAGACCTTCAAGGTGCCGGGCTGGCCGACAGACCCGCTGGTGCTGCTGTCGGCCGTCGCGTGGGGCGTGTACCTGGCGCTCATCGCCGGCCGCGTGCGCGGCGACTGGTCAGGCCGCGCCGTGTCGTGGCTCGCCGTTGCGGGGCTCATCCTGCTGCTGGTGATCCGCTTCGCGGCGATCCCGTACCTCAGCGGCTTCCACACCTACGGGGGCTGAGCGCATGCACGTGGTCGTCGCCGGCATCTCCCACAAGACCGCCTCGCTGGAGCTGCGCGAGCGTCTCGCCCTGGACGAGGAGGCCGCCCTGCGCCTGAGCCAGGAGCTCCTGGACGAGGGCGTGGCCTGCGAGGCCGTGGCGCTCAGCACCTGCAACCGCACCGAGCTGTACCTGTACGGGCGCGACTCGCTCGCAGCTCGCCAGGCGGCGCTCGGACACCTGGCGCGTCACGCCGGGGTCGAGCCGGGCGAGCTCGAGCCGGCGCTGTACAGCTACTCCGGCGACGGCGCCATCGCCCACCTCTTCCGCGTCACCTCGAGCCTGGACTCCATGGTCGTCGGCGAGGCGCAGATCGTCGCCCAGCTCAAGGCCGCCTACCAGATGGCCTGTGACGGCGGCTGCACGGCCGTGGTCTTCAACCGGCTGTTCCGGCACGCGCTCGAGGTCGGCAAGCGCGTGCGCACCGAGACCGCCATCGGCGAGCGGCCCGTGAGCGTCAGCTCCGCCGCCGTCGAGCTGGCCCTGCAGGTGTTCGGCAAGCTGCGCGACCACACCGTGCTCATCGTCGGCGCCGGCGAGACCAGCGAGCTCACGGCGACGCACCTCAAGGCGCACGGCATCGAGAAGATCCTGGTGACCAACCGGACGCTCGCGACGTCCATGGAGCTCGCCCACCGCGTGGGCGGGGAGGCGGTGCGGTTCGAAGACCTCGAGACGCACCTCGCCAAGGCCGACATCGTCATCAGCTCCACCTCGGCGCCGCACTACGTCGTCACCAGGGAGACCGTCGAGCGCGCCTTCAAGCACCGCCGGCACCGGCCCATGTTCCTCATCGACATCGCCGTGCCGCGCGACATCGACCCCGAGATCAACCGCGTGCGCGACGCCTATCTGTACGACATCGACGACCTGCAGCACGTGGTCGAGCACAACCGCCACGAGCGCGAGAAGGAGGCGCAGCACGCGGAGCGCATCGTCGAGCAGGAGCTCGCGAGCGTGAACGACTGGCTGCGCAGCCTCGAGGTCGTGCCCACCATCGCGACGCTGCGCGAGGCCGTGGAGGAGATCCGCCGCGGCGAGATCGAGCGCCTCAGCAACCGGCTGAGCGACCTCACCGACGAGCAGCGGGCCCGCGTCGACATGCTCACCACGAGCATCGTCAACAAGATCCTGCACGTGCCGACGGTCAAGATGAAGGAGGTGGCCGGCCGCGACCAGTGCTACCTGTACGTGGACGCGGTCCGCACGCTCTTCGACCTCGACACGGAGGACGGCCCGGAGGAGCCGGCCGACGGCGACGGGCAGTCCGCGGCCGCCGCGGCCGGGGACGCCGACGAGCCACCGGCCGCCGCCGCGGGCGGCACCGTCCACCGCCTGCGCGGCACCGGGACGGAGGACGCATGAAGAGCCAGCGTAGCCAGGCCGTCGAGCGGGACACCGGAGGAGCACCGCTCCCAGACCTGATCCGCATCGGCTCGCGAGGCTCCCGCCTCGCGCTCGTGCAGGCGGAGTGGGTGCGCGAGCGCGTGGCCGAGCGGCACCCGGGCGTGCGCGTGGAGATCGAGATCATCAACACCAAGGGCGACAAGATCCTCGACGCGCCGCTCGCCAAGATCGGCGACAAGGGGCTCTTCACCAAGGAGCTGGAGACGGCGCTGCTCGACGGGCGCGTCGACGTCGCCGTGCACTCCGCCAAGGACATGCCCACCGCGGTCCCCGAGGGCCTGGAGATCATCGCCTTCACCGAGCGCGAGGACGTGCGCGACGTGTTCGTGCCGAACCCGTCGCTGACGGAGCATCGCGCTCCGGGCGAGGGGCCGATGACGCTCGACGACGTGCCGCAGGGCGCGCGCGTGGGCAGCTCGAGCCTGCGGCGCCGCTCGCAGCTCCTCGCGCTGCGGCCCGACCTCGACGTGGTCGACATCCGCGGCAACGTCGAGACCCGCTTGCGCAAGCTCGTCGAGGAGGAGATGGCGGGGACCATCCTGGCCGCGGCCGGGCTCTCGCGCCTCGGCCGCTCCGGGGTCACGGGCTTCGCCTTCACCTTCGACCAGATGCTCCCGGCCGTCGGCCAGGGCGCGCTCGCGATCGAGGCACGGGCGGACCACCCGCGTCTGGGCGAGCTGAAGGCCGCGCTCGACCACCGGCTGACGGCGCTGGCCGTCTCGGCCGAACGCGCGCTGCTCGGCACGCTCGAGGGCGGCTGCCAGGTGCCGATCGCCGCCCACGCGAGCTGGACGCGGCGGCGAGGACGGCGCGGGGACCCTCGTGCTCGACGCCTACGTGGGCTCGCTGGACGGCACGCGCTCCGTGCGCGGCCGAAGCGAGCGTCTCGCCGACGACCCCAAGGGGCTCGGGACCTTCCTCGCCGCCGAGCTGCTCGATCGCGGCGCCGGCGACATCCTGGACGAGATCCGCACGCCGTGAGCCCGGCCGGTCCGGAGACGGCGCCCCCCGCGGACCGGCCCCTCGCCGGACGCACGGTCGTCGTGACCCGGCCGCGGGAGCAGGCGGCGTCGCTGCTGGAGCCGCTCGAGGCGCTCGGCGCCGAGGTCCTGCTGGTCCCGACCATCCGCATCGTGCCGCGGCCGTTCGACGACGCCGTCGCGGCCGCCCTGCGCGAGCTCTCCACGTACCAGCTGGTGGTGTTCACGAGCGCCAACGCCGTGCGCGTGTTCGCCGGCTACCTGGCGCGCGGCACGGAGGACGGCGGCATGCCGCCCGGCCCCGTGGTCGCCGCCGTGGGTCCGGCGACGGCGGCGGCGCTGGAACGGCACGGCCTGGCCTGTCACCTGGTGCCCGACGAGTACGTCGCCGAGGGTCTCGCGGACTCGCTGGCGGGCACGGATGCCGCGGCGCCGGGCGCCCGCGTGCTCATCCCGTGCGCCAAGGACGCCCGTGACGTGCTCCCCGAGACGCTGCGCGAGCGGGGAGCCGTGGTCGACGTGCTGCACATCTACGACACCGTCGCCGCCGGCGAGCTCGCCGTGCCGGCGGCGCGGGTGGAGGCGGCCGACTACATCACGTTCACGTCCGCCAGCACCGTGAGGCGGCTGGCGGGCCTGCTGGACGCGGCGGCCGCGGATGGCGGAGGCGCCGGCCGGCCGCTCTCCGAGCGGCTCGCCGGCGCCCGGCTCTGCTCCATCGGCCCCATCACGAGCCGCGCGCTGCGCGAGCTCGGGCTCGAGGTGGCCGTCGAGGCCCGGGAGTACACCGCCGCGGGCCTCGCGGCGGCGGTCGCCGCCGACGCGCGCCGCGCGCCGTCTACCTGAAGCACTCCGGCGCCGTGCGCACGGCGTACCGCGCGATGCGGTGCGCGTTCTCGCGCGTCACGTGGGCGCCGTCGTAGAACGCCGTGGAACTGCCGCCGAAGGTCCGGATGTCCGTGAGGTCGAGGACCCGGAACCGGCAGCGCGTCCCGGCGTCGCGGAGATACGCGGCGAGCCGGTCGAGGTGCTTCTGGAACCCCGCCTCCCGGAACGCGCGCAGGACGCGCGGCTGGTACGGCATCACGACGATCAGCGGCGTGACGTCGTGGTCGTTGTAGAGGCGCATCGTCTTCTCGAAGTACAGGCGTGAGCGGGCGTCGGCCAGCGGTCCCGTCCAGCGGTGGTTGGGCAGGAGGCGCTTGGTGTAGAGGTCCAGGTGGCCGACGAAGGAGTAGCCGGGGCGCTCGCGTGCGATGTCGTAGCGGTTGCGGACCAGGTAGCCCCTGGCCAGGAAGCGGTTCACCCCGAGCAGTTCCTTGACCGGGGGCTCGCCGAGGGCGGCCTTCTGGCGGGCGACCAGCGCGTCCGGGAACGCGCTCGCCAGGCGCTCGTCGTACAGCAGGCCACCGCGCAGCGTGTCGTCGTGGAACGTGCGCGTCTGCAGGGCGATCACGCAGCGCAGGCGGACGTCCGGCGCCCGCGCGTACAGGTAGGAGCTGAAGGCCCAGGCGTCCTCGGGACGGAAGCACTGGACCGCGCCGTTGAAGGTGGAGAGGCCCGTCAGCGAGGTGAAGTACGACGGCTCGAACCGGGTGGCTCGCGAGCCGCCGAAGACGACGAGCTCGGGTGGGGCGGGAAGCTCGTCGATGAGGTCGGCCTTGAAGCTCTTGTCGAAGCCGACCCGGCGATACGACGTCAGTCGCCAGGTCGGCGTCGCGGAGGAGGAGGGGCTCGGCGAGACGGATGGCCCGGGGGAGGCTGCGGCCACGGAGGGCGACGCGCCCTTGCCTTGGCCGACCGCGGCGACGATCCCCGCCAGCGCGGTCACCGCCAGGAGTGCGACGAGGCCCGCGACGATGGCGACTGAGGCGGTCCGGCCGCGTTCCTCCGGCCCGCGGCCGGGTCGAGGGTCTGGTGCGTGTCGGGCTGGTGAAGTCACCATGCGCATCGACGGCGAGTATACAGTGGAGGTCGGGGCCGGTCGGCCCGGTCGGCCCGCGGGGATGATGGGCCCAGCGTGGCGCCGGACGCTGCGAGAGGTGTCCGGGGTTGGTCACGGCGGGTCGCGCCGCAAGGCCAACTGTTGCGCCGGGCCCGGCTTCGTCGTAGGTTCGCGGCATGGACAGGCCGATCTGCTTCTTCAGCGACTACGGTTACACCGACGACTTCGCCGGCGTGTGCCGGGCGGTCATCGCGCGGCTGTCGCCCGAGGCCCGCGTCATCGACGTCACCCACGGGTTGCCGGAGCGCGATGTGCTGGCCGGGGCCGTGGTCCTGCGCAACGCGCTGCCGTACATGCCGGACAAGGCCGTGATCCTCGCGGTGGTCGACCCCGGCGTCGGCGGACCACGACGGCCGATCGCCCTGCGCAGCCACGGCGACCACCTCTTCGTCGGCCCCGACAACGGGCTGCTGATGCACGCCGCCGACGCGGACGGCGGCGTCAGCGACGCGTATCTGCTGAGCAACAAGGACCTCTGGCTGGTCCCGCTGTCCGCGACGTTCCACGGCCGCGACATCTTCGCGCCTGTGTCGGCGCGCCTCGCCGCCGGGCTCAAGCTCGCGTCCGTCGGCACGCCGGTCAGCCCCGCGGAGCTCGACCGCATCGACCTGCCGGAGCCGCGCCGGCACCGCGACGGGCTCACTGCGATCGCGGTGCTCGTGGACCGCTTCGGCAACGTGGCGCTCAACCTGCGCGCCCGCGACCTGGAGAAGGCGCGCCTCATCGAGGGGGTCGAGCTGCTCACGGGCGGCGAGCGCTACCTGGCGCGGGTGGCGCGCACCTTCGCGTCCGTGCGCGCCAGCGACATCGTCGTCCTCATCGACAGCTACGGCCAGGCGTCGGTGGCCGTCACCAACGGCTCCGCCGCCGAGGTGCTCGGCCTCGACGCCGGCGACGAGGTCCGCCTCCGGCGCCTCGGCTGATCCCGCCCGGAGGCAGTCCCGGCGCCCGCGCTCAGTCGCTCACGGCGCCCGTGTTGCGCCGCCCGTCCGGATTCGCTATAGTCCCCTTTCGCGCGTCCGAGCGGGCGTGCTTCCTGCTACCGAACGAGTGAGCGCATGAAGACTTACGTCGCCAAGCCTTCCACCATCGAGAAGAAGTGGTACGTCGTCGACGCCAAGGGCCACACCCTGGGCCGCCTCGCGACCGTCGTCGCCGACTGCCTGCGCGGCAAGCGCAAGGCGATCTACACACCGAACATCGACACCGGCGACTTCGTCGTCATCGTCAATGCCGAGCAGATCGTCGTGACCGGCAACAAGCCCGAGCAGAAGATGTACTACCATCACTCGGGCTATCCCGGTGGCATCAAGAGCGAGTCCTACGCCAAGCTGCAGGCTCGCCGCCCCGAGGAGATCATCCGCCACGCCGTGCGCGGCATGCTCCCCCACAACAAGCTCGGGCGCGCCCAGCTCCGCAAGCTGAAGATCTACGCCGGCACGGAGCATCCGCACGAGGCGCAGAACCCCGAAGTGCTCGAGATCAAGGAGTAAGGCGTGGCTGATGCAGTGACCTATCGCGCGACCGGTAAGCGCAAGACCAGCGTCGCGCGCGTCATCCTCACTCCGGGTGTCGGCAAGACGACCATCAACGGCCGCGAGATCGACCAGTACTTCGGCCGCAAGGTCCTCGAGACCATCGCCCTCATGCCGTTCGAGACCACGCGCACGGCCGGCAAGTTCGACGTCTCCGCCAACGTGCACGGCGGCGGCATCAGCGCCCAGTCCGGCGCGGTCCGCCACGGCATCGCGCGTGCGCTCTGCGAGGCCGACGAGAGCCTGCGCACGCCGCTCAAGCGCGCCGGCTTCCTCACGCGCGACGACCGTCAGGTCGAGCGCAAGAAGGCCGGCTTCCACAAGGCGCGCAAGAAGCCGCAGTTCAGCAAGCGCTGACGCTGCGCCGCAGATCAGCTGTTTCCGACGGGCCGCCGCGAGGCGGCCCGTCGTCGTTCCGGCGCGGCTCCGCCGCAGCACCCGGCGCCTGCCCCTTCGGCTGGTGCTAGGATGGCCCGAGTCCGAATCGCGAGGAGTCGCCTGATGGCCCGCTACAAAGACCCGACACGCGCCCGGCGCAACACGGCGCCCATGTGGAAGAAGCTGGCTGTGCTTCTCTCGGCGCCCGTCGCCGTGCTCGTCGTCATGCGGCTGTTCCACATCAACGAGTGGAACTTCTTCCTGTTCCTGGTCACCGTGGTCGCCATCATGGTCGTGGCGATCTGGGGCACGGCCAAGATCCTCGGTGTGCACCTGAGCCGCAGCAGCTGGGACTAATGGACGGAAGAGCTATTGAGCGACTCGCTGGCCGCAGGCCGAGCGCGAGGCGGACTAATGCACGGAAGAGCTATTGAGCGACTCGCTGGCCGACAGGCCGAGTCGGACTAGGCAGGTCTGGAGGTGCCTACTTCGGCACAGACGGGATCCGCGGCGTGGCCGGCGAACTGCTGACCCCTGAGTTCGCCGTCCAGGTCGGCCGCGCGGCGGCCGTGGTCCTCGCGCAGCAGTCCGGCCCCCACCCGCTGTTCGTGATCGGCCGCGACACGCGGCTCAGCGGCCCGATGCTCGAGGCGGCGCTCACGGCCGGCCTCACCAGCGGCGGCGCCAGGGTGGAGATCGCCGGGGTGATCCCGACGCCGGGGCTCGCCTCGCTGGTCCATCAGCGAGGCGCGGATGCCGGCGTGGTCATCAGCGCCTCGCACAATCCGTTCGCCGACAACGGCATCAAGTTCTTCTCGAGCGCCGGCACCAAGCTGAGCGACGAAGAAGAGGCCGAGATCGAGGCGCACATCGAGCACCACGACCTGCAGTCGCTGGCCGGCGCCGACTTCGGCAGCGCGGCTCAGCTCGAGGGCTCAGTGGAGGGCTACGTCTGGGACGTGGTCAAGCGCATCCCGCTCGACCTGAGCGGCATGAAGATCGCCCTCGACTGCGCGCACGGCGCCATGCACCTGGCGGCGCCGCTCGCGCTCGAGGAGTCCGGGGCTCACGTCACCGTGCGGTTCGACCAGCCGGACGGCACCAACATCAACGCCGGCTGCGGCAGCACCCACATGGGCGCCCTGCAGAAGCTCGTGGCCGACGACGGCTTCGACCTCGGTCTCGCCTTCGACGGCGACGGCGACCGCGTGCTCGCCGTCGACGCCGCCGGCAACCTCGTCGACGGCGACTTCATCATCGCCATCCTCGCCAAGCACCTGAAGAGTCAGGGCAAGCTCCGCGGCGACACCGTCGTGACCACGGTCATGACCAACCTGGGCTTCCACCTCGCCATGGAGCGTGAGGGCATCAAGGTGCTCGTCACCCCGGTCGGGGACCGCTACGTCGTCGCCGAGATGCTCAAGGGCGACTACCTGCTCGGCGGGGAGCAGTCCGGCCACATCATCAACCGCGACGTGAGCACCACGGGCGACGGCCTGGCCACGGCGCTCCTGCTCCTGCAGGCCCTGCGCGAGATGGACGTGCCCCTGGCGGAGGCGGCCACCGTGATGGAGCGGCTGCCGCAGAAGCTCGTCAACGTGCGCGTGCGCGACGTGGCCGAACTGGAGGGCGCCGCCGCGGTGTGGGCGGCCGTCGACGAGGAGACCGGCCGCCTCGACGGTACGGGCCGCGTCCTCGTGCGGTCCTCGGGCACCGAACCGCTCGTCCGCGTGATGGCCGAGGCGCCCACGCAGGAAGACGTCGACGCAGCCTGCGGCCGCATCGTCGCCGTCGTCGAAGAACACCTCGCGTAGCGCGCGGCCGCGTGCGTCACTGGATACCCTTCACGGCGGCGCCCGGCTCCACCCCGAGAGCGCCTGAGCTCTCTCGCAGGCGGCCTGCGTCCAGGGTCGCTGAGCCGGATGCGCGTAGCCGGTCCCGCCTGGCGGTCGCGGGTCCAGGCGGGATCCACGTTCAGTCGAAGAGCAGGACCGGCTTGATGGTCACGCCTGAGCGCGCGTCCGCGGCCGCCCGCTCGATCTCCTCGAAGGGGTAGTGGCGGATCAACCTGTCCACCGGCAACCGCCCCGCCTCAAAGAGCTCGACCAGTTGCGGCAAGAAGCGCTGCGGGTCGCTGTCGCCCTCCGAGATGCCCAGGATGCGCCGGCCGTCGATCATGAAGTTGGCGTCGAGCGGGACGGTGGCGCCGCGAGGGTACGTGCTGAGGATCGCGCACGTGCCGCGCGGCGCCAGCGACTGGATCGCGCTGGTGAGCGCCGCAGTGCTCCCCGTGGCCTCGACCGCGTAGTCGACCCCGCCGTCGCCCAGCTCCCGCAGGGCCGCGACCGGATCTGCGGACGAGGCTTCGACGACATGGGTCGCGCCGAGCTCTCGCGAGAGCTCGAGGCGCGCCGGCACCAGGTCGACGGCGACGATCCGTCTGACCCCGAGGATGACCGCTGCCATGATCGCGGCGCAGCCGACGGCCCCGGCACCGAAGACGGCGAGGGTGGAGCCGGGCTCGGGGCGCAGCGCATTGAGGACTGCTCCGGCGCCGGTCTGGATGCCGCAGCCGAGTGGCGCGAGCGTCGAGAGCGGCGCGTCGGCAGACACCTTCACAAGGCCCCGCTCGTCGATGAGGGCGTGCCTCGCGAAAGCGGACTGGCCGAAGAAGTGGCCGTGGACCGGCTCACCGGCACGGAAGATCGTCGCGCTGCCGTCAGGGCGAGAGCCGCCGAACAGATTGCGGGAGTGGAAGTGGCGGCAGTAGGCGGGCCCTCCGGCAGAACAGTCAGGGCACTCGCCGCACGAACTGAACGAGGCGAGCACATGGTCCCCTACCTCGACGCCGGTGACCGCGGCGCCCACCTTCTCCACGACGCCGGCGCCCTCATGACCGAGGACTCCGGGAAGCGGGAAGGGGAGGTGGCCTGCCTGTGCGGAGAGATCGGTGTGGCACATGCCGGCGGCGACCAGGCGCACGAGCACCTCATGCGGGCGCGGCTCGTCGAGGTCCACGTCTTCGAGGTGGAACGGCGCCCCGGTGGCTTCCACGATGGCGGCTGTCGTCCTGGTCATCTCGCACCTCTTCTCGTCGGGAACGAATCGGGTAAGCACGCTTCGGGCGCCGTGGTGAGTCATCATCAGACAGCCACTGGGCCCGGATCTGGGTCCCGGTCGCCCTGGGTGATGCCGTGCGCTCGACGACCTGGAACTCGTCGGCCGTCTCAGCCTTGTCCCACGCGTCTTCCAGCCTCGCTCGACTGCCTTGACTTGGGTCCGGCGCAGCGTATCATGCCCGTATCGTAACGTCACTGCCCGCATTGTGAGACAGCGCATCGCAGGCAGAGCGATGAGGGTGTGCGGAAGTTCGGACGTAGCCGCGACGGGCCGACGGCCCACGGCAAGGGGGAGACATGGATTCGAACGACTACGAACCCACTGGCATCACCGGGAAGAAGGTGACGCGCAGGGACTTCCTGAAGGTCGCCGGCGTCGCCGGCGCCGCTGTCGGCCTGACCGGCGGCGCCAGTGGGATCCTCGCCGCTTGCGGTTCGAGCAGCGACGACGGCGGCGGCGGCGCCAGCCCCGGCGGGACCGGCCGCGAGATCAAGGTGGGCTTCGTCTCACCGCTGACGGGCCCGCTCGCCGCCTTCGGCGAAGCCGACCAGTTCTGCGTCGATCAGTGGAACGCGGCGGTCAAGGGCGGCGTCAAGTGCGGCGACGGTCAGACGCATCCGATCACCATCATCATCAAGGACTCGCAGTCCGACACCAACCGCGCCGCGCAGGTGGCCGGCGACCTCATCACCAACGACGGCGTCGACATCATGATGGTCACCTCCACGCCGGACACGGTGAACCCGGTCGCGGACCAGTGCGAGGCGCTGCAGACGCCCTGCGTGTCGAACGACTGCCCTCTCGAGGCGTACTACGCTGGCCGCGGCGTTCCGCCGTTCACGCCCGACGCGTTCAAGTGGACCTACCACGCGTTCTGGGGCATCCAGGACCTCGCCAACATCCAGCTGAACATGTGGGACACGCTGAAGACCAACAAGAAGATCGGCGTGATGTGGCCGAACGACGCCGACGGGCAGTCGGACGCCGACCCCAAGACCGGTCTGCGCATCTACTACAACCCGGACGGCTACTCGGTCGGTGGACGGCGGCCGGTTCCAGAACCTCAGCGAGGACTTCACCTCGCAGATCAGCAAGTTCAAGGCCGCCGGCTGCGACATCGTCAGCGGCGTGATGATCCCGCCGGACTTCATCAACTTCTGGAAGCAGTGCTTCCAGCAGGGCTACAAGCCGATGGTGAACACGATGGCCAAGGCGCTCCTGTTCCCGTCCGCGCTCGAGGCCATCGGCGATATCGGCTACGGGCTGTCCTCCGAGGTCTGGTGGTCCCCGAGCCATCCGTTCACGTCGTCGCTCACGGGGCAGACGTGCCAGGAACTGGCCGACGCGTACGAGTCCTCCACCGGCAAGCAGTGGACCCAGCCGATCATGCACTACGAGGTCTTCGAGGTCGTCGTCGACGCACTCAAGCGCACCTCGAACGTCGACGACAAGCAGGTCATCGTGGACGCCGTCAAGGCCACCGACATCCAGACCATCGCCGGCCACATCACCTGGACGGCGGGCAAGCCGCTCAACCCGGGCAACAACGTGTGCGTCACGGCGCTCACGGGCGGTCAGTGGAACAAGGGCAGCAAGTATCCCTTCAATATCGACGTCGTCAACAGCGAGTGGGCCAAGACGCAGCTCGGCGTGGACATCCCGACCACGGCGGAGTTCAAGGCCATCGCCTACTGATCGGAGCTTCCCGGCGCCGAGGCCTGCCCAGACCGCCCCGATGGTCCTGGGCGGGCCTCCCGTCGGGAGAGGCGAGAGCAACGTGGGGCGGGGCTCGCCGCTTCCGCCCCGCCCCACGTCTCGCCCGTTTCGATCCCCGGTCGCTGCGGCCGCGCCTGCGCGTGCGGCGGGTCCTTGGCGGACGGAAGAGCGACTGGCTTGGGCGGATCGAATCGACGAGTAGGAGACGGATGAGCTCTGAGGCCGAGGGACAACGCCTGTTGGGCAGAGTGGCGCTGGTCACCGGCGGCGGCGGCGCCAACAGCATCGGCCGCTCGATCGCTCTGCGCCTCGGCAGAGAAGGGGCCAAGGTCGGCGTCCTGGACGTCGACGGATCCGGCGCCGCCTTCGTGGCCGGCGAGATCGCTGCAGCCGGGGGAGAGGCCGCGCCGGTCACCTGCGACGTGACGGACCTCGAACAGTGCGAGGCTGCCGTCAGGCTGGTGGCCGACACGTGCGGCGGCAGGATCGACATCCTGGTCAACAACGCCGCCGCTTTCGGCGGCTTCGTGTCCCGGGGCAACTTCCGATCCTTCGACCAGTGGAGCACCGAAGACTGGGACCACATGATGGACGTGAACGTCCGGGGCATGTGGTTCTGCGCCCGGGCCGCCTACCCGTACATGCGGCAGCAGGGCTACGGGAAGATCGTCAACCTTGCTTCGAATTCCTTCTGGGGGGGTGTGCCGGGATTCCTCCACTACGTCTCCAGCAAGGGGGGCGTCATCGGCTTCACCCGGGCGCTCGCCCGGGAGCTCGGCCCGGAGGGCATCCGCGTCAACGCCCTCGCTCCCGGTTTCACGCTCAGCGAGGCGAATCTGGAAGATGTCGACGCCCCCCCGGAGCATTGGGAGGCGACGCGCAAGGGTCAGTGTCTGAGCGAGCGGAACGAACTGCCGGAGGACCTCGCTGGCCCCGCCTTCTTCCTTGCCTCCCCGGACAGCGACTTCATGTCGGGGCAGACCTTGGTCGTGGACGGCGGCTTGTACCACAACTAGAGGCTGACGCGGGCTGGCTCCACGGGAAAGGCGAGAGTGAACCTGATGGCGGCTCGAGGAACTTCGCCTTAGCTACGCCGCTGACAGGCTGGGGCTGGCCTGAGCGAGGCGGGCATCCGCTTCGAGCCGGTCCGACGCTCGGCGCCGATCTCGCGTATCAAGGGCCGGGTCGCGGGCCCGCTGCGTCCCCACGCCCGGGCGCGTGCTTCGCGGACGCCAGGCACACCTTCGGCAAGCCCTCAGCGAGCGCCGGCAACGGCTCTTGACAGGCTCATGGTCGCGAGTACCATGCCCGTATGATAGGTGCGATGCCCGTATTATGGGACAGAGGAGCATCGCCCCACCCTGTCCGCGTGCGGAGCAGACGGCATAGGGGACATCGTGTCGTCGCCACGCGGAGAGCCGCCGTGTGGATCGCGGGGCCACTCCAGTTCTCTTGCCCATGAAGACGGAGACCAGCATACGGACTAGGCCGAGAGGTATTCGTTAGGGCGATCCCGCCCAGCACGACGACGAAAGGAACGCGACGTGTCCCTCAGGTACCGGATCTTTCTCCACAGCTACCTCGGCTTCAACAGCAACTCGACGCTCATCTACGGCGAGAAGGACGCCGTCCTGGTCGACGCCTCGCAGCTGCTCAGCGACTCCTACACGATGGCCGGCGAGATCCTCAAGATGAGGGTCAACCTGACGCACATCTACGTCTCGCACTTCCACCCCGACCACCACTTCGGCGTCCAGGTGCTGCACTTCGCCTTCCCGGAGGCGAAGATCGTCGCCCTGCCACTCGCGGTCAAGGACATCGTCTTCACGAGCTCGGACAAGGTCGACATGTGGGCGATCGACCGGTTCGGCCCGGGGGAGATCCCCAAGCAGACCACGATCCCGCAGCCGCTGGCCGAGCCGCGCCTCGAGCTCGAGGGTGAGGAGATCGTCTTCTCCGGCGGCTGGGAGGGAGATTGCGTCAACAACTCCGTCGTCTGGATCCCCTCTCTGCGGACGGTGCTGGCCACCGACGTCGCTTTCCACGACTGCCACATGTTCCCGATCGAGAGCAACGTCGAGCGGCGCGTCCTGTGGCGCCGTGACATCGCCCGGCTGATGGACTTCGACCCGCGCATCGTCATCCCCGGCCACCACGACGCGGCCAAGCTGAAGATCCTGGAAGAGGTCCTGGAGGACGAGTCGAGCAGCTACACCGACTCAGTCGCGTGGTCGATCAGGTACCTCGAGACCTACGAAGAGGTGTACGACTCGGCGAAGACCGGCGCCGAGCTGGTCGAGGGCATGAACGAGCACTACGGCGACGTCAAGGCCGTGGACTTCGCCATCCACTGGCAGGCCCGCCTGCTCTTCCCGGAGAGCAGCCCCGACTGGCTGACGCCGCTGCCCGGTAAGCCGGGCGAGATCTTCCTGAACCCGGAAGGCGGGTACGACGGCGACCCGCCGAGAGAGTGAAGGAGGCCCAGATGCAGCTCGAGGGCAAGGTCGCGCTCATCACCGGCGGCGGCAGCGGCATCGGCGCGGCGCTCGCGCGCCGCTTCACGGCCGAGGGCGCCCGGGTCGTGATCACCGGACGCCGGGCCGAGAAGCTGGACGAGGTCGCAGACTCGCTGCCGGCCGGCACCGTGACCACTGTCGCCGGCAGCGTCTCCGACGCCGACTCGGCGCGCCGCATGGTGGACGCCGCGCTCGCCGTCAGCGGCCGACTCGACGTCCTCGTCAACAACGCCGCCGCCCACCTCGCCGGCACCGTGGTCGATATGGAGCCGGACACCTGGCACGAGATGCTCGAGACCAACCTCACCGGCCCGTTCCTGCTGATGAAGGCGGCCATCCCGTCCATGATCGCGGCCGGCGGCGGCTCGATCATCAACATGGCGTCGCTCGCTGGCGTGGTCTGCGTGCCCGGCTCGCCCGGCTACTGCGCGACCAAGGCGGGGCTGATCCACCTCTCCAAGCAGGTAGCCCTCGACTTCGGAAAGGACGGCGTGCGCTGCAATGTCGTCTGCCCCGGGCCGGTACGCACGGCGATGCTCGAGCAAAGCCTCACGCCCATGGCCGAGGCCCTCGACACCGACCTTGACGAGATCTTCCGCCGCCTGCACGGCTCGGTGCCCTTGCGTCGCGTCGCAATGCCTGCGGAGATCGGCGGCGTCTGCGTCTTCCTGGCGAGCGACGACTCAGCCTTCATGACCGGATCGACCGTCATGATCGACGGCGGCATCCACTTCGTCGACGCGTTCGCCGCCGCGGCTGGAGCGGCCGGGGTGAACTACGGGTAGCGCCGGGTGGATCGCGGCGGCCTCTTGAGCGTAGCGCCTCCAGCGTCCGGCGCCCGCCAACTCGTGGACTCACGCGGCGAGATCGGCGGGGGCGCCCACCTACCCGCCCAGGCGTGCGGCGAGTCGCATCGCAAACCCAAGCAGCCCCGTGAACGTCGTCGTCCGCGCGGTCGTTGAGCCCCGATGCCCGGCTCTTGACAGGCATTGGGTCCTGTGTATTATGCCCGTATCATAGGTGCGATGCCCGCATTATGGGACGGAGCCGGTCCACGGGGGCGAGCATCGGAACCTCTCGCTAACCAGACAGGGGACAGCATGAGACATGAACGACGCGTTACCAGGTTCTGGATCGTCCTGATGGTGGCGGTGCTGGTGCTGGCCGCCGTGGCAATCGCGGCCTGTGGCGACTCGACGACGAGCTCGTCGTCCAGCGCCGCTCCTTCGACGGCGCCGTCGGCGTCGGCCAGCACGGGCGCCGGCGGCTATACCGGCCCCGATGCCCAGTACCTCACCAAGCTGGACCCGCCCACACTGCAGTCGGGCTTCTCGTTCAAGGTGGGCTACCTGACTCCGTTCGCCGGCATCGTCACCCTGGAGACCATCAAGGCTTCGTGCAAGGCGGAGACCGAGAGGCAGGGCGGTACCTTCATCTCCTACGATGCCGGTCTGGACGTCCAGAAGCAGGTCTCGCAGATGCAGCAGCTGATCAGCCAGAAGGTCGACCTGATCTACGCGTACCCGGTCACCGAAGCGTCGCTGACCAAGCCGATCCAGCAGGCTGCTGACGCGGGGATCCCCGTCGTGCTCCTCAATACGCCCCCGGATTCCTCTCGCATCAACGAGGTCATCGGTGCCGCTTCGATAAACGTCGGCACTGGCCTTCGACGAGGCTGACTACCAGACCATCAAGTACATCGCCGACAACTATCCCGGAGCCAAGGTCGGCATCATCGGCTACGCTCCGCCGGCCGAGAGTCTGGTCTGGATCATCGAGCGGGAGCTGTACTGGTGCGAGCAGCTGGGTCTCAAGATGGTCGCCAAGGTCGACGCTGTGGATCCCACGCCGAACGCCGCCACCGTGGCTACCCAGTCGATCCTCGCCAAGGCTCCCGACGTACAGTTCATCCTCGGCTACAACGACATCTCTACCTTGGGCGCGGTAGCCGCCGTGAAGGCCGCGGGCAAGACGGGCGTGCTGTGCGCCACGCCCAACGGCGGCCAGGACATCACCGCCATGGGCATCAAGGCCGGGACCGTGCTGTGTACGTACAACCTGGCGTGGGTCGAGAACGGCACCCAGGCCGCGTACGCCGGCTACGACATCCTCACGAAGCAGAACCAGCCGCTGCCGATCCAGATCGAGCTGACCGGCACGCTGGCCACAAAGGACAACGTCGACCAGCTCGAGTTCCTGCACTGAGTCCTGTCCATTCGTGCGTGGCGCGTCTCGGGGCGGTGCCCCGGGACGCGCCACGCGCTAGCTGACGGAGATGATGTTGGACGCTCCACAGTCAGTGCCCGTGACCCCGCTGCTCAGCATGACGGGTCTCCACAAGTGGTTCGGCGGTGTGCGCGCGCTCTGCAACGCCCGGATGGTCCTGGAGAAGCCGGGTGTCGTGCACGCGCTCATGGGTCAGAACGGCTCGGGGAAGTCGACGATGCTGAACATCCTGTCGGGCCAGTTGAAGCCCGACGAAGGGACTATCGCCCTCGACGGTCAGCAGGTCACGTTCCACAGCCCACCGGCCGCCCTCGCTCACGGGATCTCCATGGTGTCCCAGGAAACGGCTCTCGCCGAGGATCTCACGGTCGCCGAGAACGTACTGCTCGGGCACAGGTTGGTCCGCGGGCGCTTCGGGATCGATTGGGCCGCCACCCAGGAGCGTGCGCGAGTGGTGCTCGAGCAGGTCGGCGTCGACTACGATCCGAACTGTACCGTGCGTACCCTGCGTCCGGACCAGAAGCAGATGATCGAGATCGCCCGGGCGCTGTCGACCAACGTCAAGATCCTCGTGCTGGACGAGCCCACCAGTTCGCTCAACGATGAGGAGACCCAGAGCCTCTTCGCCGTCATCCGACGGCTCAAGGAGCGGGGCGTCAGCGTCATCTATGTGTCGCACCGGTTGCCAGAGGTCTTCGAGATCGCCGACGAGATGACCGTGCTGCGGGATGGCGTCACCGTCGACGAGGGCCCGAAGGAGCGGTTCACCGCCCGGTCGCTGGTAGAGGCCATGGTCGGCGCCGAGAAGGAAGTGGTAGACCGCCGGGCCGGGAAGATCGACGCCGGGAAGCCGCCCGTGCTGGAGATCCGTGGTCTCACCGCCCAGGGGGCGCTGGAGAGCGTGGACCTGGACGTTCGCGAGGGCGAGATCCTCGGTCTTGCGGGCCTCGTCGGTTCCGGACGCAGAGAGCTGCTCGAGGTCATCTACGGCCTGCGTCGCTTCGAGGCGGGCACGATCACCCTGTCTGGGCAGGCGGTGCAGAAGGACGGACCGCGGGCGGCGATCAAGCGAGGCATCGGCCTCGTCCCCGCGGACCGCAAGACGGAGGGCATCGTCCTGCCGATGCCGGTGCGGGACAATCTCGCGATGCCCGCCACCTACGACCGTCAGCGGCTGAGGAACCCTCGTTCGCGCAAGATCGAGGACGCGGCCGCGGCGACCGCCAGGCTCCTGAGTATCAAGACCGAGCTGGGAGCGCCGGTGGCGACCCTGAGCGGGGGCAATCAGCAGAAGGTCGTCCTGGGCAAGTGGCTGATCCGCACCCCCAAGCTGCTGCTTCTCGACGAGCCGACGCGGGGTGTGGACGTCGCGGCCAAAGCAGAGATCCACCGCCATCTGAGGGACATCGCCGCTCAGGGTGTGACGATGCTGGTCAGCTCGTCCGAGTACGACGAGCTGAATCAGGTCTGCGACCGGATCATCGTGCTGTTCCGCGGCCGAGTGGTCGCGGCGCTGCCTCGCGAGGAGGCCACGGAAGCGAGACTCGCGGCGCTGGCCGGAGGGGCGAGTGAGCATGAGATCAGAGCGACACGAAAGGCGGAGCAGTGAAGCAGGCCTTGTCTAACGCATGGATTGGTACACGGCCGTTCCGCCCCGTGATGGCGGTCGTGATCATCCTCTTCGCGCTCTTCGCAGTGTGGCAGCCGGGGTTTCGTACGGGGCTGAACCTCCAGAACATCCTGGGCTCGATCTCTGTGCTGTTCATCGTCTCGATGGGCATGACGTTCGTGCTCATCAGCGGGGGGTTCGATCTGTCCGCCGGCGCCATCGCCGCCCTGTGCGGCGTGTTCCTGGGCAAGATGATCGAAGGCAATGTCATGCCCGCGGCCGTGGCCGTGGTGCTCACAGTGCTCTTCGGCGCGGTGCTGGGCGGCGCCCTCAACGGCGTCTTCGTCGGCGTGTTCAGGCTCTCGGTGTTCGTCGTGACACTCGCGTCGATGACGGCCCTCACCGGTGTCGTGCTCATCTGGACGCAGACCATGTCGATCTACATCACCGACCCCCTCATTCTGAACATCGGCGTGGCTCATTTCGCCGGGCTGCAGGTCCCCATCTTCATCATGGTGGCGATCTTCGCGATCTTTCTCATCGCCCAGAGCCGCACCTACTTCGGCCGCGACATCTTCGCGACCGGTGGCAGCTACACTGCCGCGCGACTCTCCGGCGTCAGGACTGAACGGACGATCATCATGGTGTACGCGGTGTCAGGGGCGTGCGCCGGTCTCGCGGGAGTCATCGCCGTCGGGCGCGTCGGGGCGGCTACGCCTCAGGTGGACGCCGGCCTGGCTTTGCAGGCCGTGGCGGCGGTGCTGCTTGGCGGGACACTGCTCACCGGTGGCGCGGGCAGCGTCGTGGGCACCGCCCTCGGCGTACTGTTCATCGGTATCCTGCAGAACGGCCTGAACCTGGTCGGGGTGGAGAGCTCGTGGCAGTACGTCGTGACGGGGATCATCCTGCTCATCTCGGTCATGGGAAGCCGGGCCAGCAGCCGGCGCGCGAGCACAGTCACCACAACGAGCGACTGCGCGGTGCCGACACCCCCGTTGGCGCTGGGTACGTCCGGCCTTGGGGCGCCCGGCGAGGACACAACGACGGGCTGAATCTCCGAGAGCGCTCCGCTCATGACGGATCCCTCGCGGTCGGGCCCGACCGTTTGAGAGCGCCGCGCGGCGGGGCTGCGGGACGTCGCCCAGCGTGGGGAGGGCCGAGCAGTACATCAGACGGTCTGCGCCCAGCACAGATCGAAGGCCAACACCTGAGGAGGAGCCGTGACAGACGAACTCACGAACGCAGTCGTTGAGCTGCGCGAAGACGATGCGCTCGCGATCGTCGACCGTCTTCTTGGCGCAGGCGCCGACCCGATCGGCATCCTCGACGACAGCAAGAGGGCGATGGAGATGATCGGGGAGCAGTTCGCCTGCGGCGAGGCCTTCATCCCCGAGCTCATCATGGCGGGCGAGATCATGCAGGAGATCTCGGCCAAGCTGCGGCCGCACCTGGCGAACGCCCCTGGCGGCGGCACTCTCGGCGTGGTGGTCCTCGGCACAGTCGAGGGTGACATCCACGACATCGGCAAGGACATCGTCGCCACCATGCTCGACATCGCTGGCTTCGAAGTCGTCGACCTTGGTGTCGACGTCAAAGTGCAGCGGTTCATCGAGACGGCGCGCGAGAAGAACGCCGGCATCATCGCTATGAGCTGCCTGCTCACGAGCGCGATCGACTCGATGAAGCGGACTGTCGCAGCGGCGCGTGAGGCCGGTCTCGACGGCACGCGCATCATGATCGGTGGTGCGCCCGTCACAGAGCAAATCGTCGCCTTTACCGGGGCCGACGGCTTCGGCAAGGACGCGGTCGAGGCCGTCGAGCTCGCCAAGACTTGGCTGGGAGGTGCCTGAGGTGTTCACCGAGAACTGGGACAAGCTCACCCCGGACCAGCGCTACGAAGAGCGCATGCAGGCGTGGTTTGCGATGGAAGCCGACATCCCGTTCGTCTCGGACGAGGTGCGCGAGACGTGGCGCGAGCGGGTGCAGATGCTGCGCGACGCCATCGAACTGCGCAAGCCCAAGCGCGTGCCGGTGTTCCCGATGGGTGGGTTCTTCGCCGCGCAGTATTCCGGGCTTACTGCCCGCGAGCTCTACTACGACTATCCGAAGGCGCAGGACGCGTACCTCAAGGTCAACGCCGACTTCGACTTCGACGGGGCCTTCTCCACCTTCGCCGGCGTCTTCCCGGCCGAGATGTACGACATCCTCGATCTCAAGCTCGTGAGCTGGCCGGGTCACGGCACCGACGACGATGCCCCCTTCCAGTACAACGAGAAGGAGTGGATGAAGGACGACGAGTACGATCTGCTCTTGCGCGACCCCTCAGACTATTGGCAGCGCGTCTACCTGCCGCGCATCTTCGGTGCATTTGAGCCGTGGACCATGCTGGCGCCCTTCACTGATATCTGGGAGCCGCCGATCAACGTGCCGACGTTCTTCCCGTTCAGTCTTCCGCCGATGCAGCAGATGTTCGAGAAGCTGGCCAAAGCAGGCGAAGCGGCCGGCAGATGGCTGATGGGCCCCGGAGCTGTAGATGGCCAGGTGGCGGCCGCCTACGGGCGCCCCGGGTTCTTCGGCGGTGCGGCAAAGGCTCCCTACGACATCCTGGGCGACACGCTGCGCGGCACGCGAGGCATCATGCTCGACAAGTTCCGTCGGCCCGAGAAGGTCCTCGAGGCCTGCGAACGACTGGTGCCGCTGGCGATCGATCAGGGACGCCGCGGGTGCGATTTCACCAAGGTCCCGATCGTGTTCATGCCACTCCACAAGGGCGCCGACGGGTTCCTCTCGGACGACGACTTCCGCAAGTTCTACTGGCCGACGCTGGAGGCGGTGATCAAGGGGCTGGCCGAAGAAGGCCTCGTGGTCTGGCTGTTCGCAGAGGGCGGCTACGGCTCCCGCCTCGAGGCGATCGCGGGGTCGGACATCCCGCGCGGTCGCACGGTCTGGCTGTTCGACGCCACAGATATGAAAGACGTGAAGCGGCACCTCGGCGGCTTCCAGTGCTTCGCGGGCAATGTGCCGGGGGGGCTTCTCATCGCCGGTACACCCACCGATGTCGACGACTACGTCAAGCGCCTGATCGCCGATGTGGCCGGCGACGGAGGCTATCTGCTGGCCTCCGGCGTCGTGACCGACGAAGCCAAGCCGGAATGCGTGCGTGCCATGATCGAGGCCGGCAAGAGGTACGGCGCGCAGATCTGAGACGACGACATGCCCGAGCATCGTACCGCGCGGGCTCCAGAAGATGATGGACAAGGACGGCAGCGGCATGCGCCCAGACACCCCGACACGGAGCGCCCGGCAAGCGGTCGTGACCTCGCCGCGGTGCTCCTCGAAACCTCGTGCATGGGCGCGCCGCGCCCACCGCTCAAGGTCGAAGGGTCAGCCGGCGGCTCCACTGAACCGCTCGCAGGTGGCTCGGAGGGCGTGGCCCAGTTCGGGCTCACGGCCGCCGAAGCGCAACGAAGGCACCGGGATGGTGATGACGGCCGTTTCGCCCCAGATGTCATGGATCGTCCCCGCGACCCCCGAGACGCCCATGGTGTGCTCGTCGTGGTCCCAGGCAAGGCCACTCGCCCGAACCTCCGCGATCTGCTCGAGGATCACGCCGCGATCGGTGATGGTGTTGGGCGTGTATGACTTGAGCTTCTGCGGAAGCACGTGCTCGGCTTCCTCCGGCCTGAGTCCTGCGAGCAGTGCTTTGCCGCAGGCAGTGGCGTGCACCGGCAGCGGGGTGCCGATCGCTGACACGACAAGCAGACGGTGTGCCATCACCTGGTCGACAATGACCGCGGTATCACCGCGCAGGACGGCCAGGTCCGCTGTCTCATTCACGCGCCGCACCAGTGTCTCGAGGTGGGGACGGACCGCGTCACGGAGGC
Organism: uncultured Thermoleophilia bacterium; assembly: GCA_963741075.1. Lineage (GTDB taxonomy): Bacteria > Actinomycetota > Thermoleophilia > UBA2241 > UBA2241 > CAIXSE01. The sequence goes on from CAVUGS010000019.1 coordinate 28,583, forward strand.
GCTGCCGTCGCGCAAGCGCGAGGGATACGAGGCCCAGCCCCAAGTCGGCGACGCCCCGCTCCGGGTCCCAGACCACGAGGTGTTCGCTGGCCAAAGCGACGACGATGCGATGTACGGTGGACCGTGGCAGGCCCGTGGCCACGGCGAGCATGCGCAGGCTCGTGCCCTGCTCCGATTGCGCCAGCAGACGCAGGATCTCTCCGGCTCTGGCGATGACCTGGACGCCGGTCTCGGTGCCACCCGAGTTTGTCTTGGTTGCCATCACGCGCCCCTCCAGGCCGGTCTTGACAGGCATGAGCCCTAGTGTATCATGCCCGCATGATAGGTGCGGTGCCCGTATTGTGGGACGAACGTAAGTCATGCCGGGCACGATCGGGAACCGAGAGGCACCTGCGCCCTCACGACGACGAGCCCTACGCGCCGCGGCGCAGTCGTCGTCCAGGGAGCTCCTGGTCCAAGGGGATGTGAGGCACAAGCACTCGCAATCCGGCCTCGTACCTGCCGTCCGTCGATCTCCCTCCGCGACGGATGACCTTCTCGAAGCGGCATCAGTGCGGATGCGCTTCTCGGACGGCGCTATCACCCTCGACGCACGAGGCTTCACGTCCTCGAAGACAGACGGAAATGAGGCATGGCAATGCAGCAGATGACAGCCCGACTCGCCGCCATCGTCGGCGCCGAGCACGTGCAGGACGATGGCGCCTTGCTCGACGACTACGCGCTCGATCACGGCGACGCGCCTGCGCACCGCCCTGTTGCCATCGTCCGACCGGGAACGGCCGAGGAGGTCCAGCAGGTCGTCGCCTGGGCCAACGAGACGGCGACGCCGCTGGTGCCCGTCAGCTCCGGCGGCCCGCACTTCCACGGCGACACCGTGCCGAGCGTGCCCGGCGCCGTGATGCTCGACCTGCGCCGCATGGACAGGATCCTGCGCGTCGACCGGCGCAACCGCATGGTCGTCATCGAGCCGGGCGTCACGTACCCGCAGTTGCAGGCGGCGCTCGCCGAGCAGGGCATGCGGGTCACGCCGCCGCTGCTGCCGCGGGCGAACAAGTCCGTGGTCGCGAGCCTGCTCGAGCGCCAGCCGACGCTCATTCCCCGCTACAACTACGCTCTGCCCGAGCCTCTGCGTGACTGCGGCGTCGTGTGGGGAAGCGGGGAGGTGCTGTTCACCGGGGAGGCTGGCTCGGGCTCCACCTTGCTGGAGACGCAGTGGGAGGCCGGCTTCGTTCAGGCCGAGGCCAAGGGACCGGCGCAGACGGACTTCTACCGCCTGCTGACCGGCGCGCAGGGCACGATGGGCGTAGTCACCTGGGCGAGCGTGAAGTGCGAACTGCTGCCGAAGGCCCACGAGGTGAGCTTCGTGACCGCTGGTTCGCTGGGCGAACTCGAGCCCCTCGTGAGGGGTCTCTGCCTCTCGCGCCTGGGAGACGAGCTGATGGTCTTCGACCGCGGCTATCTCAGCCGGATTCTTGCGGGCACTGGCACGTCTGCGGATCCCGACGCTCTTCAGGCCTGGACGCTGGTCCTCGGCTTTGGAGGTCGCGGATTCCGGTCAGCCGAACGTGTGCGCGTGCAGAGGGAGGACGCGACACGACTGGCCGGGCGGCTGGGTCTCGAAGTACGTCGCGAGCTCCCGGGCGTGCCGGTCGGCGCGGTCGATGAGCTGCTCCGCGGGCTATCTCCTGCTCCCCACTGGAAGCTGGCCGCCCTGGGCGGCAGTGCCGACATCTTCTTCCTTACCACGCTCGGCAGGATCGAGGGGTATCTCGAGATCATGCGCGCCGCAGTCGAGAGACACGGCCTATCCACCGACTCCATCGGCGTCTACATCCAGCCGCAGCACCAGGGCGTCACGCATCACGTCGAGTTCAGCCTGCCCTACGACGCCTCGGTAGCCGGGACCGCGCGAGGACATGCAGCGAGCTCTCCGACGACCTGGCCGCCAACCTGATCGCCGCCGGCGCCTACTTCAGCCGCCCCTACGGCTCCTGGGCGCAGCCCGTCTACAACCGCGACGCCGCCGCGCGCGACGCCCTGCGCAAGGTCAAGGCGATCTTCGACCCGGCCGGCGTCCTGAACCCCGGCAAGCTCTGCTTCGGAGCGCCCGCCGCGCCTCCGCGCTCGCCGCGAAGGAGGCCCGACTGATGGCCCTCACCGACTACCGCCCCGACGCCATGCGCTGCACGCGCTGCAGCTACTGCAAGTGGATCCCCTTCGACCTCGTGCAGGAGCCACCGCTTCGCCAAGGGCTGCCCGTCCGTCGAGGCCGGCAAGTTCCACGCCTACTCGGCCGGGGGCAAGCTGATCACCGCGCTCAGCCTGATGGACGGGCGCAGCGAGGTCGACCGACCAGCTCGTCGACGTCGCCTTCCGCTGCCAGCTCTGCGGCAACTGCGACGTGACCTGCAAGATGTGCCGCTACGACATGGAGCCCATCCTCGCGCTGCGCGAGTTCCGCGCCCACCTCGTGGAGATGGACCGCGTGCCCGAGTCCTACCGCCCGCTGATCGAGCGCACGCGGGCGGCGCCTCGCCGGCAAGGGCGAAGACGCCGGCCGAGCGCAACGCCTGGGCCGAGGGGCTCGGCCTCAAGGACCCGACGCGCCGAGCCCGTCGACGTCGTCTTCTTCGCCGGCTGCAAGTACTCGCTGGAGGAGAGCCTGCGGGAGGCGGTGCGCACGCAGGTCGCGGGTGCTGCAGCCGGCCGGCCTCACCGTCGGCCTCTGCCCGAGACCGGCTGCTGCGGCGGCCTCGCCGACAAGATGGGCTACCGCGACGAGGCCGCCGAGGCCGGCGCGCGGATGCTCGAGGCAGTGGGCCGACGCCGGCGTGAAGACCGTCGTCACGCCCGTGCGCCGACTGCCGCCACACCTTCACGCGCGTCTACCCGCGGCTCGAGGGCGCGCGGGAGGCATGCCGCAGGTCCTGCACACGCGTCGAGCTGCGCCGACCGGCTCGTCAAGGACGGGCGCCTCGAGCTCACCACGCCCGTCCCCCTGACCGTCACCTACCACGACCCCTGCAACCTCGGCCGCCAGGGCGAGCCCTACGTGCCGTGGGAAGGCGTCGAGACGAAGATCTACGGCCAGGCCGTGGTCTACGACCCGCCGCGGCCGCGGCACAACGGCGCCCAGGGCGTCTACCAGCCGCCGCGCGACCTGCTCGCCGCGATCCCCGGCGTCGAGCTCGTCGAGATGGAGCGCAACCGCGAGGCCGCCTGGTGCTGCGGCGCCGGCGGCGCCTGCCGCGAGGCGTTCCCCGAGTACTCGGCCGCGACGGCCGCCGAGCGCGTCGAGGAGGCCGGCCTCCACCGGCGCCGAGGCGCTGGTCACCGCCTGCTCGCGCTGCGAGCTCAACTTCGCGGAGGCCGTGGCCGCCGGCGCCGCGTCGGGCGGCCCCGGCGCCGACCTCGGGTCCACGACGTGCTGGAGCTCGTCGCGCTCTCCGCCGGCGTCACGAAGGAGGCGTCATGAGCCCGAGCTACGCCAAGCCCACCACGCCGGCCGAGATGGCCGCGCAGTCGGCCCAGCTCTCCGACGAGGCCTACCGCGCGCTCGAGGACATCGTCGGCGCCGAGCAACGTCTCGCGTGACGCCGGCGATGCTCGACGGCTACGCCTTCCAGTACCTCGCGGAGCTGATCAGGCCTGAGCACAGTCACTTCATGCCTCGGCATGCAGCCGTCGTGCTGCCGGCGTCCACCGAGGAGGTCCAGGCGATCGTCCGCCTGGCCAACAAGTACGGCCTCAAGGTGAAGCCGACCGGGACCGGCTGGTACATGTTCAACGCGGCGGTCAAAGACGACGACCCGACGCTGCAGCTCGACCTGCGCCGCATGAACGCCATCGTCGAGATCGACGAGCAGAACATGTACGCCGTCGTCGAGCCGTACGTCATCCACGCTCAGCTGCAGGCCGACGTCGCTCAAGCTCGGCATGAACATCAACATCCCCGGCGTCGGCTGCTCCAGCTCCATCGTCGCCAGCGCCTGCGCCTACGCCGGCCAGGGGCCGTTCTCGTACTTCCTGGGCGGCAACGCCGAGAACGTGCTCGGCATGGAGTGGGTGACGCCCGAGGGCGAGATCGTCCGCACCGGCTCGCTCGGCTCGGGCGACGGCTGGTTCTGCAGCGAGGGCCCCGGCCCGTCCGTGCGCGGCATCTGCCGGGGCGCCATCGGCTCTCGCGGCGGCTTGGGGGTCTACACGAAGTGCGCCATCAAGCTCGGCCCCAGCCTCGGCTCGGAGGAGTGGCAGGTGAATGGGACCCTCCCTGCGTACCGTCTACCGCTGGCGGAGACTCAGCGCGCGTATACCATCGCCGTACCTTCGTGGGACGCCTGGGCGGATGCCTACTACGAGATCTACGACAACGAGATCGGCTACATCTTCCATCGCCAGTTCAACCTTGCAGGAGGCGACCTCGCGGCGGCCTTCTGGCTGATGTACAACGACCACACGAAGACGCTGAGCGACATGCCGGAGCTCGCCGCCCGGCCCGACGTTCAGGAGCTCACCGAGGAGCTGCGCGTCAGCTTCCAGCTCATCCTCGCCGGCCGGTCCAAGGCCGACATCGAGCTGCAGGACAGGATCCTGGACGACATCCTCGAGAAGGTCGGTGGCCACAAGGTCGAGCGCTTCTGCGAGCAGGACATGGCCGAGTTCACCAACATGTACCTGCAGCGGCTCGGCCACAAGCACATCAACTTCGTCTGGGCCGGCGGCTACATCGGCAGCTGGATGCAGTTCGGCACGCCGGACTGGGTCAAGGGGTACGTGCCGGTCGCCGCCGCGGGCCTCGAGCGTGACGCCGCCGGCGGCAAGCTCGTGCAGTGCGGCGGCGACGCGATGATGGGCAGCGGCAGTGGCATCCCGGGCGGCGGCGGCATGGGCCTCGAGCAGTTCGTCAGCTACGACCCCGACGACGAGGCCTCGACTCACGCCGCCTTCGTGCACATGGAGGACGCCGTCAAGGACGCCGCCTCCATCGGCTACCCGCCCGGCAAAGAATGGCAGTATCTTCAGATGGGCTGGAGCGACGAGCGCTTCGAGCAGGTCATGGCCGCTGCGCCGCAGCCCGACGTCTTCCGCTTCCAGGCGAAGATCAAGGCGGCCTTCGACCCCAACGACGTGGGGGACCGCATGTACCCGACGCTGCCGCTTCATCCCGGTGCAGGACGGCGCCGATGAGCGTTAGAGTGCGCAGGACACGGTTGAGGAGTGACCACGATGAAGGCTGACAAAGGCGGAGAGATGTATTCGGGCGGCTACACCGGCAAGGTCCTGCGCGTCGACCTCACCAACAAGACCTACTCAGAGGAGCCGCTGCCGGCCGAGACGGCGCGCGACTTCATCGGCGGCGCCGGCTTCACGGTGAAGTACCTCTTCGATGAGGTGCCCGCCGACTGCGACCCGCTCGGCCCGGAGAACAAGCTCATCTTCGCGCCCGGCCCCTTCACCGGCACGAAGATCCCCTGCGCCAGCCGCATGGCGATCAACGCCAAGAGCCCGCTGACCGGCGCCATGGGCGTCGGCCTCACCGGAGGTCACTTCCCCGTGGAGATGAAGCGCGCCGGCTACGACGTCATCATCGTCGAGGGCGTCGCCGAGCGGCCGACCTACCTGTGGATCAAGGACGGCAAGGTCGCGTTCCGCTCCGCCGAGGAGCTCTGGGGGATGCAGAGCACGGACGCCCAGCAGACCATCAAGGACAAGCTGCACGACCAGAACGTGCGCATCTCGTGCATCGGCCCGGCCGGCGAGAAGCTCTCGCGCCTCGCCTGCATCGTCAACGAGCGCCGCGTCGTTGGGCGCAGGGGCCTCGGCGCGGTGATGGGCGCCAAGAACCTCAAGGCGATCGCCCTCCGCGGCGACCTGCAGACGGCCATCGCCGACGAGGACAGGTTCAAGGCGGCGCGCAAGCGCATGCTCGACGCCATGAAGAAGAGCCCCGTGCTCTACTCCGAGTTCGCCCACGAGGGCACCTCAGGCAACGTGGAGAACTGCACGGCGCTCGGCATCTTCCCCTCCAACAACTGGCAGACGACCGGGGACGAGAAGTACGCAGGTACCATCGGCGGCGGGGCGATCGCGACGCGGGGGGCAGGGCGCACCGCTTGCGCCGAATGTCCGGTGGCCTGCAGCCAGATGCGCCTCGCGCAGGCCGGGCCCTACTCCGGCATCATGACCGAGGGCCCCGAGTACGAGACGCTCTACTCCTTCGGGGGCACAACCGGCGTCACCGACCCCGACGCCATCATCGCCGCCGACCGCGCCGCCGACGAGTACGGCCTCGACACGATGTCCGCCGGCGTCACCATCGCCTTCGCCATGGAGCTCTTCGAGCGCGGCATCATCACGACCGAGGACACCGGCGGGATCGAGCTGCGCTTCGGCAACCACGAGGCGATGGTCGAACTGATCCACCTGATGGGCGAGCGCGAGGGCTTCGGCGACGTGCTCGCGGACGGCGTGCGCATCGCCGCCGAGCGCATCGGCCGGGGCTCCGAGAAGTACGCGATGCACGTCAAGGGCCTCGAGCTGCCGGCCTACGACGTCCGCGGCGCCAAAGGCCACGGCCTCGGCTACGCGACCTCGTATACGGGTGCCGACCACAACAAGGGCTACGCCATCCAGGAGATCTTCGGGCTGCCGTTCCCGTACCCGGTCGACCGGTTCGAGGTGAAGGGCAAGGGCGCGCTGACGATGTGGAACCAGGACGCGCGCACCTCGGTGGGCGACTGCCCGACGATGTGCATCTTCATGCTCGACACCTCGGTCGCCCCGTTCCTCTTCGAGAACACCGCCGGCCTGATGGTCGGCACCACAGGCCTTCCCTTCACGGCCGATGACGTGCAGCGCGTGGGCGAGCGCGTCAACAACCTGGCGCGCGCCTTCAACACGCTGGCGGGCCTGACGCGCGCCGACGACGACCTGCCGGAGCGCCTCAAGACCGAGCCCATCCCGCAGGGACCCGCCAAGGGGCACATGATCCCTCAGGCCGACCTCGACCTGATGCTGGACGAGTACTACGAGGCCCGCGGCTGGACGCCGGACGGCGTGCCCACGCGGGCCAAGCTCGAGGAGCTTCGCCTGGGCTACGCCGCCGACAGGCTGGGCCTCGCGTGATCGTACGCGTCAGGACGATCGGCCTGCTCAGGTCGCTGATCCGGCAGGGGGAGTTCGACGTGGACCTGCCGGACGGCGCTCACGTTGCAGACCTGCTCTCGCGGTTGGCGGAGACCTACGGCGGCGCCGTCGCGGCGCACCTGACTGCTCCCGTCGAGCGGGACGCCCATCCTCCGCTGCGCGTCATGGTGAACGGGCGCGACATCGGCGTGCTGGCCGATCGCGCCACCGCGCTGGCCGAGGGCGACGACGTGCTCGTGCTCACGCCGATAGCCGGCGGCTGAGGCCTGGCCGGGATGCCTTCCAGGAAGATCGACCTGGAGAGCCACTTCATCACGCAGGAGTGGATCGACGCCCTGCTCGCTCGCGAGGACTATCCGCGCCTCACACACGAAGAGTCGTCAGACCGGTGGCGCCTGCACTATCACGCCGACGTCTTCGAACCGTTCGGCGTGAAGGAACGACTCCTCGACCTCGGGGACGGTCGGATCGCGCTCATGGACGCCGCCGGCGTGGACGTCGCCGTGCTCTCTCTGACGTCGCCGGGCTGCGAGCAGCTGGACGCGGCCGTCGGCTCCCGGGTGGCCGCAGCCGCCAACGACGCCCTCGCGGCGGCCGTCGCCCGGCGTCCGCAGCGCCTGCAGGGCTTCGCCGCCCTGTGTACCAAGGACGTCGACGGCGCCGTCGCCGAGCTCGAGCGCGCCGTCCTCGAGCTCGGCCTGAAGGGTTGGAAGACGCACTCCAACTTCGGCGACTCGTTCCTGGACGAGAAGCGCTACTGGCCGATCCTCGCCAAGGCCGAGGAACTCGACGTGCCGATCTACCTGCACCCGGCGGCGCCGATGATCCGCGAACTGCGTACCTACGGACTCGCGCTCGCGGGGGCGGGCTTCGGCTTCGGCGTGGAGACCGCACTCGCGATGATGCGCCTCGTGCTCTCCGGTGCCTTCGACGCGTTCCCCCGCCTCAAGGTGATCCTCGGGCACTACGGCGAGGGCCTGCCGTTCCAGCTGCAGCGCGTCGACCACGCCTTCACGCGGCCGCACATCAGAGCCGACGGCGCGGCGGTCCGCGGGCTCCTGCATCCGCCGAGCTTCTACCTGCGCATCAACATGTGGGTCTCCACCAGCGGGAACTACCTCCCGGCGGCGTTCGCCTGTACGCGGGATGCGCTGGGCATCGACAGGATCGTGCTCGGGACCGATCACCCCTACGAGGAGATGCACGAGAGCCTCGCCTTCCTGAGCGACCTGCAACTGTCGCCGTCCGAGGCGGAGCAGATCTTTGAGAGGAATGCCGCCGACCTGGGGTTCGAGTAAGCTCGGCGGAGGCGAAGGAAGGAAGGGCGAGATGACGGGCACGCAGCACGAGGCATCCGTGATCGTCGACTTGCGCACTGCGCTCGAGTTCCTGGCCGGCGTGCCGGGTCAGCTCGTGGCGACGCCCACCCCGGTCGACCCGTATCTCGAGCTGGCCGGGGTCTACCGCCGCGTCGGCGCCGGGACGCCGGTCGCGCCGCCGACTCGCATCGGGCCGGCGGTGCTCTTCGAGAACGTCAAGGGCTTCGAGATGCGCGCGGTCGCCGGCGTGCTCGCCAGCCGCCTGCGCACGGCGCTGCTGCTGGGGACGACTCCGGACAGGCTGGCGTTCGAGCTGCTGGCCGCTCTCGACCGCCCCATCCCGCCGGTCGTGGTCCCATCTGGTGAAGCGCCGTGCCGGGAGGTCGTGCACCGGCCTCCCTTCGACATCCGCCGGCTCATCCCGGCCACGACCAGCACGGAGAGCGACGCAGGAGCGTTCCTCAACATGGCCCTGCTCCGCGCCGAGGACCCGGAGACCGGCGAATCGGACGTGACGTTCCACCGCATGTGCCTCATCGGCCCGGACACGATGACGGTCAATTTCACCGGGCCGTTCCGCCACATCGATCAGTTCCGGGTGAAGAGCGAACGCGCGGGCAGACCCCTGCCCGTGTCGGTGAGCATCGGCCTCGACCCGGCCGTCTATGTCGCCACGTCGTTCGAGGCGCCGACCACGCCGCTGGGATTCGACGAGCTCACCATCGCCGGGGGTCTGCGTGGCCGCGCGGTCGAGCTCGTCGACTGCGTGAGCGTGGCGGCCAAGGCGCTCGCGCGCGCCGAGATCGTCATCGAGGGCGAGCTGTACCCGAACGAACGAGTGCGGGAGGACGTCCTGACCGGCAAGGGCTGGGCCATGCCCGAGTTCCCCGGCTATCTGGGCCTCGCCAAGCCGGATGTGCCTGTCCTGCACGTGACGGCGGTGACGCATCGCAGCCGCCCGATCTTCCAGACGCTCGTAGGGCCCGGCGAGGAACACGTGACGCTGGCCGGGCTGCCGACCGAGGCCAGCATCCTGAAGCTCACCGAGGACGCCCTGCCCGGCTTCGTGCGCAACGTCTACTGCCATCCCGCCGGCGGCGGCAAGTATCTCGCGATCCTGCAGGTACGCAAGCGGATCCCCGCCGACGAAGGGCGTCAGCGGCAGGCGGCGCTGACGGCATTCACCGCGTTCTCGGAGCTCAAGCACGTGATCCTGGTGGATGACGACGTCGACCTGTACGACACCAACGACGTCCTCTGGGCGATGACGACCCGGTATCAGGGGGACGTGAGCACCGTCTTCGTGCCGGGCGTGCGCTGCCATCCGTTGGACCCCTCGGCGACGCCTGAGTTCAGCCCGCTTCTGCGCGTCGCCGGGCAGAGCTGCAAGACGATCTTCGATTGCACGGTGCCGGTGGACCTGCGCGAGCGCTTCGAGCGGGCGCGGTTCGCCGAGGTCGACCTCTCCAGCTACGAGGGCCTCGACGCCCTCTGACATGACCGAGCACGCACAACGGCAACACAGCGGAAGGGATCGTCGTGAGCGATGAAGTGAAGTACTACCCGTTCAAGATCGGCGGAGTCGAGCAGATCCATCCCAACGTGCATCCGGGCACGCCCAAGTACGCGGCGGGCGTCGTGGTGGGCAACATCGCCTTCCTCTCGGGCATGACGCCGCAGAGCACCGAGGACGGCTCGTGTCTGACGGTCGGGGTCGAGGCTCAGGTCTTCGCCTGCCTCGACAAGGTGCGCGCCGTGCTCGAAGAGATGGGCAGCTCGATGGAGAACATCGTGAAGACCATCATCCTGCTCAAGGACCTGGAGTATTACCAGCAGATGCGCGCCGCCGAGCTCAAGTACTACCAGAAGTACGCGCCGCGCCTCGTCTCGGAGCCGCCGGCCAGCACCTACGTGCAGCCGGCGATCCTCGCCCGCCCCGAGTTCCTGGTGGAGTTCGACGTCACCGCTGTGGTGAAGCGAGCCTAAGGGTCCGCTCGCTGGGTCAGGAGGCACCGCAAAGGTCCGCGGCGCCTCTCGGCCGCCTCTACCAGCGCCGCCGAGTCGGGCGGGGTAGAATACCCCCGACAGAGCAGAGACGTGTGGTGCGGACACCCGTCAGCAACCTGAAGCGCCTGGCCCGCGCGGTGAGCTCCTGTGGAGCGGCCCGCGCGGGTGACGAGGTGGAGGTTCATCGAAACACTCGGCGGATGCCTCCCGGCCCGGCACGGTCGTCATCGAATCGACAAATCCCGCTGGCAACGGCGGAGACAAAGCGACTCGAGAGTGCCGTCCGCAGCCTGCCCATCTGCGCCCTGCCCTACCGAAGGGAGCACGCATGTGCGGCATCGTAGGCTACGTCGGGCGACGTCCCGGCAAGCCCATCATCCTCGACGGCCTCAGGCGCCTGGAGTATCGCGGCTACGACTCGGCCGGGATCGCCCTCATCGAACCCGAGGGCATCGACACCGTGCGCGCCGTCGGCAACCTGGACGCGCTGTTCGCGGCCGCGGGCGAGAACGGCTCCGAGGCCTGCGTCGGCCTCGGCCACACACGCTGGGCCACGCACGGCAGGCCCACCGAGGAGAACGCCCACCCGCACAGCGACTGCAGCGGCCGCGTCTCGATCGTCCTCAACGGGATCGTGGAGAACTACAAGGACCTGCGCGCCCGGCTCAGCGAGCGTGGTCACACGTTCAGCAGCGAGACCGACGCCGAGGTCGTGGCTCACCTGATCGAGGAGCACGCGGGCGAGGGCCTGGCGGCCGCGGTGCGCGCCGCCCTCGGCGAGATGGACGGTCACTACGCCTTCTGCGCGGTGTCGGCCGACGAGCCCGACGTGGTGGTCGGCACCCGGCACGAGTGCCCGCTGGTCGTCGGCATCGGCGACCACGAGATGTTCTTCGCCTCGGCCATCCCGGCGTTCCTGGCGCACACCCGCCGCGTGGTCGTGCTCGAGGACGGCGACGTCGTGACGCTCCGCGCCGACGGCGCGGAGTACACCGACGTCGCCGGCGAACCCCTCGTCCGCGAGGAGATCGAGTTCCCCGGCGACGACGACGCGGCGGAGAAGGCCGGCTACGAGACCTTCATGCTCAAGGAGATCCACGAGCAGCCGGCGGCCTTGCGCGACACCCTCGCCGGCCGCCTGCGCGAGGACGGCACGGTCGACCTCTCCGAGGTCGGGATCGGCGACGAGTTCCTGCGCCGCCTGCGGCGCATCTTCATCGTCGCCTGCGGCACCTCGTACCACGCCGGACTCATCGTGAGCTACGCCATCGAGCAGCTGGCCCGCGTTCCCGTGCAGATCGACGTCGCCAGCGAGTTCCGCTACCGGCAGCCCGTGTTCGACCCGGACACGCTGGTCATCGGCATCACGCAGTCGGGCGAGACGGCCGACACGCTCGCCGCCATGCGGCTCGCGCGCGAGGCCGGCTCGCCGGTGCTGGCGCTCACCAACATCATGGGCAGCCAGGCCACGCGCGACGCCGACTACGTGCTGTTCACGCGCGCGGGGCTGGAGATCGGCGTGGCGGCGACCAAGACGCACACCGCTCAGGTCGCCGCCCTCCTGCTCCTGGCGCTGCGCCTCGCGTGGGCGCGCGGCGCCATGGGCGAGGGCGAGCTCAAGGCGCTCGGCCACGAGCTCCGTCAGATCCCCGAGCTCGCCGAGCAGCTGTTGGCCCGCCCCAGCGCTATCAGGCAGATCGCCGAGCGTTACCACGACGAGCGCTTCTTCCTCTACCTCGGCCGCGGCATGGGCTTCGCCGTCTGCCTGGAGGGCGCGCTCAAGCTCAAGGAGATCAGCTACATCCCCACGGAGGCCTACGCCGCCGGTGAGATGAAGCACGGGCCGATCGCCCTGCTGGACGTGGAATCGCCCGTCGTGGTCGTCGCCGACGACGGGCCGGTGTTCCCCAAGCTGGTCAGCAACATCGAAGAGGTGCGGGCCCGGGGCGCCGACGTGATCGCCGTCGCGACCGACGGCAACGAGGCCATCGGCGAACTCTCGCGCGACGTCCTCTGGATCCCCAGGACCGACCACCACCTCGCGCCCATCCTGGCGGTGATCCCGCTGCAGCTGCTGGCCTACCACATCGCCGGCATCAAGGGGCTCAACGTGGACCAGCCGCGGAACCTGGCCAAGACGGTGACGGTGGAGTAGATGTTTCCCGCCATCCCTCCCGGCGGCCTGCTCTACGGCCTCGGCATCGACGTGACCGAGGCGGCGCGCATCCGCCGGCTGCTGGAGCGACTGCCGCGCGCCTACGAGCGGCTCTTCAGCGAGCAGGAGCGCGCCTACTGTGACCGGTTCTCCGACCCGTGGCTACGCTACGCCGCCCGCTTCGCCGCCAAGGAGGCGGTCGGCAAAGCGCTCGGAATCGGTATCATCGGGTTCGTCTGGCGCGACATCGAGGTACTGTCGGGTGGAAAGCCGCTCATCGCGTTGCATGGCGGCGTCGCCGACATCGCGCGGCGTCTGGGCGTGACGCGGGTCGAAGTCTCGCTGAGCCACACCGGCGGCATGGCGTATGCCGTGGCCGCCGCTCTCAAGGAGGATGCGGATGGATGAGTCCCAGCTGCTGGGCCTGTACACCGCCGACGGCATGCAGAAGGTCGACGGCACGGCGATCCACGGCATCGGCATCCCGGGCGGGCACCTCATGGAGCGCGCCGGCCTGGCCGTGGCGACCGAGATCCTCGAGCGGTACGAGCCCGAGGAGACTGTGGTGTTCGCCGGCAAGGGCAACAACGGCGGGGACGGGTTCGTGGTCGCACGGGAGCTCTTCGACGCGGACGTCGAGGTCACCGTCTTCCTGCTCGCGCCGGCCGAGGAGTACACGGGCGACGCGAAACTGAACCTCGACATCCTCGCGGCGCTGGGCGTGGACGTGCGCCCCGCGACGGGCGAGGGCGGGGCGCTCACCGAGGACGCCATGATCCTCACGGAGATGGCCGACGTGGTGGTCGACGCGATCTTCGGCACCGGCTTCACCGGCGCCGCCAAGGGCGAGGCCGCCGCCGCCATCGAGCTCATCAACGAGGCGCCCGGCGCCGTCGTCAGCGTGGACATCATGAGCGGCGTCGGAGCGAGCACCGGCGCCGTGCACGGGCCGGCCGTGGAGGCCGACCTCACCGTGACTCTGCACGCCGCCAAGGTGGGCCACTTCGTCACGCCGGGCGGCGCGCTCAGCGGCGAAGTGGTGATCGCGCCCATCGGCATCCCGGCGCTGTGCGACCACGGCGCCGACGTCTGGCTGCTCACCGACGAGGCGATGAGCGAGCTCATCGTCTCCAAGGGCTCGCTCGATCACAAGCGCTCGGTGGGCACCGTGCTCGTCGTCGGCGGCTCCAGGGGGATGGAGGGCGCCGCCCACATGGCCGCGTTCGCGGCCCTCAGGGGCGGCGCCGGTCTGGTCCACGCCGCTCTGCCCGCCGGCGCCGGAGAGCAGAAGCCGTTCCCCGAGGTCATCACCGTGACCGTGCCGGGCGACGACGGCCAGTTCGGCCTCGAGGCCCGCTCCGCCCTGTTCGAGCAGGCCGAACAGCTCAACGCGCTGGCGCTCGGCCCCGGGTTCGGCCGCACGGACGGAGCGCGGCTGCTGGCGCGCGAACTGCTCGGCGTCGACCGCCCGCTGCTGCTCGACGCCGACGGCCTGCATGCCTTGGGGAGCCAGCTCGAGTCGCTCGCCGAGCGTACGCAGCCGACGGTGCTGACGCCGCACGAGGGCGAGCTGGGCCGGCTGCTCGGCCGCCCGGCGGACGAGGTCGCGGCCGAGCGCCTGGTGTGCGCCCGCGCGGCTGCCCAGCGGGCGAACGCCACCGTCGTGCTCAAGGGCGAGGCGACCATCGTCGCCGATCCGTCGGGACGGGCCTACGTCGTCCCGACCGGCAACCCCGGCCTCGCCACGCCGGGCACCGGTGACGTCCTCACCGGCGTCATCGCCGCGCAGCTCGCCAAGGGGCTGCCGGCCACCGAGGCGGCCTGCCTCGGCGCTTACCTGCACGGCCTCGCCGCCGACCTGGTGGCCGAGGAGGCGTCCGGCACCGACTGCATGGTCGCGAGTGACCTGTTCCAGTCCCTTCCCGCCGCCGTGGAGCGGCTCAAAGCCGGTCCACAGGAGGAGAACCATGAGCACCACTGACACCCCGCCCGAGGGCGAGCCGCTCGTCCGCGACATCATGACCACGCCCGTCATCACCGTCCCGCCGACCATGACGGTGAAGGACCTGGCCGGGCTCTTCCGCGACAAGCGCATCGGCGGGGTCCCCGTGGTCGACGAGGACAGGCTCGTCGGCATCGTCACCGAGGGCGACCTCATGGCGCTCGACGCCGACATCAAGATGCCGCACTACTTCGAGCTCTTCGACAGCATCATCTACCTGGGCAGCCAGAAGAAGTTCAAGGAGCAGCTCGAGAAGGCCTCCGCCGCCACCGTGGAGCAGCTCATGACGGACGAGGTGAGGACGGTCGCTCCGGACGACCCCGCGCGCGCCGCCGCGACGCTGATGTCGCGCCACAAGTTCGACCGGGTGCCGGTCGTGGAGGGCGAGGCGGTGGTCGGCATCGTCACGCGGCACGACATCATGAAGATCCTGGGGCTCTGAGTGCTCGCCGGCAGACACCGCGCGGTCGCTGAGGTCGACCTCGAGGCGATCCGCCACAACGTGCGCCGTCTGATGCGCGACCTGCCGGACGGCGCCGTCCACTGCGCCGTCGTCAAGGCCGACGGCTACGGACACGGCGCGCTGCCTGCGGCGCACGCCGCGCTGGAGGCCGGGTCCTCGTGGCTCGGCGTGGCGACGGCGCCCGAGGCCGAGGAGCTGCGGGCGGCGGGCTTCACCGCGCCGATCCTCATCTTCGGCCCGCTCACGGGCACCGGGCTCGAGCGGGCCGCGGCCTCCGGCGCCGAGGTCGTGGCCTGGTCGGTGCCGTTCACCGCCGCGGCCGCCCGGCTCGGCGTCCGCGTCCACGTCAAGTTCGACACGGGCATGGGCCGGCTCGGCGTGCCCGCGCACGAGGTCCGCGACCTCTGCGCGCAGGCGCACGCCGGAGGCGTCCTCTCCGGCCTGATGAGCCACTTCGCGACGGCGGACGAGGCCGACACGAGCTTCTTCGAGAAGCAACTGCGCCGGTTCGCCAAGCTGACGGCGGAGCTCAAGGAGCAGTACCCCGGCCTCATCTGCCACGCGGCGAACAGCGCGGCGACGCTGCGCGACCCGGGCGCCCACTTCGACATGGTGCGCACCGGCATCGCCATGTACGGGCTGGCGCCGGCGAACGACGACCCCTTCAAGGACGGCCTGCGGCCGGCGATGAAGCTCGTCTCGTACATCGCCGGCGTCCGCGAGGCCGTCCCCGGCGACTCCGTCGGCTACGGGCGCACCTGGTACGCGGTGGAGCTCACGCGCATCGGCATCGTCCCCGTCGGCTACGCCGACGGCGTGCGCCGCGCCCTCGGCAACCGCGGCGAGGTGCTCGTCGCGGGACGGCGCTGTCCGATCGTCGGCAGGATCAGCATGGACCAGATGACCGTCAAGCTTCCCGACGACTGGGGCGTGGCGGGCGACGAGGTGGTGCTGTTCGGCGCCGCCGGCGACGGCGCGGCCGGCGGCTCCGCCGTCACCTGGACGGCGCCCGAGGGCCCCCGCCTGGACGCCCCCGAGACGCCGCGCATCCTGTGCGAGGAGATGGCGCGGATGCTCGGCACCATCAACTACGAGGTCGCCTGCGACGTCGCGCCGCGGGTGGTGCGACGGTACCGCGGCGAGACCGCCGCGTCCTGACGCTTGTGAACGCCCGGTACGCCGCTACCCTGCCGACGCCCGACGATGTCACCAGGGCGGCGCTGGCGGCGCTCGGGCCGGGCGAGGCCGGCTGGCTCGTCGGCGGGTGCGTGCGGGACGAGCTCCTCGGGCGCCGCGTGCGCGACATCGACATCGTCGTCGACGGGCGGCAGGAGGCGCTGGCCCGCGGGCTCGCCGACCGCTTCGAGGGCGCCGTGTACGCCACCTCCGACCTCTTCGGCGGCTGGCGCGTGGTGGTCGGCGACCTGCACATCGACGTCGCCGCCGTGCGCGGCGGCCCGCCGGGCGGCCCGCCGGATCCGGAGACGCGCGCCGTCCGCCTGGAGGCGGACCTCCGCGCCCGCGACGTCACCGTGGACGCGCTGGCCCGGCCGCTTGACGGCGGTGACCTCGTCGACCCGCTGAGCGGCATCGACGACCTCGCCGCCGGCCGGCTGCGGCTCTGCTCGCCGGCCTCGCTCGATGACGATCCGCTGCGCGTGCTGCGTCTGGCGCGCCTCGCCCGCGTGTTCGACCTGGTGCCCGACGCCGCGGCCACGGAGGCCGCCTTCCGCGCGGCGCCCGGCCTCTCACGCGTGAGCGGCGAGCGCATCCGCGACGAGCTCTGCGCTCTCCTCGGCACGCGCGCCGCCCCGGTCGCGTTGCGCGACCTCGCCGTCTGGGGCGCGCTGGCGGTGATCCTCCCCGAGGTCGACCGCCTGCGCGGCGTCGAGCAGAACCCGTACCACCACCTGGACGTCTTCGAGCACACGCTGGAGGCGCTCACGTACGTCGTCGGCGTCGTCGCGCAGCTGGGCGGACGCCGGTTCCTGGCGACGCCGGCGGAGGCGGGCCTGCCCGGCGTCGAGCCGCTCGTCCCCGTCGCCTGGGCCGTCCTCTTGCACGACATCGGCAAACCGGTCGTGCGCGTGGTCGACGAGCAGGGCCGGGTCATCTTCTGGCACCACGACGAGACCGGCCGGCAGATGTGCGCCGACATCGGCCGGCGCTTCAACATGAGCAACCGGTTCGTCGAGTACGTCGGCACCCTCGTGCGGCAGCACCTGCGGCTCGGGTTTCTGACGCGCGAGCAGCCGTTGACGCGCCGGGCCCTGGCCCGGTACCGGCGCGACGTGAGCCCCTGGGTCTTCGAGTCGGTGGTGGTCTCGCTCTGCGACAGGCTCGCCACGCGGGGCGAGAAGACGTCGCTGACGTCGATGGCGCGGCACTACCGGCTGGCGCGCACCGTCTGGACGGCGGTGAGCAAGGCGCCGGCGCCGCAGTTGCTGAGCGGCAGCGACGTGATGGCGCTGCTCGGCATCGAACCGGGGCCGGCGGTGGGTCAGGCGCTGGACGCCCTCGAGGAGGAGATCGAGGCCGGCGAGGTCACCGACGCGGACGGCGCGCGGGCGTTTCTGCGTCAGTGGTGGGAGCGCGGCGAGGGTGAAGCAGGCGAGGCGGCTGATGCCTGAGCTCCCGGAGGTCGAGACCGTCAGGCGACGGCTGCTCACGTGCCTGCCCGGTCTGCTGCTCCGGGAGGTGGTCGTCAACGACTGGACCGTGAGCGTGCAGACGCAAGAGGAGCTGAACGCCCGTCTGGCGGGGCGCCGGGTGACGGGGCTGCGCCGGCGCGGCAAGTACCTGCTGGTGGACCTCGGGCCGAGGGAAGCACAGGGCGGCCGGGCCTTCGGCGGGCCGCCCGGCCTGGACCACGCGGGCCCGTCCGTGGCCGTCGTCCATCTGCGCATGACGGGCCAGCTGGTGTTCCGTCCTGCGCCCGGCGAGCGGCCGGCGCGCTTTCGCTGGGAGCTCGGGCCGGCCGCCACGCTGCACTTCCAGGACGTGCGCCGGTTCGGCCGCCTCTGGGCGCTGGACCCGGCGGCCGAGGACGCGTTCTTCGACGCTCGCGGGATGGGCCCGGAGCCGTTCGGACCGGAGTTCACCCCGGAGTACCTGCGCGGCGCGCTGCGTGGCAGACGCGCGCCGCTCAAGTCGTTCCTCACGGACCAGCGGCGGATCGCCGGCGTGGGCAACATCTACGCGGACGAGGCGTTGTTCCGCGCCCGCCTGCACCCGCTGCGCGCGGCGGGGAGCGTGGGGCCGCGTGAGGCGCAGCGCCTGCACGCGGCCGTCCTCGAGACCCTCCAGGCCGGCATCGACCACGAGGGATCGAGCATCGAGAGCTTCATCGACCCGGCGGGCCGGCGCGGCAGCTTCCAGGAGATCCTGAACGTGTACCAGCGTACCGGCGAGCCGTGCCGCGTCTGCGGGACCATCGTCGAGCGCGTCGTTGTGGGCGGCCGCGGCACGCACTACTGCCCGCGCTGCCAGCCGCGCCGCGGCGGCATGGCGCCGGGGTCGCGGCGGCGTCTCGGCGAGACCGCGCCGCCGCGCTCGGCCAAACCCGCCGGCTGGGAGGCGCCGGACCGGTGAACGACCGGGTGCCGTCAGGGCAGCCGGCCACGGCCTTCGGCGGCGCGCCCCTGAACGATGCCCGTCCACCCGCGCCGCCGCGCCTCTACATTGTCCTCACCCGCGTTCCCCGGCGCACCGGGTTGCGCGTCGGCTCGCTCGGCACGGTGACGTTCGAGCGCGGCTGGTACGCCTACGTCGGCAGCGCGGCGCGAGGGCGCGGCGCCCGCGTCGCACGGCACCTCGCCCTCGAGAAGCCGCTCCATTGGCACGCCGACCACCTCTTCACCGCCTTCCCGGCGGAGCGCGCCTGGCTGGTCGACGGCGCGGACGGCGAGTGCGAGCTCGCCGGCGCGCTGGCGTCGTTGCGCGGCGCGGAACGCCGCCCGCGCCGCTTCGGCGCCGGCGACTGCCGCTGCGCCGGACACCTCGTGCGCTTCCCGCGCCGGCCCTTGCGCCGTGACCTCGCGGCCGCGGCGCACGCCGCCGGCGCGCCTCAGAACGGGGCGGTACGCGCCTTCGGCCGCCGCCCCACCACCCCCTGAGCCCTGCCAGCGGCGAAGCTCGCCTGTCGGCGCCAGGGGGATGACCCCAGGCGCGGCGGGCGCGCGGGGCGCGCCCGGCGTCAGCCCGTCAGCGCGCCTTCTCCCACTTCTGCAGGTAGGCGACCTCGGCGAGCGTCTTGCCGGCGTCGATCTCGCCGCGCATGCGGTTCTCCTTCTCGAGCACGTCCATGGCGCGGTTGGCGAGCTCCACGGCCTGCTCCTTGGGGAGGACCATCACGCCGTCGTCGTCGCCGACGATCCAGTCGCCGGGGCGCACGGTCTGGCCGGCGATCGTGATGGGCACGTTGATCTCGCCGAAGCCCTTGGGCTCGCCGGCGTTGGCGCAGACCTTGCTGCTGAAGGCGGCGAAGCCGAGGTTGGCGATCTCCGGGGTGTCGCGGATCGCGCCCCAGACGACCAGTCCCGCCAGGCCCTTGACCATGGCGCTGTGCGTGGCGAGCTCGCCCCACATGGCCGGCGTGGCGTCGCAGGCGTCGATCGACGAGCACGTCGCCGGGCTTGCAGACGTCGATCGCCTCCACCGGCTTGGCCCAGTCGCCGGCGTAGGTGCGCACGGTGACGGCCGGGCCGCACATGTGCGCGCCCGGCAGCAGGGGGCGGATGCCCGGCAGGCTCGGCTGGCGGTGCCAGGCGTCGCTGACGTTGGCCGTCGAGACCTGCTCCAGCACGGTGCGGACGTCGGCTGCCCCGGCGCGCTTGTACAGCGTGGTCTCGATGCAGACGCGCTCGTCCACGGCGCGGCGGATCTCGGCGGTGGCTGCGGTGGCGTCGGCGGACTTGGTGATCGCGCCGCCGACGACGACGATGCCGGCGCCGGCCTCCACGGCCGCGGCGGCGGTCTCGCTGTTGATGCCGCCCGCGGCGGAGACCGGGATCACGACGGCTTCGGCGACCGCGCGCAGCGGTGTCGAACGGCGCCTCGCCGCGCATCTGCTGGTCGATGGCCGTGTGGATGCCGATGTAGTCGGCGCCGAGCTCCTGGGCGCGCTTCGCGCGCGCCACGGGGTCGGCGACCTCGATCATGTCGACGATGAGCTTGCAGCCGTAGTTGCGCGCCGCCTCGGCGCACTCCTTGATCGTGCTGTCGGACGCGGCGCCGAGCACGCCGACCACGCCGGCTCCGGCCTTGGCGGCGTACTCCACCTCGGTGCGGCCGGCGTCCATCGTCTTCATGTCGGCGACGATGGTCTTGTCGGGGAACTCGGCCTTCAGGGCCCTGACGGCGTTCAGGCCCTCGGCCTTGATCAGCGGCGTGCCGGCCTCGACCCAGTCGGCGCCGCCGGCGACGGCCTCGCGCGCGACCTCGAGGGCGCGCGGCAGGTCGACGAAGTCGAGCGCGACCTGGACGAGCGGGCGCTCCTTGCTCGGGTCGCAGTCCGCGGCGACGGGGGCGCCGCCCGCAGCATCGTCAGTCATACGCCCATCACCTGCACCACGACGGACCGCTCGCGCGGGCGCGCGTCGAAGTCGCAGAACACGATGTTCTGGTAGATGCCGAGCGTCAGGTGGCCGTCGACGAACGGCACGACCAGCGACGGCCCCACGAGGCCCGCACGCACGTGCGAGTGGCCGTTGCCGTCGCCGAGGTTCACGTTGTGCTGGTAGAACCGGCCCGCCGGCGCGACCACGTCGAGCGCCCGCTGCACGTCCTCGACCACGCCGGGCTCGTACTCCAGGGTCGTCAGGGCGCCGGTGGCGCCGGGCACGAACAGGGTGACGGTGCCGTCGCTGAGGCCGGTCTGGCGGACGGCTTCCTTCACCTCGTCGGTGATCTTGATCATGTCGGCGTCGCCGTTGCTGGCGAACTCGATGGAGCCGGTGATGACGCGCACGAGACCCTCGCGCACGTGGTCCTTCTGCGTGCCGTTGACGAAGACGGTCGCCATGGTGGTCCTTCCTTTCATGCGGTCGCGTCCTTGGCGGGGTACGCGCTGGCTACTGAGATGGTGTCGATGAGACGGGTGGAGCCGAGGCGGGCCGCGACGACGAGCCGCGAGCGCGGCCCGAGGACGCCCTCGGGGACGAACGTGTCTTCGTCCACGACGGCGAGGTAGTCGAGCTCGAAGCGCGGGCGGGAGAGAGCCTCGTCGATGGCGTCGGGGTCGAGGGCTCCGTCCGGGAGCAGCAGGGCGCTCGTCGCCGCGACGACGACGTCTTTGGCCGCCGCGCCGGGTACGCCCGCGGCGGCTGCGCCGGCGAGGAGCGCGCGGTACAGGTCCGGCGCCACCGCGCGCTGCTCCGGCGTGAGGTAGACGTTGCGCGAGCTCATGGCGAGGCCGTCCTGCTCGCGCAGCGTCGGCACGCCGGCGACCTCGACCGGCAGGTCGAGGTCGCGCACGAAGCGGCGGACGACGGCGAGCTGCTGAGCGTCCTTCTCGCCGAGAAACAGCACGTCCGGCCGGACGACGCCGAGCAGCTTGGCGACGATGACGGCGACGCCGTCGAAGTGGCCGGGCCGCGAGGCGCCCTCGAGGCTCTCGGTGAGCGGGCCGCCGACGTGCACGTTGGTGGCGAAGCCGTCCGGGTACATCTCGTCGGCGTCAGGCGCGAAGACGACCGCGACCCCGGCCTTCTCCAGGAGGCGCAGGTCGCGGGCCTCGTCGCGCGGGTACCTGTCGAAGTCCTCGCCGCGGCCGAACTGCGTGGGGTTCACGAAGACCGAGGCGGCGACGCTGCGCGCAGCGTCCTTCCGCGGCGCCTCGACCAGGCACAGGTGCCCTGCGTGCAGGGCGCCCATCGTGGGCACGAAGCCAAGGGGCCGCGGCAGCAGGCGCAGCGCGGCCCGGGCCTCGGGGATGGTCCGGGCGACGATCACGGCCGGCCTCCAGCCCAGTGGCCGCCGGGCGGAGGGATCTCCGGGCCGGCAGGGCCGGCGGCTGCGCCGCCGGCTTCTCCGGCCCCGAGCAGCTCCTGCAGCGTGGCGACCTGCTCGTCGTCGAGGCGCGGCGCGGCCAGCGTGAGCGCCTCGAGGCTGAGCGCGCGATACGTGCGCGCGAGCCGCGGGCTCTCGCGGTCGAGCAGGCGCAGGTGCGAGCGCACGGTGCCGATGTCGCCGCGGGCGACCGGCCCGGTCAGCGCGAACGCCGGCTCGCCGCCCTGCAGCAGGTTCCTCATCGTCGTCGCGAGCAGCACGGAGAGGTGGTCCAGGCCACGGCCGTCGCCGGTGGCCTCGTCCATCAGCCGCTTGGCTTCGCTCTCGAGCGCCACCAGGAGGTTGCAGCCCACCACGGCCGAGAGGTGGTAGAGGGTCTTCTGCTCGTCGGCAAGACGGAACGGCTGCATGCCGAGGCGGACGGCGAGTTCCTCGCCGAGCACCAGGTCGCGTTCTTCGAGCGCCGTGACGGCGCAGGGAACGCCCTGGAGCAGCTTGGCGTCCGGCTCGCCGGCGAACGTCTGCAGCGGGTGGAGGCACAGGACGCGCACGCCCTGCTCGTACAGCGGCTTGAGCAGGTGCACCGAGCCCAGGCCGCTGGAGTGGACGGCGAGCGGCTGGGGCGCGCCGGGGCGGCGGATGGCCGGCAGGGCCTCCGCCAGCCGGCCCGCCACGGCGTAGATCTCGTCGTCCGGCACCGCCAGCCACCAGGCGTCGGCCTCGAGCGCGGCGTCACGCACGCGCACGTGGGGCACGAAGTCGAAGAGGCTGGTGTCGTCGTCCGCGTGGACGCCGACGGCGGAGACGGTGAGCTGGGCCTCGAGCAGGCCGGCGAGGACGGTCGATCCCAGACGTCCGGGACCGATCACGCAGAAGCGGTACGTGTCGATAGTCAAGCCTATGACCTCTCCGGCTGCGGTCCGCCCGGTGAGGGAGGTACCGCGCCTGCCGTAGGCCTCGTGAGCACAGGCGGTGTCCCGGTAGCCTGCCGAGGCTCGGCGCCGGGCCAGGGTGAGCGTAGGGCCTCGCGTGCGCGCGTGTCAATCGGACGGTCGTTGGGACGGTCGAGGGGAGGGCCGCCGGGCGCCCGCGCGCGTGGTCTGCGCGCCCAGCCTCGGTGGTACACTACCGCCATGCCTATCTATGAATTCTGCTGCAACCAGTGCGGAACCGCCTTCGAGGAGCTGGTCCGCAACGGGATCAAGCCGGAGTGTCCGTCGTGTCACTCCGGCGACGTGTGCCGGTTGCTGTCCACGTTCGCCGTCCACTCATCGTCTCTCGACCTCGGGGGCAAGGGAGCCAAGAAGAGCTGCTCCACCTGCGCCACCGGCTCCTGTGGCACCTGCCACTGACGACAGCATCGCCGCGCTCGACGCCCTCCGCGAGGAGGTCGAATGCTGCTCGAGCTGCGTCCTCGCGGAGACGCGCACCAAGGCCGTGTTCGGCGAGGGCGACCCCGGGGCCGAGCTCATGTTCGTCGGCGAGGCGCCGGGCTACCACGAGGATCAGCAGGGCCGGCCGTTCGTCGGCCAGGCCGGCAAGCTCCTGGACCAGCTGCTCGCGTCCATCGGGATGACGCGCGAGCAGGTCTACATCGCCAACGTCCTCAAGAGCCGGCCACCCAACAACCGCGACCCGCAGGTGGAGGAGATCGACGCCTGCCGGCCGTACCTCTGGCGGCAGATCGAGATCATCCGGCCCAAGGTCATCTGCACGCTGGGCAACTTCGCCACCAAGCTGCTGACCGGTGAGCAGACCGGCATCACCAAGGTGCACGGGCGGCCGCGGGCGACGCAGATCGCCGGGCACCGGCTGTACCTCTACCCGATCTTCCATCCGGCCGCGGCGCTGTACACGCCGGCCAACCTGGCGACGCTCAAAGAGGACTTCCTGCGGCTGCCGGATCTGCTGGCGCACGCCGCGCCGGGGCCCGAAGAAGAGGCGGCCGCGCCGCCGGCCGCCGAGCGGCCGGCCTGGCGGCCGCCCGACCACCTGCGCGCGCAGACGGCCGGTCCGGCGCTCGCCCCGTCCGCGGCGCCGACCGCTCGAGGATGCGGCAGCGCCGACGCTCGAGTCAGTGGCCGTCGCCGCATCGACGCTCGAGGACGCCCCCGTGGCAGAGCCTTGGGAGACTGTCGCCACGGCCGTCTCCGCGCCCGAGATCGCTGTGGCGCCCGCTGCTGAGGCAACTCCCGCGCCCGAGAACGCCGCGTCCCCGATCGCCGAGACGGATCCGGCGCCGGACGTCGAGCCGGATCCTGCGCCGACCGCGGATCCCACACCGGCGCCCCAGGCGGCACCCACTCCGGCGGCCGGCCCGCCCGCCGAACCGGAGCAGCTCGGCCTCTTCTAGATGATCTCGCTCACCCTCGCCTCGCCGGCCCAGACGCGGAAGCTCGCCCGCATGCTGGCCGCACAGCTGCGTCCGCCGGCGCTGGTCACCGTCGAGGGCGACCTCGGCACGGGCAAGACGACGCTCGTCCGCGAGGTGCTGCGCGCGCGCGGCGTGCGCGGCGCCATCACCAGCCCGTCCTTCACCCTGGCGCAGAGCTACCACGGCCGCGGCGGAGAGCCGCTGCACCACCTCGACCTGTACCGGCTCAGCCGTGGCGCCGACGCGGAGCTGTTCGCCTGGGACGACTACCTCGGTCCGGACGCGATCACGTTCGTCGAGTGGCCGGCGGCCGGCAGCGACGCGCTGCCGCCGGCCGACCTGCGCGTCGAACTGGAGCACCGCACGCGTACCAGCCGCGACGCGAGACTGCACGGCCAGTCGGCGCTGGAGGCGGAGGTCGCCGCCGGAGCGGCGGAGGCCGGCATCCAGCTCGTCACGAGGGCTGCCTCGTGATCCTCGCGCTGGAGACCGCGACGACGGCGTGCTCGGCGGCGCTCTGCGCCGCCGACGGCTCCGTCGTCGCCGAGCGCGTCTCGCTCGACGGCCCCGCGCACTCGCAACTGCTGCTGCCGTTCGTGCACGCGGTGCTCGCGGAGGCAGGCCTCGGCTGGGACGGCGTCGGGACGATCGCCGTCGGCCTCGGCCCGGGGGCGTTCACCGGCCTGCGCATCGGCATCGCGACGGCGCGCGCGCTGGCGCAGGCGGACGGCGCGGCCGGGCTGGCGGGCGTGCCCACGCTCGCGGCGCTCGCGCTCGCTCTCGCGAGCGCGCCCGAGGCGGCTCCCGGTCGCACGCTCGTGCCGCTCATCGACGGCCGTCGCCGCGAGGTGTTCGCCGCCGTCTTCGCGGCCGCGCCCGGCGGCGGCGTGCGCCAGACCGAGGACGTCGCGGTGGTGCCGGCCGACCGGCTCGCCGAGTGGCTCGGCGCCCGCGGCGACGTGGTCGTAGGGGGAGACGGCGCCGCGCTCTACGGCGAGCTTCTGCCGGCGACGGCGCGCCCGGCCGCCGGCATCGTCGCGCCGACTGCCGCCATGGTCGGCCGGGCTGCCGCCTGCGGCGCGCCCGGCTTGGTCCACGGCCCGGACGCGGTGCTGCCCATCTACGGCCGCGCTCCGGACGCGACCCCGCGGCCGGGTGCCGCCCCGCCTGCCGGAGCAGCGTCGTGAGCCTCCAGGCGGTCCCCGACACGCGGCCCCACCAGCGCGCGGTGCGGCCCATGCAGTTCACCGACCTCGAGCCGGTAGCCGCGCTCGAGGCGCGCACGTTCACGCTGCCCTGGTCGCTCGCCATCTTCAGCGGTCAGCTCGCGCGTGAGACCGGCATCTGCCTGGTCTGCGAAGACGACGGCCGCATCATCGGCTACCTCATCGCCGACATGTTCGTCGACGTCTGGCACCTCATGAATCTGTGCGTCGCCGAGGCGGTCCGCCGCGACCACGTGGCCTCGCGCCTCCTGGAGGCGTACTTCGCCATCACCGAGCGCAAGGGGCACCGGGGCCACACCCTGGAGGTCCGGGTCTCCAACGCCCCCGCCATCGAGCTGTATCGCAGCTTCGGCTTCGTCTCCACCGGCATCCGCCCCGGCTACTACAGCGACGACCGCGAGGACGCGGTCATCATGTGGAAGGACTGGGAGGGAGACAGCGCGTGAGCAGCCGACGCGGTCGGCCCATCGAGCGGGGCGCCGACGGCGCACCGCTCGGAGCTGCCGGCCTCATCCTCGCCGTCGAGACGTCCTGCGACGACACGAGCGCGGCGGTCGTGCGCGGGCGCGAGGTCCTGTCGTCCATCGTCTCGTCGCAGAACGAGCTGCACGCGCAGTTCGGCGGCGTGGTGCCGGAGGTGGCCTCACGCCGCCACACGGAGCTCGTCAACGAGGTCGTCGCCGAGGCGATGAGCCAGGCCGGCGCGGGCTGGGACGACATCGCGGCGGTGGCCGCGACGCAGGGCCCGGGGCTCATCGGCGCCCTGCTCGTGGGCCTGGCGACGGCGAAGTCGCTCGCCTACCGGCGCGGGCTGCCCCTGATCCCTGTGAACCACCTGCAGGGGCACATCGCCGCCAACTACGCCCTCGGCGTCGAGCCGCCGTTCGTGTGCCTCGTCGCCAGCGGCGGGCACACGCTGCTCGCCGTGGTGGAGGAGGGCGTGCGCTACCGCGTCGCCGCCAAGACCATGGACGACGCGGCCGGCGAGGCGTTCGACAAGGGCGCCCGCCTGCTGGGCCTCGGGTATCCGGGCGGCCGGGAGCTCGACCAGCTGGCGGCGCGCGGAGACCCGGGCTTCGCCCGCTTTCCGCGCGCCGTCCCCAGAGGCCGCGGCTTCAGCTTCAGCGGCCTCAAGACGGCCCTGCTGTACGACCTCAGGGCGCGCGACGAGGCGGAGATCGAGGCGCACCGCGCCGACATCGCCGCCTCGTACCAGGCGGCCATCGTGCGCCAGCTGGTGGAGAAGACGGTGGCCGGCGCCGCCGCCGAGGGCCTGCGGCGCGTCGCCGTCGCCGGCGGCGTGGCCGCCAACTCCGGCCTGCGCCGCGCGCTGACCGCGGCCTGCGAGGCCGAGGGCCTGCAGCTGTCGCTGCCGCCGCTCAGCCTGTGCACCGACAACGCCGGCATGGTCGGCCTGGCGGCCGGCTTCCTGCCGGCGCTGGACTGGCCGGACTACCTCGACCTCGACGCGTTCGCCAGCGACGCCGAGGCCAAGGCGGCGCGGCCGCCGCGCAAGGGCTCCGCCCGCCGCCCCTCGTAGCCCGCCGCTCCTGCCTCGGACCCCGCCCCCGCTGCGGCGGGCGGGCCGCTCGCCATCCTGTCTGTCCGAACAGCTCGGACTCATCCGGTCGGCCACATCGGGGAACGATACTGGAATGCTAGACTCGGCTGCAGCATGACTCACCGGCCTGATTCCGTCTTCCCGCTCGCGCCTCCCAGCGAGGCCCCGCGCAACGCGGCTGATCTCTTCATCGACTGCCTCGAGAACGAGGGCGTCGAGTTCGTCTTCGGCATCCCCGGCGAGGAGACCCTGGACATCAGCGAGGCGCTCGACCGCTCGCAGCTCATCACCTTCGTGCCCACGCGGCACGAGCAGGGCGCGGCGTTCATGGCCGACGCCTAGGGCCGCCTCACCGGCCGCCCGGGCGTCTGCCTGGCGACCTTGGGCCCGGGCGCCAGCAACCTCGCCACCGGCGTCGGCGACGCGACGCTGGACAATGCTCCGCTGGTGGCGCTCACCGGCCAGACGGGCCTCGCCGGCATGCACAAGGAGACCACCCACCAGTTCATCGACACCGTCGAGATGCTGCGGCCGATGACCAAGTGGAACACGCGCATCCACCACCCGCGCATGGTGCCGGAGGCGGTGCGCAAGGCGTTCAGCATCGCCGCCGCCGAGAAGCCCGGCGCGACCCACCTGGAGCTGCCCGAGGACATCATGGGCACGGCCGCGACCGGCACGCCGCTCCCGCAAGGCCCCGAGGCGATGATGGAGGCCGACCCTGTCAGCCTGCTGCGCGCCGCCGAGATCATCACGGGCGCCAAGCGGCCGGTGGTGCTGGCCGGCAACGGCGTCGTGCGCCAGGAGGCCGCCCCCGCGCTGCGCGCCTTCTGCAACCAGACCGGGCTCCACGTGATCACCACCTTCATGGGCAAGGGCGTGCTCGACGCGTCCGACCCGCACTTCCTGTTCACCGCCGGGCTCCGCCGCCAGGACTACCCGCAGGGGCTGCTCGGACGGGCCGACCTCGTGGTGGCCATCGGCTACGACATGATCGAGTGGCCGCCCTCCGCCTGGAACCCGGAGGGGCGGCAGCGCATCGTCTGCATCGACACGGTGCCGCCGGAGATCGACGCCCAGTTCATCCCCGAGGTGGAGCTCATCGGCGACCTCTCGCGCATCCTCTTCCAGCTGACCGGTCTCCTGGAGGGCAAGGAGGTGGCGAGCGTCGAGACGCAAGCCGTACCGGCGCGCGTTCCGCCGCGTGCTCGACGCCGGCACCGACGAGGACTTCCCGATCAAGCCGCAGCGCGTGCTGCACGACCTGCGCGAGCTGATGGCGCCGGACGACGTCCTGGTCAGCGACGTGGGCGCGCACAAGCTCTGGGTGGCGCGCTTCTGGGAGGCGCGCGAGCCGAACACCGTGCTGATCAGCAACGGGTTCGCCGCCATGGGCTTCGGGCTGCCGGCGACGATCGCCGCGGCGCTGGCGCGCCGCGGCCGCAGCAAGGTCGTCTGCATCAGCGGCGACGGCGGGTTCCTCATGAACGTGCAGGAACTGGAGACGGCGCGCCGCCTCGGCCTGCCTTTCGTCATCCTGGTGTGGAGCGACGGCGGCTACGGCCTCATCGAGATGCACCAGCGGCGCAAGTACGGCCGCATCGCCGGCACGCGCTTCGACAATCCCGACCTCGTACAACTGGCCCGCGCGTTCGGCGTGGAGGGGCTCCGCGCCGAGAAGGCGGGCGACGTCAAACCGCTCCTCGCGCGCGCCCTGCGACACCCCGGACCCGTTGTCATCGACGTACCGATAGATTACGGTGAGAACGACAAGCTGGCGGTCGACCTCTGGCAACTCGCTCCAGAGGCCCTGTCCTAGAACTTGATCAAACGTACTCTGGGGGGGTCCGGATGACGGAAATGCTTCGCAACGAGGGGCTGAAGCGCGTACGGATGCGGCTCATCACGGCCGTCATCTTCGTCTTCACGCTGACATGCTCCGGGTCCTTCGGCATGGAGGACGTCGTTTCGTCCTCCGGCCCCGGGATGACGCTCCTCATGATCCTCATCCTGCCGCTCGTGTGGAGCGTGCCGATGGCGTTCGTCGCCTCGGAGCTCGGGTCCATGGTGCCCGAGGCCGGCGGGCTCTACCGCTGGATCCGCAGGGGCATGGGCGAGTACTGGAGCTTCCAGGCGGGCTGGTGGTGGACGCTCTCCCTGTACGTCGACTCGGCGGTGTACGTCGCGCTGGCCCTCGACTACATGCAGAACCAGTGGGGGTTCGGCGCCACCGAGCGAGCGCTCATCGGCATCGGCATCGTGGCGGTGTTCACCTTCATCAACATCAGGGGCCTGGAGCTCACCGGCTGGACGCTCACGATCATCCAGGTCCTCGTCATGGTCCCGCTGCTCATCTTCACCGTGTACGGCATCACCAAGGGCACGGGCAGTGGGTTCAGCCCGATGATCCCGGAGGGCGAGAGCTTCCTCACCTCCCTGAATCTCGGGCTGGCCATCATGATGTGGATGTACTCAGGCTGGGAGTCGATGTCCACGCTTGCCGGCGAGATCCAGAACCCGCAGAGGGTCATTCCGCGGGCCCTGATGATCGGCACGCCGCTGGTCATCGCCACCTACTTCGTGACCGTGTGGGCGTCCATCCGCATCGCCAACCTCGGCGGCCCGGACAACTACCTCAACATGTGGACGGGCGGCGGCGGCGAGGATTTCGTCGAGCTCGCCAAGGTCGTCGGCGGCGCCTTCTTCGGCTACCTCATGCTGATGTCGGCCATCCTCTCCAACATCGGCCTGTACGCCGGCTACCTGGCGACGGGCGCGCGGCCGCAGTTCCAGATGTCGCGCGACCGCCTGCTGCCGAGGTTCCTCGGTCGCACGCACGCGAGCTGGGGCACGCCGTGGGTCGGCCATCCTGCTCATGGGCTTCGTCAACGCGGTGCTGATCAACTTCAAGTTCGACGCGCTGATCACCATCGACGTCTTCCTGCTCATGTTCCCCTACGTGCTCATCTTCCTGACGGTGATGATCATGCGCATCAGGGAGCCGGAGACGCCGCGCTCGTTCCGCGTGCCGCTGCCGACGTGGGCGCTCGGCGTGTGGGTCGCCTTCCCGATCGCCATCGCCATCATCGCCCTGTTCGTGAACGGCATGGACTGGATGATCGGCGGCCTCGCCGGCATCCTCACGGGTCCCATCGCCTACCTCGTCTTCAAGAACATCTACAAGGGCACCACCGATGACGCCCTGGAAGGGAGGGTGTCGTGAAAGGCCAGAAGTGGGCCAACCTCACCGCTGTCACCGGCATCCTCGCCGGCGCCGCCGCCATCGGCGGCGGCCTCTACGCACGGTCGGCCGAGCCTGTGTTCGGCATCCCGCAGTTCTTCGGCATCTACTCGGACTACCTGTCGGGGGTGCACGTCCTCGTCGGCCTCGGGATCATCATGGTCATCGGCGGGCTGCTCAGCTTCAAGTGGCCGAGCGTGGGCGGAGTCATCGTCTGCGTCGCGGCGATGATCGGCCTCATCTACACCTACAACCGCGGCCAGTACCGGTGGACGCCGTACCTGTACTACTGGTGGGCTCCGTGGCTGTTCGCCTGGATCTGCGGCATCTTCGCCGGCTACGCGGCCTACCTCAACGTGCCGGCGAACGACGCCAAGCTCCACGACGCGCGGCACGCCGAGGGCTACGAGGTCTGACGCGCGCTCAGCCGGGTGACGGAGAGCGCCCGGGCCCCGGCAGGGGGCCCGGGCGCTCTCGTCCTTGGTCAGCCACCGGGCTCTCACCAGCGGCTCTTCACCCAGACGTCTCCGCCGGCCGTCAGTCATCTCCCGCGGGCGGCTCCACGGGGTCGCCGGCCGCTTCGACGGGGGTGATCACCACGGAGGCGGCCGACCGGGTCGCCGGGCCGTGGTGCACTACCTCGACGTTGTTGCCGTCCGGGTCGAGCGCGTAGGCGGCGTAGTAGCCGGGGTGATACGGGCGCTCGCCCGGGGCGCCGTTGTCGACGCCGCCGGCAGCGAGCGCCGCCTCGTGGAAGCGGTGCACGGTCTCCCTGTCCGGCGCCTGGAAGGCGAGGTGCACCGACGAGGCGGGGCCGTCGTCGCTGACGAACAGCTCGTCGGCGTAGAAGAAGCCCGGCCCTTCACCGAGCTCCACGGACGTGCCCAGGGCCGCGAGGGCGGCGGCGTAGAAGGCCTTGCTCCGCTCGAGGTCCGCCACCCTGAGGTGCACGTGATCGATGAGTCTGCCTCTGTTGTGCTCCATCGCGGCCTCCTGACTAGGCTTCGAGCAGGATCGTCACCGGACCGTCGTTCACCAGCTCGACGTGCATGTGCGCGCCGAACACGCCGGTCTCCACCGGCACGCCTTCGGCGCGCAGAGCCTGCACGTAGGCCTCGTAGACGGCCTCGCCCTGCGCCGGCGGCGCGGCGTCGGTGAAGCTCGGGCGGTTGCCGCGCCGCGTGTCGGCGTACAGCGTGAACTGGGAGACGGCGAGCACGGCGCCGCCGACGTCGCCGAGCGCCAGGTTCATGAGCCCGGCGTCGTCGGCGAACACGCGCAGGCGCGCCGTCTTGGCGGCGAGCTTGCGGGCTGCGGCCACGTCGTCCTCGTGGGTGACGCCCACGAGGGCGAGAAAGCCGCGGCCCACCGCGCCGCGCTCCGCGCCGTCCACGGTGACCGCGGCGCGGCTCACGCGCTGCAGCAGCACTCTCATCGGCTCGGCACCTCCGCTCACGCCGTCATCCTAGCGGCGGCGCGAAACGGTCGCCAGAGTGGGCACTCGGCAGACGCGATTGACAGCCGCGGCAGTCTCTCGTGATTCGAGATAAGTACCTGCAAAACAGCATGTTCGTGATCTCTCTCCTGCGCCGTCGCTTCCCGGCGGCCCTTGGTTTGACTTCTCCCGGGACCGGTCATACCATACCCAGCTGTGTGGACTTAGCACTCTCTCCCCGAGAGTGCCAGAACAGACTCGAGAAACCACGGTGTACACACCAAGGAGGGTTGCTGCATGAAGCTCAAGCCGCTCGAAGACCGCGTGATCATCAAGGCGGTCCAGGAAGAGGAGAAGACTGCCAGCGGCATCGTTCTCCCCGACACGGCCAAAGAGAAGCCGATGATGGGTGAGGTCGTCGCCGCCGGCGACGGCAAGTGGGACGAGGACGGCAAGAAGCGCGTTCCCATGGACGTCAAGAAGGGCGACAAGGTCATCTACGGCAAGTACGCGGGCACCGAGTACAAGACCGCTGATGGTGACGAACTGCTGATCCTGCGCGCCAGCGAGATCCTGGCCGTAGTCCAGAAATAGGAAGGGAGGCTGACGCATCTTGGCTAAGGAACTCAAGTATCACGATGAAGCCCGGCGCTCGCTCGAGCGTGGCGTGAACGCGCTCGCCGACGCCGTGAAGATCACCCTCGGTCCCAAGGGCCGCTATGTGGTGCTCGACAAGAAGTTCGGCGCGCCGACGATCACCAACGACGGCGTCACCATCGCTCGCGAGATCGAGCTCGAGGACGTCTTCGAGAACCAGGGCGCCCAGCTGGTCAAGGAAGTCGCGACCAAGACCAACGACATCGCCGGTGACGGCACCACCACCGCCACCCTGCTCGCCCAGGCGATCGTGCGCGAGGGTCTGCGCATGGTAGCCGCCGGCGCCAACCCGATGGCCATCAAGCACGGCATCGAAGAAGCCGTCAACGAGGCCGTCGCCTCCATCCAGAAGCAGAGCAAGGAGATCTCCGGCAAGGAGGAGATCGCCCGCGTGGCCACCATCTCCGCCCGCGACCGCGCCGTCGGCGACGTCATCGCCGACGCCATCGAGAAGGTCGGCAAGGACGGCGTGGTCAACGTCGAGGAGAGCAACACCTTCGGCCTCGACCTCGAGTTCACCGAGGGCATGCAGTTCGACAAGGGCTACCTCAGCCCGTACATGGTCACGGACCCCGATCGCATGGAGGCCGTGCTCGAGGATCCCTACATCCTCATCGCCAACCAGAAGGTCGGCGCCGTGCAGGACCTCCTTCCGATCCTCGAGAAGGTCATCCAGGCCGGCAAGCAGCTCCTCATCGTGTCCGAGGACGTCGAGGGTGAAGCCCTCGCGACCCTCGTCGTGAACAAGCTCCGCGGCACGTTCACCAGCGTCGCCGTCAAGGCCCCCGGCTTCGGCGACCGCCGCAAGCGCATGCTCGAGGACATCGCCATCCTCACCGGCGGCGAGGTCATCACCGAGGAGATGGGCCTCAAGCTCGACAACACGCAGCTCACGCAGCTCGGCCGTGCGCGCAAGGTCGTCGTGACGAAGGACAACACCACCATCGTCGACGGCGCCGGCGACACCGACGCCATCAAGGGCCGCATCAAGCAGATCAAGAGCGAGATCGAGAACACCGACTCCGACTTCGACCGTGAGAAGCTCCAGGAGCGTCTCGCCAAGCTGGCCGGCGGCGTGGCCGTCATCAAGGTCGGCGCGGCCACCGAGGTCGAGATGAAGGAGACCAAGCACCGCGTCGAGGACGCCCTCAACGCCACGCGCGCCGCTCTCGAAGAGGGCATCGTGCCCGGCGGCGGCGTCGTGCTCGTCAACGCCATCTCCGCCATCAAGGTCGACAAGAAGTCCGACGACGTGGACTTCCGCTCGGGCAAGCAGATCATCGCCCGCGCGCTCGAAGAGCCCCTTCGTCAGATCGCCGAGAACGCCGGCCTCGAGGGCTCGGTCGTGGTGAACAAGGTCAAGGGCCTCAAGCCCGGTGAAGGCCTCAACGCCGACACCGACAAGTACGAGGACCTGGTCAAGGCCGGCATCATCGACCCCGCCATGGTCACCCGTTCGGCGCTCCAGAACGCCGCGTCGATCGCCAAGAACATCCTCACCACCGAGTGCATCGTCGCCGACAAGCCCGAAGAGGGCGGCGGCGGAATGGGCGGCGGTATGCCGGGCGGCGGAATGCCCGGGATGATGTAATACCGCGCCACCAGCGCGTCATACGAAAGAGCTAGCCTCTTTCGCGTCAGGGAAGGCCGGCGGTGCGCAAGCACCGCCGGCCTTCGCCGTTCTCGGGGCGGCTCAGCCGCCCGAAGGCACCGCCGCATACAGCCGCCACCGCTCCGGCACGCCCTTGAGCTCGTGCTCGCCGCGGTCCTCGAAGACGAGGCCGGAGCCGGCGACGAGGTCCTTGACGGTGGAGCTGACGAGGACCTCGGACGGCCCGGCGAGCGCCGCGACACGCGCGCCGATGTGCACGGCGACGCCGCCGACGTCGGCGCCCAGCAGCTCGATCTCGCCGGTGTGGCAGCCGGCGCGCACCTCGAGACCTAGAGGCCGCACCGCCTCGCAGACCGCCAGGGCGACACATCACCGCCCGCGCGGGCCCGTCGAAGGTGGCGAAGACGCCGTCACCGGTGGTGCTGACCTCCGTCCCGCGATATCTGGCGAGCATGGCACGCAGGACTTGGTTGTGACGTTCGAGAAGCTCCGTCCACCTACGATCGCCGAGCGCGCAGGCCCTCTCGGTCGAGCCGACGATGTCGGTGAAGAGTACCGTGGCCAGCATGCGGTCGAGTTCGGCCTGCTCATCTCTGACGGACGCGAGGAAATGCTCGAGCGCCGATACGTGCGGCTCCGGTCCTCGATCCAGATCACGTGAGCCATGCCCGGGATCTCGACGAGTCTGGCACCAGGGACGTGAGCCATATTGAACAGCGCCCAGTCTCGCTGGTCCTCTGTCGCGCGCGCCGTCTCGGGCCCCCCCGTCTTGGCCCCCGTCTTGCAGAAGACGGCAGTCGGGACATGGATGGTCGGGAGAGCGGGGCGAATGTCGGTCACGTGCCACATCCTTGAGAAGGCCACCATGCTGGTGGGCGTGCATGAGTACCTCATCATCTTCGTCCACCATCTCAGAAACGTCTGGTCGTCGGTGGGGCAGTCCTCAGGACGATCGCCGAAGCACCACTGCGCGCACTTGATCGCGTGGTCGTCGTCCCCCCAGATGCGGGCGAACTCCACGTCCCAGGCGTCCTCCTGCTCATCGGTGACGCCCTCTGGATGGTCCTCTGACCAGCGCTCGTAGAGCTGGCCATCGAGGAGGAGTGCCGATGTGCGCTCCGGGTACGTGGCGGCAAAGAGGGCGGCGAGCGGAGCGCCGCCGGTGCCGCCCCACCCGAACACCGCGGCGCGCCCTGTGCACGAGGCGTCCATGACCGCTCTGACGTCGTCCATGAGAAGGCTCACGTCCGGCGTCCCAAAGATCCGGTCGGACATGCCCCAGCCTCGCTTGTCCATGTGCACTACGCGCAGGTTGCGTGCCAGCCGGCGCATGAACCGGACGAACCGCGGCTGCTCCCAGTAGACCTCCAGATGCGAGGCCCAGGGATGGATGACGACGATCGTCTGATCGCCTTCCCCAAGCACCTGATAGGCGATCGACGCTCCGTCGGCGGTCGTCGCCCAGCGTGTCTTGGGAGGATCGTTCATCGCATGCCTGCCGCCGACGTGACCAGCACCGTCACGAGACCAGCGCGGCCGCGTCCTCCAAGTCGCGGACGAGCGCGACCAGGCCGTCGAGGAGGCCGATGGCGATCCCGGGCTCGGCCTTGAGCAGCTTCGTGAACGCCGCGCGGTCGAGCCTCGCCGTCGTCAGCTCGCCCACGGCCGTCACGGTCGCGGATCGCGGCGCGCCGTCTATCAGAGCCAGCTCGCCGAAGCAGTCGTCTGCACCGAGCGTGGCGGTGTGGCCGCTCGGCGTCCTCACGCGCGCCCGCCCGTTGAGGATGACGTGCAGGGAGTCGCCGGGCGCGCCGGCGATCACCACGTTGTCGCCGTCGGCGAAGCGCTCGATGGTGAAGAGTCGGGCCACGCGGTGCAGGTGTGCCTCGTTGAGCGCCTCGAAGACGCCGACGTGCCGCAGGAGCAGCAGCCAGCCGAGAGCTTCGCGGCTGTCCAGTTCCTGGCCTGCGGCCTCGCCGAGCGCTGTCCCGGCGCCGGACCGCCACGCACCGACCTGACCGTGATCGGGCAGCCCTTCACTGTCCGCCCGCAGCAGGTCGCGAGCGATCGCCGCGACGCCGGGCAGAAGCCCGGCGGACAGTCCCGGTTCCTCGGCCAGCAGCGCGCGGAAATCGTCCCGGCCGATGCGCGCGGCCTTGACGGGACCAGCGGCGGTCACGGTCGCCGCACGCGGGCGCCCGTCGATGAGGGAGAGCTCCCCGAAGAACTCGTGCGACACGAGCAGCCGCTCACCGGCGGCGGAGGGTTCGACAAGGGCGTCGCCGCTCAGCATGACGACGAAGACGCCGCCGGGATCGCCCTCGCGCACGATCACCTCGCCGTCGCGGTAGTGGTCGACGGTCGCGAGCCGCGCGACCCGCTTGCGGTGCCCGCGCGGCATCGACTGGAACAGCGGCGTACGCTCGAGCGCCTTCTGGTCGGCCGGATCCATCCCATCCATGGTCCCTCCCTCCGTGGTCGCCGGCCCGCACCGGCGACCGGGTCTGGTACTAGTCGACGCCCGGCGCGAGCGCGTAGAGGCGCCACGCGTCCGGGATGCCCTTGAGGTGATGCGCGCCGCGGTCCTCGAACGCCAGGCCGGACCCGGCCACCAGGTCCTTGACGGTCGAGGTCACGAGGACCTCGGACGGCTCCGCCAGCGCGCCGACACGGGCGCCGATGTGCACGGCCACCCCGCCGACGTCGTCGCCGAACAGCTCGATCTCTCCCGTATGACAGCCCGCGCGTATCTCCAAACCCAGTGGGCGGACTGCCTCACACACGCTCTGCGCACACTTCACAGCGCGCGCGGGACCGTCGAAGGTGGCGAGGAAGCCGTCCCCGACGGTCCCCACCTCGGTGCCCCGGTAACGGGCAAGCAGGGCTCGCACCAGGAGACGGTGCTTCCCGAGCAGTGCCGACCACTGCGCGTCGCCGAGCTCGCAGGCCTTGTCGGTCGATCCGACGATGTCGGTGAACAACACGGTGGCCAGCACCCGGTCCAGCTGCGCCTCTTCGTCCTCGACTGACGCGATGAACTTCTCCAGTGGGGCGACGAAGGGTTCGGGCTCGCGGACCCAGACCACCTCTTCCGGATACGTCGACGAGACGAGCCGGGCGGTCGGGATGTGGGCCGCCAATGCCCTGCAGAACTCCTCATCCTCGCGGTCGCCACGTGTGTAAAGAACTGCCGTAGAAGCGGCGATGGATGCGAGGAGCGGTCTCACGTCAGTCATGAACCACATCCGCTCGAACGCCTCGAAGCTCGCCGGCGTTGCCGCAAACCGCGCTAGTCTGGCATTCCAGGCGAGGAACTCCGGCTCGTTGTAGGGCGGCAGGTCCGCGAGCCAGGTGCTGTCGCCACAGTAGCCGCGTTTGACGAAAGCGGGGGCTCCAGCGAGCGTGCCCCAGCCGGGCAGGACCTCCGCGAGATGGTCCTCGAACTGATCTTCGGTCTCGCCCCAAGGATAGTCGGGTTCCTTGCGCCCGTGGAGGGACCCGGCAAGCGCCAAACATTGCGTGCGCTCAGGGTGCGTGGCCGCGAAGCAGGCGGCGAGAGCCGGCCCCGGGGCGCCCCAGCCCAGCAGCGCCGCCTTCTCCACGCCGGCCGCGTCCATGACTGCGCGGACGTCGTCGAGAAGCACGCCGAGGTCGGGCGCCCCTGACATCCGGTCCGACATCCCGACGCCACGCTTGTCGAAGACGAGGACCCGCAGGTTGCGGGAGAGACGCCGCAGGAACCGGACGTACCGGGGCTGCTCCCAGTAGATCTCCAGGTGGGACACCCAGCCGTGGATCACGACCAGGGTGACGGGGCCGTCGCCGATGTCCTGGTAGGCGATGCAGGCGCCGTCGACCGTCCTGGCCCAGCGGGTCGGGGGAACGTTCACCGTGGTGCTGGCTGCTGCCGGTCCCATCGCACGGTCCTTCAGCGGAGTGCGTGTCGCCCTGCGACTTCACAATAGTGACGGTCGGTGATGCGGACAATGGCGCCGCCGTTGCCGTCCCTCCCCAACCGCCGGCCTCACTCTTGACGTCCCCGTCGTAGGCCCGATACCGTCCTCGGGCATCTGCGGCGCCGCCGACGAGACAGGCGGCGCCGTCGGACCGGAGTCCAGGGGGGAGTCATGAACGGACGAGGCAGCGGTCGGCACGGACGACGCCGCGCCGTCACGCTCACCATCACCGTCATCGTCCTGCTGACGCTGCTGGCCGCGTGCGTGGGGACGGTCTCCGCGGCCACCTCGCCATCGCCGTCGCCGGACGCCGGCAGGGTCGAGGCGCCGGCCGCCGCGGAGGAGAGCCGCGGGCGGGACACCAAGGTGTACGTCCTCGGCATCGTCGTGGCATTCGTGGGCGCCACCATCGTCGTGCTGCTCAAGCGGCGCGGCGGCGGGCGCGCGGGCGACGAGTGACCGTGCCCGGCGACTACCACGTCCACACGACGTGGTCTGACGGCACCGGCACCGTCGAGGAGTGCGTGCTGCGCGCCGTCGAGCTCGGTCTGCCCGAGATCGGCATCGCCGACCACGTCTCGACGGCGCCCGGCCCGGGCGAGGACTGGTGGGTGGCGCTCGAGCGGATGGACGCGTACTGCGAAGACGTGCGCGCCGTCGACGCGCGGCACCCGGAGATCACGGTGCTGCTGGGGCTCGAGGCGGAGTACGTGGACGGCCGCGAGGCCGAGCTGGACGCGCTGCTCGACGCCTGGCCGTTCGAGCTCGTCGTCCTCGGCGTGCACGCGGTGGACGGGTTCGACTTCGACGACCCGTCCCTGCGTCGCGACGCGCGCTGGAGCGACGCGGACGAGTTGTTCGCCGAGTACTACCGCACCGTGCGGAGGGCGGCCGCCTGGGGCCGGTTCGACATCCTCGCCCACGTGGACTACATCGGCCTCTGGGGGCACCGGCCGGGGCCCGCCGCCCTGCCGGAGATCGAGGCGGCGCTGGATGCGCTGGCCGCGTCCGGGCGCGCGCTCGAACTCAACACCGACCGCGTCAGCGACCCGGCCGGCGTCATGTACCCGTCGCCGGAGATCCTGCGCGCCGCCTGCGCGCGCGGCATCCCGCTGACGATCGACTCGGACGCGCACGAGGCGGCGCACGTCGGCCGTCTGTGGGACGAGGCGATCGCCCTCGCGCGGGAGGCCGGCTACCGCGAGACGCTGCGCGTCTCCGACCACACGCTCGTCCCGCTGCCGGGACGCGGCTGACCTTCGGGGGCCCGTCCTGCGCGACCCACCGGACGCCCGCACGACGGCGGCGGTGACCGCCGTCCGTAGTATCGTTGCGGCGAGGTGGGCTGACGACATCGCGACGGCGGGGTGGACGATGGAGACCTGCAAGAACCTGATCGGCGGCGAGTGGGTCGGCGCGAGCGACCACGCCAGTTTCGAGACGAGGAACCCGGCGCGCGCCGACGAGGTCCTCGCCATCTTCCCCAGCGCGACCGCTGCCGACGCGGCCCAGGCGGCCGCGGCCGCCGCCGAGGCGTTCCCGGCCTGGGCGGCCACCCCGGCGCCGGCCCGCGGCGCGATCCTCTTCAAGGCGGCCGAACTGCTCACCGAGCGCATGGGCGAGGTCGCGCGCACGCTCACGCGTGAGGAGGGCAAGACGCTGGCCGAGGCGACCGGCGAGGTCGCGCGCGCACGCGACATCCTGCGCTACTACGGCGGCGAAGGCTGGCGGGTGGGCGGCGACGTGCTGCCGGCCAACGCGCCGCACGCGATGCTCTACAGCCGGCGCGAGCCGCTCGGCGTGGTCGCGGCGATCACCCCGTGGAACTTCCCGATCGCCATCCCCGCCTGGAAGATCGCGCCGGCGCTGGTGTACGGCAACACCGTCGTCTTCAAGCCGGCGTCGGCGACGCCGCTCACGGCGCTCCGCCTGGTGGAGTGCCTCGTGGACGCCGGCCTGCCGGCCGGCGTCCTCAACCTCGTCACCGGCTCCGGCTCCGTCGTCGGCGGCGCCCTGGCCGGCGACCCCGTCGTGCGCGGGCTCACGTTCACGGGCTCGCACGACACGGGCGCTCGCATCTACGCGCGCGCGACGGGGCACTACGCGCGCGTCCAGCTGGAGATGGGCGGCAAGAACCCGACCATCGTGCTCGACGACGCCGACCTGGGGCTCGCCGTCAGGCTGGCCGTCATGGGCGGCTTCGCGCTCACCGGCCAGAGCTGCACGGCCACCAGCCGCGTCATCGTGGAGGAGGGCATCGCCGACCGCTTCGCCGCCGCGCTCGCCGAGGCCGCCAACGCGCTCAACGTCGGCGACGGCCTCGAGGACGGGGTGCAGATGGGCCCGGCCGTGAGCGAGGAGCAGCTGGCGACCGACCTCGACTACGTGCGCATCGGCCGCGAGGAGGGCGCGGAGCTCCTCGCCGGCGGCGGCCGGGCCGGCGACGGTGGCCACTTCCTCCGGCCCACCGTCTTCGACGGCGTGGACGTCCACAGCCGGCTCGCGCAGGAGGAGATCTTCGGGCCAGTGATCGGCATCGTCCGCGCTCGCGACCTCGACGACGCCGTCTTCAAGGCCAACGCCGTCGGCTACGGCCTCGCCGCCAGCGTCGTCACCAACGACCTGCGCCGGGCGATGACCTTCGTCGACCGCATCGAGGCCGGCGTCGTCAAGGTGAACGAGCCGACGACGGGCCTGGCCCTGCAGGCCCCCTTCGGCGGCTTCAAGCAGTCGAGCGCCAACACCTTCAAGGAGCAGGGCCCGGCCGCGGTCGAGTTCTACACGCGCACCAAGACCGTGTACGTCACCTACGGCTGAGCGCTGGCCGCGGCGTGGCAAGACCCGGCTACGCGTCGCCGTGGCCCGCGCCGGACGGTGGGTACAGTACAGGTA
This sequence comes from uncultured Thermoleophilia bacterium, assembly GCA_963741075.1. Taxonomy (GTDB): domain Bacteria; phylum Actinomycetota; class Thermoleophilia; order UBA2241; family UBA2241; genus CAIXSE01. The sequence goes on from CAVUGS010000019.1 coordinate 69,637, forward strand.
TGGCAGGGGAGACCCGGGAGCTGACGCACCACGTGCTGTTCGTCACCGGTCCGCTGCGCGAGCGGCTGTACCGGCGGTTCAGCAGGCTCTTCGACGGCCGCGACGACGTCGAGGTCAGGATCGACCGGCGCGTCGCCGAGCGACGCCGGGCTCCGGGCAGCCCGCGCGAGCGGCGAGCGGCGCGCGGGCGACCGCCGGCGCGTCGCGCCCCGACTGGATCGTTCCTCCGCCCGAGGGCATCTGACCCTTCGCGCGGGTGCTTGCCCGGCGCGACCTGCGTCTCCTACGGCGGCAGGTTCCTGGGCGCACGAGCCTTCGCGTATACTCTCTGGCGTCCGTCCGTCCCGGGTAATCGTCGTGGAGGTTGTTGAGATGCTGTTGATGGGTGAATCGATCAATGGGACGCGCAAGCAGGTCGCCGAGGCGATCCAGGCGCGTGACGTAGAGTTCATCAAGACTCTTGCGGTCGACCAGGTCGAGGCAGGGGCCAGTGTGCTCGACGTCAATGGCGGCGTCGCCGGCGGCGACGAGATCGCCGACATGACCTGGCTCATCGAGACCGTGATGGGCGTCACCGACATGCAGCTCATGGTCGACTCGGCCAGTGCCGCCGTGCTCGAGCACGGCGTGAAGGTGATCATCGACAAGGGCGGCAAGGTCCCGTTCATCAACTCGATCAGCGGTGAGCAGGCGCGCATCGACGCTGCCCTGCCGCTCGTCGAGAAGTACAAGTGCCCGGTCATCGCCCTCTGCCTCAGCGAAGACGGCATCCCGCCGACCGCCGAAGACCGCTTCGCCGTCGCCCAGCAGCTTCACGACCTGTGCACCGGTGTCGGCCTGCCGGCCGAGGACGTGTGGGTCGACCCGCTGGTCCTGTCGGTCTCGGCCGATGCTCAAGCCGCCCAGATCACCATGGAGACCCTCAAGCTGGTCAAGGACCGCCTGCCGGTCCGCACCACCGGCGGCCTCAGCAACGTGAGCTTCGGCCTGCCGAACCGCCCGCTCCTGAACCGCGCCTTCGTGGCGATGTGCGCGGGTCTGGGCATCGACGGCGCCGTGCTCGACGTGCGCAACAAGCAGATGATGGCCACGATCAAGTCCATCGAGGCGCTGCGCGGCGAGGACAACTTCTGCGGCAAGTACCTCAAGGCCCACCGCGCCGGCATCCTGGAGTAGACCCGTGACCGGGCCGGAGCGCTGCCGCCTGCGCGACCTCGGCGTCGCCGTCGGCGGGCTGCCGGCCGGACCGCTCAACGCGATCACCGACGTGCCCGGCGTGCGCGTCGGCCACTGCACCGTCTCGTGGGGCGGGCCCGAACTGCCGCACGGCAGCGGGCCCGCCCGCACGGGCGTCACCGCGATCTTCCCGCACGGCGGCGACCTCTGGCACGAGCGCGTGGTCGCCGGCGCCCACGCCGCCAACGGCGTCGGCGAGCTCATCGGCATCAGCTCGGTGCGCGAGTGGGGGCTCATCGAGACGCCGGTCCTGCTCACCAACTCGCAGAGCGCCGGCGCCGTCTACGACGCGACCATCCGCTGGCTCATGGCGCGCGAGCCGCTCGCCGGCGTGGAGGACGCCGTCATGCCCGTCGTCGGCGAGTGCGACGACGGGTTCCTCAACGACCTGCGCGGCCTCCACGTGCGCGAAGAGCACGTCTGGGCCGCGCTCGACGGCGCCGCGGACGGCCCCGTGGCCGAAGGCTGCGTCGGGGCCGGCACCGGCATGTCGTGCTTCGACTTCAAGGCCGGCATCGGCACGTCGTCGCGCGTCGTCCCCGCCCACGGACGCTCCTGGACGGTCGGCGTGCTGGCGCTGACCAACTTCGGCGTGCGCCACCGGCTCAGCGTGGACGGCGTCCCCGTGGGGCGAGAGATCAGCGACCTCATGCCGCTGGAGAACCGCGAGGGTTCCTGCATCGTCGTCCTCGCCACGGACGCCCCGCTCAGCGCGCGCCAGTGCGAGCGCGTGGCCAAGCGCTGCGCCTTGGGCCTCGCGGCCACAGGCTCCTACGCCTCGGACGGCAGCGGCGAGATCATGCTCGCCTTCAGCACGGCGCACCGCGTGCCGCGCGTGTCCGACGAGCCTCTGGCGCTCGCCACGGTCTCCAACGACCACATGGGCGGGCTCTTCGAGGCGGCGGTCGACGCCACGGCCGAGAGCGTGTGCAACGCGCTCACGGCCGCGACGACCACCGTCGGACGCGACGGCAACACCGCCCACGAGCTGCCGCTGGACCGCCTGGTCGGCGTCCTGCGGCGAGCCGGGCGGGAGGCGCGGCTGCCCGGGGCGTAGCCCGCCTTGCCGCGCCTCGCCTCGCCGTCTATCCTGACCCCCTAGCCGCCCGGTCTCCGCGCCTTGCGGGCCGGGCCGTCAGGGGGGTACCACATGGCGAGACGCCCGTCACCCAGGCACGTCGCCACCAGGGCCGCCACTGCGGATTCTCCGTGGTGCCGACGGAACGCCGCGCCCGCGTCGTCTAATCTCGCGAGGCCCCGTCCGGGGTCGTTCACACGAGTGTCAGCACACCAGGTGTCAGGGGTCCGGCAACCACGGATGTGAGAAGGAGGCAAGGGTCCGCCCGCGTTCGGGGCCGGGCGTGGGGCGACCCGCAGTGCAGTGGACAAACGACGGTACTTCATTCGCAAGGTGCTGAACGCGGTCCTCACGATCATCCTCGTGGCCTCGTTCAACTTCGCGCTGTTCCGCATCCTCCCGGGCGACCCTGCCCGGCTCCTTCTCCCCAAGGGCAAGACCGACCCGTCGGTCATCGAGAAGCAGCGCAAGACGTTCAACCTCGACAAGCCCATGTGGCAGCAGTTCATCTACTACTGGCGCGACACCGTCCAGGGCGAGTTCGGCATGTCCTTCTCCGAGAAGCGCCCCGTCACCGAGGTCGTCGCCGAGCGCATCTGGCCCACCGTCCTGCTCGTGGGGGTGGGCACCGTGTTCGCCACCATCATCGGCATGATCACGGGGGTGTTCGCGGGGTGGAGGCGCAACGGCACCTACGACATCGTGACCACCAACTTAGGGATGGTGTTGTACGCCATGCCCACGTTCTGGTTCGGCCTCCTGATGATCATGCTGTTCGCGACCAAGCTCCGCTGGTTCCCGACCGGGCGCATGGAGGAGCCCGGCGTCGAGCTCAGCGGCTTCGCCGCGCTCCAGTCGCTCATGAAGCACCTGTTCCTGCCGGCGTTCACGTTCGCCATCGCCTACGTGGGCGAGTACCACCTCATCATGCGCAGTTCCATCACCGGCGTGATGAAGGAGGACTTCGCGCTCACGGCCCGCGCCAAGGGCCTGAGTGAGAACTCGGTCCTCTGGCGCCACGTCGTGCCCAACGCGATGCTGCCGACGGTGACGATCGTGATGATGAACCTCGGCTTCGTGATGTCGGGCGCGATCCTCGCGGAGAGCGTGTTCAACTGGCCCGGTCTGGGGCTGCTCTCCTACGACTCGATGCAGAAGCGCGATTATCCCGTCATGCAGGCGGTGTTCCTCATCGCCAGCGTCGCGGTGATCGTCGCCAACCTCATCGCCGACATCATGTACTACTACCTCGACCCAAGGGTGCAGGCATGAATACCCGACGCAGTCAAGGTATCGAGCGGGGCGCCGAAGGCACAGCGCTCAGCGGCCCACTCAGCGAAGCCGTCGAGGGAGGCGCCCAGGGGCACCGCTCAGCGGCCCGATCCCCCGTCGCTTCCGGAACTGGATCATCTTCTGGACGATCGTCACCTGGATCGTCCTGGAACTGCTCACGTATCCGAAGACGGTGCCCATCAGCAGCGGCTTCTCCGAGGTGATCAAGGGCTTCTTCTCCGCCACCGTCGGCGCGTACCCGGCCTGGGTCATGCTGGCTGCTGGCGGTGGTCTGCATCGCCGCCGGCGTCATCGGCCTCGCGCGCAGAGCCAAAGCCAGGATGCTCAACGTCATGCTTCTCGTCGAGGGCGTCGTCTTCGCCGTGTGGGGCATCCTGGCCGGCGCCGCGCCGACCGGCTGGTCCGCCGGCGCCAACGAGATCACCTACAACTGGGCCATGCAGACCGTCGCCGTCATCCTGGCCGCCGTGTGCGTCTGGTCCTGGGCGGCCGGCAACCCCGAGCGCGCGGAGCTGACGACCTGGAACACGCACCAGGTGTGGAAGCTGTACCGGGCCAACTGGCAGGGCATGGTGGGCCTCGGCATCCTCATCGCCTTCATGCTGATGGCGCTGCTGGCCCCGTTCCTCGCCGACCACGAGCTCCTCGACCCCAACGCCCAGATCAAGGACCCCACCACGGGCGAGTACTACGGCCCGTACCACCCGCCGACCGCGTACTACTACAACTGGTTCGGCACCGACCAGGTGGGGCAGAGCGTGCTCGCCCAGTTCATCTGGAGCGCACGCATCTCGCTCATGGTCGGCCTCCTGGCCGCGTTCATGTCCACCGTCCTCGGCGCCGGCATCGGTATCGCGGCCGGCTTCTACGGCGGCTGGCAAGGCGAAGGCTGGATGCGCTTAACAGACGCGTTCCTCGTGATCCCCTGGCTGCCGCTGGCGATGGTGCTGGCCGCCGCCTGGGGTCAGAACTACTGGATGATCATCCTCATCATCGGCATCACCAGCTGGCCCGGCACCGCGCGCGTCGTGCGCTCGGACGTGCTGCGCGTGCGCGAGCTGAGCTTCATCGAGCGCGCCAAGGCGATCGGGTCCAGCAACCGGCACATCATGACCAAACACGTGCTGCCCAACGTGATGCCGCTCATCTTCGCCAACCTCGTGCTCGTCGTGGCCATCGCCATCCTCTCGGAGACGACGCTCTCGTTCCTCGGCCTCGGCGACCCGCTCAACTTCAGCTGGGGCACCATGCTCCACTTCGCGTGGGTGAACGGCGCTGCCGGCCTGCCCGCGTGGTGGTACCTGCTGCCGCCGGGCATCGCGATCATCCTCGTGGTGCTCGCCTTCACCTTCATCGGCACGGCCTACGACGAGGTCCTCGATCCCAAGCTCCGCAAGCGCGAGGACAGCACCGGCGAGAGCCGCTTCACCGCTCGCGGTGAGCCGGCCGTGGCGGTGGCGGGCGGCGCCGGCCTGGGCGGCGGCGGCGGCATCTTCACGCCGGGCCAGCAGACCGACGACGCCATGCCGGACTTCAACAAGCCGGCCGGCGGGACCATCAACCGTCCCGAGGGCGGCGGCTGGGTCGGCGGCCACATCGCCGACGACGAGAAGGGAGGCGAGTGATGGCCAGGTCCGCGACCAAGGCGAAGCCCGCCTCCGAGAAGAAGCCCATCGAACGCATCGAGCACGAAGGACTGCTCGACGTCCGCAACCTGACCACCTACTTCAAGCTCGGCGTCGGCGACGTCAAGGCCGTGCAGGACGTGAGCTTCACGCTCGAGCCCGGCGAGAGCCTCGGCCTCGCCGGCGAGTCCGGCTGCGGCAAGACGACCGCGGCGCTGAGCCTGCTCAAGCTGCTGCCGGAGAACGGCCGCATCGTCAGCGGCGACGTGCTCTTCGACGGGCGCAACCTCGCCAAGCGCACCGAGTACGGCATGAGCAAGATCCGCTGGAAGGAGATCAGCATCATCTTCCAGGGGGCGATGAACGCGCTTGAACCCGGTCAAGGAGACCGGCAAGCAGATCGCCGAGCCCATCCAGCTGCACGAGGGCCTGTCCGAGAAGCAGGCGATGGTGCGGGTGCGCGAGCTCTTCGACCTCGTGGGCATCAACCCCAAGCGGGTCATGGACTTCCCGCACCAGCTCTCGGGCGGCATGCGCCAGCGCGCCATGATCGCCATGGCGCTGGCCTGCAACCCCAAGCTGGTCATCGGCGACGAGCCGACCACCGCGCTCGACGTCATGGTGCAGGCGCAGATCCTCGAGCTCATCCACCGGCTGCGCAAGGAGCTCGACCTCTCCTTCATCCTCATCAGCCACGACCTCTCGGTCATGGCCGAGACCTGCGACAAGGGCGTCGTCATGTACGCCGGCGAGGTGGTGGAGAGCGGCACCACCGCCGACATCTTCAACAACGCGACGCACCCCTACACGCGCCAGCTGATCAAGGCGTTCCCCAACATCCACGAGAAGCGCGAGATGGTGAGCTCGATCAAGGGCGACCCGCCCAACCTCATCAGCCCGCCGCCGGGCTGCGCGTTCGAGCCGCGGTGCGACGTGCGCATCGAGAGCTGCAAGACGGACCACCCCGGCCTCACCGAGGTCGAGCGCGGGCACTTCGTGCGCTGCGTCCACGCCAAGGAGCTACCGGAGCGAAGCCTTCGTCGTGGGCGACGAAGCGGCACCGGACGTGAAGGGGGCGTGACGATGGCCACGGAACAGTCCGAGCGTCCGGATCTCAAGCTCGCGCCGGAGACCGGCGACGTCCTCTTCGACATCAGGGACCTGGAGGTCTACTTCCCGATCCAGCAGGGCTTCTTCAAGAGCATGGTCGCCACCGAGAAGAAGTTCGTGAAGGCGGTCGACCACATCAGCTTCCAGATCAGGAAGGGCGAGATCCTCGCCCTGGTCGGGGAGTCGGGGTGCGGCAAGACGACGACCGGCCGCACCCTCCTGCGCCTGGAAGACGCCACCGGCGGCGAGATCATCTACAAGGGCAAGCCGGTCCAGAAGTTCAGCGGCAAGGAGCTGCGCGAGTACCGCAAGAAGGCGCAGATCATCTTCCAGGACCCCTACAACTCGATCAATCCCAAGCAGACGATCTTCGACATCGTCGCCGAGCCGCTCGAGGTCAACAGCGTCTGCTCGAGCGAGCGCGAGAAGGAGGAGCGGGTCATCACCGCGATCTCGGAGGCCGGCCTGCGGCCGGCGACCGAGTACCTCTACCGCTACCCGCACGAGCTCAGCGGCGGGCAGCGGCAGCGCGTCTGCATCGCCGGCGCCACGGTGCTCGACCCCGACGTGATCGTCGCCGACGAGCCGGTGGCCTCCCTCGACGTCTCCATCCGCAACGACATCCTCAAGCTGATGGTGGAGGAGAAGGAGAAGCTCGGCGTCACCTACATCTTCATCACGCACGACCTCTCGCTGGCCTGGGTGATCAGCGACCGCATCGCCGTCATGTACCTCGGGCGCATCGTCGAGATCGGCGAGACCGAGGAGGTCGTGGCCAACCCGCAGCACCCCTACACGAGGGCGCTGATCAGCGTCATCCCGGTGCCGGACCCGCTGGCCAAGCGCGAGCACGTCATCCTCAAGGGAGAGACCCCGAACCCGGTCGACATCCCCTCCGGCTGCCGCTTCCACCCGCGCTGCCCGGAGGTGATCGACGCCTGCAAGGAGATCGACCCCGAGGACGTCCACATCGGCGGCGACCACTACGCCGCCTGCATCAGGATCAAGTAGCGGGGAGCCGGCCGGGGCGGTGACGCCGCAAGGCGCTCGCCGCCCCGGCCGGCTCGCGTCCGGCCGGGAGGAGGGAGCTGGCATGAGAGCGATCGTCCGCGCCGCGCTGCTCGGCGTCGCCCTGCCGGCGTTCGCCATCGTCGCGGCCGCCGCCGGGCCCGCTCCCGCCGGCGCGTCGTCTCCGTCGCCGGCTCCCAGCGCCCTCACCTACCGCATCGGCATCGGCCAGGACTACGACGGGATGAACCCGTTCGCGTCGTGGAGCGGCATCTCGTGGGAGTGCTTCCGCCTCGGCTACGACTTCCTCACCTGGTACGACGCCGACTACGAGCCCGTGCCCGACGTCGCCACGAGCTGGGAGACGTCCGAGGACGGCAAGACCTGGACCTTCCACATCCGCGAGGGCATGAAGTGGCAGGACGGCGCAGCCGCTCACCGCGCGCGACGTGGCCTTCACCTACAACCTCATCCTGGACACGCAGCACTGGGCGTACATCCAGTACCTGACCGGCGTCACCGGCGTGACGGCGCCGGACGACGCCACCGTGGTCATCACCACCAGCGCGCCCAACGCCGGCATGCTCGCGCTCTACATCCCGATCCTTCCGGAGCACATCTGGAGGAAGGTCGACCCCGACCACCTCGACTCGTTCAAGAACATGCCCTTCGTGGGCTCGGGCCCGTTCCGGGTGGCCGAGCTCCAGAAGAGCAGGTGGGTCAAGCTCGAGGCCAACCCCGACTACCCGGAGGAGCTCGGCGGCCCGCCGACGCTGGACGAGGTGTACTTCGTCATCAGCCAGAACACCGACTCGATGATCGAGGACTACAAGGCGCGGCGGCCTCGACGCCATCGTCGACTTCCCGGCCACCTACGAGAAGGTCCTCGCCGAGCTGCCGGGCACCACGACGGTGGCCGCCCCGGCCGTCGGCTTCCACGAGCTGGGCTTCAACTGCTGGAAGAGCCCGAAGAGCAAGGGGAACCCGCTCCTCCGCGACCCGGTGATCCGCCAGGCCGTGCACTGGGCCATCGACAAGCAGAAGATCGTGGCGACGTCCATGGCCGGCCTGGCCGAGCCCGGCACGTCGCTCATCTCCACGGCCCAGGGCGACTGGCACTGGGAGGTCCCCGAGGCGGGGCAGTACCGCTACGACCCCGCCGCGCGCCAAGCAGATGCTGGAGGACGCGGGATACGCGGACGGCGACGGCGACGGGGTGCGGGAGGACGGCCGCCGGCGACAGGCTCTCGTTCCGTCTCGTCGCCCTCAACGAGTACCCCGAGGACCAGGCGGCCGCCAGGATGATCGTGAGCTGGTGCCGCGACGTCGGCATCGAGCTCCGGCTCGACCAGAAGGACGAGGGCGCCTTCAGCGACGAGGTGTACGACAACGCCGACTACGACATGTTCATCTGGAGCTGGGGCGGCGACATCGACCCCGGGTTCATGCTGAGCACGTTCACCACGCGCCAGATCGGAGGCTGGGGCGACAGCCAGTACTCCAACCCCGAGTACGACCGGCTCTACGTCCGCCAGGCGCAGGCGTTCGACCCGGCCGACCCCGAGGACACCGCGCCGCGCAAGGCGATCACCGACGAGATGCAGAAGATCCTGTACCGGGACGACCCCTACATCGTCCTCTGGTACAACCTGAACCTGCAGGCGTTCCGCACGGACGCCTGGCGGGGGTACGCGTATGCGCCGGCGGGGGAGGGCGCGCCGTTCTGGAACTTCATGCGCGCAACCTACGTCAGCCTGCGCCCGCTGAAGACCGGCCCGTCGGCGACCGGCGATTCCACCACGTGGGCGTGGGGCGCGGGCGCCGCCGCCGCCCTGGTCGTGATCGTGGTCGTCGTGCTCGTGCGGCGGCGGCCGAAGGTGGTGGAGGACGCATGACCGCATCCGACGGACGCGGCCCCCTGAGACCGAGAGAGGACGAGGTATGACGGAGCTCGCAGCGCTGTGGCCCGACGACGCCATCGAGGCGATGCACCTGGCGGCGCTCGCCCTGCTCGAGCGGGCGGGCGTGCGCGTGGAGTCGCCGGCCGCGCGGGAGCTGCTGCTCGCGGCCGGCTGCGCCCTCACCGGAGAGGACCGCCTGACGGTCCCGCGGCGAGCCGTCGACGAGGCGCTCGCCGCGTGCCCGCGCGAGTACGTGCTCGCCGCCCGCGACCCGGAGCGCTCGCTGAGCATGGACCCGGACCCGGGCGTGACGTACGTCCACAACCTGGGCGGCGCCCGCGACGTCTGCGACCCGCGCACGGGCGCCGGCCGTCGCGCCACCCTGCGCGACCAGGTGCTGGCGACGCGCATCATGCACAACCTGGTGCACCAGCAGCAGGTCACGTCGCTCTGGCAGCCGGAGGACGTCCCCGACCTGCTCGAGCCGCTGTACTCGTACCTCATCCTCGCGCACGAGACCGACAAGGCCATCGGCGGCCCCGGCATCTCGTATCCGTTCCAGGCGCTCTACCTGCAGGAGATGGCCCAGGCGGTCACCGGCGCGGACGGCGGCGACGGGACGTATCCCATCGATCTGGCCTTCTCGCCGGTGAGCCCGCTGATCCTCGGCGGCGACGTCTCGGACGCCCTGGTGGAACAGGTCCGCCGCGGCGGCGTGGCCGTCGAGATCCTGCCGTGCCCGGCCGCGGCCACCACGGCGCCCGGCGCTCTGTCGGCGGCGCTGGCGCAGCAGCACGCCGAGGTGCTCGCCGGCGTCGTGCTGACGCAGGCGGCCGCGCCCGGCACGCCCGTGTACTACGGGCCGCGGCTCAGCGCCGTCGACCCGCGCAGCGGCGTCGTCGTCAGCGGCACGCCGGAGACCGGAGTCGCGTCCGCCGCCGCCGTGCTCCTCGCCCGGCGCTGCGGCCTCGCCTGCGACTGCTACGGGCCCTGCAGCGACAGCAAGGTCGTGGACGCGCAGTTCGGCTACGAGCGCGCGGTCAACGCGCTCCTCGGCCTGGCGCCCCGGCCGCGCCTGCTCTCCGGCATGGGCGAGATCCAGGCCGGCGTGGCCAGCTGCCCCGAGGTGCTGGTCATCGACGACGAGGTGCTGAACAACGTGCGCTACGCCGTCACGCCGCGGCCGTGGGACGACGGCGCCCTCGACGTGGACGCCATGGTGGACGGCGCCCTCTCCGGGCGCGGCTTCCTGGGCACCAAGCACACGCGCCGCTACATCCGCTCGCGAGTTCGTCAGCCCGCTGCTGAGCTACCGCGGGGGCCTCGGCGACTGGCTCGCGTCCGGTCGCGCCGGGCTCGTCGACCTCGCCTCCGACAGGGTCGCCGAGCTCGCGGGCCGCCCGCCCGTCGGCCTGCCCGACGACGTCCTCGGCGAGCTCGTCGTCGCTCATCGACCGCTGCGCCGCGGAGCTCGGCGTCACCGGCCATCCCGACCCGCGCCGCGTGCTCGGGCTGTAGACTGCGGCCATGGCCATCCCGTTCGTCCACGTCCAGGCGAGGGGCTCGTACCGGGAGCTCGGCCGCGCCGTCGGCGAGGCCGCCCGCGAGCAGGTGCAGGCCTCCGTCGACTTCTTCCGCGAGAACTTCGCCTCCATGACGAGCGGACGCCTCACCTTCGCCGAGGCGGAGCGGCAGGCGCGCGGCCTACGCCGACGCGGCGCGCCGCTGGCTGCCCGGCCACGTCGAGGAACTGGAGGGGCTGGCCGAGGGCGCGCGCGTGCCCTTCGCGCGTCTGCTCGTCCTCAACTGCGGCGAGGAGTTCACGTCTGACGAGCCGGCCACCGGCCCCCCGGCCGGCTCCCCCCGGTCCGGCGACCACTGCACGGCGGTCGCCGTCGTCGCCGGCGGCCGCCACGTCGTCGGCCACAACATGGACTGGTACGTCGTCGACGCCGTCAACAACGTCCTCTTCGACCTCACGGGGCCGGACGGGACGCGCGTCATGGGGCTGGCCGGCGCGCCCTACCTGCTCATGCTGGGCATGAACAGCCACGGCGTCGCCAACGTGAGCAACTCCGTGCACTCCAACGACAACCGCATCGGCGTCCCCAACGTGTTCGTGCGCCGGGCGACGCTGGAGGCGCGGACGCTGGAGGAGGCGCGCGACCGGGGCCTGCTGGCCGCCCGCGCCCGCGGCACCAACCAGTTCTTCGCCGACACCGGCGGCCGGCTCTGGGACCTCGAGACGTCGGCCACCGCGTACGCGCTCATGGACCATACGGCCGCCGGGTTCATGGCGCACGCCAACCACTACGTCTCGCCGGACATGCTGCCCTACGAGGGCTAGCGCGAGCGCGGAGTCGCCCGTCCGGCTCGCCACCGCCGAGCGGCTGCTGCGGGACGGCGTCGCCGCGGGGGAGGACCCGGTGGAGCTCGTCGCCCGCGTGCTGCGCACGCACGAGCCGTCTGCCGGACGAGTGCATCTGCGGGCACCCGGACCCGGCCAGGCGCCGGCGCGACCAGGGCATGACCGTCGGCAGCATGATCTGCGACCTGGACGAGCGGCGCCTCTACGCCTGCGCCGGGCCGCCGTGCGAGAACCCGTACAAGGTCTTCGCGATGGACGGCGCGTGACGCGTCCACGACCTCGTCATCGCCGGCGGCCGCGTCGTCGACGGGTGCGGCAACCCCTGGTACGCCGGGGACGTCGCCGTGCGCGGCGACCGCATCGCCGCCATCGGCGCGCCGGGGACGCTGCGCGGCCGGCGCGTCGTCGACGCCGGCGGCCGCTACGTCACCCCCGGCTTCGTCGACCCGCACACGCACTCGGATCTCACGATCCTGCTGCACCCGCGCGCCGAGACGGCCGTGCGCCAGGGCGTCACCACGCACGTCACCGGCAACTGCGGCATGTCGGCGGCTCCGCTCACCGAGAAGCACCGCGCCGACGCCGTCCAGAACTGGGCGCACTACGCCTGGGGGCTGGACGGCGTCGCCTGGGACTGGCGCACGTTCGGCCAGTATCTGACGGCGCTGCGGTCGCGCCGGCAGCGCCATCAACATCGCGCCGCTCGTGGGCCACGGCGCGCTGCGCCTCGCCGTGGTGGGCTTCGCCGAGCGCGCCGTCACGCCGCGCGAGCTGGCGCACATGGAGCGGCTGCTCGACGCCTCCATGCGCGCCGGCGCCCACGGCATGTCGAGCGGGCTCGTCTACCCGCCGGGCTGCTTCGCGAGCACCGAGGAGCTGCTGCAGCCTGTGCAAGGTCGTGGCCCGCCACCAGGGCATCTACACGAGCCACGTGCGCGGCGAGCGCGAGACCATCCTCGCCGCCGTCGCCGAGGCGCTCGAGCTCGGGCGCGCCGCCGGCTGCCCCGTGGAGGTCTCGCACAACGCGCCCAAGTGGGGCGCGCCCGACGACGCCTCGGCCAACCTCGCCCTGATCGAGGAGGCCCGCCGCGGCGGCCTGGACGCGACCACCGACAACGACGTCCACACCGACCTCGCGCCGCGGTTCTCGCGGGCGCTGCCGCAGCCCGTCCTCGACCTCGATCACGACGCGCTGATCGCGCTGCTCTCGGACCCCGAGGCGCGCGCCGCGCTCAGGCGCGAGGTGCTCGAGGACGCGCTGCCGGGCGCCGGGTACGCCGGCGTCGTGCGCCACGGCCGCTTCGACCGGGTGGTCGTGTTCCACGCCGGCCGCCACCCGGAGCTGCGCGGCCGCTCCGTCGCCGACATCGCCGCCGAGCGCGGCGCCGACGGCTTCGACACCTTCCTCGACCTCATCGTCGAGGAGGACGACGACCTCGTCGGCCTCTTCGACTACATCGAGGAGAAGAACATCCGGGCGCTGCTGCAGAGCCCGCTCGCGATGATCTCGTCCGACGGGCTGGTCATGGCGCCGCCGGACGAGCAGGACGACCCGTCGCTCTACTGGCCGTGCAGCTACGGGGAGTACCCGGGCGTGCTCGAGCGCTACGTGCGCGAGGAGCCGGTGCTGCGCCTCGAGGAGGCCATCCGCAAGATGACCTCCTTCCCGGCGCAGCGCTTCCGCCTGTTCGACCGCGGGGCCGCTGCGCCCCGGCCTCAAGGCCGACCTCGTCGTGTTCGACCTCGACCGCGTGCGCGACCGGGCGACGAACCTGTACCCGCACGCGTTCCCCTTCGAGAACATCCCGCACCGCGCGCCGGAGGGCATCGACTGGGTCGTCGTCAATGGGGTGCCGGTGCTCGAGGACGGCGAGCACACCGGCGAGCTGCCGGGGCGTGTGCTGCGGCGCCGGTAGGCCTGCGGCCGCCGGCGCGTCGCCGCGCGCTGCCAGAACGTACAAAGCGCCCTCGAGCATCACGTTCTGCACCCTCGCGCTGTCCTAGGACATCGTGTAGAATCCGCGCGATGATCACCGTCCAGGACATCCTCGAGATCCCCGAGCTCAACCTGCGCCTGCTGGCGGGGCACAAGTCCACCAGCAACCCGGTGCGCTGGGTCCACATCTCCGAGGTCCCCGACCCCACCAAGTGGCTCAAGGGCGGCGAGCTGCTGCTCACCACCGGCTACAGCTTCGTCGGGCGACGAGGAGCAGCAGGTGGCGCAGATCAAGCGCCTCATCGACCACAACATCTCGGGACTCGGGTTCGGCACCGGCTTCACCTTCGACAAGGTGCCCCCGGCGCTGATCAAGGTCGCCGAGGAGTACGGCTTCCCGCTGTTCGAGGTGCCGTACCACGTGCCGTTCCTCGCCATCACCGAGGCGGTCGCGTCCAAGATCGTCAACGAGCAGTACTCGCTCCTGCAGCGCAGCCTCGCCGTGCACGAGAAGCTCACCAAGATCGTGCTGGAGGAGAAGGGCCTCGAGGCCATCCTGTCGACGCTCTCGGCCCTCGTCGGCTGCTCCGCCGTGCTGTTCGACTTCCACGGCGTCGTGCTCTGCGAGGCGGCGTACCGCCGCCACCTCGGCGCCGAGCTCATCGCCGACCTGTGGCGGCTCATCGGCGACCGCCGCGCCGACCGCCAGAACTTCGCCCTCAGCATGGACGGCGTGGGGTCGGGCGTGCAGGTGTACCCGGTGGTCGCCTCGCACCGCATCGGCGCGTTCCTCGCCGTGGTCAAGGACAGCGGCGACTTCAGCGAGTACGACCGCATCATCCTCCACAACGTGGTCACGGTGACGGCGCTCGAGCTGGTCAAGAAGAAGGCCGTGGCCGAGACCGAGAAGCGCCTCGCCGGCGACTTCTTCGACGAGCTCATCGCCAGCGACCTCTACGAGGAGGAGATCGCCCGGCGGCTCGCGTTCTTCGGGCTCGACCCGCAGTCGCCGCACCTCATCGTGCTCGTCGACATCGACGACGCTGGGGGATGGCGCGGCGGCGGAGCGCAGCGAGGCCGCCGCCCTGGACGTCAAGGAGCGGCTGCACTGGACCGTGGACGAGTTCATGGCCAGGCGCGACGTGCTCTGCATCAGCGCGTCGCGCAGCGACTCCGTCGTCATCCTCGTGCAGCCCGGCAAGATGGACGCCCGCGAGATCATCAGGCTCGCCGGCGAGCTGCAGGCGGTGATCGCCGAGATGCTGCCCGAGATCTCCGTGTCCGTCGGCATCGGCCGGCCGCACCGCCAGCTCATCGACCTCCGCCAGAGCTACTACGAGGCGAGCTACGCCATCAAGATCCGCAAGCTCAAGGGCGAGCCGCGCGTCATCGCGAGCTTCGACGACCTCGGCTCCTACGGGCTGCTGCTCGGGCTGCAGGACACGCTGTCGCTCGAGGTCTTCTACGACAGCGTGCTCGGCAAGCTCCAGGACTACGACGAGCAGAACTCGAGCGACCTGGTCAAGAGCCTGGCCTGCTTCCTCGAGGCCAACGGCCACTGGGGCGACGCCGCCGAGAAGCTCTACGTGCACCGCCACACGCTGCGGTACCGCATGAAGCGGGTGGAGGAGATCACCGGCCGCGACCTCAACCAGTCGCAGGACCGCATGGAGTTCTGGCTGGCGCTCAAGGCCAAGGAGCTCATCGACCAGTCCAAGAAGGGCAAGCCGGCTCCCGCCTGATGCCTCCGGCCGGCTTCGCCGGCCGCGCCGCGCCGTCCGGCGCGGCTCGCCTCACGACGTGACCAGCGAGCCGTTGTCGACGGCCACGTTGACGCCGGTCACGCCCTCGGTCTCCAGGCAGAAGCGCACGGCCGCGCCGATGTCGCCGGGCGCGACGAGCCGCTCCGTGGCGACCCGGGCCGCCGCGCGCAGGGTCGCCGCGCGGTGCTCGTCGTCGTCCAGGTCCACCGGGCCCGGGGCCACGCCGCACACGCGCACGCCCGCCGGCGCCCAAGCGCGGGCGAGCTGCTTGACCAGGTGGATCTCGCGCCGCCTTGGCGGCGCCGTGGGCGGCGAAGGTGGCCCACGGCTGCAGGCCCAGGTAGTCGGTGATGGCGACGATCACGCCGCCGGGCGAGAGCCGTCTCGTCTGGCGGCGCAGGCGCTGAAGAAGAAGCCCTTGGCGATGGTGTCCAGCGAGGCGTCCCACGTCCGCCTCGTCGATCTGCTCCGGCTGCATGGGCACGAAGGGTCCGCTGGCCGCGTACACGAGGGCGTCGAGGCCGCCGAGCGCGTCGGCTGCCCGCGGCGACGAGGTCCGCCGCCCCGGCGGCGCTGCCGGCGTCGCCCTCGCACCCAGTGCGCCGCGGGCGCTCCCGCCGCGAGCAGCGCCGCCACCTGTTCGTCCGCCGCGCGCGTGTGCGCGCGCGAAGAGACGGCCACGGCGGCGCCGTGGCCGGCCAGGTCGAGCGCGATCGCGCGCCCGAGGCGGCGCACGCCGCCGACCACCAGGACTGCGGGCGCCGGCGACCTTCACGCCGGCTCCCCGAGGTGCGCGTACAGCTCCGCCGCGATCTCCGCGATGGCGGCGCCGGCCTGAGCCTTGGCCTCGTAGCCCGAGGCCTTTCCAGAAGACGACCATGACCATTGGTGCCCCCGTTGGCGTGTAGACGATCGCCGCGTCGTTGCTCGTGCCGCTGACGCCGCCGGTCTTGTTGGCCACGTACAGGCCCTCGGGCAGACCCGCGGGGATCTTCTCGCGCCACTCCTGCCGGCTCATGACCTCGATCATGAGCCGGCAGGACGGCGCGCTGGCGCAGCGGTTCTGCGCGATCATCGCGAGCAGCTCCGCCATGTCGCGCGGCGTGCCCTGGTTGTCGAGCGCCTGGTCGACGGCGAACGAGTCCTCGTAGCCCAGCGACTCGTCGCGCCCCCAGCGGCGCTCGTACAGGTGCTGGAAGCCGGCGCCGCTGAGGCGCGCGTTCGCCTCGAGGATGCGGCGGAACGCCTCCTCGTACTCCCCGCGCGCCTCGAGCTCCCGCCAGCGGGCGACGATCTCGGCGCCGCTGAGGCCGGCCCACTCCTCGCTCGCGCCCGACTCGATGAGGAAGTACTCGCGGTTCGGCATGAAGCAGTCGATGCGTCTCCAGACCGAGCTTCCGCATGGTCTCGTTGACGGAGGCGAGACCCACGAGCCGCCAGAGCATGTCGGTGGCCGTGTTGTCGCTGAGCGTGATCATCAGGTAGAGGAGGTCGCGCACGCTGGGACGCAGGCCCTCGTGGCAGTGGATCAGCGTGCTCCCCGGGCTCTTGTCCGCCTCGGTGAGCGTCAGGCGGTCGTCGAGGCGCAGGGCGCCGGCGTCCACCCTGCGCATGACCTCCACCATCACCGGGATCTTGAAGCAGCTGGCCATGGGGAAGCGGTCGTCGGCGGCGATGTGGATCTCGGCGCCGCTCGCAAGGTTCCGTGCGGCTACTCCCACGGTGCCGCCCAGGCGCGCGGCGATGGCCGCGACGCTCTCGTGCGACGCCCCTCGGATCGGTCATGCGACAGCCCCCCATCCAGTGACCCTGGCCCTACGATATAGGAGCCACGCTGGTATGGTCCAGAGGCGGCGGGGATCGAGCCGCGCGAGGCTGGCCACGCATTCTGGATATGGCGATATCGCGGAGTAGCAAGGACGAGTCCAAAAGGTGGCTGAGGCGAATCACATGACGCGTTCAGTAGTGGGCGCTTCTTTTGCGTTTTGGGGTTTTCTGCGCGCTCTGTTGTTGGTAGACTGCCGAATCGTGCACGGAGGTGTGCACATCCGAGTCTTGAGCCCAATGTACGGGATGAAGAGCGAGGAGGAGTCATGATCGTCGGTTGTCCCAAGGAGATCAAGAACGAGGAGTACCGTGTCGGCATGACGCCGAACGGCGTCAAGGACTTCGTCGGCGCGCGGCCACACGGTCATCGTCGAAGCCGGCGCCGGCGTCGGCTCGGGCTTCAGCGACAAGGAGTACAAGGCCGCGGGCGCGACGCTCGCCCCGGTGAAGGACGTCTTCGCCAAGGCCGACATGATCTACAAGGTCAAGGAGCCGCTCCCGGAAGAGTGGCCGATGTTCAAGCCGGGCCAGATCCTCTACACGTACCTGCACCTGGCCGCCGCGTATGCCAAGGACCTCACCAAGGGCATGCTCAAGGCCGACATCCGCGGTATCGCGTTCGAGACGGTCGAGCTCACCAACGGCGCCCACCCGCTCCTCTTCCCGATGAGTGAAGTCGCCGGCAAGCTGGCCATCCAGGCCGGCGCCACGCACCTCCAGAAGAACAACGGCGGCCGCGGCGTGCTGCTCGGCGGCGTGACCGGCGTACCGAAGGCCAAGGTCGTCATCATCGGCGGCGGCACCGTGGGCACCAACGCCGCCAAGGTCGCCGTGGGCATGGGCGCGCGCACGGTCATCATGGACAGCTACGCCCCGCGCCTCACCTACCTCGACGACGTCTTCGGCGGCGCCGTCGAGACCGTGCTCTCCACCGCGGCCGCCATCGAGCAGGAGATCGCTCGACGCCGACATCGTCGTCGGCGGCGTGCTCCTCCCCGGCGGCGCCCAGGCTCCGCACCTCATCAAGAAGAGCATGCTCAAGACCATGATGCCGGGTTCGGTCATCGTCGACGTCGCCATCGACCAGGGCGGCTGCTTCGAGACCTCCAAGCCCACCACGCACACCGAGCCCACCTACGTGGTCGACGGCGTGATCCACTACTGCGTCGCCAACATGCCGGGCGCCGTGGCCCGCACCTCCACGATGGCGCTGGCCGGCGCGACGCTGCCCTACGGCCTCGCGATCGCCAACAAGGGCTTCGAGCAGGCCGTCAAGGACGACGCGGCCCTCGCTCTCGGCGTCAACGTGTACCGTGGCAAGCTCACCATCCCGTCGGTGGCCGAGGCTCACAAGATGAAGTACACGCCGCTGGACAAAGTGCTCGCCTGAGACGGCATTCGGCTACGCGGCGGCCAGCTGGCCGCGGCTGAGCCAAGCTGATTGAATGGAGCCGCGCCCGGACGCAAGGTCCGGGCGCGGCTCCTTCCGTTCGGGGTGCGCGCGCACCTCGCCACGGTGGGCTCCGCCGACCAGGGGTGGCCGCGGCGCAGCGGGGGGAGAGCCGGGACGCGGCTTTCACGGCACAAAGGAGCATGAATGGGCGACCTTCTACGCATCGACCTCACCACCCGCACGACCTCAGAAGAGACCGTGCCGCCGGAGCTCATCAAGGAGCTCATCGGCGCCAAGGGCATCGGCACGCACTACCTCTGCGAAGAGGTCGGCCCCGAGGTCGACCCGCTGAGCCCGGGCAACAAGCTCATCTTCGTCGTCGGCCCCATGGGCGGCACGACGATGCTGGGCAGCAACCGCTACGCCCTGTACTTCGCCTCGCCGCTCACCGGCGGCTACGGCGAGTGCTACTCGGGCGGCAACCTCACGCCGCAGTTCGCGCAGACCGGCTACAAGGTCGTCATCGTCGAGGGCAAGGCCGACGCGCCGGTCTACCTCGAGATCAGCGAGGAGGGCGCCGCGTTCCACGACGCCTCCGACCTGTGGGGCATGGACGCGTTCAAGGCCGAGGACGAGATCCTCGCGCGCACCGACGCACAAGAAGGCCCAGGCCTGCGTCATCGGCCCGGCCGGCGAGAAGCTCGTCAGGTTCGCCTGCGTCAACAACAACTACTGGCACCAGCTCGGCCGCGGCGGCCCCGGCGCCGTGTACGGCTCCAAGAACCTCAAGGGCATCGTCTGGCACGGCGAGAAGAAGGTCGAGGTCGCGCGGCCGGACGACTTCAAGGCCGTCGTCCGCGACCTCATCGAGCGCTGCAAGGACGACGCCGGCGTGGCCGCCTACCAGCGCGGCGGCACGCTCAACATGGTGCGCATCATGAACGGCGCGAACGCGTTCCCCACGCGCTACTGGCGCAAGGGCACGCTCGAGAACTTCGAGCGCATCACCGTCGAGACCATGCTCGCCGAGCACGGCACCGAACAACCAGACCTGCCCGCCCTGCGTGTTCAAGTGCGTCAAGCGCAACACCGTGTTCAAGGGCCGCCACGAAGGGTCTCGTCGTCGAGGGTCCCGAGTACGAGACCGCCTACGTCTTCGGCGGCCTCTGCGAGATCGACGACTTCGCCGAGATCATGTGGCTCAACGACATCTGCGACCGCCTCGGCGTCGACACCATGGACGCCGGCAACCTGTGCGCCCTCGGCCATCGAGTGCGCCGAGCGCGGGCTCATCGACGAGAAGCTCGGCTGGAACGACCCCGTCGGCGTCGGCGCCTTCCTCGAGAAGATCTGCCTGCGCGAGGGCATCGGCGACCTGTTCGCCGAGGGCGTCCTTGCGGTCGCCAAGGAGTACGGCCTCGAGGACGTCGCCGTGCACGCCAAGGGCATGGCGCCGGCCGGCTACGAGCCGCGCAAGATGAAGGGCATGGGCCTGGGCTTCGCCACCACGCCGCGCGGCGCCTGCCACCTGCGCGCCACCATGTACAAGCCCGAGCTGCTCGGCGTCACCCCGTACGGCGAGATCGAGGGCAAGGCGGCGATCTACTGCGACTGGGAAGACCGCCTCACCATCATGGACACCCTCGTCTACTGCCGCTTCTACCGCGACATGGTGCAGTGGCCGTACATCACCGCCGTCGTCAACGCCGTCATCGGCACCGACTACACCGAAGAGGACCTGCACCGCATCGCCAACCGCATCATCACGATGACGCACGACTTCAACGCGGCGCGCGGCATCGGCCGCGAGACCGAGAAGCTGCCGGACTGGGTCACCGAGAAGCCCATGGAGGACGAGGAGGGCCTGACCTTCCCGCAGGAAGAGATGGTCTCCATGCTCCAGGACTACTACATGCTGCGAGGCTGGGGGGAGCTGCCGCCGCTCGAGCAGTGAGCTGAGCGGCACACGCGGACGGGCCCGGGACTCTCGCGCAGAGGGTCCCGGGCCCGTCCGTGTTCGGAGCTGCGGCCACAGCCGGCCGCTCCGGTATCCGGTCGGTCAGATGCCCAGGTCGCTCCACTCCTTCTCGCCGGAGAGCCAGCCGGCGATGAGGTAGTACGGGCGCAGGGCGTCGTTGAGGTTCTGCGCGATCACCTGCAGGCGCGCGATGGAGCGCTGCATGCGCAGGAGGTTCGCGCTGAGTTGCTCGCCGTCGGCCGAGAGGCGCTCGGCCGCGGCCGCGGCCTCGTCGGCCCTGCGGGTGAGTCCGTCGACGAGCGGCGAGACGCGGCGCGACACGGCCGCGCCGTGCTTGGCGAGCCGCCACGCCTTGAGGCCGACGTAGGCCGATCCGCCGATGACGACGGCCAGGCTGGCGAGGGCGACGATGAGGAGCGCGTACCACGGCATGACGGCAGTCTACCGCGTCGTGCGGGACGGGGACAGTGCGCACCGGCGCGCCGGGCGGCCGGCGGCGTCAGGGCAGGCTGATGTCGTACCGGCAGATGAGCGCGCAGCCCCGGCCCGCCAGCCGGCTCACCTTGACCACGTCGCCGGTGTGCGGCGCCTCGATGAACAGGCCGTTGCCGATGTAGATGCCGACGTGGTGGTAGAAGGCCGGGTAGCCGAAGAAGACCAGGTCGGCGGGCTGGGCGTTGGCCAGCGAGACGGGGTCGCCCATGTGCGCCTGCATGGTGGCCCCGTGCGGGAACTGGACGCCGAACTTGGCGTACACGTACAGCACGAGGCCCGAGCAGTCGAAGCCGCCCGAGGGCGTGGCCCCGGCCCACACGTAGGGGATGCCGAGGTACTTCATCGTCTCCTTGACGACGGCGATCTGCGCCGGCGTGCCGTGGATGGTGGCCAGGTCGACGCCGGCGGCCCTGGCCAGGCGCGCGGAGGCAGCCGCGTCGAGCTTGGCCTGCTGCGCGAGCAGCTTCTTGACGCGCGCGTCGAGGTCCGTGAGGAGCTGTTCGCGCGCGGCCAGCTCGTCCTCGATCGCGGCCTGCTGTTCGCGCAGTCCCATCTCCTTGTCCAGCGCGTCGGCCCGGTCGGCGTCCATCTGCTTCGTCAGCTGCTGGATCTGCAGTTCCATGGCGGCGATGCGGGCGACGGTCGCACGGTCCGCCTCGTCGATGGAGCGGAAGTACCCGAGCTGGGTGCCGGCCTCGCCGAGGTCGTTGAGGTTGAAGAGCACGTCGAGCACGCTGTAGCCGTCGCTCTTGTACATCGCCGCGAGCCGCTCGCCGCGCAGCGCCTGGGCGGCGTCGAGCTCGACCCGTGCCCGCTCGAGGTCGCGCCGTGCCTCCTGCAGCCGGATGTTGACGGCGTCGAGGGCGGCGCGCGCGAGCGTTGTACTTCTCGGTGAGCACCTCGGCGCGGCGGTCGAGGCGCTCGACCTCGCGCCGGACGCTGCGCGCCTGCGCCTCCAGGCTCTCCACGGAACCGGGCGACGCCTGAGCCGCTGTGGGGACGAGCGCCGCGACCAGCAGAGCGAGCACGCAGGCGCAGAGAATCGCGCTCGCCGCGAGCACCGCCGCGCGGCTTGCCTGCCCCTTGCCTGTCGCCCCGAGACCGTCCATCGTCAGTGGAGTGTATCGGAACATCTCGCCTGCCCTTTACGCCGCGCGTGAGGGCGGTCCCTGCAGGGTACTTTACAATCGAGCGTCAGAACGTATACAATCTGTCGTCCAACGTCGCGGGGTGGAGCAGTCCGGTAGCTCGTCGGGCTCATAACCCGAAGGTCGCAGGTTCGAATCCTGCCCCCGCTACCATCTACCTTCCTGGGCGCCCGTTCGGGCGCCTTTCTCTTTCCTCCGTTCGCGATCCTCCGCTGGACCGCTGAGCGCACCGCCGCGGCGCTTCGCCGCTCGGGGTAGGAATCGCGAGCCACCGGGTAACCCCCGCGACGACAGTAGAAGCTCTGACTTGGTGGTGGGCAGATGAACACAGGCAAGGCCGCGGTCGCGGAGTTCTTCGGTACGTTCTGGCTGGTGTTCGGAGGCACGGGCGCCGCCGTGCTCGCGGCCTCGGTGGGCAACAGCGGCATCGGCTGGCTCGGCGTCGCCCTGGCCTTCGGCCTCACCGTGGTGACCATGGCCTACGCCGTCGGCCACATCTCGGGCGGGCACTTCAACCCGGCGGTCACCCTCGGCCTCTGGGCCGGCGGGCGGTTCCCCGGCAGCCAAGGTGATCGTCTACATCGTCGCTCAGGTGATCGGCGCGATCTGCGCCTCGGCCGTCCTCTACGTGATCGCCTCCGGCAAGGCCGGCTTCAGCCTCTCCGACGGCTTCGCCGCCAACGGCTACGGCGACCACTCTCCGGCAGGCTACTCGCTGGCGGCGGCGATCGTCGATCGAGCTGCTGCTCACCTTCGCCTTCCTGCTCGTCATCCACGGGGTGACGGACCGGCGCGCGCCGGCCGGTCTCGCGCCGCTGGCCATCGGCCTCACCCTGACCCTGATCCACCTCATCAGCATCCCGGTGACCAACACCTCCGTGAACCCCGCGCGCAGCCTCGCGCCGGCGCTGTTCGTCGGCGGCTGGGCGCTGGCGCAGCTGTGGGTGTTCATCGTCTTCCCGACCATCGGCGGCATCGTCGGCGGTCTCGCCTACCGGTACCTGCTCGAGGTGAAGGCGGACCAGCGCGACAAGGTCGAGGGGCCGGGCGAGGCGACGGAGTAGCCCTCGCCTCACGCCTGCCTGCGCACTTCGGGCCGGGGCGCCGGCGCGGCCGCCGATCTGGCGGCGGCTGCGGCGCCCCGGCCCTCTGCTATGCTGGCCGCATCCCCGCACGCGGCCGTCCGCCGAGGAGGTCCCATGTCCGTCCTGCTGGTCGTCAACTCCGCGCCCTACGGTAGCGAGGGGCCCTACAACGCCTTCCGGCTGGCCGACGCGCTGGCGCTGCGCGGCGAGCACGTCGAGGTCTTCCTCATGGGCGACGCGGTCACCGCGGCGACCGCCGGCCAGGACCCGCGCGGGGCGCACGCCTCCCTGGAGCACCACCTCGTCGAACTGCTGAAGAAGGGCGTCGACGTGAGCTGCTGCGGCACCTGCTGCGCGACGCGCGGGCTCACCGAGGACCGCATCGTCGCGCACGCGCGCGTGGCCACCATCCACGACCTGGCCGAGGCGACCGTGCGCAGCGACCGGGTCGTCTCGTTCTGAGGCGGCTGTGGCGCGTCTGCCCGCAGCGTGTCTCCGGCTCCAGCGTCGCGTCGCCGAGGCGGCAGCCACGGCACAGACGCTGCGGCCGGGCGAACGCGCCCTGCTGCTGCTGTCCGGCGGCGCCGACTCCATGGCGCTGCTCTCGCTGGTGCGCGCCGCGGACCGCCGCCTCGGCCTCGGTCTGGAGCTCGCGGCGCTGCACGTGGACTACGGCTTGCGCGGCGCCGACTCAGACCGCGACCGTCTCATCGTCGAGCGCGCCTGCTCGGCGGCCGGCGTGCCGCTGCACGTGGAGCGCCTCGCCGGTCGTCTCTCCGGCCGGGACTTCCAGGCGCGCGCCCGCGACGCAGCGGTACGGGCGGGCGCGCGAGCTCGCCGCGGAGCACGGCTACGACGCCATCGTCACGGCGCACAATCGCGACGACCAGGCGGAGACCGTGCTTTACCGGCTGGCCAAGTACGCCTCGCCGCGCGGGCTGGTGGGGATGCGTCCGCGGGACGGCGACCTGCGCGCGGCCACTGCTCGGCGTCGGGGCGGCGGAGATCAGGGAGTACTGCCGTGCCGCCGGCATCGAGTACGGGGAGGACGCGACCAACGCGGCGCCGCTCTACGCGCGCAACCTCCTGCGTCTCGAGGTGCTGCCGCGGCTCGCGGCGCTGAACCCGCGGGTCGCCGAGACGCTCGCGGCCGCGGCCGAGCAGGCGGCGGCCGAGGCGGAGGTGCTCGCCGCCGCCGCCTCCGAGGCGCGCCGGCGCATCGAGGCCCCCCGCGGCCCGGACGACCTCGCCGCCGTCGACCTCGCCGCGCTGGCGTCCGAGCCGCCGGCGCTGCGCGCGCTGGTCCTGCACGACCTGCTGCGCAGGGCCATGGGCGGCGAGGCGCTGGTCGAACGGCGCCTCGTCGAGGCGCTGCTGCGGCTCGCGGAGCGCACCGACGACGCCGGCCGCCTGAACCTCGGCCACGGCCTCGAGGCGGCCAGGGCGCGCGGCGTGCTGCGCATCCGCGCCGTCGCCGCCGCGCACGCGTGCGCGGCGGCCGTGGTGGACGGCGCGGCCGTCGCGAGCGCCGGCGCAGCCGGTGTGGCGGTCGGCTTCTGCGGCGTCGTCTGGCGCGTGAGGCTGCTGCCCGGCGCCGCTATCGACCTCGAGGCCGCGCGGGCCGGCGAGGCGTTCGCCGGCCTCGACGGCCTGCCGCGGCGCGTCACGCTGCGCCACCCGCGCCGCGGAGAGCGCTTCGCGCCGCTCGGCCTCGGCGTCGAGACGACGCTCGCCCACTACCTCGCCGCCGCCCGCGTCCCGGCCGATCGGCGTCCCCGGGCGGTGGTGCTGGACGTCGACGGGCGCGCCGCCTGGGTGGGGGGCGCCGCGCCCGCCAGGGTTGCGCAGGCCTTCCGGGTGGCCCAGAGTACTGTCATGACACTGCACGTCGTCCAGGAGGGAACGTGAACGTGCCGATCTCTGAGGTACTCGTCGACCGCGAGGCGCTGGCGGCCCGCGTCGACGAGCTGGCCGCGCAGATCACCCGCGACTACGAGGGCAAGGAACTGCTGCTCGTCGGCGTGCTCAAAGGCGCCGTGTTCTTCATGGCCGACCTCGCGCGGCGCATCGAAGTGCCCGTGGCGCTCGACTTCATGGCGGTCTCCAGCTACGGCTCGTCCACCGACTCGTCGGGCGTGGTCCGCATCCTCAAGGACCTCGACCTCGAGATCGCCGGCAGGGACGTCCTCATCGTCGAGGACATCATCGACTCGGGACTCACCCTGAGCTACCTGCTCAAGAACCTGCGCAGCCGCAAGCCGGCTTCGCTGGAGATCTGCGCGCTGCTCACCAAGCCGTCGCGCAGGCGCACCGAGATCCCGTGCCGCTACGTCGGCTTCGAGATCCCGGACAAGTTCGTCGTCGGCTACGGCCTGGACCTCGCCGACCACTTCCGTACGCTCGATTTCATCGGCGTCCTCACCCCCGAGGCGGCCGCCGACATCGTCGACCAGGCGGGTTCTTTGCTGTAGTCGGACGGGTATGTTACGGTCACCGGACGGTCGATTTGCAGGCAGAACGAGGTACCCTGTCGGCCCCGGAGTCCGCCCCCGTCCAGAAGGGTCACCGTGAGCAGATTCATCCGTAGCGCTCTGTTTCCCATCCTCATCGTCATCATCGTGGCGATGTTCATCGAGTGGGTCATCTCCGGCAACAAGGCCAACAGCACGCCGAAGGCCATCTACGCCGCGCCGTTCGTCACCACGCAGACGGTGCTGCAGAACGACCTTCAGAGCGGGGCCGTCAAGACGGTCATCTTCGACACGGCCGACACCTCGACCGCCAAGGTCACCACGACGGGCGGGCAGCAGTACTACGTGACCGACATCACCGAGACGACGCTGCAGCCGCCGGAGATCAAGACCGACAACCCGCTGGTCAAGGTGTCCACCGGCACCGTCGATCCGCCGGCGGCCGACAAGGTCACAGCCCAGCTTCGTCAACGACGTCGTCAACGGCCAGGTCGCCGATGTGGCGATCAACGTCAAGGACCAGACGATGGAGGTCACCAAGAAGCCGGTGAACGGCAAGCAGGAGCAGTACTCCGTCGCCTACACCGACCCGGCCGCCACCACCGCGTTCCTCGACCAGTACAACGTGTCCTACGACGCCACGAGCCCCAAGTCGCCGTGGTGGTCGAGCGCGCTGTTCACCATCCTGCCGATCCTGCTCATCATCGGGTTCTGGTTCTTCATCATGAACCAGATGCAGGGCGGCGGCTCCAAGGTCATGAGCTTCGGCAAGAGCCGCGCCAAGCGCGTCAGCGTCGACTCGCCCAAGGTGACGTTCAAGGACGTCGCCGGCGTCGAAGAGGCGGTCGAGGAGCTGCACGAGATCAAGGAGTTCCTCGAGAACCCCAAGAAGTTCCAGCAGCTCGGCGCCCGCATCCCCAAGGGCGTGCTGCTGTACGGCCCGCCCGGCACCGGCAAGACGCTGCTGGCGCGTGCCGTCGCCGGCGAGGCGGGCGTCCCGTTCTTCAGCATCAGCGGCTCCGACTTCGTCGAGATGTTCGTCGGCGTCGGCGCCTCGCGCGTGCGCGACCTGTTCGACCAGGCCAAGCAGAACGCTCCCTGCATCATCTTCGTCGACGAGATCGACGCGGTCGGCCGCCACCGCGGCGCCGGCCTCGGCGGCGGCCACGACGAGCGCGAGCAGACGCTCAACCAGCTGCTCGTCGAGATGGACGGCTTCGAGATGAAGGACAACATCATCCTCATCGCCGCCACCAACCGCCCCGACATCCTCGACCCGGCGCTGCTGCGCCCGGGCCGCTTCGACCGGCAGATCGTCGTCGACCGCCCGGACCGCCCGGGCCGCAAGCAGATCCTCGAGGTGCACTCGCGCGGCAAGCCGATCGACAAGGACATCGACCTGGACGCGCTGGCCGCGCAGACGCCGGGCTTCACCGGCGCCGACCTGGCCAACCTCGTCAACGAGGCGGCGCTGCTCGCGGCGCGCCACGGCAAGAAGCTCATCGGCATGACCGAGCTCGAAGAGGGCATCATGCGCGTGCTCGCCGGTCCCGAGAAGAAGACGCGCATCATCAGCGAGAAGGAGAAGGCCATCACGGCCTACCACGAGATGGGCCACGCGCTGGTCGGCCACTTCCTCGAGTTCACCGACCCGGTGCACAAGATCTCCGTGGTCAGCCGCGGCCAGGCGCTCGGCTACACCATCTCGCTGCCGACCGAGGACAAGTTCCTGACCACCAAGCAGGAGCTCATGGACACGCTCTCCATGACGCTCGGCGGCCGCGCGGCCGAGGAGGTCGTGTTCGGCGAGATCACCACCGGCGCCGCCAACGACCTCGAGAAGGCCACGAGCACCGCCAAGCAGATGATCATGCGCTACGGCATGAGCGAGGAGCTCGGTCCGCGGACGCTCGGCCACGACCAGTCCATGCCGTTCCTCGGGCCGCGAGTTCCAGCAGCAGGCCGACTACTCGGAGGAGATCGCGCGGCAGATCGACGACGAGATCCGGCGCATCATCGAGGAGGCGCACCAGCGCGCCAAGGACCTGCTGGTCGAGAAGCGCGAGCTGCTCGACCGCATCAGCAAGATCCTCATCACGCGCGAGACCATCGAGGCGCACGAGTTCCAGGACCTGGTCGACGGCATGCCGGAGGACGAGGTGTTCCGCGAGCGCGACGAGAAGGAGGCGGCACGCCGTGCCGGGCCTGCCGCCGGAGCCCGAGAAGCGCCAGCGCGCCAAGCAGCCGCCGGTGCCCAAGCCGGCGCACGTCAATCCGGTCAACCCCGAGGCGACCTGACCGGCCGGCGACGGCCCGTCCCAGACAACGTGGACTCCGACAAGATAAAGGCCGGCGTACGCCTCATCCTCGAGGGCATCGGCGAGGACCCGGACCGTCCGGGGCTGCAGAAGACGCCGCAGCGCGTCGCCGACATGTACGTGGACATCTTCTCCGGCATCGGCGCGCCCGATCCGGCGGAGCTGCTCACGGCGATCCCGGGCGACCACCATCGCGAGATGGTGCTCATCAAGGACATCGACTTCTACTCGATCTGCGAGCACCACCTGCTGCCGTTCCACGGGCGGGCGCACGTGGCCTACATCCCGAGCAGCCACGGTCACATCGCCGGGCTGAGCAAGCTGGCGCGCGTGGTGCGCCAGGTGGCGGCGCGTCCGCAGCTGCAGGAGCGCATCACGAGCGAGGTCGCCGACGCCATCGAGGCGTCCCTGCAACCGACCGGCGCGCTCGTGCTCATCGAGGCCGAGCACCTGTGCATGAGCATGCGCGGGGTGCGCACGCCGGGCGCCAAGACCGTCACCAGCGCCGTGCGCGGGCTCATCCAGACCAACGAGGCCACGCGCGCCGAGGTGTTCGCCCTCATCAACGCGCCGCACTGACGCGGCCAGCCATGCTGCCGGCCGCGCCGACGTTCTCGCTCGACCTGCCGTTCCCCGCCATCATGGGCGTGGTCAACGTCACGCCCGACTCGTTCTCGGACGGCGGCAGGTTCCTCGCCGCCGACGCCGCGCTCGAGCAGGCCCTCACGCTGGTGCGTGAAGGCGCCTCCATCGTCGACATCGGCGGCGAGTCCACGCGGCCGGGCTCCGAGATGGTGCCCGCCGACGAGGAGCTGCGCCGCGTGCTGCCGGTGATCGAGGCGCTCGCCGGCAGCGTGGGCGTCCCCATCTCCGTGGACACCATGAAGGCCGAGGTCGCCCGCCGCGCGCTCGCCGCCGGGGCGACGATCCTCAACGACGTGAGCGCCCTGCGCTTCGACGACGAGATGGTGGACGTGGTCGCCGAGTCCGGCTGCCCGGTGTGCCTGATGCACATGAAGGGCCAGCCCAAGACGATGCAGGACGACCCGCGTGTACGACGACGTCGTCGACGAGGTCCTGCGCTTCCTCGAGGAGCGCCTGGCCTTCGCGCTCGCGCGCGGCGTGCGCGAGGAGCAGGTCATGGTCGACCCCGGCATCGGGTTCGGCAAGACCGTGGCGCACAACCTCGCCCTCCTCGACGGCCTGGACCGCTTCACCGCCCTGGGCCGGCCGGTGCTTGCTGGGCGCCTCGCGCAAGCGGTTCCTGGGCGCGATCCTCGGCGCGGAGCCGGCCGACCGCGTCGTCGGCACCGTGGCGACCACGGTCATCGGCTACCTCGCCGGGGCGCACGTCTTCCGCGTCCACGACGTCAAGCCCAACTTCGAAGCGCTGCGGGTGGCGCTCGCCGTGCGCGAGGGCGTCACGGCTCCCTGATCGGCCACGGCCCGAGCCACGGAGGTCACGATGACGCACAGCCTGTCCATCATCCTCGAGGGCATCGAGCTGCGCGGCCGCTGCGGCGTGACCGCGGAGGAGCGCGCGATCGGCCAGACCCTGGTCGTGGACGTGCGCCTCGACCCGCAGTCGCGCGGCGCGTGCCAGAGCGACGACCTCGACGACACGGTCAACTACAGCCGCATCGTCGACTGCGTGCGCAGCGTCGTCGAGGGCGGCGAGTTCCACCTGCTCGAGCGCCTCGCCACGGTGATCTGCGACGGCCTCTGGGACGAGTTCGACCCCGTGCTGGTGGAGGTGGCCGTGAGCAAGATCGCGCCGCCGACCAAGCTGCCCATCCACGCGGCGCGCGTCGAGGTGGTGCGCACCGTCGTGAACAGCCCGGTAGCCGTCGAGCGAGGCGCCGAAGGCGCCCGCTCCGCGCCTCGTCGGGCAGACGCGTCTTCGTGTCGCTCGGCTCCAACCTCGGTGACCGGGCGGAGTACCTGCGCGCCGCGCGCGAAGCGCTCTCGGCGCTGCCCGCCACGCAGGTGGTCGCCGCGTCCCGCATCTACGAGACGGCTCCCCAGGAACTCGCGGACCAGGGCGCCTTTCTCAACCAGGTGGTCTGCCTCGAGACCGGCCTGCAGCCGCTGGACCTGCTGTACGAGTGCCAGCGCATCGAGCGCGAGCACGGCCGCGTGCGCGGACTGCGCTTTGGGCCGCGCACGCTCGATATCGATATACTGCTCTTCCAAGACGCCGAGTCCGACGATCCCGAGCTCACGCTCCCGCACCCGCGCATGGTCAAGCGAGCGTTCGTGCTCGTGCCCCTCGCCGAGGTGTGGGAGCACGCGAGGGGCATGCCGGACATCGACGTCGCCGGGCTGGGCCGGGCCACTGCCCGCGACCAGCAGGTGAGGCTGTACGACGCCACGGAAGGGTGAGCGGTGACCGATGACGAGCGGGCGCTGAGGCGAGTCCCATGACGCGCCCCTACGTCGCGAGCCGTTCCGGAGAGCCTCTGCATCGGCGGAGCTTCGACGTGCTGGTGCTCGGCGGCGGCATCGCCGGGCTCACCGCCGCCATCGGCGCCGCGCGCCGCTGGCGCGTCGGCCTGCTCACCAAGTCCACGTTCGAAGAGACCACCACCTTCCTCGCCCAGGGCGGCATCGCCGCCGCCATCGGCGAGGAGGACTCGCCCGACCTGCACTTCAAGGACACCATCGGCGCCGGCGCGGGCCTCTGCGACGAGGAGGCCGTGCGCGTCCTCGTCAACGAGGGCCCGGACCGCGTGCGCGAGCTCATGGAGATCTGCCCGCGGTTCGACAAGGTCGACGGGCAGATCGTGCTCGGGCGTGAGGGCGCGCACTCGCTGCCGCGCATCGTGCACGCCGGCGGCGACGCCACCGGCAGCGAGGTCTCCAGCGCCCTCGCCGAGGCGGCCCGCCTCGGCAGCCGCGTGCAGCTCTACGAGGACGAGTTCGTCATCGACCTGCTCACCGTCGACGGCCGCTGCGTCGGCGCGCTCACGCTCAACCTCGCCGACGGCGGGCTGACGCTCAACGTCGCCATGGTCACCGTACTCGCGACGGGCGGCGCCGGGCAGGTGTACGGACGCACCACCAACCCCACGGTGGCCACCGGCGACGGCGTCGCCATGGCCTACCGGGCCGGCGCCGCCATCCGCGACCTGGAGTTCGTGCAGTTCCACCCCACGGGCCTCGCGACGCCGGGCCAGCAGACCGTGCAGCTCATCACCGAGGCGCTGCGCGGCGAGGGCGCCTACCTGCGCAACGCGGCCGGCGAGCGGTTCATGACCGCGTACGACGATCGCGGCGAGCTGGCCTCGCGCGACATCGTCGTGCGCGGCATGGTCGCCGAGATGCGCCGCGAGGGCACGCGACCACGTCTACCTGGACGCCACGCACCTCGACGCCGGCGTGGCTGCAGGAGCGGTTCCCGCGCGTCACCGCCGGGCCTGCGCGAGCACGGGCTCGACCTGGCCACGGAGCTCATCCCGGTCGCGCCCGTGTGCCACTACTTCATCGGCGGCGTCGTCACCGACGTCTGGGGCCGCACCACGGTGCCCGGCCTGTACGCCAGCGGCGAGGTGGCGAGCACCGGCGTCCACGGCGCCAACCGGCTCGCCAGCAACTCGCTGCTCGAGGGCCTCGTCTTCTCCGACCGCGTGGTGCGCGACCTCGACCGCTACATCGGCCGGCTCGGCGAGGACGTGCGCCGCCTGAGCTTCGACATCCCGGAGGCGGCCGGGGGCGGCGGGGGCAGCGACGCGGCCGCCGCCCGCAGCCGGCTCACCGACATCATGCAGCACAAGGTCGGCGTGCTGCGCCGCGGCGCCGGAGCTGCAGGCGGCGCTGGACGAGCTCGAGCGGCCTCACCTCCGAGCTGCGCTTCAGCCGCCTGGGTGAGGCCGAGTACGAGGTGCTCAACATGCTCACGCTGGGGACGCAGATCGCCAAGTGCGCGCTGCTGCGCGAGGAGTCGCGCGGCGTGCACCTTCGCGACGACTTCCCGGAGCTGGACGACGAGCGCTGGCGCAAGCACATCACGCTGCGGCTGCCGGAGCACGAGCGCACGCGAGGGCGTCGGCCAGAGGTGGGGCCGGCGTGAGCGGCCGCCGGGGCAGCGCGCCGGAGCGGCTGCCGAGCAGGCGGCGCGCACCGCGGCGCGCCGCGCCTGCGCGAGGACCTCGCCGGCTACGGCGACCTCACCGGGTCGGTCTTCGCCGGCGACGGCGCCGCCCGGGTGGTCGCCGCGAGGCCGGCGTGCTGTCCGGCGTACGGCGAGCTCGAAGAGACGGCGCGGCTGGTCGATCCGGCGCTCGGAGTCGCCCGCGTGGTCGCGCGCGAGGCCGGCGTGCTCTCCGGCGTGGCCGCGCTCGAGGAGACGGCGCGGCAGGTCGACGCCGGCGCTCGACGTGGAGGTCCTGATCCGGGACGGCGAGCGCTTCGCCGCCGGCGACGTGCATCGCCGAGCTGCGCGGCCCGCTGGCGGCGATCCTGGCCGCCGAGCGCACGGCGCTCAACTTCCTCTGCCGGCTGAGCG
The DNA here is from genome assembly GCA_963741075.1 of uncultured Thermoleophilia bacterium. Classification (GTDB taxonomy): domain Bacteria; phylum Actinomycetota; class Thermoleophilia; order UBA2241; family UBA2241; genus CAIXSE01. The sequence continues at coordinate 102,174 of CAVUGS010000019.1, forward strand.
GCGTGGCGACGCTGACGGCCGCCTACGTCGCCGAGACCTCCGGCACCAAGGCCCGCATCGCCGCGACGCGCAAGACCACGCCCGGCCTGCGCGCCCTCGAGAAGCAGGCCGTCGTGCACGGCGGCGGCACGCCGCACCGCTTCGGCCTCTTCGACGGCGCGATGATCAAGGACAACCACGTCGCCGCGGCCGGCGGCGTCGCCGCCGCGGTCGCGCTGGTGCGCGGCGGCGCGGCGCACCTGCACGCGCTCGAGGTCGAGGTCGACACGCTCGAGCAGCTGGACGAGGCGCTCGCCTGCGGGCGCCACCATCGTGCTGCTCGACAACATGGACACGGCCACGGTGCGCGAGGCCGTCGGCCCGCGTCGCCGGGCGCGCCGTCGTCGAGGTCTCCGGCGGCGTGCGGCTCGAGCGCGTGCGCGAGCTCGCCGAGGCCGGCGTCGACGTCATCTCCGCCGGCGCGCTCACCACGCGCGCGCCCTGGATCGACCTGGCCCTCGACCTGGAGGTCTGACGGTGCTGCTGGTCGTCGACGTCGGGAACACGCAGACCCACATCGGCCTGATGGACGGCGGCGCCGTGGTCGACGAGTGGCGCATGGCCACCGTGCGGCACCGCACCAGCCGACGAGATCGCCGGGATGCTGCAGGGCCTCTTCTCGCTCAAGGGCACGCACGTGCGCGAGACGCATCGACGAGGTCGGCATCGCCTCCGTCGTCCCGCGGCTCACGCAGCAGTGGGTCGAGATGTGCGAGAAGCACCTCGGAGATCGCGGCGTTCGTCGTCGGCCCGGGGGCGCGGACCGGCATGCGCATCAAGACGCGCAACCCGGGCGAGGTCGGCGCCGACCGCATCGTCAACGCCGTCGCCGCCTACGAGATGTACGGCGGGCCGTGCATCGTCGCCGACTACGGCACGGCCACCACGTTCGACGTCATCTCCGCCGAGGGCGACTACCTGGGCGGCGCCATCGCCCCCGGCATCGAGGTCTCGCTCGAGGCGCTCACCTCGCGGGCGGCCAAGCTCATCAAGGTCGAGCTCATCGAGCCCGAGCACGCCATCGGCAAGTCGACCACCGAGGCGCTGCAGTCGGGCGCCGTGTACGGGTTCGCCGGCGAGGTCGAGGGCGTCGTGCACGCCATCTGGGCCGAGCTGGGCGAGAAGTGCCCGGTCATCGCCACCGGCGGGCTCGCCGACATGATCGCCCGGCACACCGACGTCATCGAGAAGGTCGACCAGTTCCTCACGCTGCGCGGCATCGAGATCGTGATGCGGCGCCAGCAGCGGGGCTGAGGCGACAGGCGTGACGGGCGTGACGGGCGTCAGCGCGCACGGTCGGCCGCCCGCCGACGCCGGCCCGGGCGACCCGCTGCTCCGGCCGCTCGCCCTCGGCGGTCTCGCAGCTCGAGCGGCGGCTCTTCATGGCGCCCATGGCCGGCCTCACGACGCCGGCGTTCCGGCGCAGCGTGCGCCGCTGGGGCGCCGGCCTCGTGTTCACGGAGATGATCTCGGCCTACGGCGTGCACTACGACAACCGGCGCACGCTGGACTACTTCGCCCACGGCGAGGACGAGCACCCGCTCGGGCTTCCAGCTGTTCGGGGCCGACGCCGACGTGCTCGCGGACGCGGCGGGCAGGGCGGTGGCGGCCGGCGCCGACCTGGTCGACCTCAACATGGCGTGCCCGGTGCGCAAGGTCGTCAAGACGGGCGCCGGCGCGGCGCTGCTCGCGGAGCCGGACCGCGCCGCCGGCATCGTCGCCGCGGTCGTCGCGGCCGTGGAGGACGCCGCGCCGGGGCGCGGCGTCCCGGTCACCGTCAAGATCCGCTCGGGGCTGCGGGACGGCGACGGGCTGGGGCGCCTGGCGGCGCCCCGGCTGGTCGCCGCCGGCGCCGCCGCCGTGTGCATCCACCCGCGCACGGCGGCGCAGCTCTACCGCGGTCACGCCGACCACGCCGTGACGTTCGCCCTCGCCGCCGAGCTGCCCGTCCCCGTGATCGCCTCCGGCGACGTGGACGGGCGGGCGGCGGCGCTCGCGCTGCTCGACGGCGGCGCCGCGGCGGTGATGCTGGCCCGCGGCGCCGTGGGCGCGCCGTGGCTGTTCGCGCAGGTGCTGGGCGCGGCCGAGCCGGCGCCCGACGAGAAGCTCGCCGAGGTGCGCCGCTTCGCGGCGGAGGCCATCGCCGAGCTGGGCGGCCGCGCCGTCGGCCACCTGCGCCAGTTCTGGCCCAGGTTCCGGCGCCACGGCGCCTTCGACAAGCCGCTTCTCCCTGGAGCTCATGCGGGCGCGGGACGAGGCCGAGATCGGCACGCTGCTCGGCCTCTGATCGCCCCTCCGGGAGCCGTCGCCGCGGCTCTCGTCGCACACGCGTCGACGGCGTTTCGCTCCGTTTGCGCTCTGGCCGGGCATGCCCTATACTTGCTCGCCACTTCGGCACGCGGCCTCAAACGGGGCCGCGTTGCCGCGTTGAAAGAGGAGGAATCTGTGGTCGACCGTGAGATCATCCTCACGCCTGAGGGCTTCCAGCGCCTCAAGGAAGAGGTCGAGTATCTCTCGTCCGTCAAGCGCGACGAGGTCGCCGAGCGCATCCGTGCGGCGCGCGACTTCGGCGACATCTCGGAGAACTCCGAGTACGACGACGCCAAGAACGAACAGGCCATGCTCGAGGCGCGCATCTTCTCGCTGGAGGAGCGTCTGCGCAGCGCCATCGTCATCGACTCCGACAGCATCTCGACCGAGGTCGTCGGCGTGGGCACCAAGGTCACGCTGCAGGACATGCAGCGCGGCGACGTGGTCCAGTACGCCATCGTCGGCTCGGCCGAGGCCGACCCGGGCGCGCACAAGCTGTCCAACGAGTCACCGGTCGGCCGGGCGATCCTCGGTCACAAGCCCGGCGACAAGGTCACCGTCGCCGTGCCCCAGGGCTCCAAGAAGTTCAAGGTCCTGGACATCGAGAAGGCCTGACGCCCGCCGTGGACGAGCAGCACGCTGAGCACGGCGACGTCTTCGCCGAGCGGCGTGACAGGCTCGCCGCCTGGCGCGAGACCGGCGCCGCGTATCCCACCAGGTACCAGCCGCGCGACGAGATCGGGTCGCTGCAGGCCGCCTACGAGTCGCTCGAGGCGGGGCAGGACTCGCCGCGACGTGCGCCGCATCGCCGGCCGCGTCGTCGCCCGCCGCGTGCACGGCAAGCTCACCTTCGTCGTCCTCAAGGACCTGAGCGGCGAGCTGCAGCTCTTCTGCCAGCTCGACGCCCTCGGCGACGAGCGCTACGCGGCGCTCGAGCACGTCGACCTGGGCGACTTCGTCGGCGCCGAGGGCGCCATGATGCGCACCCGGCGCGGCGAGCTCAGCCTGCGCATCACCTCCTGGCAGCTGCTCAGCAAGTCGCTGCGCCCCATGCCCGAGAAGTACCACGGGCTCACCAACGTCGAGACCCGCTACCGCAAGCGCTACCTCGACCTCGCCGCCAACGACGATTCGCGCGAGGTCTTCGTCAAGCGCGCCCGGATCATCGCCGCCATCCGCAGGTTCCTGGACGGTCGCGGCTTCATCGAGGTCGAGACGCCGGTGCTGCAGCCGCTCTACGGCGGCGCCCTGGCCAAGCCGTTCATCACGCACCACAACGAGCTGGACCGCGACCTCTACCTGCGCATCGCCACCGAGCTGTACCTCAAGCGCTGCATCATCGGCGGCATCGACCGCGTCTACGAGATCGGCAAGGACTTCCGCAACGAGGGCGTGAGCTTCAAGCACAACCCCGAGTTCACGATGCTCGAGACCTACGAGGCCTACGTGGACTACAACCACGTCATGACCATGGTCGAGGAGATGACCGCCGACGCGGCCGCGACCGTCGGCGCGCTCAAGGTCACCTTCCGCGAGCACGAGATCGACCTCACGCCGCCGTGGCCGCGCCTCACCATGCGCAAGGCCATCGAGAGCGAGACCGGCATCGACATCGGCGCGGACGACGCGCGCACGGTGGCCGACCTCCAGGCGCGCATCAAGGAGAAGGGGCTCGAGGACGTCGTCCCGCTCGCCCCGGCCTGGGGCGCCCAGGTCGACGACCTGTTCAGCGAGTGCGTCGAGCCCAAGCTCATCCAGCCGGTGTTCATCACCGAGCACCCGCTCGAGACCAGCCCGTTCGCCAAGAAGACCCCGCACGACCCGCGCTTCGTCGAGCGGTTCGAGGGCTTCATCGCCGGCATGGAGCTGAGCAACGCGTTCAGCGAGCTCAACGACCCCGACGACCAGCGCGAGCGCTTCATGCAGCAGATGCAGGACCTCGCCGACGGCGACGAGACCGCGCACCGGCTCGACGAGGACTTCCTCGAGGCCATGGAGCACGGCATGCCGCCCACCGGCGGCCTCGGCATGGGCCTCGACCGGCTGGTGATGGTCCTCACCGGCGCGCCCAGCATCCGCGACGTCATCCTCTTCCCGGCGCTGCGCAGCTGACCGAGCGCGGTCTGCTTGACCGCGCGTTGCGGCCGCGACGGTGCGTCGCGAGCGGGGTCGCGCTCTTCCGCCGTCAGGCCTCGTCCCCGAGCGGCTCGCCGCCCGCCGCGAACGGCCGCGGCTCGGCCGCCTGCTCCGCCTCGATGCTCTCGTTCGTCCATCGCGGGCCCGGCCAGCCGACCTTCGGACCGATCCACAGCGTGAGCCCCGGCACCAGCGCGGTGCGGACCAGGAACGTGTCGATGAGCACGCCCAGCGCCACGCCGATGCTGATCTCGGCCAGGTCCTTGACCGGCTGCGAGAGCAGGATCAGGAACGTGCCGGCCAGGATGATGCCGGCGCTGGTGAGCACGCCGCCGGTCGCCGACAGCGCCTTGACGGTGCCGTCGCGCAGCCCTCCGGCCATCGCCTCGCTGCGGATGCGCGTGGTGATGAAGATGTTGTAGTCGCTGCCCAGCGCCACGAGGAAGATGAACATGTACAGGGGGATGCGGTAGCTGATGTGGTCCCAGCCCAGGATCTTCTCGGTGATGACGATCGTCGCCCCCAGCGCGGCGAGGTACGAGAGCACGTTGGTCAGGAGCAGGTAGACCGGCGCGATCACCGCGCGCAGCAGCAGCATGAGGATCGCGCCGACCACCACCAGGGCGACGACCGCGACGACGAGCGTGTCGCGGTTGCTCTGCGCCCAGGTGTCCGCCTGGGTGGCCGTGGGGCCGCCGACGAGGGCGGTGCCCCCTCCGGAGGCGGCCGCCTTGCGCGCTGTGGTGCGCAGCTCGCGCACCTGCTGGAGCGCCTCGCTCGAGTAGGGGTCGCCCTTGAAGATGACCTGGAAGCTGAGCAGCTTGCCGTCCATGGCCGTGCCGGTGGGGAAGGCCGCGGCCACGCCCGGGCTCTTGTTGAGCGCGCCGGTGATCATGCCGGTGACGAACTCGGGCGGCGCCTGCGGCGCCTTGATGAGCACCGTCGTCGGCGCCAGCGCGCCCTTGGGGAAGTGCTTCTCGAGCAGCGTGTAGCCCTCGCTCGACGGCATGCTGGTCAGGAAGTCCTCGGTGAAGCTGAAGCGCGGGCTGTAGAAGAGGCAGCCGAGCGCCAGCACCACGAGGATGGCGGCGACGATGCCGGCGGCCCTCCGCGGCCCCGCGGCGACCCACTCGGCGACGCGCTCCCAGGTGCGGTGGCTCGTCGCGTCGCCCAGCTTGGGGACGCGCGGCCAGAAGGCGCGGCGGCCGAGCACCGCGAGCAGCGCCGGCATGAGCGTGAGGCCGGCGATGAGGGTGACGAACACGCCGAGCCCGAGCACCGGCGCGAACGACCGGTAGTCGCCGTACTGCGCGAACAGCAGCGTGAGCACGGCGAGCGTGACGGTGAGGCCGCTCGCCGCGATGGCCTCCCACGTCTCGCCCAGCGCGGTCGCCAGTGCGGTGCGCGCGTCGGGTTCGCGGCGCAGGTCCTCGCGGTAGCGCGAGATCAGCAGCAGGCCGTAGTCGGTGCCGGCGCCGAACAGCAGGATGACCATGAGGGAGGTCGCCTGGCCGGACAGCGTCACGTCGAACGCGTTGGCGAGCAGAGCGAGGACGCCGCCGGCGACGAAGTACCCGAACCCCACCGCGACGAGGGGCACGAACGGCAGCACCGGCGAGCGGTAGATGAGCAGCAGCAGGACGAGCACGAGGATCACGGTGCCGACGAGCAGCTTGATGTCCGCGTTGAGGAAGATCTTGTAGACGTCGGTGATGAGGCCGCCGGGGCCGGTGACCCGGACCTCCATGCCCGCGACCGTGTCGCCGAAGTGGTCGCGGATCTGCTGGACGGAGTCCCTGAAGGCCTCGTCGCCGGGGTTGCCGTTCAGGCTGGCGAAGACGAGCGCTCCCTTGCCGTCCTCGGAGTACTGCACGCTCGCGCTGTTGACCGGTTCCTCACCGCTCAGCAGCCAGGCCTTGCCGTCCTCGACGGCCGCCTTGTCGGCGGCCGTGAGCGGCGCGCCGGAGCTGTACACGACGATGACCGGCGTGCCCTTGGCGTCGGCGAACGCCGACTGCTGGAGCGCGTCCGCGCGCTTGCTCTCCACCTTGTCCGAGAGGCCCTTGGAGGCGTCGTTGGTGGTCACGCTCTGGAGCTTGGGACCCATGGAGAGGGCGCCCGCGATCACGATCCAGACGGCGATGACGATCCAGGGGTGTCTGCCACGGACGGACCACGTGATGATGCGGCGCATGCGTGCGTCTCCTCTCGTCAAGACGGGCGGTGCCCCAAGGCCCACATGATACCGGGGCGGGGCAAGCGCCGTGCGGGTCGCGTCGTCCGGCGAATCGGGTACCATAGACTTACGTCGTGTCTCCGGTGGGGCGAGAGTGGGTATCCCGGAGACTGAGAGCAAGCACCGGACGCCGTCTCTGTCTCCCCCAGAAGACCCGAGCGGCACCCGTATCGTGAAGGAGTGGCCGCATGTTCGAACGCTTCACCGAACGCGCCAGACAAGTCGTGGTCCTCGCTCAAGAAGAGGCCCGTTCCCTCAAGCACAACTACATCGGCACCGAGCACCTGCTGCTCGGGCTGCTGCGCGAGGAGGAGGGGGTGGCCGCGCGCGTGCTCGACGGTCTCGAAGTGTCCGTCGAGGAGGTCCGCGCGGCCGTCGTGCGCATCGTGGGCTCCGGCGAGGAGTCGCCGCAGGGCCAGATCCCCTTCACGCCGCGCGCCAAGAAGGTCCTCGAGCTGGCGCTTCGTGAGGCCCTGAGCCTCGGCCACAACTACATCGGCACCGAGCACATCCTCCTCGGCCTCGTGCGCGAGGACGAGGGCGTCGCCGCGCGCATCCTGCTCGACCTGGACGCCGAGCCCGAGAAGATCCGCAACGAGGTCATGCGCGCGCTCAGCGGCCCCGGCCGCCGCAGCGCGCAGGGCAGCGCCGGCGGCGCGGAGGGCAAGCGCGCCGCCAAGGTCCTCGACCAGTTCGGCCGCAACCTCACCAAGCTCGCCGAAGAGGGCAAGCTCGACCCGTGCATCGGCCGCCAGACCGAGATCGAGCGGGTCATGCAGATCCTCAGCCGGCGCACCAAGAACAATCCCGTGCTCATCGGCGAGCCGGGCGTCGGCAAGACGGCCATCGTCGAGGGCTTCGCGCAGCGCATCGCCAACCACGAGGTCCCCGAGCTGCTCAAGGGCAAGCAGGTGTGGACGCTCGACCTCGCCGCCCTCGTCGCCGGCAGCAAGTACCGCGGCGAGTTCGAGGAGCGCCTCAAGAAGGTCATGAAGGAGATCCGCGAGACAGGCGACATCATCCTGTTCATCGACGAGCTCCACAACCTCGTCGGCGCGGGCGCCGCGGAGGGCGCCATCGACGCGGCCAGCATCCTCAAGCCGGCGCTGGCCCGCGGCGAGCTGCAGACCGTCGGCGCCACCACCATGGACGAGTACCGCAAGTACCTCGAGCGCGACGCCGCCCTCGAGCGCCGCTTCCAGCAGATCAAGGTGGCCGAGCCGTCGGTCGAGGAGACCGTCGAGATCCTCAAGGGCCTGCGCGACCGCTACGAGGCCCACCACCGCATCCGCATCACCGACGAGGCGCTCAGCTCGGCGGCCGAGCTGGCCGACCGCTACATCAGCGACCGGTTCCTGCCGGACAAGGCCATCGACCTCGTCGACGAGGCCGCCAGCCGCATGCGCATCCGCACCATGACGGCGCCGCCCAGCTACCGTGAGCTCGAAGAGGAGATCAGCGGCGTGCGCAAGGAGAAGGAAGCGGCGATCGAGGCCCAGGAGTTCGAGAAGGCGGCGAACCTTCGCGACAAGGAGCGCAAGCTCAGCCACAAGAAGCTCGAGCTCGAGGACGCCTGGAAGACCAGCGACGAGGGCATGCGCGCCAGCATCGGCGAGGACGAGATCGCCGAGATCGTCAGCATGTGGACGGGCATCCCGGTGGTCAAGATCACCGAGGCCGAGAGCAAGAAGCTCCTCCGCATGGAAGACGAGCTGCACGTCAGGCTCGTCGGCCAGGACCCGGCGGTCCGCGCCGTCAGCAAGGCCATCCGGCGCAGCCGCGCCGGGCTCAAGGATCCCCGCCGGCCCACGGGCTCGTTCATCTTCCTCGGCCCTTCGGGCGTCGGCAAGACGGAGCTCGCCCGCACGCTGGCGAACTTCCTCTTCGGCGACGAGGACCACCTCGTGCAGATCGACATGAGCGAGTACATGGAGAAGCACTCCGTGTCCCGCCTCGTCGGTTCGCCGCCCGGCTACGTCGGGCACGACGAGGGCGGCCAGCTCACCGAGATCGTGCGCCGCAAGCCCTACAGCGTCATCCTGTTCGACGAGATCGAGAAGGCGCACCCGGACGTGTTCAACATCCTCCTGCAGATCCTGGAGGACGGGCGCCTCACCGACTCGCAGGGCCGCACCGTGGACTTCCGCAACGCCATCCTCATCATGACCAGCAACATCGGCGCCGCGATGATCACCAAGGACACGCCGCTCGGCTTCACGCAGACGGCCGACAAGGGCATGACCTACGACGACATGAAGGGCCGCATCACCGGCGAGCTCAAGCGCGTCTTCAAGCCCGAGTTCCTCAACCGCGTCGACGAGGTCATCGTCTTCCACAAGCTGGAGCGCACCGAGATCGGCTCCATCGTCGACCTGATGATCGACCGGCTGCGGCAGCAGCTCAAGGTGAGCGGCGTCGACATCGAGCTCACCGACGCCGGCCGCGACGTGCTCGTCGAGAAGGGGTACGACCCCATGCTCGGCGCGCGTCCGCTGCGCCGCGCCATCCAGCGGTACATCGAGGACAAGCTCAGCGACGCCATGCTCGAGCGCGCCTTCCCCGAGGGCACCGTGGTGCTGGTCGACGGGCAGAACGAGGACACCGTGCTCACCGTCAACGGCGAGGTCGTCGGCGGCAGCGTCGAGCTGCCCATGGTCGGCCTCGACGAGCCGGTCTCGCAGGGCGTGGGTCCGTCAGGATCGCCGTCGGGCGGCGAGAGCGACGGTCCCGACGCCGGCGGCGCGTCCGCCGGCGCCTGAGGGCCGTGACGGCGCCAGGCACGCGCGGCCGCGTGGGCCGCTGACCGTGGCGAAGACGCAGACCGTCTTCACCTGCGGCGAGTGCGGCCGCCGGGAGGCCAAGTGGCTCGGCCACTGCCCGGACTGCGGCGCCTGGGACTCGTTCGTCGAAGAGAAGGTCGTGGCGCCGCCCAAGGGGCGCGGCCGCGGCGGCAAGACCGGCGACGGGGCCGGCGGCAGCGCCGCCGGCCCCGTCCGTCTGTCCGAGGTCGTCTCCTCGGCCACCGAGCGCTTCTCGAGCGGCATCGACGAGCTCGACCGCGTGCTCGGCGGCGGCATCGTCCCGGGCTCGCTCGTGCTGGTCGGCGGCGAGCCCGGCATCGGCAAGTCCACGCTCCTGCTGCAGGTGCTCGACAACGTCGCCGCCGGCCGCCCGGCGCTCCTGGTGTGCGGCGAGGAGTCGGCGGCGCAGGTCAAGATGCGCGCCGAGCGCATCTGCAAGGGCACGGCCAACATCGACGTGCTCGCCGAGACCGAGCTCGATCTCGTCATCGAGACCGTCGCCGCCGCCCGCCCGGCGTTCGTGGTCGTCGACTCGGTCCAGACGCTGTACAGCGACGGGTTCACGTCGGCGCCGGGCAGCGTGAGCCAGGTGCGCGAGGCGGCCGGCCGCTTCCTCCGCCTGGCCAAAGACACCGGCGCCGCCGTCTTCCTCGTCGGTCACGTCACCAAGGAGGGCGCCATCGCCGGCCCCCGGGTGCTCGAGCACATGGTCGACACGGTGCTGCAGTTCGAGGGCGACCGCTACCGCTTCTACCGCACGCTGCGCGCCGCCAAGAACCGCTTCGGCTCCACCAACGAGCTCGGGATCTTCGAGATGACCGGGTCGGGCCTCAAGACGGTGCCCGACCCCTCCGCCCTGTTCCTCAGCGACGCGGCGCCGGCCGCCGGCTCCGCCGTGCACGTCGCCGTCGAGGGCACGCGCTGCTTCCTCGTCGAGGTCCAGGCGCTCGTCAACCAAACCGAACTGGCGATGCCGCGTCGCGTCGCCGTCGGCTTCGACCGCAACCGCCTCGCCATGCTCGTGGCGGTCCTCGGGAGGCATGCAGGGCTGAAGTTGTCTAGTTCCGACATTTTTGTTACAATTGCAGGCGGAATTCGCATCGACGAGCCCGCGGCGGACCTCGCAGTCGCACTCGCTGTCGCCTCAGCGCAGCGCGACCTACCGCTTCCCGCCGGGGCGGCGGTGTTCGGGGAGATCAGCCTGACGGGCGGACTTCGATCCTGCAGCCAGAGCGAGCGACGTATCGCCGAAGCCGGCCGTGCCGGCTTCGACCGTATCGTCGTCCCGGCCGCCGATGCACGCCGGACCGGTGGCCATGTCGCCGGTGCGGCCGACGTGCGTGGGGCGTTCGCAGCTCTCCTGCACGAGAGCGCGGACAGGCCGGCCTCCGGGGCCACGAACGACGAGTGGGGGGTTTGATGTATTCAGTCGGAGACAAGGTGGTCTACCCGCATCACGGCGCTGGCAAGATCATGAAGATCGAGCAGAAGGAAGTGCTCGGCCAGCAGCGCGACTACCTCACCATCCAGATCCTGCACAACGACATGACCGTCATGGTCCCCGTCGAGAACGCCGATCGCGCCGGCCTGCGCAAGGTCATCGAGAGCGACGTCGTCGACAGGGTCCTCGAGGTCCTGCGCGGCGACCCCACCAAGATGCCCAAGAACTGGAGCCGTCGCTACAAGCACAACCGCGACAAGCTCAAGACCGGCGACATCTTCGAGGTCGCCGAAGTGGTCCGCAACCTGGCCATCCGCCACGCCGACAAGGGGCTGTCGACGGGCGAGAAGCAGATGTTCAGCAAGGCCAAGAAGATCCTCGCCAGCGAGCTCATGTACGCCCGCGACTTCACGGAGGACGAGGCCAACGCGTTCCTGGAGACCGTTCTCGAGGACATCCACGTCGACGGACCCGCTCTTGCCGACGACTCCCGAGAGCCCGCTCCCGTCGTCTGAGCCCGGCGCAGCCGGACCGCCCGCGCAGGCCGCGCGGCGTCCTGCAGCCGGCCATCCGCGTGCTGCTCGCCCTGCTGGGCGCGCTCGCGGGGTACCAGCTCGCCGACCGCATCCGCGCGTCGTCGTTCGCTCCTGCGCTCGACCAGGACGGCAAGGTCATCTGGCTGGTCGTCTTCACGTTCGCCGGCCTCGTCCTGGGCTATCTCCTCGGGGTCGTGCTCTCGCGCCTCATGCGCCGCGGCCTCGACCACGTGGACGAGGTCATGGCGCGGGCCAGCGGCGCCGAGGTCGTGGTCGGCATCGGCGGCGTGGTGGTCGGCCTCTTCATCGCCACGCTCATCAGCATCGCCCTCGTCCGCATCCCCATCGTCGGGCCGTATCTCACGGTGCCCATCTACCTGCTGGCCGGCTACTTCACCGCCTACCTCGCCGCCAAGAAGCACGTCGAGATCCTGCGGCTGCTGGGTGTGCGCGGCGCGTTCGAGATCATCCCCGGGCTCACGCCGGCCAAGCTCCTCGACTCCAGCGCCATCATCGACGGGCGCATCCTCGAGATCATCGACACCGGGTTCGTCGAGGGCGAGCTCCTCGTGCCGCGCTTCGTCGTCGAGGAGCTCCAGCGGCTCGCCGACTCCGCGGACGCGGAGAAGCGCGTGCGCGGCCGCCGCGGCCTCGACTACGTCAAGCGCCTGCAGAACAGCTCCGGCGCCGTCACCATCGACGGCACGGACTACGCGGACATCGAGGCCGTCGACGCCAAGCTCGTGCGCTTCGCCAAGGACTCCGGCGCGCAGATCATCAGCACCGACTACACGCTCAAGAAGGTCGCCGAGATCCAGGGCGTCAAGCTGCTCAACGTCAACGACCTCGCCAACTCGGTCAAGCCGGCCGTGCTGCCCGGCGAGGTCATCGAAGTCAAGATCCTGCGAGAAGGGCGCGAGCACGACCAGGGGGTCGGCTACCTCGACGACGGCACCATGATCGTCGTCGAGGCCGGCAGCACCCTGGTGGGCTCGCGCGTCAAGGCCGAGGTGACCAGCGTCCTGCAGAGCCCCTCGGGCAAGATGATCTTCAGCCGTGTGAGCGCCCCGCCGCCGACACGAGACTAATCGTAGTGCCACGCAGAGCACGGAATGCCATTGAGCGTCCGCCGGCCCGAAGGGCCTCCCGGCGGACGACCTGACCTGGAGGAGATGGACATGGAGGATCAGCAAGCCGGGGAGACCTGGGTCATCGTCGCCGCCGCCGGCGAAAGCCAGCGGATGGGACTGCCGGACGGGGAGTCCAAGCAGTTCCTGCGCCTCGGCGGCGAGACGATCCTTGCGCACTCAGTGCACCGCCTGCTCGACATGAGCTGCGTCGACGGCATCGTCGTCGTGCTGCACCCGTCGCACACGGTGCGCTTCGCCAACGAGCTCACGATGTTCGACGACGCCAAGCCGCTCCTGGTCGCCGAGGGCGGCGCGACGCGCCCCGACTCGGTGCGCGCGGGCCTGGTCGAGGTGCCGGAGAGCGCCGCCGTCATCGCCGTCCACGACGGCGCGCGGCCGCTGTTCTCCAAGCACGTGTTCGAGGCCTGCCTCAGCGCGCTCAAGGGCGCGGACGGCGCCGTCCCGGCCGTCGAGGTGAGCGACACGCTCAAGCGGCAGGGAGAGGGCGGCGCGGTGGCGGGCACCGTCGACCGCGTCGGCCTGTGGGCGGCGCAGACCCCGCAGGTGTTCCGCGCCTCCGCCCTGCGCGACGTGTACGCGCGCACGGACCTCAACGGCGCCACCGACGACGCGATGCTCCTGGAGCGCGGAGGCTACGCCGTGCGTCTCGTGCCCTCCACGCCCGCCAACGTCAAGATCACCACGCCGGCGGACCTGCCGCTGGCCGGCGCGCTGCTGTCCTGGGAGGTCGAGACCGACGTTTAGGGTCGGCGGCGGCTACGACGCGCATCGCTTCGCGGACGGGCGCGAGCTCGTCCTCTGCGGGGTGCACATCGACCACGCCCAGGGCCTCGCCGGGCACTCCGACGCCGACGTGGCCGTCCACGCACTGATGGACGGCGCTGCTCGGCGCCGCCGGCCTCGGCGACATCGGCGAGCTGTTCCCCGACACCGACCCGGCCTTCGAGGGCGCCTCCAGCATGGTGCTCCTCGAGCGCGTGGTCGCCTGGCTCACCAACGCCGGCTGGAAGGTCGAGAACGCGGACGTGACCATCGTCTGCGAGCGCCCGCGCCTCTCCGGCTACCGGCTGGAGATGCGCGAGCGACTGGCCGCCGCCCTGGGCGCCGGCAGCGACGCCGTCAGCGTCAAGGCGACGACCACCGAGGGCATGGGGTTCGAGGGGCGTGGGGAGGGCATCGCCGCCCACGCCGTCTGCCTGCTGAGCCGCTGACACGGGCGGCGCGCCCGTCCTGACCTCCGGGCGGGTGCAGCGGGCAAGCGTTAACGACGACGGCCCGCCGAATGGCGGGCCGTCGTCGTTGACTTCGCGTCGCGAAGCTCAGGAAGCCTTCGCGTCGTCCTTGGTCTCTGCGGTGGCGTCGCGCTTGACGTCCACGATCTCGTCGTCTTCGCTGGCGTCGTTGAGTCCGTCCTTGAACCCCTTGATGCTCTGGCCCATCGACCTGCCGAGCTTCGGCAGCCGCGTGGCGCCGAAGAGCAGAAGGATCACCAGAGCGATGATGATGAGTTCTGGTGCACCGAGGTTTGGCATGTCCTAGTCTCCCGTCTCTCCACGCGCCGCGACTGCGGTACGCGCAGCCGTTGACGCTGTCGCACTGTTCACTGTAGAGCCTGCCCGGGGGGCAATCAAGTGCGGCTGTTGGACCCGCCGCGCCCGGCGCGTGCCAAGCCGTCCGCGCGGCCTCCTGCGCCGCCCAGGAGGCGATGATCGGTCGGAAACAAAGAAGGGCCCGGCTCCCTGAGGAGCCGGGCCCTTCCCCCCGATACCCGGGTTGGACTCAGGCGTCGATGAACTCCGCCTTCCAGAGGGCGATGTCGCCGACATTGATGTCGGCGGTCGCGTCCACGGGGCCTATCTTCTGCGGCAGGTAGCCGTACTTCTCGACGAGCAGGGTGTACTCGCCCGGCTCGAGATCCTTGAGCCAGAAGTCGCCGTAGCTGTCGGTGACGGCCTCGGCAGCGTGGCCCGGCTGCCGACGTTGGTCGCGGTGACCGTGACGCCCTCGGTGCACTCGTCGGCCTCGCTGTCGAACACCGCGCCGGCGATGAACGGCTTGGGCAGGCCGATGTAGAACACGCGCGGCTTGACGTCCAGCTCGCGGCTTGAGCGGCTCGGCCTTGGCGACGAGCTCCTTGATCTCGGGGTCGTCCTCGTCGCCGAAGGTGAACGCCCCGGTCGGGCAGGCGTCCGCGCAGCGCGGCTCGGTCCAGCCGTCGTCCAGGAGGTGCGCGCAGAACGTGCACTTCTGGGCGATGTTCAGCGAGTCGTTGAAGTAGATGACGTCCTCGTACGGGCACGCCTCGAGGCACAGCTGGTTGCCGCGGCACTTGTCCGGGTCGATGATCACGGCCCCGTCGTCGCGCTGGTAGATCGCGTCGACGTTGCAGGCCGGGATGCACGGCGCGTCGTCGCAGTGCTGGCAGATGCTGTGCAGGTAGGTGACCTTGACCTTCGGCACCTGGCCGCGCTCGAGGTCGTTGACCTTGTTCCAGAACTGGCCCGTGTCGGGCTGCGGCTTGGCGATGGGCGACCAGTCGTTGGCGACGTGCTCGTCCTTGCAGGCCACCTGGCAGTTGTAGCAGCCGTTGCAGATGTTCAGATCGATGACGAGGACCTTGCCCATCACGCCCTCCCCCAGATGCAGGCTTCCAAGCCGGGACCAGCGCAGGGGTGGAACGGCTTCTCGAACGCTTCCGGATACTTGGCCTTCAGCGCTTCCATGTCGGTCTTCTCGCACGTCGGCCAGGAAGCCGCTGACGGCGTGGCCGACGGCGTTCTTGGAGGTGGTGCTGCGGGGCACGATGGTGTTGATGGCGCCGCCGCGGTCGATCTCGCCGGGGACGATCGGGTCCCACTTGGCGCCGTGGTCGATGTAGATCACGCCGGGCATGATGCGCTCGGTGACGTAGGCGCCGGCGAGCACGGTGCCGCGCTCGTTGAAGATGCTGACCACGTCGCCGTCCTTGATGCCGCGCTTCTCGGCCGTCCGACGGGTGCAGCCAGAGCGGGTGGTACTGGTAGCCGTCGGGACCGGTGACCTTGCAGGTCTCGATCTCGCGGAGCCAGGTGATGTCGTCGTGCTGGCGAGTGGACGCTCCAGCGCGGGTGGTTGGAGCATGACGAGCAGCGGATACTTCTTGCGCGCGCTCCGTGCCGATGGTCTCCTCGTGCGTGACGCCCTGGGCGACCCACTTGGGCACCGGCGGCCGCTCGAGGTCGTCGGGGAAGTTCTCGAGCGAGGCCCGGCGGCCTCGAACTCGAGCTTGCCGGTGGGCGTGGTGAGCGGGTAGCTTCTCCGGGTCCTTGTAGAAGTTGTAGAAGCCGGCCGGGATGTCCTCCCAGCCGTCGTCCGTCGGGACCGCGTAGTAGCCCTTCTCGTTGAGCTCCTCCCAGCTGATGAGGTCCTCGCAGCGCGAGGTCTCGCAGCCGTACTTGATGAGCTCGGGGATGGTCTTGCCGCCGGTGTACTCCTCCTGAGGCCCAGGCGCTCGGCGATCATGACGACGATCTCGTAGTCGCTGAAGCTCTCGCCGAGCGGCTCGATGCACTTGTGCTCGGGGAAGAGCAGGTTGATACTGGCCGCTGAAGATGTCGCCGGCGATGTCGTCCTCTTCGAGCTTGGTGTTCACCGGCAGGATGACGTCGGCCAACAGGCAGTCGTTCTCGAGCCACGGGTGCTGCGCGAACATGAACTCGATGTCCGGGTGGCGCATGGCCTTGACGTAGTCGTTGCCCGCGTTCCAGCAGGTGATCCAGGACGGCGAGTCGGTCCAGACCATGTGGATCTTGGAGCAGCCGTCGGCCGGGTACTTGTAGTGCACGAACTGGTCTGACGCGGTCGGCGGTCTCGGACTCGCAGCCCCACCAGTCGCACTCACCCTCGAGGATGGCCTTGGGGATGAAGGTCTTGGGGATGAACGACGGGTGGTTGCTCTCGTCCGGGTGGCCGCCGGTGTAGGCCTTGCGCAGGTACGGCACGCGCAGCGGCTTGGGCTGGGCGTACTGGTCGGGCTTGTCGAACAGGCCCCACTCGATCATCTTGGCCTGGTTCGGCCCGGCTTGCCCAGGCCCTGCATGGCGAGGCAGATGCCCTGCAGGCGGGCCGGCTCGGTGGCGTAGGGGCCGCGGATGCCGGGGCCGCCGTTGCCGATGACGACGGTGGTGCGCTTGACGCCCACTCGTCGGCGAGGGCCTTGATGATGCGCGCCGGGACGCCGCAGATGGGCGCCGCCCACTCCGGCGACTTCGGCGACGCCGTCCTCCTCGCCCATGACGTAGGCCTCGAACTTGTCGACGCCCACGGCGTGGGTGTCGAGGTACTCCTTGTCGTAGGTGCCCTTGCTGAACCAGCGGTGCGTGATGGCCAGGTAGAGCGCGGCGTCGGTGTTGGGGAGCACCGGGATCCACTGGTCGGCGTGCACGGCGGCGGCGTAGTTGAGGTCGGGGCAGACGTAGATCTGCTTGATGCCGAGCTCGCTCCACCAGTAGCTCAGGCGGCTCGGGAGCTGGCCCTGCCAGCCCCACGGGGTGGTCTCCTGGTCGCAGCCCCAGAACAGCAGCAGCTCGGCGTTCTTGGAGATGTCCTAGAGCAGGTTGCTCTGCTGGCCCTGGCCGACGGGCTCGCAGCCCCAGAAGTGCTTGTTGCCCCACCACCAGCCTTCCCAGCTGTCGGGCTGGCGGATCTGGAGGGTGAAGCCGCCCCACAGCGCGCAGCAGCTTGCGGCCGGCGCCGTGGCAGGCCTGCACGATCTTGTTCTCGCCGTGCTGGTCGCACTGGTAGAGCAGGGCGGTCGGGCCGTACTTCTCCTTGATGCGGTTCATCTCGCTGGTGATGATGTCCAGCGCCTCGTCCCAGGAGATGCGCACGTACTTGCTCACGCCGCGGTTCTGCGGGTTGCGCTCGCCGTTGGGGTCGAAGTCCACGCGCTTCATGGGGTAGCGGATGCGGGCCGGGCGAGTAGACGCGCTTCTTGTAGGCGATGCTGTACGGCGGGATCAGGGTCTTCATGCTGGGCTCGAACGTGCTGCCACGCACTTCGAACTTCCAGGGGTTGAGATCCGCCTTCTTGTACTTCCAGTCGTAGTGCATCGGGCGGATGCGGACGATCTTGCCGTCCTTCACGTCCACCATCGACGCATTGGACCCGTTCTCGGGGACGCCGCAGAAGCTGATGTCCCGGATGAGGGTCGTTTCGCCGGAGGTGCCGGTCTTGCTCATGTCCTCCGCCATACCCACACCTCCCCATGGTCGCTGACGAGGGAGCCGCGCGCGATGGCCGACGCGCGGGGCTCCGAGCTATTCCGCAATGCGGATTAGGTGGACCGCATCATGGGCATCGTCTATCGCGCGCGGGGGCGCTGTCAAGCTGAAGACGCCGTTCCGCGGCGGGCTGGCGGCGGCGGCCGGGAGCGGCGTCGCGGCGGTGCGGCCGGGCCTGGACGGGCGCCTCGGGCGCGATCAGTACTCGCGCAGGGCGTCGAGGCGGGCGGCGAGGAACGCGGCGAGGCCGGCGCCGTCCTCGAGGCCGAAGCGGTGCTCGTGCTCGCAGGTCCGCGTCGGTGACGAGGGCGATCGCCTCGCCGGGCGCGCAGAGCGGCTCGGCGTGGCCCGCGCCGACGCGGAAGAGCTCGACGCGGTGCGGGGCGGTGCGCTTGTAGCCCTCGGCGACGACGATGTCGAAGCCGCCGTAGTAGCGGCCGACGATCTCGGTGAGCGGGAGCTCGCCGTCCAGCTTGGTGATGAAGGCGAGCCGCTCCGGCGAGGCGATGACGTAGGCCTCCGCGCCGGCCTGGCCGTGCCGCCAGGAGTCCTTGCCGGGGTGGTCGATCTCGAAGGAGTGCGCGTCGTGCTTGACCGTCCCGACGCGCAGCCCGAGCTTGACGAGCTCCGGCACGACCTTCTCGATGAGGGTCGTCTTGCCGGAGTCGCTCTTGCCGACGATGGCGACGAGGGCGGGTCTGCCCGCGGCCGTGGTCTCCTGCTGCTCGCTCATGCCGTGGAGCGTAGCGAAGAACCCGGCGTGAGGAAACCCGGGCCAGACCGCGACCGGCGCGCCTCACGCCTCGTACACCTCGATCTCCACGGCCTTGACGGCCACGAACACCGGGCCGCCGTCGTCCAGGCGCATGGAGGCGACGGCCCCCGGCGTGACCTCGGCGATGATCGGCAGCTCGCCGCTCACGTGCGCGCGCACGTGGTTGCCGACGACGTCGAGATCCTCGACCACGCCCTTCCAGACGTTCCTCGGGGAGCCCTCGGGCAGCACGCGGTGCAGGGCGACGGCGCGCGGCGGGATGACGGCGAACACCTCGCCCGCCTCGGGCACCGGGTCCGCGGCGATCAGACGGTGGCCGCCGGCGAGCATCACCGAGCCCTGCTCGGCCCGGCCGCGGTAGAGGTTCAGGCCGAGCAGGTCGGCCACGTACCGCGAGCGCGGGTGCGACGAGAGCTCGTCCGGGCTGCCGGCCTGCACCACGCGGCCCGCCTCCAGGACGACCAGCTGGTCGCCGAGGGTCATCGCCTCGATGGGGTCGTGCGTGATCACCAGGCAGGTGCCGGCGTAGGCGGCGAGGTGCCGCGAGAGGCCGCGACGCAGCTCGGCGCGGGCGCCGGCGTCCATGGCCGAGAGCGGCTCGTCGAGCAGCAGCAGGCGCGGGTCGGTGGCGAGCGCCCGCGCGAGCGCGACGCGCTGCGCCTGGCCGCCCGAGAGCGCCCGGGGCTTGGCCGCGGCCAGGTCGGCCAGGCCCATGCGGTCGAGCATCTCGAGGGCGCGCGCCCGCGCGGCGCCGCGGCTCTGCGCCGCGCGAGCGCAGCCCGAAGGCCACGTTCTCGAGCGCCGTCATGTGCGGGAACAGCAGGTAGTCCTGGAAGACCACTCCCACGGGGCGCTGCTCGGTCGGCACGCGCACGCCGGCGGCGGTGTCCTCGAGGACGACGCCGTCGAGCACGACCCTGCCGCGCTCCAGCGGCACGAGGCCGGCGAGCGCGCGCAGCAGCGTGGTCTTGCCGGCGGCGTTGGGCCCGAGCAGCACGACGACGCCCTGGCTCTCGACCGTCGAGCTCGACGTCGAGCTCGAGCGTGCCCTTGCGCAGGCCGACGGTCGCCTCGAGGCTCACGCGTCGCCTCCCTCGCTGGTGTGCGGAGCGCGCTCATCGCGACGGGAACCAGTGGCTGCGCAGGCCGACGAGGACGGCCAGCGAGATGGCCAGCATGACGAGGCTCAGGGTGATCGCCGCGTCGGTGTTGTTCTGCAGCGCCAGGTAGACGGCGAGCGGCATGGTCTGGGTGGTGCCCGGCAGGTTGCCGGCGAACGTGATCGTGGCGCCGAACTCGCCCAGGGCGCGCGCCCACGCACAGGGCGCTCCCCGCCGCGAGCGCCGGGGCGATCAGCGGCAGGGTGACGCAGGCGGAACGTCCGCCAGCGCCCGGCGCCCAGGGTCGCCGCGGCGTCCTCGTAGCGCCGGTCCATGGCGCGGATGCCGGCCTCGACGGTGATGACCAGGAACGGCATGGCCACGAACGTCTCGGCGAGCATCGCCCCGGCCGTGGAGAACGGCAGGGTGACGCCGAAGAGGCTGTCGAGCCACTGCCCGGCGATCCCGTTGCGGCCGAAGGCGAGCAGCAGGGCGACGCCGCCCACGACCGGCGGCAGCACCATCGGCAGCAGCACGAGGGCGCGGACGACGTTGCGGCCGCGGAAGGGGACGCGCGCGAGCAGCCAGGCGAGCGGCACGCCGAAGACGAGCGAGAGGCACGAGCGCGCCGACCGAGCAGATCAGCGACAGGCGCAGCGCCGTGAGCACGCCCGGCGCCGTGAGGTCCCCGGGCAGGCTGCTCCACGGCGCGCGCACGAGCAGGGCGATCAGCGGCAGGGTCGAGGAACGCGACCGCGACCACGGCGAGCGGGCACGAAGCCGAGCGGCGCCCGGTCGCCGCCGGGGCGGACGACGCGCCTGATGTCGGTGGCGGGCGCCCACCACGGAGCGGGCTCGGGGCGCTGCGGCGGGGCGATGGCGTCGCCGGCGACGACGGCGAGGCTCCCGGTCGGCTCCTTCTCGCGCGCGTCCGCGCGCGCACTGTTGTCGCCGCCGTCGCAGAGCGGCGCCCCTCCGGTGCCCCGCCCCTTCGTACGGCGGCTCTTCACGGAGCCGGCAGGAACCCGTAGTCGGCGAGGACCTTCTGGCCCTCGGCGGAGAGGACGAGGTCGACGAAGGCCTGCGCGTCCTCGGGGTGCTCGCTCGCGGCCAGCGCCGCGATGGGGTAGGTGGCGATCACGTTGACGGTCGTCGGGGATGGCCACCCCTTCGAGCTTGCCCTGCGCCGCGTCGACGTCGGTGGCGTAGACGATGCCGGCGTCGGCCTCGCCCAGCGAGACCTTGGTGACCACGCCCTTGACGGAGACCTCGAGCGAGACGGGCTTCACCGTGACTCCCGCCTCGGCCAGGACCTCTTCGGCGTACTTGCCGGCGGGCACCTCCGGCGCCGCCAGCACGACCTTGAGGTCCTCGCGCGCCAGGTCGGCGAGCCCGGTGATGTGCTCGGGGTTGCCGGGCGCCACGGCGATGACGAGCTTGTTGCCGGCGAACGCCTGCGGCGCGCCGGCCAGGTCGCCGGCCGCTTCCATGCTCCTGGTGTCGGCCGTCGCCAGCACGTCCGCCGGCGCCCCCTGCTGCAGCTGGGTCACCAGGTCGTTGCTGCCGGCGAAGTTGAAGGTCACGGTCACGCCGGGGTGGGCGGCCGTGAAGTCCTCGCCGAGCCGCGTGAACGCGTCGGTCAGCGACGAGGCCGCGAAGACGCTGATCTCGCGCGGCTCGCCGCCGGAGCTCGCCGACGAGCCGGACGCGGCGCCGCAGGCGGCCGCCGCGAGGGCGAGCGTCGCGAGCACGAGGAGCGCGGCGAGCAGACGGACCGGAAGCTGCGCCGCAGGGCGACGCGGTGCGAGGTCGGCGCGGCGGCGCACGCCTCGGCGAGGGTGGTGCGGCGGAGGGGCCGTCGTGCGCGCCTCACCGGTCGGCTCGGCCTCGACGGCCCGACCACCATGGGTCGGGATGGTCATGTCCCTGGCTCCTTTCCAAGCACGGGGAGGTCCTGGCGTTTCCACCAGGGCCCACGACGGCGACCACACATCGCCGCCCCACGGTCTGTCCGTGGTACGGCCCAGCGCCCGTGACGGATGCCGTAGGGCGAAGGGCTTGGAGTTGGACGAGCAGAGGGTACCACCGACCGGCGCGGGCGCGCCAGCGTCCTGCCCGCGCCGGTCGGGTGTTCGTACACGGACCCTTTTCACGACTCGCGGCGTCCGTTATGGTGACGCCGCTCGTCCGGCCAGAGGGAGGGACACATGGCGCTGCTGATCATCGACCACGTCGTAGGTGACTACGAGACGTTCAAGAAGGTGTTTCTGGACGACCAGGAGCGCCGCCGGCGCCTCGGATCGAAGAGCGCCCGGGTGTACAGGGTCGACGGCGACCCCAACAACATCCGGGTCGTCATCGAGTTCGCGACGCTGGAGCAGGCCCGCGAGCACGCCGAGGGACTGGAGCTGCACGAGGCGATCAAGTGGGCGACCGGCAACGTGTCCATGCCCCACTTCGAGGTGCTCGAGCCCGTCATGGAGACCGACGCGTAGACTCCGTCGCCAGCTGGCCGGCGCTACCCGCGCGGTGTGAGACCGAGGCGCTCCACGAGGAATCGTGCAAGCGCCTCGTTGTCGTCGAGCCCGAAGCGGTGCTCGTGGGCGAGGCCGGCGTCGGTGACGAGCGCCAGCGGCTCGTCCGGCTCGCACACGGTCGATTCGTAGCCGGCGCCCGAGCGGAAGACCTCCACGACGTCGGGCGCCTCCCGGCGATACCCCTCGCAGACGACCACGTCGTAGCCGGCGAAGTAGCGGGCGACGATCTCCTCGAGGCCGGCCTCCGCCTCGTTGCGCGCCACGAAGGCGAGCTTCGACGCCGACGCGACCGTGTAGGCGTCGGCGCCGGCCTGTCCGTGGCGCCACGAGTCCTTGCCGGGCACGTCGATGTCGAACTTCGCCACGCGCTTCACGGCGCCGACGCGCAGGCCGCGGCGCGTGAACTCGGGGATCAGCTTCTCGATGAGCGTCGTCTTGCCGCTGTCGGGCCGGCCGACGACGCCGAGGACGACCGGCCCGCCGGCGTGTCTGCGCCGGCCGGCCGGTCCGGCGCCGGCTCGGCTGCCGCCGCCCAGGCGGCGCTGGGCCTCGACCCAGTCGGCCGGCGTGTTGACGTTGAAGAACGGCGTGCGTGTCGGCGAACGGCACGCGCGCGACGCGCACGAGCGGGAAGAGGTCGAGGATGCTGTGCGCGCCCGCGGCGAGCAGCTGCCGCATGTGCGGCCGGCAGCCGGGGCCGTAGACGGCGTGGAGCGGCTCGAGGTGGTCCTCGGCCACGGGGAGGGCGACGTCCACGCCGTCGAACGCGGCGAGCACGCGCCCGACCGCTTCGGGCTCGGGCGCGATGAGGTCGGCCGCCATGGCGAAGACGGGCTCGTCGAACCGGCCGAGGATGGAGGCGAGGCCGGCGAGCGGCGAGCCCGGCACCTCGTCGGGGATGACGACGACCCCGTCCGGCAGGTCGTCCGGCGCCTGCTCCGCGCTCCTCACCGACAGGCCGACCACGGGGAAGATGCCGCCGAGAAACGCGAGGTTGCGCTGCAGCAGCGTCTCGCCGCCGAGGCGCAGCTCGCGCTTGTCGCGGCCCATGCGCCGCGACTCGCCGCCGGCGAGCAGGACGCCGATCCGCACCCGTTCCCGGTCTGTCGTCTGAGGGCCCATCGCGAGGAAGGAGTGTAGCTCATGTGGCGCGGCGGGCCGAAGCGGCGGCCGCGCTTGACATGGTCTCCCGCAACGGTACGATGCCCATGATGCGGTACAGCTCGTCCGCATCGTGGATGAATGGCGTTCGGGGGAACGCGGGCGGCCGTGGTCGGCCGTCACGTAGCGTCTGGGAAGCGAGGTCACGAGTATGGGCGAAGTCCAGCGACTCACAAACTGCACGACCGGCGGCCCGGTCTTCGTGGACGTGGAGGACGGCAAGATCGTCCGCATGTACCCGATCGACCTCGCCGACGACGACAAGGGCGACTGGGTGATCGAGGCGCGGGGCCGCACGTTCACGCCGCCGCGCCGCACGACCCTCTCGCCGCACGCGCAGGCGCAGCGCTCCATGGTGTACTCGCCGAAGCGGATCCTGCACCCGATGAAGCGCGTCGACTGGGATCCCGAGGGCGAGCGCAACCCGCAGAACCGCGGCGTCTCGGGCTACGAGGAGATCAGCTGGGACGAGGCGCTCGACCTCGTCACCACCGAGCTCATCCGCGAGAAGCGCGAGAACGGCCCCGGCTCCATCCTCACCACCTGCAGCTCCCACCACCTGTGGGGCAACCTGGGCTACCGCCACAGCGCCTACTACCGCTTCCTGAACCTGATGGGGATGGTCCACACGGCCCACAACCCCGACAGCTGGGAGGGCTGGCACTGGGGCGCCATGCCGATGTGGGGCAACAGCCACCGCCTCGGCATCCCCGAGCAGTACGACCTGCTCGAGGACGCGCTCAAGCACACCGAGATGGTCGTCTTCTGGTCCGCCGACCCGGAGTCCACCGGCGGCGGCATCTACTCCGCCTTCGAGAGCACCTCACGCCGCTACTGGATGAAGGAGCTCGGCATCAAGATGGTGTTCGTCGATCCCTACTACAACCCGACGGCCGAGCTCTTCTGCCGACAAGTGGTTCGCGCCGCGCCTGGGCACCGACGTCGCCTTCGGCCTCGGCATCGCCCACACCTGGCTGGCCGAGGACCTCTACGACAAGGAGTACGTCGCCGAGCGCACCACCGGGTTCGACGAGTGGAAGGACTACGTCCTCGGCAAGACCGACAACGTCCCCAAGACGCCGGAGTGGGCCGAGAGCGAGTGCGGCATCCCCGCGCGGCAGATCCGCGCCCTGGCGCGCGAGTGGGGCGCCAAGAAGGTCATGCTCGCCGCCGGCGGCCTCGGCGGCTGGGGCGGCGCCTGCCGCTCGGCCACGGGCAACGAGTGGGCGCGCACCATGGTCGCGCTCGCCGCCATGCAGGGCTACGGCAAGCCGGGCAGTCAACATCTGGGGCACGTCCCAGGGCGCGCCGTCGGACTGCTCGTTCGTGTTCCCCGGCTACGCCGAGGGCGGCATGTCCGGCGACCCGGAGAAGTCGGCGGCCGGCTACCGCATGCTCTACCGCATCTTCGCCCACAGCACCGGGCTCCACCCGACGGTGAACGCGCACGACTCCACCGAGGGCATCGCCATCCCGCGCCTGCGCATCCCCGAGGCGATGATGCACGAGAAGTTCGAGTGGCGCGGCAAGGGCTTCTGCGGCCCGTCCATCCAGAGCCAGATGCAGAAGTACCAGTACCCGGCGCCGGGCTACCCGTTCGTCACCATGTACTGGCGCTACGGCGGCTCGTTCTTCGGCACCATGCAGCAGACCAACCGCTACGTGAAGGCGTACCGCGAGGGCAAGGTCCGCACCGTGGTCAACCAGTCCATCTGGATGGAGGGCGAGGCCAAGTTCGCCGACATCATCCTGCCGGCCTGCACCAACTTCGAGCGCTGGGACATGAGCGAGTTCGGCAACTGCTCGGGCTACATCCCGGACAACCACAACCAGACCAACCACCGGGTGATCGTCTTCCAGAAGAAGTGCATCGAGCCGCTCGGCGAGAGCAAGTCGGACTACGACATCTTCGCCGCCGTCGCCGAGCGCATGGGCATGGGCGACGTCTTCACCGAGGGCGGCATGGACGAGTCGACTGGTGCAAGGCGTACTTCGACGCGACCGACCTCCCCAAGATCACCACCTGGGAGCAGTTCGAGAAGAAGGGCTACGTCGTCGTGCCGTTCCCCGACGACTACAAGAGCACGCCGGCCATGCGCTGGTTCGCCGAGGGGCGCAAGCGCGACACGCCCGACTGGGGCCCGCGCCCCGGGCGACACCGTCGGCTTCAAGGGCCTGCAGACGCCGTCCGGCAAGATCGAGTTCGTCAGCAAGACGCTCAAGAACCTCGAGATGGACGTCGTCGATCCCGAGCGGCCGGCGATGGGCCCGCAGTTCATCGCCAGCTGGGAGGGCCACCACACCACCGAGCTGTACGGCAAGTACCCGCTGCAGATGGTGAGCCCGCACCCGCGCTTCAGCTTCCACACCATGGGCGACTCCAAGGGCACGTGGCTCAACGAGGTCGACGAGCACCGCATCCTGCACGAGGACGGCCACCGCTACTGGATCATGCGGCTGAACAGCGTGGACGCGAAGGCGCGGGGCATCGCCGAGGGCGACCTCGTCCGCGCCTACAACGACCGCGGCGCCGTCATCCTCACGGCACAGCTCACGGAACGCGTCGCGCCGGGCACGGTACACTCCTACGAGAGCTGCGCCGACTACCTGCCGACCGGCGAGCCCGGCGAGTCCACCGACATCGCCGGCTGCGTCAACATCCTCACCAACAAGCGGACGATCACACCGACGTCCCAGGCAATGTCCAACAACTCCTGTCTGATCCAAGTCGAGAAGTGGGAGGGGGAGGCTTCATGAAGAGCTGGCACCTGATCATCGACGTCGCCCGCTGCCACGACTGCAACGACTGCTTCCTGGCCGACAAGGACGAGTTCGTCGACAACGACTTCCCGCCGTACTCGGCGGCCCAGCCCTGGCACGGCCACCGCTGGATGAACATCAAGCGCAAGGAGCGCGGCCAGTACCCGCTGGTGCAGACCGCCTACCTGCCCATGCCCTGCATGCACTGCGACGAGGCGCCCTGCCTCACCGCCGACGGCGCCGTCTACAAGCGCGACGACGGCCTCGTCATCATCGACCCGGTCAAGGCCAAGGGCCGCAAGGAGATCGTCGCCAGCTGCCCCTACTCGGTCATCTACTGGAACGAGGAGAAGCAGCTGGCGCAGAAGTGCACCGGCTGCGCCCACCTGCTCGACGACGGCTGGACCGAGACCCGCTGCAGCCAGGTGTGCCCCACCGAGGCGATCAAGCTCGTGCTCGCCGAGGAGGACGACGTGGAGCGCGATGGTCGAGGAGGAGGGTCTTGCAGCGCTACCGCGACTCCCTCGGCACCAAGCCGCGCGTGTACTACAAGAACCTGCACCGCTGGGAGAAGGCGTTCGTCGGCGTGCAGCGTCGTCTTCGGCGACACCGACGAGTGCGCCGCGGGCGCGACGGTGACCGTGCTGCGCGACGGCAGCGTCGCCGGCCACGGCACGACCGACATCTTCGGCGAGGTCGCCGTCGACTTCCTCACGCCTGGGCACGAGTACGTCGTCCGCATCGAGGCCGACGGCTACAAGCCCGCCGAGCTCACCGTCCAGGTCGACGCCAGCCTGAACGCCGGCGACGGTGGTGCTGGAGAAGGCGTAAGAGACCCGGCCGGCGCCCGCCGCAGCGTGCGGCGCCGGCCGAGACCGCTGCGGTCCCCGGAGGGCCGACCCCCCGCCTGCCCTCCACCTTCGCAGCAGCCCGCGGCGCTTCACGGTCGCGAGGCGCCTGAGGGGCGCCGTCCGGCTCAGACCGGGCGGCGCCCCGTCTTCGTGTGCACCTCACGGCTGGCCACGTGGAGTGTTGGAGCGGCGAACGAGGGAATCGTACGGGCAGCTATCGAAGAGGAAGCATGAAAGGGATCACGATCCGACTCGTCGTCGCCGGCATCGTGGTGGTCGCCTTCGTCGTCACGGCTCTGAGCGGACTCGTCCTGTACAGGCCGGTGCAGCTGCTCCCGGCGTTCGGCATCTCTCTGCTGACCTGGCGCTCCATCCACGACTGGGGTGCCCTGGTGCTCACCGCGGCCGTGATCGTGCACCTGATACTGCACCGACGTCGCGTCGGCCAGATGATCTCCGGCCTGGCGCGGCCGGAGCGGTCGCCGCGAGAGCGCGCCGCCGCCGGTGGTCGCTCGACCGCAGGACCCCGCGCAGGCAGTCACGCCGGCGTCCGCCGACCCGGAGCCGCGCCGTCTGCGCCTGACGCGCCGGCGGTTCCTCATCGGGTTCGGCGCGCTGCTGGCCGGCTTTGCCGGCGTCTTCGTCCTCGTCGAGGCCTTCCTCCGCGGCGGAGGCGTCGCCCGGCGCACCGCCGCGAGCGGCGGGATCCCCGGGATCGATTCGTTCCCCACGCTGAACGTCGAGCAGGCGCCGCATGTCTCCCCGGAGCAGTGGGTGGTGACTGTCGACGGGCTGGTGGACAAGCCGCTGCGGCTCGACCACGCGGCTTGGTCCGCTCTCCCACGCCGCAGCGAGACCGCGGACTTCCACTGCGTCGAGGGCTGGTCGGTGGACCGGCTGCGCTGGGACGGCGTCGCGCCGAGGACGCTCCTCGACGCGGCGGGCCTGAAGCCGACCGCGACCCACGTGAACTTCCACGCCCTCGGCGGCACCTACGCGGACAGTCTCCCGCTGAGCCTCGTCGACGATGCCCAGACCGTGCTCGCCGACACCCTGGACGAGCAGCCGCTGCCCGACGCCCACGGCGGTCCCCTGCGCCTGGTCGTCCCCAAGCAGCTGGGCTACAAGAACGTGAAGTGGGTCGTGCGCCTCGAGGTCACCGACCATCCCGTGACGGGCTACTGGGAGCAGAACGGCTACCCGATGGATGCGCCGGTACCGTCGGGCTGAGCTCGGCGCCGGATGGCCGCGGCGAGCGACGGGGCATGCATGAGGCTCTCGGCTCGCTCGCGCGACTCGACTTGCCATGGTTTCTCTGGATCCAGACGAGCTGGACGCCGTCTCCGGCCAGTCTCCGGACCATGGTCGCGCCGCTCCCGTGCGCCCGCTCGCCGCGTTCCGATCCAACTGGCCGCCATTGACCGGCCCGGGCGTTTCGTGTAGTCCTACGCGCTAAAGCGTCGCCACCCTGGCTGCGCCTGCGACGCGACCCTGGCGCCGACTACCCTCGTCCGCTTGACGAGGCAGGGCCTCGGCGAGCCGCTCGCAGCACCACGCACTTTCCTCACAGACCCACTCATCGAGACGCGATGCGCTACCGAACAGGAGGACACATGGGTGCACGTGACACGTTCAAGGACCAGGGAGCGGAGTTCCTGCGGTCCGCCAACGCGAGCGCGACCTACAACTACCAGGAGTACATGCCGGCCGCGACGCCAGAACTCGCAGGCACCGAGATGCTGGTCAGGCTCGACGACGCCGGGGAGTGGCTCCGGGTGCGGTTCGGCAAGGGCTCCCTGGACTTCGAGCTCGGCGCCGGCGACGAGAAGAAGACCGAAGGCAAGTCTCCCTATCAGGCGTTCCTCATGGGTGAGCAGGTCTACTTCGTCACGTTCCTGTTCGACCAGGACCAGTCGTGCGTCCTGCTGCTCGACGTGGGCAACTCGGTGGTGACGGCCGTCCGCGGGAGTCGAATGGAGGACGGCGCCATCGAGTCCCGGATCACGGGCGGCTACGTGGAAGGCGCCGGCGCCGCTCCGGCCGAGCGCCACGCGGCGGTGTCTCTGGCCGGCACCCGGATCCAGAACGACTACGCGCACAACGTCGTGTACCAGCACATCTACCTCAACGACCGCTACGAGACATGGCTCTCCCTCGACGGGCCGCAAAAGGGCCAGGCGGACACCGAGGAGTACCTGGCCTTCAAGGTCGCCGACCACGTGTACTGCACGTTCTGGAACGAGAAGGTCCTCACGACGCAGATGACGTTCCTGTTCGACTTCGCCAGCGGCCAGTGCGTGTGCGAGGTCTTCGGGACCACCGAGGGCGAGCGGGTCTACAACACGATCGGAGCGGCGACGAAGGTCTTCCACTCCGAGATCGAGGAGCTGGACGTGCCCCGGCTAAGCGGGCTTGCACCGTCCTGACGCGATCTCGCCGACCCGCCGCAGAGGACGGGAATCGCCTCCCTCCTGGCAGCGACGGGGTCATTTATACTTTGTGTACAAGTGCACAATGAGACTGTGGATGGATTTGCCTCTTGACAAATCCATGGGAAATCCCTACGGTGCGCGAATCTTGCTGTCCGCATAGCGATAAGCGAGTTCGCTAGGTCGACAGCGGGGTGAGCCAGAGTTGTGATGGGCCGCAAGGGCGTTCGTGCAGCACTTAGCCCTCGCGACGAAGGTTCGGGACCGGGAGGAGGTGAGGTGAGGCTCTCTCCGGCGCGCGGTTCGCGCGTCACGGTCAGAGCGATCCAAGGGACTGCGCACAGCGGCTTGTCCTGACCAGGGAAACCGGACCGCCAGGGGGTCCGTGGACATGCCGGCAGAGGCGGCTTCGCAGCTGCCGGCCAGCAGACCGCATCAGGGGGAACGAATAGTGAGCAAGAGATTCGTACTCGTCGTCACACTCATCGTCGTCATCGGGCTCGCGGCCGCGCTGGTGCTCTCGGCGTGCGGCGCGAGCGGAGAGTCGACCTCCAGTACCACCAACGAGCAGGCCACCGGGGGCTTCGACGGCGGCACCATCACCATCGGCGCCGTCAACAGCTTGACCGGACCGGGCGCGATGATGGGTTCGGAGCAGAAGTGGGCCTACGACAAGGCCGTGGCCGACATCAACGCCGCCGGCGGCGTCACGATGAACGGCAAGAAGTACAAGATCGAGCTCAAGTACGCCGACGACCAGTCGGATCCGAGCCAGGCCGCCGCCGCCATGGAGCAGCTCATCAAGGTCGACGGCCTCAAAGTCATCCTTTCACCGAGGTGACGCCGATCAACCAGGCCGCCGCCACGGTGGCCGACAAGTACAAGGCCTTCTACATGATGACCGTCGCGTGGGCCGACTGGATCGAGAAGGCGAAGTACAAGTGGGTCGCCGACTACTTCTTCACGCCGGCGATCGCTGCGGCGGTGCCGTTCGACATGGTCAAGACCATGCCGAAGAGTGACCTGCCCAAGAAGTGGGGCATGTTCACCGAGGACAACGCCGACGGCCAGGGCCTCGCGGGCGGGGTCGAGGCGACCGCCAAGGCGAACGGCTACACCTGGGGCTACACGGCCGCCGCCACGCCGGGCTCGAAGGACTTCTCGTCCTCGATCCTGAAGCTCAAGCAGGCCGGCGTCGACGCCCTGATGGCGTTCTGTTCTCCAGCTGACGCCATCACCTTCGTCAAGCAGATGAAGGAGGCCAACTACTCGCCCAAGTTCTTCTTCGGCTGGAAGGGCTTCTGGCCGACCGAGGTCAAGGACGGCCTCGGCCCGGACGTCAACTACCTCGGCCACGACGGCTTCTGGAACATGGACCTCGGCTATCCGGGCGCCAAGGAGCTCGGCGACGCATTCGCCGCCGACCACAGCGGCGCCACCTCGGTGAGCATCGGCCTCGAGTACGCCGCCGTGCAGATGCTCGCCCAGGCCATCGCGAACGCCAACTCGACCGACCCGGCCGCCGTTCGCGACGCCGTGTGGGGCCACACCTTCACCGGTACCGTCATGGGCGACGTCGAGTACAACGCCAACGGCATCGCCATCATGCAGGGCATCGGCAACGAGTGGCTGAGCGAGAAGCGCGCGCTGATCGTCCCGCAGGTCGAGGGCGGCTCTCTGCCGCTGGAGTGGTTCGTGCCCTGGAGCGGGCGCTGACCGTTTGAACCGGCTCTCCCGGACGACGGCGGCGCAGGCCGCCGCCGTCGTCCGGGAGGCGGGGCCGAGAAAGCGTGTCTCAGATGGAGCGCACAGATTGGCCTACGCGGTGGAAGGGCGGTTCGTCATGGCGCGGAGCGCCAGAAGATATGCCACGTCGGCGCTTGCCACTCGGGTCCGCACCATGCTACTGATGTCCGTAATGCGAACAGGCGACGGCCCGGCCTCGGCGCGCTCTGGTCCGGTGCCGTTCGCCGCCCCTACGGTGAGGTAGCAGTGACGTGGCCGAGACAGTGACGATGAACGAACGGCGGGACGGAATCCAGGTGATCGCGCGGGCGGCAAGCCTCCTGCGGGCATTGTCGGCGAACACGGAGGGCTTGAGCCCGCAAGAGATCGCCGACCAGTGCGACATCCCTCGACCCACTGTCTACCGCCTGGCGAAGGCGCTGGCCGCCGAGGACTTCGTGCGGATGCTTCCGTCGGGAAGGATCCTCATCGGCCCCGGGCTCATGCGGGTGGCCATCGCGAACACCCGTGACATCCGTAACGACATGCGCCCGTTCCTCGAGCAGCTGGCACGCGAGATCGACGAGCACACCGAGGAAGCGGTCCTCTACGCCGGAGAGGTGCTCTTCGTCGACCAGTACGTGACCCGCCGCGTCATGCGCGCGATCACGAACGTGGGCACCAGGGGTCCGCTGCACTGCAGCGCCAACGGAAAGGCGCTTCTGGCCTCGCTCACGCCGGGAGAAATGGAGGACATCCTGCCCACGGAACTCATCCGCCTGACCGCCAATACGATCACCGACCGGGACGGACTGCGGGCAGAGATCGCCGAGGTGAGGCGCACCGGCCTCGCCTACGACATCGAGGAGTACACGATCGGGGTCTGCGCCTGTGGCGCCTACGTGCGCAGCGTGATGGGCGACGTCGTGTCCATCGCGGCCGTCGTCACCAAGGAACACTGGGACGAGCACCGTGAGAAGATCGTCGCCGCCGTCGTCCGTGCGAGGGACGCCGCTCAGGCCGCCCTGGGGACACCTGAGGCGCTCGCAGATCCGGCGTCGTCCACGACTCTCAGCGAACGCTCTTCATGATCGCGAATCCGAACACGCATTTCTGATACGACCATACCATTCTGCTCTTGACACGATGTGAGGAACTCTCTAATGTCCGACAATCCTCTGGTGTTCGTATAGTGATAAGCAAGTTCGTTTCGCGAACACGCCGGGGGTGCGCTCAGTCAGGCGCCGCGATGCTCGTGGTCCAGGGGACTCTCGCGGCGGATGGATGCTACGTGACCGGGAGGAGGTGTGGCCAAGCTCTCACCGGCGACGCGCCGCCGTCGTTCCGGTCGAAGCGCGCAGGGGACTGCACTGAGCGGATCGTCCTGACAGGGGAGTCGGGCCACACAGGCCCTAGGACGCGTCGGCAATCATCTACCTTGCACTTGCCGGCTGGCAGACCGCATCTAGGGGGAATCGTGATCAGAAGACTCGTACCCGTTCTTGTACTCGCACTCGCCGTCATCGTGGCCGCCGGCCTGGTCCTCACGGCCTGTGGCGCCAGCGGCGGCAGCACGACGAACACCACCGACCAGCAGGCGACCGAGGGCTTCGATGGCGGCACCATCACCATCGGCGCCGTCAACACCACCACCGGCGGCGGCGCCATGGGCGGCGCCGAGCAGAAGTGGGCCTATGACCAGGCGGTCAAGGACACCAACGCCGCCGGCGGCATCACCATGAACGGCAAGAAGTACAAGGTCGAGCTCAAGTACGCGGACGACCAGTCGGACGCGAGCCAGGCCGCCGCCGCCATGGAGCAGCTCATCAAGATCGACGGCCTCAAGCTGATCCTCTCCAGCCAGGTGACGCCGATCAACATGGCCGCAGCGACCGTGGCCGACAAGTACAAGGCCTTCTACATGATCAACATCAGCTGGGCCGACTGGATCGAGAAGGAGAAGTACCAGTACGTAGCCGACATGTTCTTCACCCCGGCCATCGCCGCCGCCGTGCCGTTCGACATGGTCGAGACCATGCCGAAGAGCGAGTGGCCCAAGAAGTGGGGCATGTTCACCGAGGACAACGCCGACGGCCAGGGCCTCGCCGGCGGCGTCGAGGCGACCGCCAAGGCGAGGGGCCTCGACTACGTGATGACCCAGGCCGCCACGCCGGGCGGCAAGGACTACTCCGCCGCCATCCTCAAGCTCAAGCAGGCCGGCGTCGACGGCCTTCTGGCGTTCAGCGCGCCGGCCGATGCGGTCACCTTCATCAAGCAGATGAAGGAAGCCAACTACTCGCCCAAGTTCATCTTCGGGTGGAAGGGCTTCTGGCCGACCCAGATCCCGCAGGCCCTCGGCGCCGACGCCAACTTCGTCGGCCACGACGGCTTCTGGAACATGGACCTCGGCTACCCCGGCGCCAAGGAGCTCGGCGACAAGTACGCAGCCGACCACAACGGCGACAGCTCGGTGAGCATCGGCCTCTCCTACGCTGCGGCGCAGGTGATGTTCCAGGCCATCGCCAACGCCAACTCGACCGACCCGACCGCCGTGCGCGACGCCGTCTGGGGTCAGACCTTCACCGGGACGACCATGGGCGACGTCACCTTCAACGCGAACGGGATCTGCACGACGCCGGGAGTCGGCAACGAGTGGCTCAACGAGAAGCGCGCTCTGATCATCCCGACGGTCGAGGGCGGGTCCGTGCCGCTCGAGTGGTTCACGCCGTGGGATCAGCGCTGACAGCAGACTAGCGAAGGCTCTCCCCGGCGGCGGCAGCATCGCGCTGTCGGCGCCGGGGAGAGAAGGTCGGGCGTGCCCCCGCTCGTCCCCCCTGACGGAGCGGGGGCGCGCCGGCGGCCACGGTCAAGGGCCCCATCAGCGCCGCCTCGCGCACGGGCCGGTCTTGAGAATGGAGCGCACATGAGCGCAATGCGAGCAGGACTCAGCCGCCTCCCGACGTTTCGCGGGGAGCGCTGAAGGTGGCTGCCGGGGACGAACTTCTGGTCCTCGACCAGGTCAACAAGCGGTTCGGCGGGCTCAAGGTGATCGTCGACCTGGACTTCCGCGTGGACGAAGAAGAGATCGTCGGCCTCATCGGGCCCAACGGCGCCGGCAAGTCCACGGTCTTCAACCTGGTCACCGCCATCTACACCCCGGACTCCGGGAGCATCAGGTTCAAGGGCCGGGAGATCGCCGGCATGGCGCCCCACAAGATCTGCCACGTCGGCATCGCGAGGACCTACCAGCTCGTGCGCGCGTTCCTGAAGATGACGGCGTTCGAGAACGTGATGACCGCGGCCGTCTACGGCGGCAAGCACCTCGAGCAGGGGCCCAAGGAGCGGACGCTCGAGGCGCTCGAACTGGTCGAGCTGTCCGCCAAGGCGCACGAGAGCACGAAGCACCTCACGCTCTCCGACCGCCGCCTGCTGGAGATCGCCATGAGCCTCGCCTCGATGCCGAGCCTCATCCTGCTGGACGAGCCGATGGCGGGCCTCACGGCGACCGAGATCGACCACCTGTTCGAGGTGCTCAGGGCGACCAAGAAGGAGCGGAGGTTCTCCATCCTCTGGATCGAGCACAAGGTCGACGCCGTGCTCGACTTCTGCGACCGCGTGGGCGTCCTTGACTATGGGGCCAAGATCGCCGACGCCTGTCCCGACGACGTGGCCTGCGACCCGAGAGTAATCGAGGCATACCTTGGCGAACCAGTTGCTTGAAGTCACCGACCTGAGCGTTTCCTACGGGGACGTGCGCGCTCTCACAGGGGCTTCGCTCTCGGTCGAGGAAGGCAGTATCGTGGCGCTTGTCGGAGTCAACGGCGCCGGCAAGACCACCCTGCTCAACGCCATCTCGGGCCTGCTGCCCAGGTCGAAGGGCAGCATCACGTTCGAGGGGCAGGAACTCCAGAAGCTCTCGACGAAGCAGCGCGTCGAGCTCGGCATCGTGCAGGTGCCCGAGGGCCGGCGCCTCTTCCCCGATCTGACCATCTACGAGAACCTGCGCCTCGGCGCGTACCTGCCCAAGGCGCGCGCCGCGCTCTCCGACTCGCTCGAGCGGGTCTACGGCCTCTTCCCGGTGCTCAAGGACCGCGAGAACGGCAAGGCCGGGCTGCTCAGCGGCGGCGAGCAGCAGATGCTCGCCATCGGGCGCGCGGTGATGGCGCAGCCCCGCCTCGTGATGATCGACGAGGCGTCGCTCGGCCTGAGCCCGAAGCTCACGCGGCAGATCTTCGAACTCATCGGAGTCCTCCACGCCCAGGGCACCACGGTGCTGCTGGTCGAGCAGAACATCCACATGGCCCTCAACCTCTGTGACCGGGGCTACGTGTTCCAGAACGGCCGCGTCGCCTTGAGCGGCACCGGTCAGGAACTGCTCGCGGACGAGGACGTCTGCACAGCCTACCTCGGAAAGCGTGGGAGTCGGGTCGTATGAGCATCTTCCTTCAGGTCCTGATCAACGGCATCCTGTTCGGCACCATGTACGGCGTGGCTGCCATCGGCCTGTCCGTCATCTTCGGCACGATGCGCATCATCTTCCTCGCGCAGGGGACGATGATCGTGCTCTTCGCCTACCTCGTGTACTGGCTGCACGAACTCGTCGGCCTCGACCCGTACCTCTCGGCCGCTCATCGTCATCCCGGTGTCGCTCCTCGTCGGCCTCGGACTGTTCTACCTGCTCTTCAAGAAGGCCTCGGCGCTCGAGGACAAGAACGTGTCTCTGCTGCTCGCAGTCGGGCTGATGTACATGATCGACAACCTGCTGCTCAAGGCGTTCACGGCGAACCCGCGGTACGTGAAGACCTCCTACGGGGACCTCACGCTGCATCTCGGCGCCCTCAACATCTCGTTCGTCCGCCTGATGGCCCTCGTCATCGCCATCGTCGCCGCGGCCGCCGTCTACTACTTCCTGCGGCGCACGCTCCTGGGCACCGCCCTCCGCGCCGCCTCTGTGGACATGGAGGCGACCCGCCTGATGGGCATCAACTCGTACTTCGTCGCGGGGATCAGCTTCGCCATCGGCATCGCCCTCGCCGGCACCGCCGGGGTCGTGATGGCCTCCGTCTACTCGTTCGACCCCAACTACGGCTTCGTGTTCGCCATCAAGGCGCTCGTCGTGCTCGCCCTCGGCGGCATCGGCAACGTCTGGGGCGCGCTCACGGCGGGCCTGTTGCTCGGCGTCATCGAGAGCCTGGCGGCGTACTACGTCGGCGCCGGCTGGTCGGACGCCATCTCCTACGCCGTGTTCATCCTGGTGCTCATCTTCCTGCCCCAGGGCCTGTTCGGCGCCCGTTCCGTCGTCAAGAAGGTGTGAGCATGAGGTTCTTCAGCGACTACATCCGCGGGCTGACGCGCAAGGAGAAGGTCCTCTGGCTGCTGGCGATCGCCTTCGTCACGGTCCTCGCGCTCATCCCGATGGTCATCAACGTCGACGTCTCGTACTTCGGCTACTACGTCTTCCTGACGTGCATCTACCTGACGATCGCCCAGGGCTGGAACCTCGTCGGCGGGCTACACCGGCCAGATCAGCCTGGGCCAGAACGCCTTCTTCGGGGTCGGCGCCTACGTCACCGCCGGCATGTGGATCCACGGCATCGGGCTGTACTTCTTCTTCGACTTCGCGATCATGCTCACCGCCGGCATCGTGCCCGCGCTGCTCGCGGCGGTCATCGGCCTCCCCCTGCTCGCCCGCCTGCGCGGCGACTACTTCGCCTTCGGCACGCTGGGCTTCTCGATGATCATCCTCGTGCTCTTCCTCAAGGGAGGGACCCTCACGGGGGGCGCTTTCGGCGTGCAGCTCGACTCCAGCGTGTTCAACGGCATGCTCATCTACTACTGGGTCGGCCTGGTCGTCGCCACGCTGTCCACGCTGGCCGTGTACTTCATCACCCACTCGCGCATCGGCCTCGCCCTGCGCGCCATCCGCGAGGACGAGATCTCCGCGGCCTCGCACGGCGTCAACGTGCTCAAGTACAAGGTGATCGCGTTCATGATCGGCTCGTTCATGGCCGGCGTGGCGGGCAGCATCTACGCCTACTACCTCTTCGACGTGAAGCCGCCCGACGTGTTCAACATGAACTGGCTCTTCTACCCGATCCTGATCGTGGTGCTGGGCGGCACCGGCACCGTGTTCGGCCCCGTCATCGGCGCCTTCATCGTGAGCGCCCTGTTCGCCTACGGCAACGTCTACTTCTCGGGCTACCAGACCGTCTTCTCCGGACTGCTGATCATCCTCGTCATGCTGTTCATGCCCGAGGGCCTCATGGGAGTCGCGGTCAGGGTGCCCAAGCTCTGGCACAAGTCGCCGGCGCTGGTCGATGGTCCCGAGACGGCCGAGTAGGCCGCGTCGCGGAGTCGCGAGGAGGTAGACGGTGAGAGGCACCACAGCGTTTGTGGTCTCGTCGAACGCCGTCGAGGGACGCGCCGACGAGCTCCGGACCTGGTATCACGACGTCCATCTGGCGGACGCGCGCCTCATCCCCGGCGTCGCCTCGGCGACCCTGTACGAGTCGCGGCCGGTCGAGGGCAGGCCGCCGTCCAGCCACGCGTTCATGGCCGTCTATGAAGTCGACGGGGACCCGGTCGCGGTGTGGGCGGAGTTCGATCGGCGCATCGCCGACGGCATCATGGCCATGTCCCCCGCGCTCGATCCGGCGTCCTTGTCGTTCGCGGTGTGGGCGCCAAGTGCAGCGAGCGCGGCTGAGGCCGGCTGGGGAGCGGACTGACCATGCGACCGCGGCTGCTCTTCGAGCCGGGCAGGATCGGGCCGGTCACCACGCGCAACCGGCTGATCAAGACCGCCAACGGGACGTCCTTCATGGAGGACGACCAGACGGTCGGCGAGCGCATGGTCGCCTACTACGAGCGCCTCGCCCGAGGCGGTGTCGGGTTCCTCGTGGTCGAGTCCTGCGGCGTCGAGTACCCGCTCGGCATCCAGCACGTGCACTACCACGCGGACGGCACGTACCAGGGCGTGCAGCTGCACCTCGACGACGATCGTTTCATCGAGGGCTTCTCGCGCCTCACGGAGGCCGTCCACCGGCACGGCTGCCCGGTGTCGATCCAGCTGCAGCACTCCGGCCCGTGGAACCCGACCGGGCTGCTGCCGCGCGACGCCCAGCTCCGCGACGTGAAGTGCGCGTCCGCGCTGAGCGGAGGAGGAGCTCCCGGGCCCGGACTTCCTGCCATGCCGCGCCATGACCAGGGGGGAGATCGAGGAGCAGATCGACCTCTGGGCGTCCGCGGCCGAGCGCGCGTACAAGGCGGGCTTCGACGCCGTCGAGATGAACCACGGCACGT
This sequence comes from uncultured Thermoleophilia bacterium, assembly GCA_963741075.1. Classification (GTDB taxonomy): domain Bacteria; phylum Actinomycetota; class Thermoleophilia; order UBA2241; family UBA2241; genus CAIXSE01. The sequence continues at coordinate 140,723 of CAVUGS010000019.1, forward strand.
GCCACCAGGGCAACACGTTCCTCTCTCGGGTGTGGAACCGGCGGGACGACGAGTACGGACCGCAGAGCCTCGAGAACCGCACGCGCTTCCTGCGCGACATCATCGCCGAGACCAAGCGGCGCTGCGGGCCCGGGTTCGCCGTGCACGCGCTCATCAACATCGCCGAGTTCAACCACCCGCTTGCGACCACCATCGACGAGGGCGCGGGGATGGCCGTCCTCATCGGCGAGGTGGCCGACGGGATCAACTGCCGCGCCGAGCGCTACGGCCACCGCGGCGGCCTGCTGCAGCCGGACCGCCTGTTCTATCCGGAGCCGCCGGTCGACCTTCCGGCCGGGCTCGACTGGAGCCGCAAGGGCGTGGGCGCGACCGTCCCGCTGACCGAGGCGTGCAAGCGCGCCGGCGTCACCGTCCCGGTGTGGACGGCCTGCCGGCTCGACCCGGACCTCGGCGAGGAGTGCCTGCGGCGCGGCAGCCTCGACTTCGTCGGCATGACGCGCCGCCTGCTCGCCGATCCCGATCTGCCCGCGCAAGCTCATGGAGGGCCGCGAGGAGGACATCCGCCCCTGTCACGGCTGCCTGCACTGCTTCGACATGCGCAACCGCAACAAGAAGCTCGAGTGCCGCGTCAACGCCACACTGGGGCGCGAGACCGACCCGGAGTTCACGGCGCGGCCCGGCCACGACGCGCAAGAAGGTGCTGGTCGTCGGGGGCGGCCCTGCCGGGATGGAGGCCGCCCGCGTCGCCGCCCGGCGCGGCCACCAGGTCGCGCTGTACGAGCAGGACGACCGCCTCGGCGGACTGCTGCCTCTGGCGGCGGTCGTCAAGGACCTCGAGACGCAAGCGATGGTCGACTCCGTCGCCTACCTGAAGAAGCAGCTCGAGAAGGAGCACGTGGCCGTACGCCTCGGGCAGAAGGTGACGCCGGAGCTGGTGGAGCGGCTCAAGCCGGACGTGCTCGTCATCGCGACGGGCGCCGCCCACACCGCGTTCGCCGTCCCCGTCGCGGACGGCGGCAAGGTCGTACCTACCGAGAAGCTGCACGGCATGCTCAAGGGGGCGCTCAGGGTCCTCACGCCGGAGCAGGTGAACCGGCTGTCGGGCTTCTGGATGCCGGTCGGCAAGAGCGTCGTCATCACCGGCGGCACGCTGCACGGCTGCGAGCTCGCCGAGTTCCTCACGAAGAAGGGCCGCCACGTGGTGGTCGCCCACGACGGCCCCGAGGCCGAGCTCGGCGACGGCATGACCGTCGACGACCTCGAGAACCTGTGGCCGTGGCTCAAGCAGAAGGGCGTGACCGTGTGGGCGCCGGTGGAGTACCTCGAGGTCGTCAAGGAGGGCCTCAAGGTGCGCATCCCCGACAGCCGCACCTACGTGCTCGAGGGCCGGCAGGTCCTGCCGACGCAGGACTGGGCGCCCGACGCGGCGAGCGTCGCAGCGCTTTCGCCGCTGGTCGCCGAGACCCACGTGGTCGGCAGCGCCCGGGACCCCGGGCTCATCGTGGACGCCGTTCGCGAGGGCGCCCGGGCAGGGTACGCGATCTAGCCGTGGGCAACGTGGCCGTCCGCTCACATGAGTTCCCGAACCTGCTGCGGGTGCGGCAGGTCGTCGAGGCTCCGCGCCTGGACGACGTCGTGACCCGCGCCGCGGAGCTGCTCGCGGCGTTCGGGTTCGAGGACCGGGTGACCGCGGGCGACCGGGTCGCCATCGGCGTGGGGAGCCGCGGGATCAGGGACCTCGCGCCGCTGCTGGCCACGCTCGCGGGCGCCGTGCGCGATGCGGGCGGAGAGCCGTACCTGGTCCCCTGCATGGGCAGCCACGGCGGAGCGACGGCGGACGGGCAGGCGGCAGCGTCTCGCCGAGCTCGGCGTGACGCGAGGCGTCCGTCGGCGCGCCCGTCATCTCGACGATGGACGCGGTGGAGGTCGCGCGGAGCCGCTTCGGCGCGCCGGTCTGGGCGTCACCCGACTTCCTCGCCGCGGACGCCGTCATCCTCGTCAACCGCATCAAGCCGCACACGGACTTCAGCGGACCGATCGAGAGCGGCATCGCCAAGATGCTGGTGATCGGCGCCGGCAAGCACCGCGGGCGCCGTCGAGGCGCACCGCCTGTTCGTGCGCCACGGGTTCTCGGCGGTGATCGAGGAGTACGCGCAAGGTGCTCCTCGACGCGCCTGCCGGTGCTCTTCGGCCTCGCGGTGATCGAGAACCAGCTGGACGAGACGGCCGAGCTCCACCTGCTCGGGCGAGATGAGGTGCTGGCGCGCGAGCCCGGCGCTCTTGCGCCGCGCGCGCGAGCTCATGCCGGCGCTCCGGCTCTCCCGGCTCGACTGCCTGGTCGTCGACGAGATGGGCAAGGACATCAGCGGCTCCGGCATGGACACCAACGTCATCGGCCGCAAGCCCCTCGACGGCGGCGTGGCCGAGGGGCCTGCGATCACGCGGATCTTCGTCCGCGACCTCACGCCGGCGAGCGAGGGCAACGCCATCGGGCATCGGTGTGGCGGACTTCGTCACCACTCGCCTCATCGCCGCCGTCGACCCTGCGGCGACCGGGATCAACGCGGTGACGGCGATGGCGCCCGAGATCGCCCGGCTGCCGCTGGCGTTCGACCGTGACGCCGACGCGCTCGCGGCGGCGTACGCGACCAGCGGCGCAACCTCGGCGGCGGAGTTCCGGATGGCCTGGATACGAAACACGCTGGAGCGTCGGGGAGCTCCTCGTCTCCGAAGCGCTGGCCGACGAGCTTGCCGGCGACCCCGCGCTCGAGGTGCTTGAAGGCCCGTTCCCGTTCCCGATGGACGCTGCCGGCGCTTCGAGCCGGCTTGGACGCCCGGAGGTCGACGATGTCATCTGAGCGAGGGCGAACGTGACTCGCTCGTCACGTCTCGACGGTCTGTCCACCCTCAGGAAGGAGGACCTTGACGCCCGGCAAGGCCACAGCTACCTTGTTCGCATAGCGAGAACGATGTTCGTATAGTGAACAGCGGACTACGTGCAGTGCGGACTGCATGTCAGAGCGCCGCTCGACGGCAGTCGGGCGCATCAAGGAGTGTCTCGGCGTGACCGCAGCGGCGCCGCAGATGCGAGAGGCTCGTCTGCCGCGAACGGCTCTGCTCGAGCATCCGCCGGTCCGCCAGCTCGCAAGGGGGAAAGGAAGGCACGTGAAGGTCAAGGCAGCGGTTCTCCGTGAAGTGACCAAGGGCTACAGCATCGAGGAGCTGGAGCTGGAGCCGCCCAAGGCAGGGCGAAGCGCTCGTCAAGTACGCCTACACCGGCTACTGCCACAGCGACCTCACCAACATGATGGGCCGCACTCGACATGGCGCTGCCCATGGTCGCCGGCCACGAGTGCGCCGGCGTCGTCGAGGCCGTCGGCGAGGGCGTCACCAGGGTCAAGGTCGGCGACCACGTCGTCAGCACGTGGATGATCCCCTGCGGCGAGTGCCCCGAGTGCCGCTCGGGGCGCGGCAACGTCTGCACCGGCACCTTCCCGCAGTTCGTCGCCGGCACCATGCTCGACGGCACCACCCGCTACACCGACGCCAAGGGCAAGCCCGTCCTGCACGGCAACTTCGTCTCCGGGTTCTCGTCGCACACCGTGGTGCCCGAGGGCGGCCTCGTGCCCGATCCGCAAGGACGTGCCCCTCGAGCAGGCGTGCCTGATGAGCTGCTGCATCCCCACCGGCTGGGGCTCGGTCGCCAAGATCGCCGGCGTGCATGCCGGGCGACGGCGTGGCCATCTGGGGCATGGGCGGCATCGGCCAGAACATCCTGCGTGCCGCCAAGCTGCGCCAGGCGAACCCGCTCATCGCCATCGACGTCGAGGAGGCCCGCCGCAGCCACGCCATGGAGCTCGGCGCGACGCACTTCATCAACAGCTCCAAGGAAGACCCGGTGCCGATCGTCCAGGAGCTCACCGGCGGCGGCGCCGACTTCTGCTTCGAGCGCACGGGCCAGCCCGGGCGCCTACGAGCAGATGATCTGGTGCGCTCTCGATGGCCGGCAAGATCATCGCCATCGGCATCATGGCGCAGGACGAGGTGGCCAGCTGCCGCTCACGTTCTTCAGCCTGCAGCAGAAGTCGATCCTCGGCGGGCTGTACGGCTCCATCTCGGTGCAGGACGACATCCCGAAGCTCATCGACGTCCTCGCGACCGGCGAGATGAAGATCGACAAGATCATCGAGGGCAAGTTCAAGCTCGACCAGATCAACGACATCGCCGAGAAGATGGAAGCGCGCCAGCTCAGCGGCCGCTGGGTCTGCGAGTGGGATTGACCGGAACCGCTCGACTGACGGAGGTCACACGGATGGACGCGTCCGCGCACGACGCTCTCGAGCAGCAGCACCGGCGGCGCAGGCGCCGACGAGCCGGCGATCCTCGAGGAGATCGAGGTCGAGGACCTGGCCGTGGACGGCATCTGCGGCGTCTATTGACCGAGAGCGCAGCGGCCAGGCTGCGGCCGGGATCGCGAGTACCTCGTCCCGGACTGGGTCCGGGTGCGGCGGGAGAGCTTCGGGCTGCTGTTCTACGACACGCGGTCGACGAGGCTGACGTTCGTGCGCTCGGGCGACAGCCTCGACCCGCCGCCCTTCACGGGTCGCCGGCCGCAGCGCTGGCCGTCGACCGGCCGCGGCGACGTCGTCGCCCGCGCTGTCGCGGCTGCTCGAGGACCTCGTCGCGAAAGGGCTGCTCGTTGCCGCCACGGCTGAGTGAGACGCGCCTCCGGGCGCCCGGTCAACGTCACCTGGGAGATCACCGAGGCCTGCAACCTCAGCTGCAGCCACTGCCTGTCGGCCGACCTGCGCGCGCCGGGGCGCGGGCGAGCTCGACCTCGACGCGTGCCGCGCCGTCATCGACGAGCTGGCGCGCATGCAGGTGTTCCAGGTCAACTTCGGCGGCGGCGAGCCGTTCCTGCGCGACGACTTCCTCGACATCCTGCGCTACGCGCACGCAGCAGGGCATCACCACCTGCGTGAGCACCAACGGCACCGTGCTCGACCGACGACCTGGTCGACGAGCTCCTGTGCATGGACGGCGCCGGTCTACCTGCAGGTGAGCCTGGACGGCGCCTGCGCCGAGACCAACGACGCCATCCGCGGCGCCGGGCACGTTCGCGCGCATCCTGGCGCGGCGTCGAGCTCCTGGCGGAGCGCGGCTATCCCGACTTCAGCCTCAACATGGTGGTCACGCGCCTCAACGTCGGCGAGATCGCCGACTTCCACGCGCTGGCCGCGGGTACGGCGCCAAGACCCGGCTCTCGCGCTTCCGCCCGTCGGGCGGCGGCTGCAGCACCTGGGAGGACTACCGGCTGACCCGCGAGCAGCTGCCGAGCTGGCGGGCTTCCTGGGCGACCACCAGGAGATCCTCACCGGCGACTCGTTCTTCGCCCTCACGCCCGACAGCCGGCGGGAGCTGGGGCTGCACATGTGCGGCGCGGCCAAGATGACCTGCGCCGTGGCCCCCGACGGCAGCGTCTACCCCTGCGCCTTCCTGAGCGACCCGGCGTTCCTGGCCGGCAACGTCACCGCCGAGCCGCTGGCCGACATCTTCGCGCCGTCGCCGGTGTTCGAGCGCTTCCGCGACCTCGAGGTGGAGAGCTGCCGGGCGTGCGACCGGTTCTCGCGTGTGCCACGGGGGCTGTCCGGCGGTGGGATACTTCCTGACCCACTCGTGGGCTTGCCCGATCCCGAGTGCCTGCGCGCGTCGACTGCCCGCCGACGGCTGACGTAGGCGGCCTTCGTGCGGCGCGACGCGCATGCCGCACTGGAGGTGGCCTAGGCCATGCAGTTCCCGCACCTGTTCAGCCCGCTGCAGATCGGGCGGGTGACGGTCGCCAACCGCATCTCGTTCTCGGCCCACCTGACCAACCTGGCCGACGACGGGCTGCCGACCGAGCGGCTGATCGACTACCTGGCGGCGCGCGCCCGCGGCGGCACGGGGCTCATCATCACCGAGGAGCAGTCGGTCCACCCCACCGACCGGGCCTACGAGCACCTGATCGAGGCCTTCCTTCCCGAGGTGATCCCCGGCTACAAGCAGCTCACGCGGGCGGTCCACGAGTACGACACGCGCATCTTCGCGCAGCTCAACCACAACGGGCAGCAGTGCAGCGGCAGCCTCTCGCGCCTGCCGGTGTGGGCGCCGTCGCCGATCCCGGACGTGCTCTACCGGGAGACGCCCAAGGCCATGGAGATCGAGGACATCCAGGAGGTCATCGAGCTACTTCGCGCCGCTCGGCCGTGCACGTGCGCGAGGGCGGCTTCGACGGCGTGGAGCTGCAGTTCGGCCACAGCTCCCTGGCGCGGCAGTTCATGTCGCCGCTCACCAACTTCCGGGGCGACGAGTACGGCGGCGAGCTTCGAGAACCGTATGCGCTTCGCCGCTGGAGGTGGTGGCGGCGGTGCGCGCAGGCGGTGGGCGCCGACTTCACCCTGGGCGTGCGGCTCTGCGCCGACGAGCTCATCCCCGGCGGCCTCACCCTGGACGACGCCAAGCGGATCGCCGCAGCGCCTGCAGGCCACCGGGCACCTCGACTTCTTCAACCTGACCCTCGCGACCTTCTACAACCTGTACCTGGTGGGCGGCCCGATGCACCTGCCGCTCGGGCTACACGGTGCCGCTGGCGGCGGGCATCAAGTCGGTCGGCGACGCTGCCGGTGTTCGCCACCGGGCGCATCAACGACCCGGCCCTGGCCGAGCGGGTGCTGGCCGAAGGCCAGGCCGACATGATCGGCGTGGTGCGGGGCCAGATCGCCGACCCGGACTTCGCCGCGCAAGGCCCGGGAAGGGCGCACCGAGGAGATCCGCTACTGCATCGCCTGCAACCAGAACTGCTACGGCCGCGTGGGCCTGAACAAGACCATCGGCTGCGTGCAGAACCCGTCGGCGGGCGCCGAGGCCACCGAGGGCGAGCACCACCTGCGGCCGGCGCTGCGCAAGAAGCGGGTCATGGTCGTGGGCGGCGGCCCGGCCGGCATGTGGGCGGCCAAGATCGCCGACGCTGCGCGGGCACGACGTGACCCTCTACGAGAAGGGCGACGGAGCTGGGCGGCCAGGTGCTGATCGCCGCCAAGGGCGCCGGCCGGGACGAGTTCGGCGTGCATCGTGCGCAACGAGCGGAACCAGCTGGCCCGTCTCGAGCGTGCCCGTGCGAGCTCGGCGTCGAGGTGACGCCGGAGTTGGTGCTCGCCGAGCGCCGGACGCGGTCATCGTGGCGACCGGCTCGCGGCCCAAGGCGTGCCCGGTCGGCGGCGCCGACGGGCCGGGCGTGTTCAACGTGTGGCAGGTGCTCGACGGCGAGGCCGACGCTGGGCGAGCAAGGTGCTGCTGATCGACTACGACGGCCACCACCAGGCGACGGCCACCGCCGAGTTCCTGGCGGAGCTGGGCAAGACGGTGCACGTGGTCACCTCGAGCCTGTTCGTCGGCTCCGAACTGGGTCCGTCGCAGGACCTGTACCTCACCCGGCAGCGGCTGCTGCAGAAGGGGGTCACCTTCACCCCCGACTTCGCCGTCATGGAGATCAAGCACGGCACCGGACGCGTCACGGCTTCAACGTGTACTCCAACGAGTGGTACATCTTCAGCGGCTACGACAGCATCGTGACCGCCATGGGCAACGACGCCGACGACAGCCTGTACTTCGCCCTGAAGGGCAAGGTGTCGCGAGCTCGTACCGCGGCCGGTGCGACTGCGTGGCGCCGCGGCGGGTGGACATGGCCATCCACGAGGGCTACATGGCCGGAAGCGCGTGTGAGCGGAGACGGCGACATCCTGGTCGCCTGCCGAGCCGCGGAGCCGGCGCCGGCGGAGCGGCCGCTCGTGGTCGTCGAGCCGGCGGCCGACGCCGGCGGCCGCGGCGCGCGTCGCGCTGCGCTCGAGGCGGCTCGCGTCGCCGGCGCTCTGGGCGCCGGCCTGCGCTTCGTCACCTGGCCGGCCGGCGCCGCGGCCGCGACCTCGACGGCTCGTCGCCGCCGCGCGTCGCCGCGCCTCGTCCGGCGGCTGGCCCGGCCTGCCTGGTCGCTCGTCCCGGACAGCGACACCGGCCGGCAGTTGGCGCCGCTGGTCGCGCACGCGCTGCGGCACCGGCGCCGTCGCTGGGCTGCAGCGACGTCGACGTGGTGCCGGCGGCGACCGGCGACGGCGGCCGCGTCGCTGTCCTTCGTCAAGCCGGTCTTCGGCGGCTGGCTGCGAGCAGGAGGTCGCTCGCCGCCCGGGCTTCGTCGCCGGTCGTCACCCTCGACCTGACCGGCGTCGACTGCCCGCCGCGGCGCCGGCGGCGGCCGCGCTCGAGCCGGCGCCGGAGGTCGCTCGACGCTCGACGCCGGCGGCCGGCCGCGGTCCGCCACCTCGAGACTCGTCCCGCCCGACGCCCGCTCGGTCGACCTGGTCCACGCCGGCGCATCGTCGCGGCCGGCATCGGGCGCCGCCGGCGACGAGACTGCTCGCCGCCGTCGCACGAGCTCGCCGAGCTGCTCGAGGGCTCGGTGGGGGCGACGCGGCCGGTGACCGACGACGGACGCCTGCCCAAGGAGCGACTCATCGGCCAGACGGGCAGGACGGTCGCGCCCGAGCTCTACGTCGCGCTGGGCGTCTCGGGCTCGCCGCACCACATGGCCGGCGTGCGCAAGCGCCGAGCGCGTCCTGTCGGTCAACCGCGACGTGCGGGCGCCCATCTTCCAGTTCTCCGACGTCGGCTACGTCGGCGACCTCGAGAGGTCCTGCCCGCGCTCGATCGCGAAGATCAAGGCGTGGCGCGACGACGCCTGCGGCGACGCGATGCAGGCGCCGCGCGGACGGCCTGACGGCAGCTTCGACGCCATCGTCGTGGGCGCCGGGCCCGCCGGGACGAGCGCCGCGCTCGGCCTCGCCCGGCCGGGGCCAAGGTCCTGCTGCTCGAGCGGGGCGAGTACCCGGGCGCCAAGAACATGTTCGGCGGCATGATGGCCTGACTGCCCCGCCCCCGAGGAGCTCGTCCCCGGCTTCTGGCAGCGGGCGCCCTGGGAGCGGCGGTGACCAAGCGCATCCTGACCGTCATCGGCGAAGGCTCGACCACCTCGCTGGCCTTCCAGGCCGGCTCGGGCTCCGACGCGGCCCGTCGGTGGGCGCCGGCTCCGACGCTCCGACCGGACTCTCACCGGCTTCACCCTGTTCCGGCCGCGGTTCGATCGCTGGTACGCCGAGCAGGCGGTGGCCGCCGGCGTGACCCTGCTCACGGCTGCCTGGTCGAGGGGCTGGTGGTGCGCGACGGCGCCGTGCGCGGCGTGCGGGTGGCCGGCATCGACGACGTCGTCGAGGCGCCGCTGGTGGTCGCCTGCGACGGCACGCTGTCGCTGCTGGCCAAGGAGGCCGGCCTGCACGAGGGCTTCACGGCCGGAGCAGGTCGGCTCTGGGCGTGCGGGCGCTCTACGCCTGACCGAGGAGGACGATCGACGAGCGCTTCGGCCTGGTCGGCGCGGGAGGGCGCCACCCAGGAGTTCCTCGGCTGCACCGAGGGCGTCCGCGGCGGCGGCTTCATCTACACGCAGACCGACGCGCTCTCGGTGGGCCTGGTCGTGCCACCTCGACTCGCTCAAGGAGCGGGGCATCCCGCCCTACGAGCTGCTGGATCGCTTCGTGGCCTCGCCGCAGGTGGCTCCGCTGCTGCGCGGCGCCCGGCTGGTGGAGTACTCGGCCCACCTGCTGCCCGAGGCCGGGATGCGATGGTGCCCCGGCTGTCGACGCCGGGCCTGCTGGTGGCCGGGGACGCCGGCGGCTTCTGCTACACCAACGGCTCATCCCAGGAGGGGATGAACCTGGCGATGACCTCGGGGCTGATCGCGGCGCAGGTCGGCGCCGAGGCGCTCGCGCGCCGGCGACTTCTCCGCGGCCCGCCTGGCGGCTACGCGAAGCGAGCTCAGACGAGAGCTTCGTGCTGCGCGACCTGAAGACGTTCGCGCAAGGCCATCGACTTCATGCACCACGACCGGCTGTTCACCGCACTACCCGCAGGTGGTGAGCGCGCTGATGGAGGGCCTCTACCGGTCGGACGGCGCGCCCAAGCAGCGGATCGCGCGGCTGGGCCTGGCGGCGCGTCGAAGGGCCGGCTGCCGCTGCGGCGAGCTGCGTCGCCGACCTGTCGAGGTCGGGAAGGGGGTACCTGTGAACATCGACGAACTGTTCGATCTGGTCAGCTACCGGATCCACCCCGAAGCGCACATCCGCGCTGAACCAGGACGGTGTGCCAGGGCTGCACGCACCGGGCCTGCACGTTCTCCTGCCCGGCGCGCTGCTACACTTGGAGCGAGGAGCGCGGCCGGGTGGACTTCGCCTACGAGGCCTGCCTGGAGTGCGGCACCTGCCTGCTGCGTCTGCGACCGCGGGGCGCTCGATTGGCACTACCCGCAGGGAGGCTACGGTGTGCGGTTCCGGGTCACGTAGCCGCCGCGCGTGGCGCGCGTCGGCGCGCGAGGTGCGTGCGGCGATGAGGATCCTCGTCCTGCTCGAGGTGGGCGCCGACGTGCGCATCCCGCCCGAGCTCGACCCGCGCAGCGGCCGCGTGCGCGAGGAGTGGCTGGTGCGCGAGCTCGACCCGGCCGAGCGAGCGCGCTCTGGACGCTGGCGCTCGCGCTGAAGGCCGAGGCGGCCGGACGTCGAGGTCACCGCGCTGCACCTCGGGCCCGGCCGAGCACGAGCCTTGGCTGCGCCAGGCGCTCGCCCGCGGCGCCGACCGCGCCGTGCGCGTCTGGGACGAGGAGCTGGCGCGGCGGCCGGCGCCGCCGGCAAGGCGCTCGTCCTGGCGGCCGCCGCGCAGGCGGCCGGCTTCGACCTGGTGCTCGCCGGCGCCGCCGGCGTCGTCGACGCGGGCGGCCAGCTCGGCGTGCTCCTCGCCGGGCACCTGGGCGTGCCCTGCGTGACGCAGGCCGTCGGGGTCGCCGTCGCCGCCGACGGACGAGGGCTCGCTGGAGGTCGTCCGCGGCCTGGACCGCGGCTTCCGCGAGCGGGTCGCGGCCGCGCTGCCGGCGGTCGTGACGGTGGCCGCCGGCGCCTCGGCCGCGCGAGGAGGCGCCGCCGCAGCCGCTCCGCCTGCGCGCGCCTTCGCGGCGCAGTCCCGCGAGATCCCCGTCTGGGACCTGGCCGACCTCGGCGTTCCGCTCGCGCAGGTGCGTGCGCGCCGGCGAGGCGCTGCGCGCCGGCGCCGCCGCGGCCGGCGCGGCCCGCGGCTGCACGCCATCGCCGCGCCCGACTCCTCGCTGCCGGCGTTCGACCGCATCCTCGAGCTGGTGGAGGGGTCGGTGAAGCGCCGCGAGGGCCGCGTCGTGCGGCAGAGCCGACGACGAGACGGTCGAGCAGATCTTCGAGGTCCTGCGCACGAGGGCTGGCTCGACCACCTGCGGCCCGGCGCCGCCGGCGCCGGACGTCGCGGACCGGCCCGGCGCGCAGCGGCAGCGTGATCCCGCTCGAGTACCGGCTGCGCCGGGCGTGCGCGTCGAGAGCGGCCGGCGACGGCAGCTGGCGCGTGGTGTCCGAGCTGCCGCTCAGCGTGCTGCGCGTCAACGCGGCCGCCGCGCGACTGCTGGAGCGCACCCGCGGCGGCGTCTCCGTCGGCCGGCTGGCCGCCGACCTCGTCTCTTCCCGAGGAGCGGTGCCTCGAGCTCTGCGAGCTTCCGCCGCCGGGGGATCCTGGAGGTCGGCGCCGGCGCCGGACCGCGGACGCGGCCACGCCCTCCGTCACCGTGATCGTGCCCACCGGGACCGCGCGCGCGAGCTCGCGGACTGCCTCGGCCGCGCTCGCGGACCTGGACTATCCGGCGGGCCGGCTCGAGGTCATCGTCGTCGACGACGGCTCGGCGGACCCGGCGCGCGGTGGCGAGCGTCGGCGGCCGCGCACGGCGCGCGTCTGCTGGTCAACGAGCGCAACCGCGGTCCGGCCTTCTCGCGCAACCGCGCGGCGCGAGAGGCCGCCGGCGAGCTCCTCGCCTTCGTCGACAGCGACTGCGTCGCCGCGACCCGGCTGGCTGCGCGCGCTCACGCCGTACTTCGCCTGGGAGCGGGTGGGCGCGGTGGGCGGGCGCACGCGTGGGCTACCACCGCGCGTCGCGGCTCGACCGCTACGAGGAGGTCTCCTCGCCGCTGGACATGGGCGCGCAGCCTGCTGCTTCGAGGCGGCAGGGGACGGACAGCCTGTACGTGCCCACCTGCAACCTGCTCGTGCGCCGCTCCGTGTACCGGGAGCTCGGCGGGCTGCGCGAGACGCTGCGCGTGGGCGAGGACGTGGACCTCTGCTGGCGCCTGCGCGAGCGCGGCCGCGTGCTCGTCTACGCGCCGGAGGGCGTCGTGCGCCACAAGCACCTCGGCCGTCTCGGGGCGATGCTGCGGCGGCGCGCGGACTACGGCAGCTCCGAGGCCACGCTCCACGCGCTGCACCCGGACAAGCGCGGACGCCTGCGGCTGCCGCCGGCGTCGGCGGCGACCGTGGCCCTCGTCTCCGCCGCCGTCGTCACCCGCAGGCCGTGGCTGCTCGCCGCTGCGCTGGCGCCTCCGGCGCTGGACGCGGCGCGCCGCGGCGCGGCGCCTGCGCCGGAGCGGCGTCGACGTGCCCGCCGCGCAGGTCCTGCTCGTCCACGCTGCGCGGCCACCTGTCGGCGCTGTACTTCGCCTACTTCCGGCTGGTGCGCTACTACCTCTGGCCGCTGGCGGCCGCCGGGGTCGTCGCGCCCGGCGCGTGGCTGCTGGCGGCGCTCGCCGTCGTCTACGCCGGCGGCGTCGACTACACGCGCGCGCCGGCCCGCGCCTCAGCCTGCCCGCGTATCTGGGCTTCTACGTCGCCGAGCACGCGGCGTATCAGACCGGGGTGATCGCCGGCCACCTCGGGGCGCGGCTGGGCCGCGCACCGGCGGTCGCGCCGCGGGCCTGGTCTGTCGAGGGGACGGAGGCCGGCATGCGCACGTAGCGCGACCGTGCGTGCGCGCGTGCACTGTCCCCACACCGTCCGTCCACGCAACGACGAAAGCGAGGCGAAGTGTCGCTCAAGTACCGGATCTTCCTCCACAGCTACCTCGGCTTCAACAGCAACTCCACGCTCATCTACGGCGAGAAGGACGCCGTCCTCGTCGACGCCTCACAACTTCTCAGCGACTCCTACACGCTGGCCGGCGAGATCCTCAGGATGCGCGTCAACCTGACGCACATCTACGTCTCCCACTTCCATCCCGACCACCACTTCGGCCTGCAGGTGCTGCACGTGGCCTTCCCGGACGCGAAGATCGTCGCTCTGCCGCTGTCGGTCTCGGACATCGTGGCGACGAGCTCCGGACAAGGTCGACATGTGGGCGATCGACCGGTTCGGCCCAGGCGACATCCCCAAGGCCACGACGATCCCCGAGCCGCTGGCGGAGCCGCGCCTCGAGCTCGAGGGTGAGGAGATCGTCTTCTCCGGCGGCTGGGAGGGCGACAGCATCGACAACTCGGTCGTCTGGATCCCGTCGCTCAAGACCGTGCTCGCCACCGACGTCGCCTTCCACGACTGCAACCTGTGGCCGATCGAGAGCAACGTCGAGCGGCGCAAGACGTGGCGCAAGGACATCGCCCGGCTGATGGACTTCGACCCGCGCATCGTCGTCCCCGGCCACCACGACAGCCGCCAAGCTGCAGATCCTGGAGGAGGTCCTGGAGGACGAGTCGCGCACGTACACCGACTGCGTCGAGTGGTCCATCAAGTACCTGGAGGTCTACGACGAGGTGTACGAGGCGGCGAAGACCGGCGCCGAACTGGTCGAGCTGATGAACAGGCACTACGGGGACGTCAAGGCCGAGGACTTCGCCATCCACTGGCAGGCGCGGCTGCTCTTCCCCGAGAGCAGCCCCGACTGGCTGACGCCGCTGCCCGGCAAGCCGGGCGAGATCTTCCTGAACCCGGCCGGCGGCTACGACGGCGACCCGCCGAAGGAATGACGAGAGAGGGAGGTCCAGATGCAGCTCGAAGGCAAGACCGCGCTCATCACCGGCGGCGGCAGCGGCATCGGCGCGGCGCTCGCGCGCCGCTTCACGGCCGAGGGCGCCACCGTGTGCATCACCGGCCGCCGCGGCGAGAAGCTGGAGGAGGTGGCGTCCTGCCTGCGTGAGGGTAGCTGCCACGCCATTCCCGGCGACGTGCGCAGCGAGGAGGACACCCGGCGCATGGTGGACGAGGCGCTCGCCATCTCCGGACGGCTCGACGTGCTCGTCAACAACGCGGCCGCCAACCTCGCCGGTACGGTCGTCGACATGGACCTGGCGACCTGGCAGGAGATGCTCGACACGAACCTCACGGGGACGTTCCTGCTCATGAAGGCGGCGATCCCGCCGATGATCGCGGCCGGCGGCGGCTCGATCATCAACATGGGCTCCCTTGCGGGCGTCCGCTGCGTGCCGGGCTCGCCCGGCTACTGCGCGACCAAGGCCGGGATCATTCACCTGACCAAGCAGGTCGCGCTCGACTACGGCAAGGACGGCATCCGCTGCAACTCCGTGAGCCCAGGGCCCGTCCGGACCGAGATGCTGGAGTACAACCTGACGCCCATGGCGGAGGTCATGGGGACCGACATCAACGGGGTCTTCGAGGCGCTGCCCAAGTTCGTGCCGCTGCGCCGTGTCGCCTCACCGGAGGAGGTCACCGGCCTCTGCGTCTATCTGGCCGGCGACGACTCGTCCAACATGACCGGCACGAACATCATGCTCGACGGCGGCACCCACATCGTGGACGCGTTCGCCTCCGCCGTTGGGGAGGCCGGCCTGAGCTGGGGCTAGCCGGCCGTGCAGGGAGGGATCGCGGAGGCCGGCTCGCAGCGACGCTCCGCGATCATGACCCTCGACGAGGGCGCCCGTTCCCCCCGGCGGCGCGGTGAGACCCGCTTCGCGTGGGGTCTCCCGTCGAGGATGCGGCTCGCTCGCTGCTGTGGCGAGCCGTGCGGGGCGCCCGCTGTCCCCCCGGAGCGGGCGCCCCGCCGCTGCCTTTCGCCGGCTGCGCCGCGGGCAGCGAAGCCGCCGTTGTCAGTGAGCGGTCGCGCTCCGCTACCAGTGTAGGCATGGCCGGTCCTCACCCACCTCGTGAAAGGGCATCATGAACGAGACGATCGACTTCAGCGTTTCCAGTGCTCCCGCCGATGTAGTGCGGCGCCAGTACCTTGCGTCGGCCCACGGCGACCTCGAGGCGCTGCGCGCCACGTTGGCCGACGACGTCGAATGGACCGAGATGGCGGGCTTCCCCCTCGGCCGGCACCTACCGCACCCCCACGGCGTCACCGCGCGGTCATGGAGCGACTGGGCGCAGGAATGGGACGACTTCATCGTCCATGACGACACCTACGTCGTCGACGGGGAGAACGTCGTCGTCCTCGCCCGCTACACCGCCACCAACAAGGCCACCGGCAAGGACATCAACGTCCGCGTCGCCCACCACTTCATCGTCCGCGGCGGTCGCATCGTCCGCTTCGAGCAGTTCGTGGACACCGCCAAGGTCCGTGAGGCGATGCCTGCTTGACGCACAGCCGGCCAGGGCTTGTCGGCCACGGGTGCGTCCTGTGGCGCCCGACCGGCTCGGGCCGGGCGGCGCCTCTGTCCTGCTTTCGCCGCCGCGCCGCGTAGTGCGAAGCTGCAGGTGTCGCTGGCCCGTCGCGGTGTGGTACTAGTGTTAAGGGAACGCGGCCCGGCAAGGGCCGGGCCTGCAGGCGCCTTGCCCTTCAGGTGATCCGATCGGAGAGTCGAGTTGAGCGACCAGACAACATCTGAGAATGCCGGTCGGACCGCCGAGCGGCGCATGGGCGTGCAGGTGATCGCCCGCGCCGCGGAGATCTGCCGTGAGCTGGCGACCGCGACCGACGGCCTGACGACGGCCGAGCTCGTCGAGCGGCTGGGCTTGTCCCGTCCGACCGTCTACCGGATCCTGCGCGCCCTGATGGACGAGGACTTCGTCCGTCAGATAGCGTCCGGCCGCTATCGCCGTCGGCCCGGCCTTCCTGGTGATCGGCGGCTCGTCCTACGGAGGGCTGCGCCACGACATGCGGCCCTTCATGAAGGACCTCTCCAACGAGCTCGGAGAGACCATCGACCTCGCCGTGCTGGACAGCGGCGAAGCGCTCTTCGTGGACCAGTTCGTCGCGGTGCAGGGACTCCGCGTGGTGGCTCACATGGGCGCGCGGCTTCCGCTGCACTGCACGGCGAGCGGCAAGGCACTGCTCGCGGAGCTGCCGCCCGACGAGGCCGAGCGCGAGCTGCCGGAGCCCCTGAAGGCCTACACGCCCAACACGGGGACCGACAAGGGCCGCGCTTCTCCGCGAGCTCGACGGAGTCGCGCAGGACCGGCGTCGCCTACGACCACGAGGAGTACGTGATGGGCGTCTGCGCCGTGGCCACGCCCGTCCGGGACGCCGTCGGCGCCATCGGCGCGCTGACCGTCGAGGTCTCCGCGGTCCGCTTCAGAGAGCGCGAGGACGCGCATCGCGCGGCGCGCTGCTGCGCCAGCGCGACCTGGCGCACCGCGCCCTGCTCGGAGCGGCGCGCGCCTCCCCAGGGGTAGACCCGTCGTCGTCGGCCCGCCGGGCTCGCCGTCCGCGCAGTCCGCTCCGACGCTCTCTCGGAACGCGACGTTCCGCGCCTCGGACTCTTGACGCGCCGCGCGCCGTCACCCCGACGATGCGTCATAATGTGAGCAACGTGTCCGCATTGTGAGCATCCGGGGAGGACGAGATGAGTACTGAGAACGACGGTCAGATGGGTCCAGTGACAGGCGGCGTGGCCGACAGCAAGGTGTCGCGCCGCGACTTCCTGAAGATGGGCGCCCTGGCCGGCGCGGCCCTGGGCGTGGGCGGCGGCCTCACGGGCGCTCTCGCCGCCTGCGGCGGCAGCGACAGCGACAGCTCCGGCGGCAGCGGCAGCGGCTGACGGCCGCGAGATCAAGATCGGCTTCGTCACGCCGCTCACCGGCCCGCTGGCCTCGTTCGGCATCCCGGACGCCTGGTGCGTCAAGCAGTGGGAGGCCGCCGTCGCCGGACGGCCTCAAGTGCGGCGACGGCCAGACGCACCCCATCAAGATCATCGTCAAGGACACGCAGTCGGACACGAACCGCGCCGCCAGGTCACCGGCGACCTCATCACCAACGACGGCTGCGACATCATCATGGCCGCGTCCACCGCGGACACCGTGCCGCCGGTGGCCGACACGTGCGAGGCCATGCAGGTGCCGTGCGTCACCAACGACTGCCCGTGGCAGGCCTACTTCTTCGGCCGCGGCGGCGACCCCGCCGTGGGCTTCGAGTGGACCTACCACAGCTGGTGGGGCCTCGAGGGCATCACCGCCACGTTCGTCGACATGTGGGACTCGCTCAAGACCAACAAGAAGGTCGCCGAGATGTGGCCGAACGACGGCGACGGCCTCGCCTGGGCCAACGAGAAGACGGGCCAGCCGCCGGTGCTCAAGGCGGGCGGCTACACCATCATCGACGGCGGCCGCTACCAGGACCTCACCGACGACTACTCCGCGCAGATCGGCAAGTTCAAGGCGGCCGACGCGCAGATCCTCAGCGGCGTCATGCTCCCGCCGGACTTCACCAACTTCTGGAAGCAGTCGCTGCAGCAGGGCTTCAACCCGAACATCGCCACCGTGGGCAAGGCCCTGCTCTTCCCGCAGTCGCTCGAGGCGCTCGGCGACATCGGCTACAACCTCTCCAGCGAGTGCTGGTGGTCGCCGAACCACCCGTTCAAGTCCTCGCTGACCGGCCAGACCTGCAAGGAGCTCGCCGACCAGTACGAGACGGACAACAACGCCGCAGTGGACGCAGCCGATCCTCCACTACGCCATCTTCGAGGTCGTCGCCGACGCGCTGAAGCGCACCACCAACGTGGACGACAAGGCGAACATCCGCGACGCCATCGCCGCCACCGACATGGAGACCATCGGCGGCCACGTCACGTGGAGCAGCAGCGACAAGAAGCTCAACCCGGTGCCCAACGTCTGCACCACGCCGATCACCGGCGGCCAGTGGGTCAAGGGCGACCAAGTACCCGTACGACCTGATCGTGGTCAACAACTCGCAGGCCACCGAGGTCCCGACCCAGGGCGAGCTGCAGCCGCTCGCGTACTGAGAGGCCGACGGTGCGACCGCAGTCTGATAGCGAGAACGAACCTCGGCCGGGCGCCGCTGGACCGCGCCTGATCCGCCGGGTCGAGGACGCGTCTCGCAAGTGCTTCCCTTGCGAGACGCCGGGGCGTCCGCCTTCCCCCCGAGGGCGGACGCCCCTTTCTCTTCGCGGCCGGCCGCGAGCGCTGCCTCGGCCGCGCCGCGCATCCGCCCGCTGCCGGCCGCGCGCCGGCGCGCGCCCGGCTCCCCACGTTTGACCTGCCGGCGGCCTCCGCTAGCGTACCGCTGAGACGGAATGGCCATTCCGTGTAGCGGAACGACGTCGGCGCCGCGTGACGGCTGCGCGGCGCGGAGGGACACATGGCTGGGCAAGGACGGGCGCCGGACGGCGGCGCGGGCGGCGGGGCAGGCGAAGAGCGCGCGCTCGCCGAGACGCAGTTCACGGCGACGCTGGCGGGGCTCGAGGTCCTGCTGCGCACGACGGCGCGGCGCCACCCTGCGTTCGCCGCGCGCCTGCGCGAGCGCGACCTGGTGGCGCAGATCCGCCTCGCCGGCAGGACGCCGCGGCCGCGCCTACATCATCCGCGGCGGCAAGGTGCGCTCGCGCGCCGGGCTGCACCCGGCGCCGGACCTCACCATGACCTTCGACACGGCGGAGGTCGCGGCCCGCGTCATGCGGCCGGGCCGCGACTACCTCGAGTTCATCGACGCGCTCAAGAACTTCCAGATGCGCGTCGAGGGCCCCGACGAGCTCGCCGTCTGGTTCTCCGAGACGCTGCAGATGATGCTCACCGCCGGCCTCGAGTACGGCGTCGACGTGGGCGGCGGCGTGCGCCGCTTCACCAGCAACACCAACGGCGGCCCGGTGTTCGTCTACGTCAGCGACGGGCGCATCCTGCGCATCACGCCCATCGAGTTCGACGAGGACGACGCCGAGCCGTGGACGATCGAGGCGCGCGGCCAGCAGCTTCACCCCGCCGCGCAAGACGACCGTCAACTCGCACACGCTCGCCTGGAAGTCGCTGATCTACTCGCCCGACCGCCTGCTCTACCCGATGAAGCGGGTCGACTTCGACCCCGACGGCGAGCGCAACCCGCAGAACCGCGGCACCTCCGGCTACGAGCGCATCAGCTGGGACGAGGCGCTCGACCTCGTCGCCGGCGAGATCAAGCGCGTCAAGCGCGACCACGGCCCGGGCGCCATCATGAACGGCAGCGGCTCGCACCACACCTGGGGCGTGCTCGGCTACTGGCTGAGCGCCCGCATCCGCTTCTTCAACATCGATCGGCTGGACGCCGGTCGTGCACAACCCCGACAGCTGGGAGGGCTGGTACTGGGGCGCCGCGCACCACTGGGGCCAGAGCGCGCGCAACGGCGGCGGCGAGACCTACGGCACCGTGGAGGACCTGCTCAAGCACGCCGAGATGGTCGTGTTCTGGTCGACCGACCCCGAGGCGACCAGCGGCGTCTACGGCGCGCACGACGGCACCATCCGCCGCCAGTGGCTCAAGGAGCTCGGCATCCCGCTGCGTCCACATCGACCCGTTCCACAACCACACGGCCGCAGCTGCTGGGCGGCAAGTGGATCGCCCCGCGGCCGGGCACCGACAGCGCCATGGTGCTGGCCATCGCCCACG
This sequence comes from uncultured Thermoleophilia bacterium, assembly GCA_963741075.1. Lineage (GTDB taxonomy): Bacteria > Actinomycetota > Thermoleophilia > UBA2241 > UBA2241 > CAIXSE01. The sequence continues at coordinate 160,461 of CAVUGS010000019.1, forward strand.
TCTGGATGACCGAGGGGCTGTACGACGAGGAGTACGTCGCCGAGCGCACCGTCGGGTTCGAGAAGTGGAAGGCCTACGTCCTCGGCGAGGAGGACGGCGTGGCCAAGACGCCGGAGTGGCAGGAGGCCGAGACCGGCGTCCCCGCGCGCGACGTGCGCGCGCTCGCGCGCGCGTGGGGGACGAAGAAGACCTACCTCGCCGCCGGCGGCCTCATCGGCTTCGGCGGCGCCTGCCGCACGGCCACCGGCACCGACTGGGCGCGCGGCGTGGTCTGCCTGATGGCCATGCAGGGCCTGGGCAAGCCCGGCGTCAACATGGGCTGCCTGCAGCAGGGCACGCCGCTCGACACGCACTTCTTCTTCCCCGGCTACGCCGAGGGCGGCTACTCCGGCGACCTCGACCGGCACCGCGCTCAGCATCAACATGTACCAGCGCATGCCGCAGCTCGCCACGGTCAACACCGTCGTCGCAGGTGGTGCCGCGCCTCAAGATCCCCGAGGCGGTGCTGGACGGCCACGTGCGAGGCGCTACCCCACCGACCCGCAAGTCCATCGAGGGCCAGTTCCAGCGCTTCGAGTACCCGGCGCCGGGCCACAGCGAGGTCAAGATGTACTACAAGTACGGCGGCTCGCACTTCGGCACCATGACCGACACCAACCGCTTCGCGCGCATGTACCGCTCCGACAAGCTGGAGTTCGTGGTCAACCAGGGCATCTGGATGGAGGGCGAGACCAAGTTCGCCGACGTCATCCTGCCGGCCTGCACCAACTTCGAGCGCTGGGACATCAGCGAGTTCGCCAACTGCGGCGGCTACATCCAGCACGCCTTCACGCAGTGCAACCACCGCGTCGCGGTGATGCAGCACAAGTGCATCGAGCCGCTGGGCGAGTCGCGGTCCGACCACCAGATCTTCCTGGACCTGGCCACGCGGCTGGGCCTCGGGTCGATGTACTCCGAGGGCGTCACCGAGCTCGACTGGTGCAAGCGGCTGTTCGACGCCACCGACCTGCCGCAGCGCCGTCTCGCTGGAAGGACTTCCTCAAGAAGGGCTACTACGTGGTCCCGGCGCCGCCGGCGGAGCGCCGCGACCCGGTGTCGTACCGCTGGTTCGCGGAGGGCCGGGCCAAGGACACGCCCGAGCTCACGCCGCTGCCCGCCGACTACACCGAGGAGTTCGGCAAGGGCCTGCAGACGCAGTCGGGCAAGCTGGAGTTCGAGGCGTCGAGCCTCAAGCGCTTCGACCCCGACGACCCGGAGCGCGGCGCCGATCATGCGCTACGTGCCGGCCTGGGAGGGTCCGCACGCGCACGGAGCTCTACGAGAAGTACCCGCTGCAGCTCATCACGCCGCACCCGCGGCACAGCTTCCACACGCAGAGCGACGGCAAGGACGCGGTCGGTCGAACGACATCCGCGACCACCGCGTCCTCGTCGACGGCCGCTACTACTGGATCGTGCGCATCAACCCGCGCCGACGCCGCGGCGCGGGGCCTCGCGCAGCACGATCTGGTGCGCGTCTTCAACGACCGCGGCGCCGTGATCTGCGCGGTCCAGCTGACGGAACGCGTCCCGGCAGGTACAGTGCACTCCTACGAGTCGTCCGCCGTCTACGAGCCCGTGGGCGAGCCGGGGAACTCCCCCGACCGGGGCGGCTGCATGAACCTGCTCACGCCGAGCCGCATGATGATCCGCAAGGCGCACGCGCTGGCGGCCAACTCGTGTCTCGTGCAGATCGAGGCGTGGCGGGACGGCGACGCATGACGCGAGAGGGGACCCATGGCCAGGCGGTCGGACGAAGAAGGCGCGGACGGCGGGATGCAGGTGATCACGCGGGCGGCGGCGATCCTGGGCGCGCTCGCGGAACCTGACGGCGGCCGCAGCCTCGCCCAGCTGGCGGCGCAGACCGGCCTGCCGAAGACCACGGTCCACCGCATCTGCGCGGCGCTCGAGCAGGTCGGCTACGTGCACACCGAGGCCGCGAGCGGCCGCCGCGAGCTCGGCGCCAGCCTGCTCCGGCTGGCGGTGGTGGGCCGCCGCGACCTGGTCGCCCTGCTCGAGCCGTCGCTGGAGCGCCTCTCGATGGACCTCAACGAGACCGTGGACCTGGCTGTGCTGGACGGCGGCCAGGTCCTCTTCGTGGCCCAGCACCCGGCGCCGCAGCGGGCGCTCATGGCCATCGCCCGCGTTGGGGCGCACTTCCCCGCCTACACGCTGGCCAGCGGCAAGGCCCTGCTGGCGCGGCTGCCGCGCGAGGAGATCCTGCGCCGGCTGCCGCGGCGTCTCGAGCCCACGCTCGGCGGGCGCCCGCGCACGCGCGAGGCGCTCCTGCGCGAGCTCGACGGAGGTCCGCGCCACCGGCCTCGCCTACGAGCGTGAGGAGATGCGCCACGGCATCTGCGCCGTGGCCGTGGCGGTCACCGACGTCGACGGCCGTTCGGCCTCGATCGCGGTGCCGATGCCGGCGGCGCGCTTCGCGGAGGCCGAGGAGCGGGTGGCGGCGGAGCTCACGCTGCTGCGCGACCAGACCGAGGCGAGACTGAACGGGGCCTGAGGAGGCTGCGATGAACGAGTTCGACTTCTCGGGCCGCAACGCCCTCGTCGTGGGCGCGGGCGGCCTCGGCGCCGCCATCGCCGCCGGGCTGGCCGCGCACGGCGCGGCCGTGGCGGCGGCGGACGTGCACGGCGAGCGGGCCGCCGCGCTCGCGCAAGGGCTGGCCGCGGCCCACGGCGTCACCGCCGCGGGGTTCGCCGTCGACGTCACCGACGAGGCCTCGGTGCGCGCCCTCGTCGCCGCGCGTGTCGCGAGCTCGGCGGCCTCGACATCCTCGTCAACGCCGCCGGCGCCACCGTGCGCACGCGCGCGGAGGACCTGGCGCCGGACGACTGGCGCCGCGTCCTCGACGTCAACGCCACCGGCACCTTCCTCTGCTGCCAGGCCGCCGGCGCCCACATGGCGCAGGCCGGCGGCGGCGCCATCGTCAACCTCTCGTCCGTGCGCGGCCGCTACGGCGCGACCTTCGGCCAGGCCGAGTACTCCGCCAGCAAGGGCGCCGTGGACTCGCTGACGCGTTCGCTCGCCGCCCAGTGGGCGGAGTTCGGCATCCGCGTCAATGCCGTCGCGCCCACCTTCGTCGAGACCGACCTGACGCGCGCCGTGCTCGCCGACGAGCAGTTCGCCGCCGGGCTCAGGGCCAGCATCCCGATGGGCCGCTGGGGCGAGACCGCCGACGTGGTCGGCCCCGTCCTGTTCTTCGCCTCGCCCGCGGCTGGCTTCGTCACCGGCCAGATCCTCTACGTGGACGGCGGTCTCACGGCGCGCGTCTGACGGCGCCAGTCCTGCCGTCCGCACGCGCCGGTCCGATCCCCGGCGCTGCCTCGACCGTCGCCCGCCGCGGCAATGCTTGACCTCTCCCGACCCCTGCACTAGTGTTCGCATCATGGACTAGTTGTTCCGCATCGTGGGCACCCCACCCGCGACAGGGACAGACGTGAGGGGGGCCCGGCCGGAGGGTCGTCCGCGTGCGTCCGGGGCGCCGTCAGCCGGCGCCCGGATGCGAGGCAGACGCGGTCGCCGGGCCGGAGACATAGACGAGAGGAGAACTGCGATGGCTGACCGTGAGATCTGGGGCGTCGAGAAGATCCGCAACCTGTTCGACCTGACCGGCAAGGTCGCGATCGTCACCGGCGGCTCGGGCGCGCTCGGCCACGACGCGGCCAAGGGCCTCGCCGCCTTCGGCGCCGACGTGGTGGTCACCAGCCGCCGCGCCGAGAACCTCGAGGCGGCCGCCAAGGACATCGCCGACGCCACCGGCGCCAAGGTGCTCCCCGTGTCGTGCGACTGCCGTCGACTCCGAGAGCGTCGAGGCCATGGTCCAGAAGACCGTCGCCGAGTTCGGCAAGGTCGACATCCTCGTCACCGCCGCCGGCCAGGCCGACCGGCACCCCGCCGAGGAGTTCCCCATCGACAGCTGGCAGATGGTCATGGACTCGCTGGTCAAGGGCACGTACCTCTGCTGCCAGTCCGCCGGCCGCCAGATGATCGCGCAGGGCGGCGGCAAGATCATCACCATCGGCTCCGTGCGCGGCGAGTTCGGTCACCCGGGCGGCTACTCCGCCTACGGCACCGCCAAGGGCGCCGTGCACCTGCTCACCAAGCAGCTCTCCACCGAGTGGGCCAAGTACCAGATCAACGTGAACAGCGTCGCGCCCTGCATCTTCTGGACGCCCGCTGACGCAGCAGGTCATCGAGGACCCGGAGCTCAAGAAGATCTTCCTCTCGCGCATCCCGTGGGGCCGCGTCGCCGATCCTCAGGACTTCATCGGCGCCGTCGTCTTCCTCGCCTCCGCCGCCTCCGACTTCGTCACCGGCGAGATCATGGCCGTCGACGGCGGCAGCACCGCCGGCTGATCGCCGGCCGCTGAGGAGGTCGATGGTGAACTCGGAGAGCGGGGAGCGCATCGCCGTCATCGGCGGCGGCATGATGGGCGTGGGCGTGGCCCAGGTGTTCGCCGCCGCCGGGCACGAGGTCGCGCTCCAGGACGTGTACGACGAAGCCCTGGAGCGCGTCCCCGGCGCGCTCACGGCGAACCTGTCCTTCCTGGCCGAGCATGGCCTGTTCCCGGCCGACGGCGTCGAGGACGCCGTCGGCCGGGTCTGGACCACCAGCGACATGATCGGCGCCGCCGAAGGGGCCGACGTGGTGGTGGAGTGCGTGTTCGAGGACCTCGGCCTCAAGCAGAGCGTCTTCGAGCGGCTGGACGCTGCCTGCCCGCCGGAGACGATCCTCTGCACGAACACCTCGGTGATGAGCATCACGGAGATCGGCGCGAAGGCGCAGCACAAGGAGCGCGTGGTGGGCACGCACTTCTGGAACCCGCCGTACCTGATCCCGCTGGTCGAGGTGGTGCGCACCGAGCAGGTCGACCCCGGCGTGGTGGACCGCACCATGGACCTGCTGCGCCGCGTCGGCAAGCGGCCCATCGACTGCAAGAAGGACGTGCCGGGGTTCGTCGCCAACCGCCTGCAGCACGCGCTGTGGCGCGAGGCCATCTCCATCGTGGAGCACGGCATCGCCGACGCGGCCACCGTGGACGAGAGCATCCGCTTCGGCCCCGGTCTGCGCCTGCCGATCCTGGCGCCCATGGAGAACGCCGACATGGTCGGCCTCGACCTCACGCTGGCGATCCACGACTACATCCTGCCGCACCTCGAGGCGTCGGGTGAGCCGTCGCCGCTGCTGAGGGAGAAGGTGGACGCCGGCGACCTCGGCTTCAAGAGCGGCAAGGGATTCTTCGACTGGCCGCCCGAGGCCGCCGACGCGTCGCGCAAGCGCCTGGTGGCGTATCTGGTGCGCGTGCTCGGCGACCCGGAACGAGGGTTCTGAGCTTGAGCGGAGCGGGAGGCCGGCGTGGCTGAGCGACGTGATGGTGTGCAGGTGCTCTCTCGAGCGGCGCTGCTGCTGCGCGAGCTCTCGGTCGTGCCCGAGGGACTGACCCCCATCGCGCTCGCCGACCGCGTCGGCCTGCCGCGCTCCACGTGCTACCGCATCGTGGGGGCGCTGTGCCAGGAGGGACTCATGCGCCTCTCGCCCTCCGGCAAGCTGCACATCGGGGCCGGCCTCATCGGTATCGCCGCGGCCGGCCACCGGGAGCTGCGCCACGAGGCGGCGCCGTACCTCAAGAAGCTCTCGCTCGACCTGCACGAGACCGTCGAGCTCGTGGTGCTCGACGGCGACGAGGCGCTGTTCACCGACCAGTACGTCCCGCAGCGCTCCCTGCGCGTGGTCGCGGAGGTCGGAGACAGGTTCCCGCTTCACTGCAGCGCGTGCGGCAAGGCCCTCCTGGCGGAGTTGCCCCGCGCGGAGGCCGAGCGCCTCATCCCGCGCGACCTGAAGGCGCTCACGCGGTACACCAACGTCGACCGTGACGCCCTCCTGCGCGAGCTCGACGTGGTGCGGAGGACGGGCGTGGCCTACGACCACCAGGAGCACACGCTCGGCGTGTCGGCGGTGGGCGCGGCGGTGCGCGACGCGGGCGGCTCCATGGCCGCCATCACCGTGGCCATGCCGGCCGCCCGCCTCGAGGGCCAGGAGGAGCGGATCGCGGACAAGCTGGTGCGCGCGCGCGACGAGATCCAGCAGGCCGTCGACGCCGGGTGAGGCCCTCGCCGTCAACGGCGCAGCCGTATTGACACCACCTTCCCGCGACGGATAGCGTATCCACGATACGGCGTCTCTGTTCCGAGATGCGGACAGGGCGAGTGCCCGGCGCACGTTCCCGGTGACGAGTGACCGGGTGTTTGAGCCGTCGTGAGCGAGACAGTAACGAGACCGACGAGAAGAGAGGCCGCCATGGGCAAGAAAGTATTCGTTGACCTCAGCCATCCGTTCGGTGCGGACATGCCGCTGTGGCCCTACTTCACCAAGCCGGTGATCGACACGATGCACGGCCTGGCCAAGTCGGCGTCCTCAGCCAGAAGGTCACCGTCGTGCAGCACTGCGGCACGCACGCCGACGCCCCGCGTCACGTCATGGAGCGCGACTTCGCCGGCGCCCGCGCGCGGTACAGCCACGAGCTGCCCGTCGACGCCTACGTCGGCGACGCGGTCTGCCTGGACATCAAGATCGAGGACTGGGGCCTGATCAAGGGCGAGCACCTCGACGACGCCTGCGAACGCGCGAACATCAAGCCCGAGGAGCTCAAGGGCATGGTGATCTGCCTGCGGACCGGCATGCACCTCAAGTTCGACGACAGCAAGGACTACTACCACTACTCCTGCGGCACCGGGCTCGACGCCGGCAAGTGGTTCCAGAAGTACATGCCGAAGTGCGTAGCCATGGACATGCAGGCGCTGGACCACCCGCTGCACACCGCCATGGGCAAGAACGGCCCGCACGCAGATGAACCTGCCCGGCAACTCGGGCCGGCCGATCACCGACGAGTACATCGAGAAGTTCGGTCGCGAGGCCTACGCCGAGTTCGAGCGGGACGTCTACATCGAGGTGTTCGGCATGGACAAGTACATGGAGGCCTACGGCGCAGCTCGAGCGCGCCAACCAGCCCGGGACCTGGGAGCCCTGTCACAAGCTCATGATGGGCAATGGCATCGTCGGCGTCGAGAACCTCGGCGGCGACCTCGACAAGGTCATGGGCAAGCGCTTCCGCTTCTTCGCGTTCCCGCTCCGCTGGTGGCTGGGCGACGGCTCCATGGTCCGCTGCGCCGCGGAGATCGACGAGGACGACGTGAACGACGTCCCGGACCGGCTCTACAAGTACGGCGTAATCTGAGACAAGGAGTAACCGTGGAAGTCACACGCTACGACGAGGCGCCGAGCTACGAGGCCCCCGGGCATTTCGATGTGTACGGCCTGCGCCTGCAGGGCTTCGAGGTCAGCAAGACCCGCAACTTCTGGATGAGCATCTCCCACTTCCTGCCCCGGGGCGGGTGCGAGTACGTCGCCACCCCGATCGAGAAGGTGTACTTCGTGCTCGATGGTGAGGTCACGGTCAAGACGGAAGAGGGCGAGGTCGTCCTCAAGAAGTACGACTCCATCTACCTGGCGCCCGACGAGGCCCGCTCCATCCTGAACCACACCAACTCGCCGGCGACGATGCTCGTCGCCATCCCGTATCCGGAGCCCCGCGAGTTCTGAGGCGGGACTCCGGGAGCGTCTCCCGGGCGCCCGCGGGGACGATGCATGCGCCGGTGACCGGCGGACGCGAAGGGGACGGGCGGCTCAGCCGCCCGTCCCCGCGTGTCCGCGCCGCCAGACAGACTCCGGCGAGCCTCCCCGGCCTCGCGCGCACGCGCGCGACGACGACAACCGACCACGCGACCTCCAAGGAGGCCACATGCCCAGACCGATCATCACCGCCGCCCTCACCGGCCCGGTAGCGACCAAGGCCGACAACGCCGGCATGCCCGGGAACGTGGCGGAGATCGCCGCCGACGCCAAGGCGTGCTACGAGGCCGGCGCGTCGGTCATCCACATCCACCTGCGCGACGAGCAGGGCGGCATGACGGCCGACCTCGACGTCGCCAGGCGCACCGTCGAGGCCGTCCGGGAGGTGTGCCCGGGCATCACCCAGCTGTCCACCGGCGGCCTGCAGTTCACCTACGAGCAGCGCATGGCGCTCGTGGAGGCCAGGCCGGCCATGGCCACGCTCAACCCCTGCACCATGACGTTCGGCACGGCCGAGTTCAAGAACCCGCCCAAGCAGATGATGGAGCTCGCGGCGCGGATGATCGAGCTGGGCGTCAAGCCGGAGGTCGAGATCTACGACACCGGGCATCTCGACATGATGCTCTACCTGGTGCACAAGGGGTTGCTGGTCGAGCCGCTGCAGGTCTCCTTCGTCATGGGCGTCCGCGGCGGCATGCGCGGCGATCCCCAGCTCCTCTCCTGGCTCGTCCGCGAGCTGCCCGCCGGCACCAGCTGGCAGGTCATCGCGGTCGCCAAGGCCAACCTGCCGATGACGACCATCGGCCTGGCCATGGGGGGGAACGCACGTACGGGTATGGAGGACACGCTCACGCTCAGCAAGGACGTGCCCGCCGAGTCCAACCTGCAGCTGGTCGAGCGCCTCGTCGGCATCGCCCACTCGATGCAGCTCGAGCCGGCGACCGTGCCCGAGGTGATCGAGCGGCTGAAGCTGCACCCGGAGCTCGTCAACGGTTCCTGACGCCGCCGCTCGGGCCGGTCGGCGGACATGCCGGTCCGGTATCCGGACCGCCCGTGCCCGCCTTGACACCAAACGGCCCGGCTATATGATGCCCGTATCGTGGGAGGGCACGTCCGTATGGTGGATAACCATGGAGGTGGTAGCACACCAGTGACGAGTCGCTGACGGATCAGCTCACGGCTGCGGAAGCAGCGACACGAACAGCCGTTCGAGCAGATCCAGGACCAGAAGGCCATCGGGGGGGTCCCGTGCTGCCTGCGTCGCCTCTGGAGGGCGGCGGGGTGGAGGGACCACACAAGGAGGCGGTATGAGTTCTGAGGAGAAGACCACCAAGGCCACGGAGTCTGTCGTGAGGACGCCGCTCACGCGTCGCGACTTTCTCAAGACGGCCGGCGTCACGGGCCTCGCCCTGGGCGCCACCGGCGGGCTCGGCGGCGTGCTCGCCGCCTGCGGCAGCAGCAGCGACGACACGAGCGGCGGCGGCGGCTCGGGCGACGGCCGCGCCATCAAGGTCGGCTTCGTCAGCCCGCTCACCGGCCCGCTCGCCGCCGTTCGGCGAGACCGACCAGTGGCTGGTCGAGCAGTGGAACAAGGCGGTCGTCAAGGACGGCGTCAAGTGCGGCGACGGCCAGACCCACCCCATCGAGATCATCATCAAGGACTCGCAGTCGGACTCGAACCGCGCCGCCACCGTCGCCGGCGACCTCGTCACCAACGACGGCATCGACATCATGATGGTCGCCTCGCACGCCGGACACCGTCAGCCCCGTCGCCGACCAGGCCGAGGCGCTGCAGGTCCCGTGCGTCTCCAACGACTGCCCGTGGCAGCCGTACTTCTTCGGCCGCGGCGGCGACCCCGCCGTGGGCTTCACGTGGACCTACCACGCCTTCTGGGGCCTCGAGGACGTCACCGCCGTGTTCACCGGCATGTGGGACCAGCTCAAGACCAACAAGAAGGTCGGCACGATGTGGCCGAACGACGCCGACGGCCTCGGCTGGGCCGACCCCAAGACCGGTCAGCCGCCGATGCTCAAGCAGGCCGGCTACACCGTGGTCGACGGCGGCCGCTTCCAGGACGGCACCGAGGACTACACGCCGCAGATCAGCAAGTTCAAGTCCGCCGACTGCGACATCCTCAGCGGCGTCTTCATCCCGCCGGACTTCGTGAACTTCTGGAAGCAGTCGTACCAGCAGGGCTTCCAGCCCGTGGCCGCCACCGTCGGCAAGGCGCTCCTCTTCCCGGCCGAGATGGAAGCCATCGGCGACATCGGCTACGGCCTCACCACCGAGTGCTGGTGGTCCCCGTGGCATCCGTTCAAGTCGTCGCTCACCGGCCAGATCGTGCCAGGAGCTCGCCGACCTGTGGACGAGCGAGAGCGGCAAGCAGTGGAACCAGACGCTGCTGCACTACGCCGTGTTCGAGGTCGTCGTCGACGCCCTCAAGCGCACCAGCAACGTCGACGACAAGCAGGTCATCCTCGACGCCATCAAGGCCACCGACCTGCAGACGATCCAGGGGCACATCACCTGGTCGGCCGGCGCTCCGCTGAACCCCGTGCCGAACGTCTGCCGCACCGTGCTCGTGGGCGGCATGTGGACGAAGGGTACCGACTACCCGTTCGACCTCCTGCTCGTCGACACGCGAGCACGCCAAGGAAGCACCGTTCAACGTCGACATCCCGACGAACGGCAAAGTCGAAGCCATCAAGTACTGAGAAACCGTGCAGACTCCGACCAGAACGCCTGATGTGGTCCCTGCACACGAGGAGGTCGATGTGATGCGGGGCGGTGAGATCCCATGACCGTGGTCCTCGAGACCACTGGTCTCATGAAGTCCTTCGGCGGCGTACAGGTCATCGACGACCTGAGCATGCAGCTGAACGAGGGCGAAGCATTGGGCATCGTCGGGCCGAACGGCGCCGGCAAGACCACGTTGTTCAACCTGATCACCGGCGTGTATCGGCCCGACGCGGGTCGGGTCACGTTCGACGGCAAGGACATCACCGGTCTCCCGCGGCAGGATCGCTGCCGCGCGGGGATCGGCCGCACGTTCCAGATCCCCAAGCCGTTCTCCGACATGAGCGTGTTCGAGAACGTGCTCGTGTGCGCCGCCTACGGGCGCAACATGTCGGAGCGCGCGAGCTACGAGCGCTGCGTGCAGACGCTCGAGCTCACGCGGCTCTCCCCCAAGGCCAACCACCAGGCCGGGACGCTCCCGCTGCTCGACCGCAAGCGGCTCGAGCTCGCCCGCGCGCTCGCCGGCGACCCCAAGGTCCTGCTTCTGGACGAGATCGCCGGCGGGCTCACCGAGGGCGAGGTGGAGATCCTCATCGCCACCATCAAGGACCTCCACCGCGAGGGCATCTCGATCATCTGGATCGAGCACATCGTCCACGCCCTGCTGGCGGTCGTGCAGCGCATCGTCGCCATCAGCTTCGGGCGCAACCTCATCGAGGGCGAGCCCAACGAGGTCATGTGCAGCGACGAGGTACAGGCCTGCTACATGGGGGGGACGCCGCTATGAGCGTCGTCCTCGAGCTCAAGGACGTCGACGTCTTCTACGGCGACTTCCAGGCGCTCTTCAAGGTCTCGTTCGAGGTCGAAGAGGGCATGACCTTCGCCTTCATCGGCGCCAACGGCGGCGGCAAGTCCACGCTGCTGCGCACCATCGCCGGCCTGCAGCGGCCCAAGTCGGGCCAGGTGCTGTTCCACGGCGAGCCGGTCGACCAGTTTCCCGCGCACACGCGCGTGGGCATGGGCATCGCGCTCGTCCCGGAGGGTCGCCGCGTGTTCCCCAGCCTCACCGTGCGCGAGAACCTCGTCATCGGCGCCTACGGCGGCCGCAAGGGCGACTGGAACATCGAGTCGGTCATCGAGCTCTTCCCGCTGCTCAAGCCGCTCATGAAGCGGCAGGCCTCGAGCCTCTCCGGCGGCGAGCAGCAGGCGCTGGCCATCGGCCGCGCGCTCATGTCCAATCCCGAGCTCCTCCTGCTCGACGAGGTCTCTCTGGGCCTGGCGCCGGTGGTCATCAAGCGCATCTACGAGGCGATGGTGCTGCTGGTCGGCAGCGGCCACACCATCCTCGTGGTCGAGCAGGACGTGCAGCACGTGCTGACCGTCGCCGACTACGTCGCCTGTTTCCTGGAGGGCAAGATCTCGCTGGAGGGCAAGCCCAGCGATCTGAGCTCCGAAGCCATCACCGCCGCGTACTTCGGGATGTGACGCCATGACCTGGGCCAATGTAGCAATCCAAGGGATCCTTCTGGGCGGGCTCTACGCCCTGTTCGCGACCGGCCTGGCTCTGGTGTTCGGAGTCATGCGCATGGTCAACCTGGCGCACGGCGACCTCGGCATCCTCGCCGCGTTCGTCGCGCTCTTCATCGTGCAGTCGTTCGGACTGCCCCTGCTCTGGGCGAGCGTGGTCACGATCGTCATCATGTTCCTCGTCGGCTACGTGCTGCAGCGCGGGCTGCTGAACCACACGCTGGGCGCCGGACGACACGCGGCCGATCGTGGTCACCTTCGGCCTGTCGATCATCATCCAGAACGGGCTGATCATGTGGTTCTCGGCCGACTCGCAGGGCCTGGACGCCGGCAAGATCGAGAACATCAGCGTCAAGGTCTCCGAGCAGCTCTCGATCGGCTGGTACCCGCTCATCGTGTTCCTCATCGCCGTCGCGGTCATCGCCGCCCTGGAGCTGTTCCTCGCCCGCTTCAAGCTGGGCAGGGCGTTCCGCGCCACGTCGGACGACCGTGAGGCCGCCGAGCTCATGGGCATCAACAACAAGCACATCTACGCGCTGGCCATGGCCATCGCGCTCGCCATCGTCGCGGTCGCCGGCGTGCTGCTGGCCATCCGCACGACGTTCGACCCGACGCAGGGCTCGTTCCGCCTCATCTACGCGTTCGAGGCGGTCATCATGGGCGGCATGGGCTCCATGTGGGGCACGCTGCTCGGCGGCATCGTCCTCGGCGTCTCCCAGACCATCGGCACCCAGGCGTTCGGCGCCGGGTGGGGGCTCGTGGTCGGCCACCTGGTCTTCCTCACGGTCCTCGCCGTCCGCCCGAGCGGCTTCTTCGCGAAGACGGTGACGGCATGAGCACTCCCGACGTGACTACTGCGGCCGAGGCCACTCCGGCCTTCCGCGTCGCGCGCTCGACGCGCATGCACAAGTACGTGCTCGTCGTCAGCGTGATCGTCGTCGCCGTGCTGGCCAGCGTCCCGATGTGGGCGGAGGTCAGCGTCATGCGCAACATGGTGACGTTCTTCACGCTGCTGGCTCTCGCCCAGATGTGGAACCTGCTGGGCGGCTACGCCGGCCTCATCTCCGTCGGCCAGCAGGCCTACATCGGCCTCGGCGCCTACGGGCTCTGGCTGCTCGGCGACGTCATCGGGCTGCACCCGTTCATCGCCGTGTTCGCCGCCGGCCTGCTCGCGGTGGTCGTCGCCCTGCCGGTGGCGCCGCTGATCTTCCGCCTGCGCGGCGGCTACTTCGCCATCGGCACGTGGGTCGTGGCCGAGGTCGTGCGGCTCATCGTCTCCAACATCCAGGCGACGGGCGGCGGCTCCGGCAAGACCGTCCTCTCCGCCGCCCGGCTCCCGATCGACACGCGCATCTCCGGCACCTACCTGCTGGCGCTGTTCGTGGCCGTCGGGTCGATCCTGCTCGTCTACTTCCTGCTGCGCTCGCGTCTCGGCCTCGCCCTCACGGCGATCCGCGACAACGACCTCGCGGCGCAGAGCTCGGGCGTCAACGTGTTCCGCTCCAAGCTCTTCGTGTACGTCATCGCCGCGTTCGGCTGCGGCGTCGTCGGCGCCGTCGTCGCCATGAACCTGCTGCGCATCCAGCCGACGGCGGCGTTCACCGTCAACTGGACGGCGTACATGATGTTCATCGTCGTGATCGGCGGCTTCGGCACCATCGAGGGCCCGATCATCGGCGCGGTCATCTACTTCGCGCTGCTGCAGAGCCTCAGCCAGTACGGCACGCTGTACATGCTGCTGCTCGGCGTGGTCGCGGTCATCATGGTGACGCTGGCGCCCAAGGGCATCTGGGGCTACGTCGCGAAGCGCTGGAACCTGCACCTGTTCCCGGTCAGGCGACGGCTCGTGATGGACGCGCTGCCGCCCGAAGAAGACCTGAAGCCGGCCGAGAAGCCGGACGCCGCGGTGGCGGAGTCCGTCTGAGGCCGACCAAGCAGCGGGACGCGCCGGGGGCCTCGCAGATGGCCCCCGGCGCGGGACCCGATGGATGCTCGCCGCGCGAGCGGCGAGTCACGATGCGGTCCGTCCGGACCGCCTGATGCAACTGCTGGTCATCGCCCCGGGGCCGGGGCTCGGGGCCATGAGGATGGAGGGGACGTGATCGACATCGATCGCGACGAGGAGAAGGAACAGCGTAACGGCGTCCAGGTGCTGGCGCGGGCGGCCACCATCCTGCGGCTGCTGGCGGCCGACTCCTCCGGCGGGCTGACGTTCAGCGAGCTGGTCACCCGCTCGGGACTGCCGCGGACCACGGTCCACCGCATCCGCGGCGCCCTCGAGCACGAGGACTTCATCTACACCGACACCGCGACCGGGCGCCTGCACCTGGGCCCCGGCATCATGCGCCTGGCCATGTCCAAGCGGGACCTGCCGACGGTGGTCAGGCCGTACCTCGAGCAGCTCTCCCGTGAGCTCAACGAGACCGTCGACCTGGGCGTCCTGGACGGCATGCACGTGCTGTTCATCGCCCAGCACCCGGCGCCGCAGCGCTCGCTCATGGTGGTCTCGCAGGTCGGCGCCAGGTTCCCTGCGTTCTGCACCGCGAACGGCAAGGCGCTGCTCGCGCAGCTGCCGCCCGACGAGATGAAGCTGCGGCTGCCCAAGCGGCTGGAGATCCCGGCCAGGCACACGCTGGTCAACCGCAAGGACCTGCTGGCCGAGCTGGACAACGTCCGCGCCACCGGCCTGGCCTACGACCGCGAGGAGCATCACGCCGGCATCTGCGGCGTCGGCGTCGTGATCACCGACATCGACGGAAGCTCGGCGTCCATCTCCGTGCCCATGCCGGCGGCGCGCTTCCACGAAGACCCGGACACCGTCACCGCGGCGCTCCTGCGCGTGCGCGACGAGATCCAGGTCGCCCTGCACAACGGCTGACGCCGTGGGGACGCGGTCGCAGCCACCGGCGCGCTCTGACGGCCCTTCCGTCGTCGCCGTCGTCGGCAGCCCGCGCCGCGGCAACACGGCGACGCTCGTGGCCGCGGCGCTGGCGGAGCTCGAGTCCCGCGGCGCGGCCTGCGAGACCATCGTGCTCAGCGACCTCACGATCGCGCCCGTGCCTCGCGCACGACGGCTGCGGCGAGCTTCGCCTTGTGCCCCCTGCGCGACGACGCGGCGGCGGTGCTGGAGCGCGTGTACGCCGCCGACTGCCTCATCCTCGGCAGTCCGGTCTACTACGAGAACGTCTCCGCGCAGATGAAGGCGTTCATGGACCGCAACGTCTTCCGCTACGCCCACGACGAGTGGCTGCGGGCCAGGGCGGTCGGGCTGGTCGCCGTCACCGCCGAGACCGGTCTGCAGGAGACGCTCGACGCGCTGCGCCGCTACGTCGCCCTCTCCACGGACGGCGACCCGCCAGTGTTCACGTGCGGCGGGTACGCCGACGAGGCGGGCGCGGCGGCCGCCGACGAGGCGCTGCTCGCCGAGGCCCGGCGTCTCGGCGCCGAGCTCGCCGACGCGCTGGGCCTCAGCCCGGCCTGATCACGCGCCGCTCGGTGACGATGGCGGTCACCGGCAGGTCGTGCGGCTCGCAGCAGATGCCGGGCACGAGCTGCGCCTCGAAGGCCAGCGCGACCCAGGGCGTGCCCGGCCGCGTGCGCGGCAGGTAGTTGTCGTAGAAGCCGCCGCCGTAGCCGCAGCGGCGGCCGTCCTCGTCGAACGCCGAGCCGGGGACGAACACGAGGTCGATCGCCTCCGGCGGCACCTCGGGCAGCTCCTCGCGCGGCTCGGGGATGTCCCACTTGCCCGGCACGAGGTCGGCGGCGAGGTCGGTGACGCGGTAGGCCGCCATGCGCCGGGGGCCGAGCACCCGGGGCAGGCAGAGCGTCTTGCCGGCGCGCAGCACCCACTCGGCGATCGGCAGCGGTGTCGAGCTCGGTGCGGAACGAGGCGAAGAGCATGACCGTGCCGGCGGCGTGCGAGCTCGGGGAGCTCCAGGGCGCGGGCGCAGACGGCCTGGGCCAGCCGCTCCCGCTCGGCCTCGGACAGGGCCGCGCGGGCCTCGAGCGCGCAGCTGCGGGCCTCGTGCTTGTCGAGGCCCTCAGTGGACCCTCCGGGCTCGCTTCTGGCCTCTTCCGGGCTCATCTCCGCTCCCTTACGTACACTGTGCTGGCAACGCTTGGGGCTCGCCTGTGGACTGGGCGGCGGCCCCGTCGCCTATAGTATAGGCAGAGCCGCCTTGCGGGCATGCGGGCGGCTCGACGGAGGGGAGTGCGGCCGCCTCGGGTGTCGTGACCCGAGGCAGGCCGCCGAGAGGATGAGTATGGCGCTGCGTTCCCAGGAAGAGGTTTCTCTGGCGACGGTGTTCGCGCGCACGCTGCGCAGCGTCATCGCGCTCACGACGTCGGAGGAGCGCCGCGTGTGGCCGGACGCCGGCGAGGTGCTGCGGGCGACGCCGGCCGACGTCACGGCGCCGGCGTCGTTCGTCCGCCTGCTGCAGTTCGCGATCCTGCCCGAGATCCTCGGCGAGAGCGCGGGCCCGGCCATCTACCTGGCCGCCAAGCGCGCCAGTCGCGACCTCGGCATCTCGTCCATCCAGGGGCTCAAGGACTGGTTCGCGCAGATGCAGCTCGGCGACCTCGAGGTCGAGCTCGACGAGGAGCGCGTGCTCGTCAAGCTGCAGCGCTGTCTGAGCTGCCAGCACCTGCCGGCCACCGGCACGCCGGTGTGCGACGTGGAGCGCGGCATCATCGACGGCGTGCTCGAGGGCATCACCGGCACCGAGGTGCTCACCAAGGAGACCATGTGCTGGGGCCTGGGCGACACCGTGTGCCAGTTCGAGGGCTACGCGGGCCAGCAGGCCGGCTACCTGTACCACGAGAACGGCTTCCACCCGGACGAGCAGCGCCGCCTGCTGACGCAGCTGGCCGACCAGGCGGACGTCGCCCTGGACAACCTGCGCCTGCTGCACGAGCGGCGCGAGCACGAGACGCACGACCCGCTCACCGGGCTGCTCAACTTCCGCCAGCTGCGCGAGCGCGCCGCGTTCGAGCTGGCGCGCGCCGAGCGGCACGGCCGCAAGGTCGCCTTCGTGATGCTCGACCTCGACGACTTCACCGCGGTCAACGAGAGCGCCGGCCGCGAGGCGGGCGACGAGGTGCTGCGGCACTGGGCGGCGGCGCTCACGGCGCAGCTGCGCAGCTGCGACCTGGTGTGCCGCTACGGCGCCGACGAGTTCCTGCTGGTGCTGCCCGAGACCGCCGACCAGCAGGCCGACGCCGTGCTGGCGCGCGTGCTCGGGGCGATGCAGCAGCTGGCCGTGGAGGCGGACGGGCCGGCCGATCGCCCTCACGGCCTCGGCCGGCGTCGCGAGCTTCCCGGCCGACGGCCGCAGCGCCGAGGAGCTCGTCGCCAAGGCGGCGACGACGATGTACACGGCCCGGACCGCGGGGCCGGGCCGCGTCGCGTTCTACTCCGGCCCGCCGCGCGCCTGACGCCGTCGTGGCGGCGCGCGTCGAGCTCCTCGTCGTCGGGTCGCTGCACCGCGACCTCGCGCCCGCCGCGCGGCACTACCTCGACCTCCTGCGGCCGCTACATGACCGTGACCGTGCGCGAGGTCAAGGAGGTCGCCGCTGCGCGGCCGCAGCGAGGCCGAGGTGCTGCGCGAGGAGGGCAGGCGCCTGCTCGCGGCGTGGCCGCAGGCGCCCGTCGTCTCGGCGCTCGCCGTGGACGGCGACGGCCCTCGGACACGGAGGCGTTCGCCGCGCGCCTGCAGCGGGCGTTCGAGCGCGGCGGCGCGGGCTTCGTCATCGGCGGCTCGCTGGGGCTCGCGGCCGAGGTCCGCGCGCGGGCCACGGACGCGCTCTCGCTCTCGGCGCTCACGCTGCCGCACCAGCTGGCGCGCGTCGTGCTGCTCGAGCAGCTGTTCCGCGCCGGCAAGATCCTGCGCGGCGAGCCGTACCACCACTGAGCGCGCGTCGCGGCGCCGTCCGCCGGCCGCGGCGTCCGTCGCGTCGCGCGCCGCCCGGGCGGATAGAATCAGCGGGCGCCGGCCGCCCGGCCGGCGCGGACACGGCGACGGTGGACCATGAGCGACGATCTCTACGACCTGAACGGACTCGCGGCCTCGCTGCAGGCGGCGCTCGAGCGAAGAACTCGCGGCCGGCGGCGGCCGACGCCGGCGCCGCGCGCCGTGGAGCTCTCGCTGCCGGCGCGCCCGGAGCACGGCGACGTCACGACCAACGCGGCGCTGATCACCGCCAAGCGCGCCGGCCGCGTGCCGCGCGAGCTGGCCGAGGCGGTCGGCGCGCGCTGGATGGCCGGTCCGGGCGCCGGCGTCTGCGACCGCTTCGAGGTCGCCGGACCCGGCTTCCTCAACCTCTTCCTGCAACGACGCCTGGTACCGCGGCGCCCTGGACCGGCTGCTGGCCGAGGGCGCCGACTACGGCCGCGGCGCCCTGCCGGCCGCGCGGCGCCAGAAGATGAACGTCGAGTTCGTCAGCGTGAACCCCACCGGGCCGCTGCACGTGGGCCACGCGCGCTACGCCTCCTACGGCGACGCGCTCTGCCGCATCCTCGCCTTCGTCGGCCACGACGTGACGCGCGAGTTCTACGTCAACGACTACGGCACGCAGATGATGCGCTTCGGCCAGTCGCTCGCCGCCCGCTACGGGCAGCGGCTCGGCCTGGACACGCCGGTCCCCGAGGAGGGCTACCAGGGCGACTACCTGCTCGACCTCGCCGACGAGCTCATCGCCGACGGTGGGCGACCGCTACCGCGCCGCGCTCGAGGCGGTCGCCCCGGACGTCACGGCCCTGCCCGGCGACGTCGTCGGCGAGCTCAAGCTCTGGGGCCGGGACGCGATCCTCGCCCAGTTCCGCGTCACGCTGGAGCGCCTGCGCGTGCCGTTCGACGTGTGGACGCCCGGAGAGCTCGCTCTACGAGGGCGACGGCGAGCACCGCGGGTTCGGCGGCGAGGTGGGCAAGTCGCTCGCCGACCTCGACGGCGAGGGCCTCCTCTACGACGAGGAGGGCGCGGTCTGGCTCACGACGACCCGGTACGGCGACGACAAGGACCGGGTCCTCATCCGCCAGACCGGCGAGCCCACCTACTTCCTCAGCGACATCGCCTATCACCGCGACAAGATGGACCGCGGGTTCGCGCACATGATCGACATCTGGGGCGCCGACCACCACGGCTACGTGCCGCGCATGAAGGCCGCCTTCACGGCGCTGCCGCCGCACGACCCGGACAAGCTCGAGCTCATCATCGGCCAGCTCGTGAACCTGCTCGAGAGCGGGGAGTCGCGGCGCATGAGCAAGCGCCGCGGCGACATCGTCACCGTGGACGACCTCATCGACGCGATCGGCGTGGACGCGGCGCGGTTCCTGCTCGTCGGCCGCTCGCACGACACCACGCTCGACCTGGACATCGACCTCGCCGTGCAGCAGAGCAACCAGAACCCGGTGTACTACGTGCAGTACGCGCACGCGCGCATCTGCAGCATCCTGCAGAACCTGCCGGGCGGCGGGGAGCGGCCGGCGGGCGAAGCCGTGCCGGCCGTGACCGTCGGGCCGCACGAGCGCGCGCTGCTGCAGGCCCTCGCGCGCTTCCCCGACGTGCTGCTGAGCGCGGCCGACACGCGCTCGCCGCACCGCGTGCACGGGTATCTGGGCGAGCTCGCGGCCGAGTTCCACGTGTTCTACCGGCACTGCCGCGTGCTCAGCGACGACGCCGACGTGGCGGCGTTCCGCGCCGGGCTGTGCGCCGCCGTGCGGACCACGCTCGCCGCCGGGCTGGGCCTGCTGGGCGTCAGCGCGCCCGAATCGATGTGAGCCCGGGGCCGGGGCCGGCCGTCGTCGTGCCGCCGGCCCGCGGCGCCTCAGCCGCCGGACTTCTCGCGCACCCAGGCGCGGAGCTCGTCGAGCTGCTCCGGCGTGAGGTCCGTGTCCAGCCCGAGCAGCATCGAGATCGCCGTGCCGGTCTGGTCGTCGATCAGCTTGTGGACGACGCTCTCGAGCACGGTCTGCGCCACCTCGCGGCCGGGGATGGCCGGCGTGTAGACGTACGCGATGGCCGTCTTGTCCTGCGTCGAGCAGGTGCTTCTTCACGAGGTTGTTCATGACCGTCATGACGGTCGTGTAGGCGATCGTCCGCCGTTCGCGCAGCGTCTCGTAGACCGCGCGCACCGTGGTCTCGTCCTTCTCCCAGACGACCGCCAGGATGTCCGCCTCGAGAGAACCGATGCCGGTGAAGGGCGCGCCCTTGGTGCTGCGCAGCCACTTCGGTCTTTGCTTCCTCCATCACGACTCCCTCCGCCGCGTGTCGGTTTGCACGACCGTCGCGCTGCCCCCGACGCGTCCAGTACGTATGACAAGGTACGTATTCCCATTTCACGTGGCGCGATGGCTCGTGACGCCGCTTCCCAAGAGACCCGAGTACAATAGCGATGCGTGCGGGCCGACCGAGCGGCGGTACAGAGCCGGCGCCGAGCTGCCACGAATCGCGTGCCGGCTCGCAGCAGCGATTTCCGCGAGGTCGCCGCGGCGGAGGGCGTCCCGGTGCAGATCAAGGCGTATCCGGGCGAGACCGACACCGACGCCGACGAGCTGATGGCCGCCGGCACCGCGGCCACGCTCACCATCGGCCTGCCGATGCGCTACATGCACTCGCCGTTCGAGGTCGCGCGCGTGGACGACCTCGAGGCGGCGGCGCGCCTGGTCGCCGCGCTGGCGCGCCGCGTCGGCGCCGGCGGCGTGAGCGCCGCCGACCGATCCTGACGACGCCCGAGGGAGGCGCCCTGTGAAGCTGTTCATCGCCATCGACCTCGAAGGGATCTCGGGCGTCGTGTCCGAGGCGGACACGGCGCGGGAGGGCGCGGCGGCGCAGCGCGCCCGCGCCCACATGCGCGCCGACCTCGACGCCGTGCTCGAGGGCTGCGCCGCGGCCGGCGCCGGCGAGGTCGTCGATCTGCGACGCGCACGACGACGGCCGCAACCTCGACCCGGCCGGCCTGCCCGGCTTCGTCACGCTGGTGAGCGGCTCGCCCGCGCCGCTGCAGCATGCTCGAGGGGCTCGGCCCCGACTGCGACGGCGCGCTGTTCGTCGGCTACCACGCCATGGCCGGCACGCAGGGCGCGGTGCTCGAGCACACCTGGAACTACAAGGTCTACGCGCGCCACGGTGGGCGAGCTCGAGGTCGGCGAGTTCGGCGTCGGCCGCCCTGCTCGCCGGCGAGTTCGGCGTGCCGGCGCTCTACCTCTCCGGCGACGACAAGGCCGCCGCGGAGGCGCGGGCGCTGGTGCCGGGCATCGCCACGACGGTGGTCAAGACCGGCGTCCGCCGCGAGGCGGCCGCGCTTCTGCCGTCCCGGACGAGGCGCGCGGCCGCATGACGGGCGGACGTCGAGGCGGCGCTCCGGGCGAAGGCCAGGCCGGCGCCGCTCGCCTGGAGCGGCGAGCCGCTCCGGCTCACCTTCACCCGCGTGCAGTTCTGCGACCTCGCCGAGACCTGCCCCGGCGACGACGCGGCTCGACGGGCGCACGCTGGAGATCGCGCGGCGACGACGTTCGCCGAGGTCTACAGGGGCTTCCTCGCCTGCCTGCGGCTCTCCGAGGCGGCGGGCTAGCGAGGCGCGCGCGGCGGGGCGGCCGCAGCTTGCGGCCCCGCCGCCGCTGTGGTCAGATAGTGCCCTCGAGCGGATGTGGTGCAGCTGGTAGCACGTCAGCTTCCCAAGCTGAAGATCGCGGGTTCGAGTCCCGTCATCCGCTCCAGTCCCTCCTCACGTCCTGCGCCGCGCGTCCTCGCGCCGTCCTGCGCGCCGCTGCGTCGGCGCGTCCTCTTGACTAAAGTCAGGATTCCCTCACGCCGATGGTTAGGGTATCCTAATGAGGAGCCGGAGGCGGGCGTCCGCGAGGGCCTCCCGCCTCACCACCGTCACAGACTGGAGTCGCGCCGTGACCACACGCACGCAGAGCGCCGAGGAGTACCTCGAGGCCATCTTCAAGCTGCAGCGCGGCGCCGAGCCCGTCACCGTCAAGCGGCTGGCCGCCGAGCTCGGCGTGGCGCCGCCCTCCGTCTCCGAGATGCTCGGCCGCCTGCGCGCGGCCGGCCTGGTGGAGGAGCCGGCCGAGGGCCGCGGCATCACGCTCACCGAGGAGGGCGCCGCCGAGGGCGCGACGCTCGTGCGCCGTCACCGCCTCAGCGAGCGGTTCCTGGTCGACTACCTCGACATGCCGTGGGACGCCGTGCACGACGAGGCCTGCAAGCTCGAGCACGTGCTCAGCCCGGAGGTCGAGGCGCGGCTCGCCGAGCAGCTCGGCAACCCGCTCACCTGCCCGCACGGCCACGCCATCCCCGGCGAGGACGGCTCGCTCGCCGAGCGAGGAGCTGCGGCCGCTGTCGGAGCTCGAGCCCGGCGACGAGGCGGTCATCGGCTGCATCGCCGAGGAGAAGAGCGACCTGCTGCGCTACCTCGCCTCGCTCGGCCTGCTCCCCGACACGCCGGTCGCCGTCGAGAGCGTGGCGCCGTTCAACGGCCCGCTGCTCGTCCGCGTCGGCGGCTCGCAGTACGCCCTCGGGCGCGAGGTGACCGACAAGATCATGGTCCGCGGCTGACGCCGTGGCCACCGACGCTCCGCCAGAGCCGCCGCGAGGCGGCCGACGCGTGTCCCGCCGCGGCCGTCGCCGCTGGTCGTCTGTCGTCGCCGGCAACCCCAACGTCGGCAAGTCGTCGCTGTTCAACTCGCTCACCGGCTCCTCCCGCGAGACGGCCAACTGCGCCGGCGTGAGCGTCGACGCCTGCGCCGTCTGCACGCGCTGGGAGGGGCGGCCCATCGAGGTCGTCGACCTGCCCGGCAGCTACTCGCTGGACGGTCCGGGCGACGACCAGCAGGCCGCCCGCACGCGCGCTGCTCGAGCGGCGGCCGGACGTCGTCGTCGCCGTCGCCGACGCCACCAACCTGGCGCGCAGCCTGTACCTGCCGCTGCAGCTGCTCGACCTGGGCTACCGCGTCGTCGTGGCGCTCAACCTCTCGGACGAGGCCGCGCCGGCGCGGGCGCATGCCGGACGCCGAGGTGCTCTCGCGGGACCTCGGCGTCCCCGTGGTGCCCACGGTGGCGCCGCGGGGCAAGGGCCTCGCTGGAGCTGGAGGCCGCCGTGCTGCGCGTCGCGCCGGCGGCGGCCTGCGGCGAGACCGCCGGCACGCCGCTGCCGCCGGAGGTGGAGCAGCGCGTCGAGGAGGTCGCGCTGCACATCGCCGCGCGCGCCGACGACGGCCTGCACGCGCCCGGCGGGCTCGGCGCGCGCGGCGCGGCGCTGGCCGTGCTCGAGGGCGACGCCGACGTCGCCGCGGCTGGTCGGCCTCGACGTCGACGGCTTCCTCACCGAGGCCGACGAGGGGCTCGCCCTCGAGATCGCCAAGGCGCGGCACGCCGAGGCGCGCGCGCTGGCGGCGGCGTGCCCAGGACACCCGCGCCGCCGCCGACCGCTGGTGGCGCCTCACCACGGCGCCGCGCACCGGCATCCCGATCATGCTCGGCGTCATCGCCGCCGTGTTCGCCACGCTCTTCATCGTCGGCGACCTGCTCGCGCGCGTGCTCACGGCGGCGTGGACGGCGTGGATCTCGCCGGCCGTCATCGGCGTCGTCACCGCCATCTTCGGCGACGGCACCGTCGGCAGGGTCGTGCTCTGGGGCGTCGACGGCGGCATCCTGGCGACGCTCGCCGTCGGCATCCCCTACATCCTCACCTTCTACTTCATCCTCGCGCTGGTGGAGGACACCGGCTACATGAACGCCGCGGCGTTCCTCAGCGACCGCATCATGCACCGCATCGGGCTCCACGGCCGGGCGATCATCCCGCTCATCGCCGCCGGCGGCTGCAACGTGCCGGCGATCATCGCGACGCGCTCGCTGGGCAGCAAGCGCGAGCGCACCATCGCCGCCGTGCTCGCCACGCTCACGCCCTGCAGCGCGCGCACCGCCGTCATCATCGGCGCCGTGGCCGGCGTCGCCGGCTGGCAGTACGCCGCTGCTCACCTACGCCGTCCTCATCGTCGTCATCATCGTCGCCGGGCTCGGCGATGAACCGGCTCATGCCCGGCGACAAGGGCGTGCTGGTCATGGAGATGTTCCCGTTCCGCCGTCCGGTGCTCCGCCAGGTGGCGCGCAAGACCTGGCGGCGCTTCCGCGAGTTCGTCTGGGACGCCGCCCCCATCATCCTGCTGGGCAGCATGGCGCTCGGGCGTGCTCTACGAGACGGGCTGGGTGTGGAAGCTCGGGCACCGTGCTCGGGCCCATCGTCGAGGGCTGGCTGCTGCTGCCCATGGTCGCCGGGCTCACGCTCGTGTTCGCGGTGCTGCGCAAGGAGCTCGCCCTGCAGCTGCTGCTCGTCTTCGCCGCCGTCGAGGCGGGCGGCGCGGTGGCCGAGCATCTCCTCGTTCATGACGACCTCGCAGATCGTCACCTACGCGATCGTCAACGCGCTCTACATCCCCTGCGTGGCGACGATCGCCGTGCTGGGGCGCGAGCTGGGGTGGCGGCGCACGGCGCGTCATCTGCGCCGGCACCATCGGGATCGCGCTGCTGGTGGGCGGCATCGTCGCGCGCCTGCTGCCCCTGATCGGCTGAGCGGCGCGCGGCGGCGCCGCGACCGGCTGTCCCGGGCGCGCGCTTCGTCCGCGGCGTCGTCGTCCGGACGCGGTGGTAGTATTCGCCACGAGGCACCCTGGTGAGCCACTCTTCCGCCGACATCCGCCGGCAGGCCGCGCGCCTGCTGCAACGCGCCGGCGTCTCACGCGAGCCCGTCTCGCTGCGTGACGTCGTGAGCGCGCTCAACCTCGAGGTCGTCCAGGCCGCCGGCGAGCCGTTCGTCTGCGAGGCCGCGCTCCAGCCCGTCGGCGACGGCCACGCGATCGTGCTGCGCGGCGCGTCCGGCGAGCACCGCCGCCGGTTCACCATCGCCCACGAGATCGGCCACTTCGTGCTGCACCCGCAGCGCCTGGCGCCCGAGCGCGGCGGCGCCGTCAACGCCGCCTGGCAGCGGCAGGAGCGCGAGGCCGACCAGTTCGCGGCCGAACTGCTCATGCCGGAGGACTCTCGTGCGCGAGGCCGTGCTCGAGCACGGCGACGACGTGGGCCGCCTCGCCGACCGGTTCGACGTCAGCCGCAAGGCCATGCAGGTGCGCCTGCGCAGGCTCGGCTGGCCGCACCAGCGCGACCGCATCGCAGCCGCGCCGGCCACTAGCGCCGCCACCTGCGACGCGCCGGCAGCGCCGTCCGCCCGCTCAGCGCTCAGCCTGCCGTTCGCCAGCACCCAGTCGATGGTCGCCCGGGCCACCTCCGGCGAGCGGCCCGGGTCCGTGGTGCCCTCCCTGGCGAGGCGGATGAACTCGCGTGGGCGGCGCCAGCACGGCCGCCAGCAGCTCGCTGTGCGCGAAGGGCACGGCGTCGTCGTCGCGCGCGTGCGCGAGCAGCACGCGCGGCAGGCCGCGCGCCGCGGCGACGAGGTCGAGGTCCTCGAGGAACGGCCGCAGCGCGGCGGCGTCGAAGCGCGCCGAGTACTCGCGGCCCTGCGGGCCTCCGGGGGCGGCTTCGGGGTCGCGCTCGAGCTCGTCCAGGCCGGCGAGCAGCGACGCGCCGTCGGCGGGGCAGAGCAGCACGAGCGAGCGGAACAGCTCCGGCCGGGCGCGCGCCGCCAGCAGCAGCATGCAGCCGCCCATGCTGGCCCCGCGCGCGGCCAGCCACGGGGCGCCGGACTCGGCGAGCAGCCGCTCGCCGGCCGCGACGGCGTCCCGCCAGCCGTCCGGCCCCATGACGCCGCCGCTCTCGCCGTGGCCGCGGAAGTCGAAGGTCAGCGCGGCCAGCCCGGCCGCCGCCGCCTGCTCGCCCATCAGCTCGTGGTTCTCCTTGCGGCTGCCGGCGCCGTGACACACGAGCAGCGCGCCTGCCGGCGGGCCGGCCGGCCGGAAGAGCCGGCCGGCCAGCTCGACGCCGTCCGAGGCGATCGTCGAGCGGCCGCGGCGGCGGCCGGCTGAGGCGGAGGGGGTGGTGCCATCACGCCCGAGTTTAGCGAACGGGTACGGTGTGATGTACTACCCTCCCACCCGTTGACGGAGGTCACATGCACGAAGTGAACGTCGGCCGCAAGACGCTGGCCGACTACAGAAGCATCGTCCCCAGGGACCTGATGACCGAGATCGACGAGCTCGCCGAGCAGCTCAAGGGCCGTCAGGTCCTGCACGTCAACGCCACCGCCTTCGGCGGCGGCGTGGCCGAGATCCTCTACACGCTGGTGCCGCTGGTGAGCGACATCGGGCTGGAGGCGCACTGGCAGATCCTCACGGCGCCCCCCGAGTTCTACAACGTCACCAAGAGCTTCCACAACGGCCTGCAGGGGCACGCGGTCGACTTCCCGCCGGCGTCGCGCGCCCTCTACGAGGACGTCTGCCGCGCCAACGCGGCCGAGCTCACGCGTCCCTACGACTTCGTCGTCATCCACGACCCGCAGCCGCTGGCCGATCCGCGACTTCGTCTCGGTGAGCCAGGACCGCTCCACGTGGTGGATCTGGCGCTGCCACATCGACACGTCCACGCCGGACCGCGGGCTGTACGACTACCTGCTGCCGTCCATCAACCGCTACGACGCGGCCGTCTACACCCTCGCGCGACTACGTGCCCGCCGGGCCTCGACCGTCCCGGTGCGCGAGATCGCCCCCACCATCGACCCGCTCGCGCCCAAGAACATGAAGCTCTCGGCCGAGGACGCCACCTACATCGTGCGCCAGTTCGGCATCGACGTGGACCGGCCGCTGCTGCTGCAGGTCTCGCGCTTCGACCCGTGGAAGGACCCGCTGGGCGTGGTCGACGTCTACCGCACCGTCAAGGCCAAGCACCCGGACGTCCAGCTCGCGCTCGTGGGCTCGATGGCCAGCGACGACCCGGAGGGCTGGGACTACCTCGAGCGGGTCATCGCCTACGTGGGCGGCGACCCCGACGTGTTCATCCTCTCCAACCTCGACAACGTGGGGTCGGTGGAGATCAACGCGTTCCAGAGCCACGCCGACGTGATCCTGCAGAAGTCCACGCGCGAGGGGTTCGGGCTGACGGTGGCCGAGGGCCTCTGGAAGGGCCGGCCGGTGGTCGGCGGCGACGTCGGCGGCATCCCGCTGCAGATCGAGGACGGCGTCACGGGGTACCTCGTGAGCTCCGCCGCCGAGTGCGCCGAGCGCTGCCTGCAGATCATGGACGACCCGGCCAGGCACCACGCGATGGCGCTGCTCGGCAAGGAGAAGGTGCGCCGCGAGTTCCTCACGCCGCGCCTGCTGCGCGACGACCTGCGGCTCTTCGCCGACCTCATGGAAGGTAAGATAGGAGCCTGACCAGCCGACGGAGGAGGGCCGGCGTGGAGCGTGTCGATCTCGCGGAACGCCGCCTCGTCGTGGCCGCCAACCGCGGCCCGGTGTCGTTTCACGACGACCCGTCGGGGGAGCCGGTCGTCACCCGCGGGCCCGGCGGCCTGGTCACCGTCCTCACGGAGGTCCTGCGCCACCACCCCGGCACGTGGGTGGCGGCGGCGCTGAGCGACGCCGAGCGCCGCCTCGCCGCCGAGAAGCGGGCCGTCGAGGTCGCGCTGGACGGGGAGCAGTACCGGGTCCGCTACGTCGCCCCCACCCTGACGCCTACCACAAGTACTACAACGTCGTCGCCAACCCGATGCTGTGGTTCATCCAGCACTACCTCTGGGACCTCGGCCGGCACCCGGACATCCGCGCCGAAGAGATGGACGCCTGGCACAACGGCTACCTGGTGGTGAACGAGCAGTTCGCCAGGGCGGTGATCGACGAGGTGCGCCGGGGGCCCGACGGGCGCCGGCGCCGCGGCCCGGCCGGCGACGGAGGCGACGCGCTGGTGCTGCTGCACGACTACCAGCTGTACTGCGTCGCCCCGGACGTCCGGGCCGCCTGTCCCGGCGCCTTCCTGCACCAGTTCATCCACATCCCGTGGCCGCAGAGCGACTACTGGCGCGTGCTGCCCGAGCACATCCGCGAGGCCGTGTTCCGCGGGCTGCTGGGCAACGACGTGGTCGCCTTCCACACGCGTCACTACGTGCGCAACTTCCTGCGCTGCTGCGCCGACCTCCTCGACCTCGAGGTGGACGAGACGCGCTGCGTCGTGCGGTACGAGGGCCGCGAGGTGTGGGTGCGCGCCTACCCGGTGAGCATCGACCCGGCGTCGCTGCGCGACGCGGCGGGCTCGCACCGCGCGCGCACCGCCGAGCGCAAGCTGCGCGGCAGGCGGCGGGAGTTCCTCCTCCTGCGCGTCGACCGCCTCGACCTCAGCAAGAACATCATCCGCGGGTTCGTCGCGCTGGACCGCTTCCTCGAGCTGCACCCGGAGTTCAAGGAGCGTCTCACGTTCCTCGCGCTGCTGCAGCCGTCCCGCGAGGACGTGGAGGAGTACGTCACCTATCGGGAGCGGGTGGAGCGCATCGTCGCCGACGTCAACACCCGGCACGGCACCACCGACTGGATGCCGATCGAGCTGCGCATCCAGGACGACTTCCCGACCACGCTGGCCGCCTACGCGCAGTACGACGTGCTGTTCGTGAACGCGATCAGCGACGGGATGAACCTGGTCGCCAAGGAGGGCCCCATCCTCAACCGGCACGACGGCGTGCTGGTCCTCAGCGAGTACGCCGGCGCCTACGAGGAGCTCGGCGCGTTCGCCCTCGGCGTGAACCCGTTCAACATCGAGGGGCAGGCCGAGGCGATCTACCGCGCCCTGGTCATGCCGCCCGAGGAACGTGCGTCCCGGGCGGCCATGCTCCGCCGCGTCGTCGAGGAGAACAGCGTCGAGAAGTGGGTGCAGGCGCAGTTCGCCGACATCGCCGCCAAGCTCGATGAAGACGCTTGACGCAGGTCATGTCGGCGCCGGCGCGCGCCGGAGCAGCATCGCGCTATGGTGATCGACGTCCTCGGCCTTCCCGGCGCCGCGACGTCTGAGCTCGAGGCGGCCCTCGCTCAGGCCCTGGAGTCGCGCGGACTGACAGCGGACGTCGTCGTGCGCCGGGTCGAGGACCCCATGCTCATGATCGCCCGCGGGGTGCGCAAGCCGCCGGCGCTGGTCATCGACGGCACCGTCGTGTGCCGCGCCCGCGTCCCCGCCGTCGCCGAGATCCTCGGGTACCTGGACGCCGCGCGCGCGTAGGGGCGGCGGAGACATGGTCTCAGCCGCCGCCCAGCACGCGGGTCAGCTGCTGTAGAGGTGCGGGTAGGTCGCGAGAAGGATGACGGCGTAGACGAGGAAGACCCCGGCGATGGTGTTGACCGAGTAGCGCACGCCGCGGATCTTGAAGCGCTGGCCGATGGCGATCAGGAAGAGCACCGCGGCGAGGAAGACGGTCACGCGGACGTAGTGCTCTCGCCGTGGCCCGCGATCTCGACGCCCAGGTCGAACGCGTGCGACGCCTCCTTGTTCAGCTCGTCCGCCTTCTCCACCAGGGGATCTTCGTACTCCGGCATGTAGCGAGGGCCGGGCGGGGCGCTCGGGTCGTTCATACCGTCGATCGCGACCCAGGCGTCGAAGGCCTTCCTGTACTCGGGGGTGAAGCGGCGCTCGAG
The DNA here is from genome assembly GCA_963741075.1 of uncultured Thermoleophilia bacterium. Classification (GTDB taxonomy): domain Bacteria; phylum Actinomycetota; class Thermoleophilia; order UBA2241; family UBA2241; genus CAIXSE01. The sequence continues at coordinate 189,967 of CAVUGS010000019.1, forward strand.
GAGCTGCTGCAGGCTCTTGTCGCCGGCGTCGTAGGCCTGGAGCCAGGCGGTGAAGGTTCCGGCGTTGTAGATGAGCGTCTGGTTGGCCGTGAGCTGCGTGCCGTTGGCTTCGGTCCGGAGGCGGGAAGAGGTGGCGTACTCCTTGGCGCTCTCGCCGTCGAAGAGAGCTGCCTGGTAGCCGCTCGAGCGCGGTCGCGATGGCGACGATGGCGAGCAGGATCGCCTCGAGGATCTCGATCGTCTCGACGCGCCGCCGGCTGGGCTTGTGCGCGGCGTGTTCGTCCGGTTCGCCGTGCTCGCCGTGCTCTCGCAGGTGCTGCGCGACCTCGGCGTTGATGTTGCCTTCGGGCATGAGCCGGCTCCTCCTCGTCAGACCCAGCGCGTCCTCGTCAGGCGCAGATACTACATGACGTGACCGGCCGGTCACACGCCGGGCACCGGCGCGGCTCAGAGCGCTCGGGCCCGCTCTCGCGCCAGCGCGAGGTACTCCTCTGCGAGGTCGATGCCGACGGAGCGGCGGCCCAGCTGCGCCGCGACCACCATCGCCGTGCCCGTGCCGCAGAACGGGTCGAGCACCACGCCGTCCGGCGGGCAGGTGGCCAGTATGGGGATGCGGCACAGGTCGGCCGGGAACGGCGCGAAGTGCAGGCCGCGTCCCTGGGTGTCCTCGGGCAGGATGTCCCACACGTCGCCGGGCTTGGCGCCTCCCGGGTGGTAGCGCAGGAAGCAGAAGCCGCGCTCTTCGAGCTCGCGGGCGCGGCCGGACACCGCGCCCACGTCAGAGTGCGTCGCGCGCTGGCGCCCGCGGATGACCATGCGGAAGTCGGCGAGGCGGCCGGCGGCCACCTCGCCGAGCGTCTCCTCGAGCGCCGCCAGCGCCGCCGCCTTCTCGAGCTCGTCCAGCGACGTCGAGAGCTCGATCTGGCGGCGGTAGCGCACGCCGCTCACGCCGGTCGCGGAGACGACGGCGCCGTTCTCCACGCGCGCCGTGCGCGGCGCCCGCCTGACGGCGTCGGCGTCGTAGAAGTAGCCCCTGGGCCGGCGCACGAAGTGGAACAGCAACTCGTGCACGTTGCGCAGCTTGTCCCTGCTCGTGTCCGGCCCGCCCTTGACCTTGTGCCACACCACGCTGTTGCGCAGCGTCCAGCCCTGCTCGTCGGTGAGGTGAAAGGCCGCGCGCCAGGGGATGCCCAGCTGGCGCTTGCCGCGGTAGGTGTCGCCGAGGTTGAGCCACAGCGAGCCGGTGGGCTTGAGCACGCGCTGCAGCGCGGCGGTGACGGCGCCGAGGGCGGCGACGTAGTCCTGCCAGCCGCCCTCGGCGCCGATGCCGCCGCCGGCGTAGCGCCGGTGCCCGAAGTAGGGCGGGCTGGTGATCGCGCAGTCGACAGAGGCGGCGGGGAAGAGGCCGAGGACCTCGGCGGCGTCGCCCTGCAGGAAGATGGGGCGCGGGTGAGGGCCCGCGTCGCCCGCGCCCGCGAGGTAGGCCGCCAGGCCGGCGCGGCCCTCAGGCCGGTCGCCGGGGCGGAGCGGGTTACTCACGTCCCGAGGTAGCGCCGGTAGATCGCCTCGTAGTCGGCGACCATGCGCTCGACGGTGAACCGCTGCTCCACGGTGCGGCGGCAGACCGCCGGGTCGATCTCGCCGACCCGTCCCACTGCCGCGACGAAGCTCTCGAAGTCGTCGACGACGAAGCCCGTGACGCCGTCGTCCACGACCTCGGGCACCGAGCCCTGGCGCATCGCCACCACCGGCGTGCCGCAGGCCATGGCCTCGATCATCACCAGTCCGAACGGCTCCGGCCACGTGATGGGGAAGAGGAACGCGTGCGCGTGCGCGAACAGCTCGCGCTTGCGCTCGTCGCTGACCTCGCCCTCGTACACGATCTGCTCGCCGTCGATGTGCGGCTCGACCTTCTCCTCGAAGTACTGCGCGGTACGGCTCCTGCAGCACCCCGGCCATGATGAGCTTGCGGTCCAGCCGTCTGGCGGCCTCGATGCTGTGGTGGAAGCCCTTGGCCTCGCAGACGCGGCCGAAGGCCAGCAGGTAGTCGTCCTTCTCGGGCGTGTACGGCCACTGCTCGACGGCGATGGCGTTGTAGGCGAGACCGGCCCAGCTCATGCCGGGCGGCGCCATCGACCGCTGGTACTCGCTGATGCAGATGTAGCCGACCTCGTGGGCGAACTGCTCGTAGAAGCCGTAGGCGAACTCGTCGAAGGCGCAGTGCACGGTGTGGACCATGGGCGTCGCCAGGTAGCGGCTGAAGGCGACGCCGAGGAACCCGGAGTGGTCGTGCACGAGGTCGAACCCGCTCTCCTCGATGTCGGCGAAGGCGAACGAGACCTGGCGGGCGTCGTAGGGCGTCACGCCGATCCGGTCGGGCATCTGCCGCGGGAACAGCGCGCAGAGCTCGGCCGCGGTGTGCGAGTCGCCGGTGGCGTAGAGGCGCACGTCGTGGCCGTTGGCGACGAGCCCGTCGCAGAGCTGCTGCACGACCCACTCCGTGCCGCCGTAGCCTGCGGGCGGGACGGTGATCCAGGGAGGTGCGAGCTGGGCGATGCGCATGACGGCATTGTAGAGGACCCGGGACGGCCGCGACAGGTCTCATGCATACGGCCGGACGTGCCGATGGAAGCGCACACCCGGTGTCCGGCGCGCCGCCGGACCGGGCAGAGTCCCTGTCAGACCTGACGACGCGATAGAGTGGCGGCGATGATCCTCTACCTCGACTGTGCCAGCGGCATCAGCGGCGACATGCTCGTCGGCGCCCTGCTCTCGCTGGCCGGGGCGCGCGAAGCCGACCCCGGCCCCCTCGACGACGCGCTGCGGCCGGCGCTGGCCGCAGCCGGCATCGACCCGCGGCTCGTGCAGATCGAGGACACGCGTCGCGGCGGCCGTCGCGGCGCTCGCCTTCAAGGTCGCCGACCAGCCCGGCTTCGCCACCTTCGACGAGCTGATCGTGTCGCTGTACGCGTCGGACCTCGAGCACCCGGTCGCCGACGCCGTGGCGTCCATCGCGGAGCGCATGGCGGCGGCGGAGGCGGAGGTGCACGGCCGGGGCGAAGAAGACGAGCACCTGCACGAGCTGAGCGACGTCGACACCGCCGTGGACCTCATCTGCGCGGCGACGCTGCTCGCGAAGCTGGCGCCGGAGCGCGTCGTCGCGTCGCCGCCGGCGCTCGGCGACGGCGAGATCGAGACGGCGCACGGCACGCTGAGCGTGCCGGCGCCGGCCGTGCTCTCCCTGCTCTCAGGGCTGCCGACGGCCGGCGGCGCGCCCGCCGTGCCGGCGGGCGAGACCCCGGCCGCCCCGCTGGGCGAGCTCACGACGCCGACCGGCGCCGCCCTGCTCGCCCACTACGCGGAGGCGTTCGGAGGCATGCCCGCGGGCCGCGTCGAGCGCGTCGGCTACGGAGCCGGCCGCCGCGAGGTGCCCGGCCGGCCCAACGTGCTGCGCGCCGTCCTCGTGGACCCGGCGGGGCTGCCGGACGAGTCTGCCGCGGCCGACGCCGCCGCGGTCCCCGCGGCCGGCGGCCACGGCGCCGGCGACCACGTGGTGCTCGAGGCCAACATCGACGACATGACGCCCGAGCTGCTCGCGCACGCCGCGAACGCGCTGCGCGAGGCGGGCGCGCTCGACGTGTGGATGAGCCAGGCGCTCATGAAGAAGGGCCGCCCCGGCGTGGTCCTCCACGTGCTCGCGGCGGCGGCCGACCGCGAGCGCCTCACGGACGCCGTCTTCTCGGAGACCACCACCTTCGGGCTGCGCGTCGTCCCGTGCGAGCGCGAGTACGTCGAGGAGCGGCGCGAGAGCGTCAAGATCGGCAAGCTCAAGGTGAACGTCCGCCTCAGCTTCGTCGGCGGACGCCTCGCCACCGTCTCGCCGGAGTACGAGGACGTGCGCCGCGTGGCGGCGGCCGTGGGACGGCCCGCGCGGGTCGTCTACGAGGCCGCCCAGTCGGCGGCGCGCAGCCGCTTCAGCGGCTCCTGACGCCGCGCCCGCTCCGCGCTCGTTCCGTCCGACGTCCTCCGGACCCCCGGTGTTCGAAATTGACCGCTTTTGTGCCGCGCTAGTAGAATCGCGCACAAGGCGCCGGATTTCGCCCCCCGTGACGGTCCGGTCCCTTGCATCATCGAGACGCGCGGGATAGTGGAGACCAAAGGAGGACGCGTTGAGTTCGATCGTTCGCAAGTCCCCGGTGCCGAGCGACATCGAGATCGCCCAGGCCGCCACCATGCAGCCCATCCAGGCGATCGCCGAGAAGGCCGGCATCCTCGAGGACGAGCTGGAGCTCTACGGCCGCTACAAGGCCAAGATCGACTACATGGCCGTCCTCGAGCGCCTCAAGGACAAGCCGGACGGCAAGATCATCGACGTCACGGCCATCACGCCGACGCCGCTGGGCGAGGGCAAGACGGTCACCGCCGTCGGCCTCACCGAGTCGATGAACGCCATCGGCATGGACACGATGCTCGCCCTGCGCGAGCCCTCCCTCGGCCCGGTCTTCGGCATCAAGGGCGGCGCCGCCGGCGGCGGCTACTCGCAGCTCCTCCCGATGGAGGACCTCAACCTGCACTTCACCGGCGACATCCACGCCGTCGGCACGGCCAACAACCTGCTCGCCGCCATGATCGACAGCCACCTCATGCACGGCAACGAGCTCGAGATCGACCCGCTGACCATCTCCTGGCGGCGCTGCGTCGACCTCAACGACCGCGCCATGCGCGAGATCGTCAACGGCCTCGGCGGCAGGCTCAACGGCCTTCCGCGCCAGACCGGCTACGACATCACCGTCGCCAGCGAGGTCATGGCCATCCTCGGCCTCGCCACCTCGCTCAAGGACCTGCGCGAGCGCCTCGGCCGCATCACCTTCGGGTACAGCAGGTCGGGCAAGCCGCTGACCGCCGACGACATCGGCGCCGGCGGCGCCATGACGGTGCTCCTCAAGGACGCCATCAAGCCGAACCTCATGCAGACGCTCGAGGGCAACGCCGCGCTCATCCACGCCGGCCCGTTCGCCAACATCGCCCAGGGCAACAACTCGATCATCGCCGACAAGGTCGCCATGAAGCTCAGCGACTACGTGGTCACCGAGAGCGGCTTCGCCGCCGACCTCGGCTCCGAGAAGTTCATGGACATCATCTGCCGCTACGGCGGCTTCGCGCCGAGCGCCGTGGTCATCACCTGCACCATGCGCGCCCTCAAGATGCACGGCGGCCTCCCGGTCGACCCCGAGCTGCTCAAGGGCGAGAACAACGAGGCCCTCACCAAGGGCTGCGAGAACCTCGCCAAGCAGATCGAGAACATGAAGTACTTCGGCGCTGCCGGTCGTCGTCACCATCAACCGCTTCGCCTTCGACCGCGACACCGAGGTCGAGATCGTGCGCAGGGAGGCCGTGGCGGCCGGCGCCGAGGACGCCGTGCCGATCAACGTCCACGCGCTCGGCGGCGACGGCGCCCAGGAGGCGGCCGAGGTCGTCAAGGCGGCCGCCGACAAGGGCGGGGACTTCAAGTTCCTGTATCCGCTCGAGGCCTCCATCAAGGAGAAGATCGAGACCATCGCCACCAAGATCTACGGCGCCGACGGCGTGGACTACCTGCCCGAGGCCGAGGCCAAGATCAAGCTGTTCACCGAGCAGGGCCTCGACAAGCTGCCGCTCTGCATGGCCAAGACGCACCTGTCGCTGAGCCACGACCCGGCGCTCAAGGGCCGTCCGCGCGGCTTCCGCGTGCCGATCCGCGACATCCGTCCCGCCACCGGCGCCGGGTACCTCTACCCGCTCCTCGGCGAGATGCGCACCATGCCCGGCCTGGCCAAGCGCCCGGCCGCCGTCGACGTCGACATCGACGTCGAGACCGGCCGGATCATCGGCCTGTTCTGAGAACCTGAAGGAGCGACCCGGGGCGCCGGCCGCCAGACGGCCGGCGCCCCGCGGAGCCCTCCAGGGCTCCGCCGTCCGGCCGGCGTCCGCCCGCCTCTCCGGTCGCTCCCCGTCCGCGACGCGCGAGCGCCGCGCTGGAGGTACACGGTGAGCGACGGTCCCACCATCTACGCTGCTGAACCCCTGCAGGTCTACCTCGACGACGCCGCCAGCAAGAAGCCGGCGCCCGGCGGCGGCAGCGTCTCCGCCTGCGTCGGCGCGCTCGGCGCCGCGCTCGTCGCCATGGTCTGCAACCTGACCCAGGGGCGCGAGAAGTTCGCCGACGTCGAGACCGAGATCGTCGCCCTCGTCGGCCAGGCCGAGCAGGACCAGAAGCGGCTCGAGCAGCTGCTGCAGGACGACACCACCGCCTACAACGGCGTCATCGACGCCTACAAGATGCCCAAGGACACGGACGAGGAGAAGGCGGCGCGCAAGGCGGCCGTCCAGGCCGGCCTCATCGTCGCCGCCGACGTCCCGCTCGAGATCTGCCGCGTCGCCGTGGACGTCTGCCGCCTCAGCAAGGTGGCGGCCGAGCTCGGCAACCCGCAGGCCGTCACCGACGCCGGCATCGGCGCGATCCTCGGCGAGGCCGCCGTCGTCGGCGCCGCGCTCAACGTGCGCATCAACCTCGGCTCCATCGAGGACTGCGACTACACGACGACCGCGGCCGCCGAGATCGACAAGATCCAGGCGGAGGCCGCGGCCCTGCGCGAGGAAGTCCTCGCCATCACGCTCTCCAAGCTCTGATCACCCCCTGACGACCGCACACGAGAGGGAACAGCCATGGCAGCACAGATCATCGACGGCAAGGCGATCGCCGAGCAGGTCCGCGAAGAGATCAAGGCCGAGGTCGCGCAGCTCGCGGCCAAGGGCGTCAAGCCCGGCGTCGCCACCATCCTGGTGGGCGAGGACGGCGGCGCGCAGTTCTACCGCGGCCAGATCGAGAAGAACACCGGCACGGTGGGCTTCGAGTACTTCAACCACACGCTCCCGGCGGGCGCCGGCGAGGCCGAGATCCTCGACGCTCATCGCCAAGCTCAACGCCGACCCGGCCGTGCACGGCATCCTCGCGCTCATGCCGATGGACGCCCAGGTCGAGCAGAACACGGTGTTCAACGCGATCGCGCCGGTGAAGGACCTCGACTGCGTGAACCCGGCCAACATCGGCCACGTGCTGCTCGGCGACCAGCTGTTCGCGCCGGCCACGCCGAGCGCCTGCATCGAGATCCTCGACCGCGAGGGCATCGAGCTGCAGGGCCTCGACGTCACCATCGTCAACCACTCGAACATCGTCGGGAAGCCGGTGGCGCTGCTCTGCCTCAACCGCAACGCCTCGGTCCACGTCGTGCACGTGTTCAGCAAGGACGTGCCCGGCCGCCTGCCGCGAGGCCGACGTGCTCATCTGCGCCGCGCCGGTGCAGAACCTGATCAAGGCCGACATGGTCAAGCCGGGCGCCGTGGTCATCGACGTCACCACGATCCGCGTCGAGCGGCAAGCAGGTCGGCTCGCTCGAGTTCGAGGCCGTCTGCGAGGTCGCCGGCCGCGTCACGCCGGTCCCCGGCGGCGTCGGCCCCGTCACCAACGTCATCCTGCTCAAGAACGCCCTCGCCGCCTGCAAGGCGCAGACGGGCGCGAGCTGACACAGCGCGTCGGCGGGCGGCGGGCGCGGCGGCCCCTGGGCCGCGGTACCCGCCGCCCGCCAAGTGTGGTTCACTTAGGCATAGTCAGGCACTGAGATGGGAAGGAGGGCGGCCGGCTGGCACTCTGCCGCGGCCGCCCGACGAACGCGGAAAGCGCGAAGCGGAGTTGATGCGATGCCCAGGCGAGAAGCCACCCCGGCGCCGGCCGAGCAGGCCGCCGCAGCCCCCGAGCCCGACGTCGACCTCTCCAAGGTCCACGAGATCCTCGAAGAGATCGACCCGCACGGCAACCTGATCGCCCTGCTGCAGCGCACCCAGGACGCCTACGGCTACCTGCCGGAGCCGGTGGTCGACGAGATCGCCCGGCTCAGCGGCGTCCGTGCCTCGCGCATCTACGGCATCGTCACGTTCTACGCGCAGTTCACCACCGTCCCCACCGGCCGGCACAAGTGCCTCGTGTGCCACGGCACGGCCTGCCACGTGGCCGGCGCGACGCGCATCACCGAGGCCCTGGAGCAGGAGCTCCTGGTGGCCGACGGCGAGACGCGCGCCGACCTCGAGTTCACGCTGGACTCGGTGGCCTGCATGGGCGCCTGCTCGCAGGCGCCCGTCATGCGCATCGACGACGAGACCTACGGCAATCTGAGCGCCGACGAGACGCGCAAGGTCGCGCGCAAGCTGCTCGAGCAGGTCGCGGCGGGACAGGGAGGCGGCTCCGATGCCTGAGGCCGCCGTGCCCGCCGAGGGCGTCAAGGTCGGGGTGTCGTCCGGCGCCGACGGCCGCCGCCGGGTGTCGGTCTGCGCCGGCACCGCCTGCGTGTTCGCCGGCTCCCTGAAGATCCACGACGCGTTCGTCGCCGAGATCGCCGAGGCCGGCCTGCAGGACCAGGTCGAGGTCAGCATCATCGGCTGTCACGGCCTCTGCTCCCAGGGGCCGCTGGCGGTCGTGTCGGACGGCGACACGTACTATCCGCGCCTCAAGATCAAGGACGTCAAGACGGTCGTCGAGGACCACCTCGCCGGCGGGCAGGTGGTCGAGAAGCTGCTGTACGTCGACCCGGCCACGGGCGAGCGCATCGCCTGCTCCCACGACATCCCGTTCTACAAGGCCCAGGACCGCATCGCGCTGCGCGACGTCGGCGTCATCAACCCGGAGAGCCTGGACGAGTACCTGGCGCGGGGCGGCTACGAGGCCGCGCGCAAGGCGCTCACGACCATGACGCCCGAGGCGATCATCGAGGAGCTTCTCGCCTCCGGCCTGCGCGGCCGCGGCGGCGCCGGCTTCCCGACGGGCATGAAGTGGAAGTTCGCGGCGGCCTCGCCCGGCGACGTCAAGTACATCATCTGCAACGGCGACGAGGGCGACCCCGGCGCGTTCATGGACGCCTCCATCATGGACGGCGACCCGCACGCCGTGCTCGAGGGCATGCTCATCGGCAGCTACGCCATCGGCGCGCACGAGGGCTACATCTACGTGCGCGCCGAGTACCCGCTCGCCGTCAAGCGCCTGCGGATGGCCATCGCGGCCGCCGAGGAGCGCGGCCTGCTGGGCGACGACGCGCTCGGCAGCGGCTGGCGGCTTCCACCTCAAGATCAAGGAAGGCGCCGGCGCCTTCGTCTGCGGCGAGGAGACGGCGCTGATCGCCTCCATCGAGGGCAAGCGCGGCATGCCGCGCACGCGGCCGCCGTTCCCCGCGGTCAGCGGCCTCTGGGGCAAGCCCACCAACATCAACAACGTCGAGACCTGGGCCAACGTGCCCTGGATCGTCGCCAACGGGGCGGCCGCCTACGCCGCCTACGGCAACGAGACGTGCAAGGGCACCAAGGCCTTCAGCCTCGCCGGCAAGATCGTCAACGGCGGCCTCGCCGAGGTGCCCATGGGCTCCACGCTGCGCCACGTCATCTTCGACGTCGGCGGCGGCATCAAGGACGGCAAGCAGTTCAAGGCGGTGCAGCTCGGCGGCCCGTCCGGCGGCTGCGTGCCCGCCGCGCCTGCTCGACACGCCGGTCGACTACGAGAGCCTCGCCGCGACCGGCGCCATCGTCGGCTCCGGCGGCATGGTCGTCGCCGACGACACCACCTGCATGGTCGACCTCGCCAGGTACTTCCTGCAGTTCACGCAGAACGAGAGCTGCGGCAAGTGCGTCCCCTGCCGCCTCGGCACCAAGCGCATGCTCGAGATCCTCGACGCGCATCACGGAGGGCAACGGCGAAGAGGGCGACATCGAGCGCCTCGAGAGCATGGCCGTGAACATCAAGAAGACCAGCCTCTGCGGCCTCGGCCAGACGGCGCCCAACCCGGTGCTCACGACGATCCGCTACTTCCGCGACGAGTACCAGGCGCACATCGACGAGCGCCGCTGCCCGGCGCTGTCGTGCGAGGCGCTCATCGCCTACGTGGTCGACCCGGACGCCTGCACCGGCTGCACGCTGTGCGCCAAGAAGTGCCCGGTGGACGCGGCGACCGGCACCAAGAAGGAGCCGCACACCATCGACCAGGCGCTCTGCATCCGCTGCGACGCCTGCCGCGCCGCCTGCAAGTTCGACGCGGTCAAGGTCGTCAGCGGGCCCGAGGAGATCGCCGCGGCCGTGCGCGCGCAGCACACCTGAGGCGTGCGAGACTCGGGTGCCCGAGGGGCCGGCGATGCCGCAGCGGCGTCGCCGGCCCCTCGGCGTTCCATCCATCAGACCCCTTGCCCCCCGGCTCGTTTTGTGCGTATCGTTCCTTAGGTGACTAACCAACGCAGTCCGGCGACGACCAGCAGGGGGTGGAACAAGCACAGCGGCAGTCCTGAGCACTACGGAACGCGGCGTGCCGCCGGGGGTCGGCCGGACGTCCGCAGACTAGGGGGGTAGTGTGGCAGAAGAACTCGCATTCGCACGCAAAGCAAGCGGCCTCGTGCGCGGTCTGTCCATGACGGACGCCGTGGCCGTCGGCCTCATGAACCAGGGCATCACGCCCAGCATCTGGACGATGATCACCTGGGGACTCGGTACGTATCTCACCGGCAACCTGCTCTGGGCGAGCGTCATCTCGCTCGTGCTCGTCGGCTTCGGCTTCCCGCTCGTCTGGGGCATCCTCTCCGGCAGCATGCCGCGCTCGGGCGGCGAGTACATCTACAACTCGCGCATCATCCACCCGATCGTCGGTATCGCCGAGAGCTTCGGCAACGCCTTCGTCATGATCTTCTGGGTCTACGTCCTGGCGCCGTGGATCGCCGACCCGGGTCTCGTCATCATCGCGGAGTACGAGGGCTGGTCCTGGCTCTACAACAGCGACACCGGCGCCTTCTTCGGGGGCCTCTCGTACAACTGGGGCGTGTTCGTCGTCGCGACTGTCGCCAACGTGCTGGCCGTGCTCACGATGATCTTCGGCGTGAAGATCTTCGCGACCATCCAGAAGGCCATCATGATCTTCGCGCTCGGCGGCGCCGCCATCATCACCGGCGCCATCATGTTCAGCAGCAAGACGCTCGTTCGCCGCGAACTGGGACGCGATGGCGGCCAAGTACGACTCGCTCAAGTACTCCGAGGTGGTCCCCGCCGTGTCGAAGGCGATCGGTGAGGCGGTGCCGACCAGCTCGACCTTCTACGGCACGCTCGGCGTCATGGTCGCCGGCTCGTGGCTGTTCGCCTACGCCTACTTCTGCGTCTTCGTCGCGGGGGAGGTCAAGCGGCCGGACAAGACGCTGATCAGCGCCAACTTCATCGCCATCCTCGTGCCGGCGCTGTTCATGATCTGGACCGCCCTGGCCATGTACCGCACGATGCCGTTCGACTTCATCTCGGCGACGGCGTGGATCGACAACAACGGCGGCATCGACGGCTACAACCTGCCGTTCCTGCCCAGCTACATGAGCCTCGGGTACGTCGCCCACTCGAACGTGATCGTGGCGCTGGCCGCCGGCGTGTCGTACATGCTGTTCTGCTTCTGGTACGTGGCGCTCAGCTACCTCGCCTTCCCGCGCATCATCTTCGCCTGGGGCATGGACCGCATGGGCCCCAAGTGGTTCACGTCGATCAACCCGCGGTGGGCCAGCCCGGTCAAGAACTACATCCTCTGCTTCGTCCTCTGCCAGGCGGCGATCGCGCTCTACTCGTTCTGGCTGGGCAGCTACATGCAGGGCCTTACGGTGACCGGCATGGAGATCGTCTCCGTGTGGGGCGTGACCACCATCGCCGCGATCCTCTTCCCCTACATGAAGCGCTCCAAGGGCATCTGGGAGTCGTCGCCGTACAGGACGTGGAAGTTCGCCGGCGTCCCGCTCATCGTCTGGGGCGGCCTGGTCTCCCTCGTCTACCTCGGCATCCTCTTCTACTTCCTGATCTTCACGGAGGAGATGAAGGACTCCAACGGCCAGTCGTGGATCCTGTACGGCATCGTCTGGGTCATCGGCATCATCTGGTACTTCTTCTGGGCCGGCCGCAGCAAGGCGCGTCGGTGTCGACGTCGGCATGACCTACGGGGAGCTGCCGCCGGAGTGATCCTCCCGCACGACTCCGTCGCCCTGCCGGCGACGTGACGTGGCCCGGGCCGGCGCGCCGAACAGGCGCGCCGCCCCGGGCCTTGTCGTGCCGGCGGTCCGCGCGCGATTCGCAACCGCGGCCGTGGCGCGCGGACCCGAGAAGTTCGGCTGAACGTCCGAATCAGGCTGCTCGCCGAGCGATTCGCCCGGGTGGTGCCGAAACCGAGCGAAATGTAGGATTCGGCAGGGTGCGAAATTCGCGGATTGCCGAATCCTACGTGCTTCCTACGGCTCTTGACATTTTCCGACGTGGGGTATCCAAATAAGCCTCACGAATGGACTGACCAGGGGGGACGAAGTTGCCATTCACCCTCGACGCGATCGACAGGCAGATCGTGTCCCTTCTGATAGAGGACGGCCGCACCTCGTCGGCCGAGATCACCCGGCGCATCGGGCACGTCTCCGAGCGCGCCGTGCGCTACCGGATCGAACGCCTCATCCGCACCGGCGTCATCCGCGTCAGCGCCATCGTCATGCCCCAGGCCGTCGGCTTTCCCGTCATCGGCGACGTTCTCGTCGATGTCGCCCCCGGCAAGCTGCAGGACGTCGCCGCACAGCTGGTCGAGTTCCCCACCGTGAGCTACGTGGCGGGTTCGGTCGGCGAAGGCGACCTCAGTGTCCAGGTCTACGCGCGGGACACGGAGGAGCTCCTCCGCTTCGTCAACGAAGTCATCGGCAAGGTCCCTGGAGTGACGCGCACCAAGCTCGCGATGGTGCCGTGGAAGCTCAAGGATGTCTATCAGTGGCACGTGCCGTCCGAGGCCGCTGAAGAAGGGAGGGCGATCGGCTGAGGATCCGCGTTCGTGCCCGGTTGTTGTTCCATCAATCACGGCATCGCCGGCCAGGGGCCTGACCGGCGTGACGTTGCAGCAAGGGGGGAACTTTGGCTGAAGAACTAGCCTTTGCCCGCAAAGCCAGCGGCCTCGTCCGCGGCCTCTCCATGTGGGACGCGTTCGGCGTCGGCTTCATGAACCAGGGGCTCACGCCTTCGATCTGGGTCATGACCAGCCTCGGCGTCGGCGTCTACCTCGGCGGTAACCTCATCTGGGCGACGATCATCTCGATGATCCTCGCCGGCATCGGCTTCCCGATCGTCTGGGGCGTGCTCGGCGGCTCCATGCCCCGGTCGGGCGGCGAGTACATCTACAACTCGCGCATCATCCACCCCATCGTGGGTATCGGCGAGTCGTTCGGCAACGCCTTCGTGTGGATCATGTGGATCTACGTGCTGGCGCCCTGGATGGCCGATCCCGGCATGGTGATGATGTCGCAGTTCATGGGCTGGACGTGGCTCTACAACCCCGAGACCGAGCAGTTCTTCGGGAGCCTCAGCTACACGTGGGGCAGCTTCGTCATCGCCACCATCGCCAACATCGTCGCCTTCCTGTTCGTGGTGTTCGGCATCAAGTGGTTCGCGCGCATCCAGAAGGTCGTCATGATCTTCGGCATCGGCGGCTGCGCCGTGCTGCTCGCCGCCATCAGCTACTACGCGCTCAAGCTCGGCCAGACCGGGTTCGTGGACAGCTGGAACGCCACCGCCGCGCAGTACGGCTCGATCGACTACGCCGGCTTCCTCGCCAAGGCCGGCGAAGAGGCCGGCCAGCGCCATGCCGACCACGTGGAACTGGTTCGACACCTTCGGCGTCATGGTCGCCGGCTCGTGGCTGTTCGCCTACAGCTACTGCATCACGTTCATCGCCGGCGAGGTGAAGCGTCCCGACAAGACCATCATCCTGTCGAACCTCTTCGCGATCATCGTCCCCGGCGTGTTCATGCTCTGGGCGGCGGTCGCGCTGTACGGCCTGGTCAAGTTCGACTTCTTCTCGGCGACGCAGTTCGTCGACAACGCCGGCAGCGACCTGGGCGGCGCCTACACGGTGCCGTGGAGCACCAACTTCCTCGGCATCCTCGCCATGGTGACCACCAACAAGATCGTCCTGTTCATCTCGGTGCTGTCGTTCCTCGCGTTCGACCTGTGGTGGGTCGCGCTCAGCTACCTGGCGTTCCCGCGCATCATCTTCGCCTGGGGCATGGACCGCATGGGCCCCAAGTGGTTCACGGACATCAACCCGCGCTTCGCGAGCCCGGTCAAGAACCACGTCCTGTGCTTCGTGCTCGGCCAGATCATGATCGCCGTGTACGTCTTCTGGCAGAACGAAGCGATGCAGGGCCTCGCCGTCACCGCGCTCGAGATCTTCTCCGTGTTCGGCGTGACGGCCATCGCGGCCCTGCTGTTCCCCTACGTCAAGCGCGCCAAGGGCATCTGGGACGCGTCGCCGTACAAGACCTGGAAGCTCGCCGGCATCCCGGTGGTCACGATCGGCGCGATCGTCGACCTCGTCTACCTGGGCATCCTGGCGTACTTCTTCTTCTTCCTCCCGGACCCGGACAAGCGCCTCGAGGGCTTCACCACCAACACGGCCATCCTCATCGCCGTGACGTGGATCGCGGGCATCATCTGGTACCTGTTCTGGAAGCAGCGCAGCAAGAGCGTGGGCGTCGACGTGTCGATGACCTACGGCGAGTTGCCGCCTGAGTGATCGAACGGTACCTTGAGGGGGTGGGGGCATCCGCCCCCACCCCCTCACTGGCCTCTGGAGTGTGTAGATGAACAAGCTTTTCATGGTCACCGACATCCACGGCTCGAACGTGTGCTACCGGAAGTTCCTGAACGCGCTTCCGATCTACGGCGCCGACCTGGCCGTGCTCATGGGTGACCTCACCGGTAAGGTCCTCGTGCCGCTCGTCGACAAGGGCGGGGACCAGTGGGAATGCACCCTGATGGGGCAGTACCGCGAGATCAACGGGCAAGAAGAGCTCGCGGACATCAAGAAGACCATCGAGAACGCGGGCTACTACTGGGTCCACCAGACGCGCGAGGAGTTCGACGACACGCGCAGCCGACCCGGCCAAGATCGACGCCCTGTTCAAGAGCCTCGTCTTCCAGCGCGTCCAGGAGTGGCTCGACCTCGCCGACGAGCGTCTCGAGGGCAAGCCGTTCCAGATGTACATGGCGCCGGGCAACGACGACTGGTTCGTGATCGACGACATGATCGACAACGCCAAGCTCGTGCACCCGTGCGACAAGCGCGTCGTCGAGATCGACCACCACGAGATGATCACCTCGTCGGCGTCCAACCCCACGCCGTGGGACACGCCGCGCGAGATGAGCGAAGAGGACCTGGAGAAGCACCTGCGCGAGCTGTGCGCCAAGGTCAAGAACCAGGAGACGGCGATCTACAACTTCCACGTGCCGCCGTACGGGTACTCGCTCGACCTGTGCCCGAAGCTCGACGAGAACCTCACCATGGCCGCCGACGAGAAGATCCACGCCGGCAGCCTCGGCGCCAAGCGGGTCATCGAGGAGTACCAGCCCCTGCTGGGCCTGCACGGCCACATCCACGAGTCGCGCGGCGCGCAGAAGGCCGGCCGCACCCTGCTCATCAACCCGGGCAGCGAGTACTCGGAGGGCATCCTCAAGGGCGTCATCATCATGCTCGACAAGAAGAAGATCAAGGACTACGTCTTCACCTCCGGGTGAGCCGAGCGTAGACTCCATTCTTCGAACGCGACGCCGAACCCGGAAGGGGGCGATAGACACAGATGGGACAGTTCATCCTGCCGAAGGACATCCCGCTCGACCGCTATCCCAAGCCTGAGGTCTTCCTCGACGAGGGCAAGCGCATCGCGGAAGCGGCGCAGCAGCAGGGCATCATCATGCGCGTCATGGGCCCCCTCGCGCTCCACTACTACTTCCCGGACCAGATCGACCTGTACGCGAAGCTGGAGCGGCTGGGCGACCGGTACTTCACCGACATCGACTTCGCCGTCTACGGCAAGGGCCGCAAGGGCATGGGCAAGCTCATGGAGTCGCTCGGCTACGAGAACGACCTGCAGACGATGGCGATGACCGGCCAGACCCGCCAGATCTACTTCGGCGGCAAGGTCCCCATGATCGACATCTTCTTCGACAAGCTCGACTACTGCCACGAGATCAACTACGACGGCCGTCTCGAGCTCGACCCCTGGAGCGTCTCGCTCGCCGACATCATGCTGCAGAAGCTGCAGATCTGGGAGATCAACGACAAGGACCTCAAGGACATCGAGTACCTCTTCACCGTGGCCGACTTCGGCGAGGACGACACGAAGAAGGTCAACGAGGGCTACGTCGCCCGGCGCCTCGCCGACGACTGGGGGTTCTGGTACACCGCGACCACGAACCTCGACCGCGTCAAGGACCACGTCGACGGCGTCAACGCGCTGAGCGACGAGCAGAAGGCCAAGATCAAGCAGAGGGCCGACGAGGTCCGCGCGCGCATCGACCGCGAGCCCAAGACCAAGAAGTGGGAGAAGCGCGCCAAGAAGGGCACCAAGAAGATCTGGTACAACACCGGGTTCTCCGACTGGTGAGCCGCGGGGCGGCCCGGCGCAGCCGAGGCCGCCGCGCGCCAGAGACGACGAGGGCCGGGACGCCTGCGGGCATCCCGGCCCTCGCTGCGTCCCGGCGGCCTGCGGCGCCGCCCTGCGCGCCGCCGGCCTGCGGCGCTCCGTGCCGTGCGGCGCCTACGCTAGTGAGCGACGAGCTCGCCCTGCGCGGCCAGCTTGCGCACGTCGGCGAGCGTCGCGTCCAGGCGCTCGAGCACCTGGTCCATCTGCTCGTAGGTGATGATCGCCGGCGGCTGCATGCGCAGCGTGAGCGAGTTGAACAGCGTGCCGCCGATGAGCACGCCGCGGCCGAAGAGCCCCTGGCTCACGGCGTAGCCGATGTCGGAGTTCCTGAACTGCATGCCGATGATGACGCCCACGCCGCGGACCTCCTCGAAGAGGTCGTCGTAGACGCCGGCGAGCTCCTCGAGCTTGCCCTTGAGCCAGGCGCCCTTCTCGGCCGCCTGGCCCGGGATGTCCTCCTCGAGGGTGGCGTGCAGGGCGCCGATCGCGGCGGCCGTGGCCATGGGGTTGCCGCCGAACGTCGTCGTGTGGATGTACGGGTTCTCGTACATGGCTCGAGAACACGTCCTCGGTGGCGATGAAGTTGCCGATGGGGATGACCGCGCCGCCGAGCGCCTTGCCCATGCGTCATGATGTCGGGCGCCACGCCCGAGTGCTCCATGCCCCAGAGCTTGCCGGTGCGCCCCATGCCGGTCTGCACCTCGTCGGCGATGAGCAGGATGCCCCACTTGTCGCAGATCTCGCGGACCTTGGGGAAGTAGTCGTCGGGCGGGATGATCGCGCCCGGCCTCGCCCTGCACGGGCTCGACGATGAAGGCGGCGATGTCGAAGCCGACCGCGTCGCAGATGCCGAGCTGCTTGTCGAGCGCGTCGGCGTCGCCGTAGGGCACGAAGCGCACGCCCGGGCATGAGCGGGTAGAAGGGCTCGCGGAACTCGGCCTTGCCGCTGACGCTCAGGCGAGCCGAACGACTTGCCGTGGAAGCCGCGCGTGGTGGTGATGATGCCGAGTGAGTGGTTCGGCTTCTTGCGCCGCGCCCAGAGCTTGGCGAGCTTCATCGCGCCCTCGTTGGCCTCCGTGCCCGAGTTGCAGAAGAAGGAGTACCGCAGGTCGCCGGGCGTGACCATGGCGAGCAGGTGGCTGAGGTAGCCGCGCATCGGGTCGAGGAGCTCCTGCGAGTGCAGCGCCTGGTGCTCGAGCTGGTCGCGGACCGCCTTGACCACCGTGGGGTGCCGGTGCCCCAGCATGTAGATGCCGAAGCCGCCGAGGCAGTCGATGTACTCCTTGCCGTGGATGTCGTAGAAGACCGCAGCCCTCGTCGCGCCACTCGACCGACGTGTAGTCGGTCGAGACGGACTTGCGGTACTCGAGGATGCCGGGGTTGACGTAGCGGTCGAAGTTCGTGACGCAGTCGGTCACGACCTCCTGCTGCTGCTCCGCCGTGAGCTCGGATTTCGCCATCAGGTCGAGCGCCTTGCGCGATTCTCGCAACGCGTCTTGCCTAACTGCGTCCTGCATTCGTGTCCCCCAGTGCGAAAGTGTTGACTGCAGAATCCCCTGATTTGCAGTAGAGTTCGGTCGTATCAACCGAACTATGATCGCAATGTACTCCCATCGCCCGGCGGGCGCAACGGGCATGGGCGGCACGGCGTCAAGAGCCACCGCGGCGGATGGTAGGGTGTGCGCATGAAGCGACGACGGGCACGAGGATCGCGGAGGACCCCACGGCGCAGCTGTCGCCGACGGCGCGCAAGCTGGTGGCCGCCGCGCGGCGCCTGCTGGCTCGCGGCGGCTACGAGGCGCTCACGGTGGAGGCCGTGGCGGCCGAGGCCGGCGCCTACCGCGACTCCGTGCGCTACTACTTCGGCAGCAAGGCGGCGTTCATCGCCGCGGTCGTCGACTCGCTCGCCCACGACCAGAGCCTCGGCGCGGTCGCGGAGACCGAGGCGGCGGCAGGGCGGCGACGAGCGCGTGCACGGGCTCGTCGCCGGCGACCGCCGCCTGGTCGCGGACCGCGACGCCTTCCGCGACTTCTTCGCCATCCTCCCGCACGTGGTGCTCGACGACGAGCTGCGCGAGCGGGTCGCGGCGCTGTACGAGTGGTACCGCGACCTCTACGTGGAAGGCCTCGGCGACGCCACGACGGTCGAGGACGAGCGGCTTCGTCGCTTCGCCTCGCTCATGGTCGCCATGACCGACGGTCTCGCCGTCCAGAAGCTGCTCGACCCCGACGGCGTGCGAGCTCGAGCCGCTGTTCGAGCTCTGGGAGAGCATGTTGCGCGCGGCCCTGGTGCCGGCGGAGGGCTGAGGCCTCGGGCTCCCGTACCGGCCTGGTCGGACCGCTCGTCTCCTGCCGGTGGACGCTCGCGGTCGTCTCCCGCACGCTGCTCGCGGCTCATTTACAGCGCCCAAACCGTGTTGTAGGCTCGCGGCGTGCTCGGCGGTACCGCATGGGGGGTCCCGCCTGGCCCCACAGGCCGGCACAGGGCTGCAAGTAGGAGGCATGGGTTTTGGCGCAGGGGACCGTGAAGTGGTTCAGCAACGAGAAGGGGTATGGGTTCATCGAACGGGAAGACGGTGACGACCTGTTCGTGCACTACTCCGAGATCACCATGGACGGCTACAAGACGCTGGTCCAGGGGCAGCGCGTCGAGTTCGAGATCACCGAGGGCGACAAGGGTCTGCAGGCTTCCACGGTGAAGCCGGTCGTCTAGTCGAGACACCTGCGACAGGGGGGCCCGCCGGCGGTCTTGCCGGCGGGCCCCCTTTCTTGTCGGTCATCTGAGGCTGGAGTACTATAGCCGTCCCGCTTTGGCGGCCCCAGCAGGAGGAACGCGACATGATCTCCGAAGACGACGTCCGCTACGTCGCGAAACTCGCCCGTCTCCGCATAGAGCAGGACGAGGCGGCGCGCATGACCGGCGAGCTGGCCAAGATCCTCGCGCACGTCGACAAGATGAGCGAGCTGGACATGGCCGACGTGCCGCCGACGGCGCACGTCCTCGACGTCGTCAACGTCACGCGCGAGGACAAGGAGCGCCCCGAGCCTTCCGCGCGACGAGGCCCTGCGCAACGCCCCCGCCGTGAGCGACGACTGCTTCCGTGTCCCGAGGATGGGCTGAGGTGACGACGCTCGATCCGCTGCGCCTCACCGCGCGCGAGGCCAAACGGCTGCTCGTGGACGGGGAGGTCTCCGCCGCCGAGCTGACCAAGGTGTACCTGGACCAGATCGCCGCGGTCGAGAGCAAGGTGCGCGCCTACATCCTCCACACGCCGGACAACGCGGCCAAGTACTCGACCAAGGTCGACCGCGAGATGCAGGCGATGCGCGGCCCGCTGGCGGGCCTGCCCATCGCCGTCAAGGACAACATGGTCACCGAGGGCGTCACCACCACGTGCGCCTCGAGGATCCTCCACAACTACCAGCCGGTCTACACCGCCACCGCGGTCCGCCAGGTGTGGGAGGACCACGTGGTCATGCTGGGCAAGACCAACCTGGACGAGTTCGCCATGGGCTCCAGCACCGAGAACTCGGCCTACCAGGTCACGGCCAACCCGTGGGACCTCAGCACCGTGCCCGGCGGCAGCAGCGGCGGCTCCGCCGCCGCCGTGGCCGCCGGCGAGGCGCTCTGGGCGCTGGGCAGCGACACCGGCGGCTCCATCCGCCAGCCGGCGGCGCTCTGCGGCATCGTCGGCATGAAGCCCACGTACGGCGCCGTCAGCCGCTACGGGCTCATCGCCTTCGCCAGCTCGCTGGACCAGATCGGCCCGCTCACGCGCTCCGTGTACGACTGCGCGCTCCTGCTGCAGCACCTCGTCGGCCGCGACCCGCGGGACGCCACCAGCGTGGAGCTGCCCGAGCCGATCGCGCTGCCCTCCGCCGAGCGGCTCGACGGGCTGCGCATCGGCGTGCCGTCCGAGTACCTCGCCGTCGGCATCGAGCCGGGCGTGCGCGCGCGCTTCGACGAGACGCTCGCGCGCGTCGAGGAGCTCGGCGGCACCTGCGTCGAGATCAGCCTGCCGCACACCGAGTACGCGCTGCCGGCGTACTACATCATCGCGCCGGCCGAGGCCTCGGCGAACCTCGCGCGCTTCGACGGCGTGCGCTACGGCTACCGCTGCGCCGAACCGGCCGACCTGCTCGACCTGTACGAGCGCACGCGCGGCGAGGGCTTCGGCCCGGAGGTCAAGCGCCGCATCATGATCGGCACCTACGCGCTCTCCGCCGGCTACTACGACGCCTACTACGGGCGCGCCCAGAAGGTCCGCACCCTGGTGCGCCGCGACTTCGACGCGGCGTTCGCCGACGTCGACCTGATCGCGTCCCCGACGTCGCCCACGGTGGCCTTCAAGGCCGGCTCGCGGACCGACGACCCGCTGGCCATGTACATGAGCGACATCTGCACCATCCCGGCCAACCTCGCCGGGCTGCCCGCCGATCAGCATCCCCTGCGGGCTCAGCGACGGCCTGCCGGTGGGCTTCCAGCTCATCGGCCCGGCGTTCAGCGAGAACCGCATGCTCGAGGCCGCGCACGCGCTCGAGGGGGCGATCGGGTTCGACACGGCGCCGGCGTTCGCCGACTCGTCTCTGCGCGGTCCGGGCTGGAACCAGACCGGCGAGAGCCGGTCTACCACCCGGAGGACGCACAGTCATGAATGGCCGCCGCAGGCAAGCCATCGACGGGAGCGCCGGAGGTGCACCCGTCAGTAGCCGCTGGGAGCCGGTCATCGGCCTCGAGATGCACGTCGAGCTCGACACGCAGACCAAGATGTTCTGCGGCTGCGCCGTCACCAAGGGCGACGACCCCAACACGCACACCTGCCCGGTGTGCCTGGCGCACCCCGGCGCGCTGCCCGTGGTCAACAGGCGCGCCGTCGAGTACGCCGCGCGCATCGCCCTGGCGCTCGACTGCACCGTGCAGCCGCGCAACATCTTCCACCGCAAGAACTACTTCTATCCGGACCTGCCCAAGGCGTACCAGATCAGCCAGTACGACGCGCCCCTGGCCACGGCCGGCCGGTTCGAGTACTGGGTGGACGGCGAGCTCCTCAGCTGCCGCATCAACCGGGTGCACATGGAGGAGGACGCCGCCAAGCTCGTCCACGCCGGCGGGGACACCGGCCGCATCGCCGGGTCCGACTACTCCATGGTCGACTTCAACCGCGGCGGCACGCCGCTCATCGAGATCGTCACCGAGCCGGACATCCCGTCGCCGGAGGCGGCGCGCGAGTTCCTTCAGCAGCTGCGCAACCTCGTCGTCGAGCTGGGCGTGAGCGAGTGCAACATGGAGGAGGGCCAGATCCGCTGGGACGCCAACATCAGCGTCCGGCCCCGGGGGAGCGAGGAGCTCGGCACGCGCACCGAGCTCAAGAACATGAACAGCTTCCGCTACCTGCAGCAGGCGCTCGACGCGGAGATCCCGCGGCAGATCGAGGTCCTCGAGGGCGGCGGCACGATCGACCTGGAGACGCTGCACTTCGACCCCGACACGGGCACGACGACGCCGCTGCGCAGCAAGGAAGAGGCGCACGACTACCGCTACTTCCCCGAGCCGGACCTCGTGCCCCTCGAGATCGACCCCGGCGTGGGTCTCGGAGCTGCGCGCGACGCAGCCGGAGCTGCCGGCGGCGCGCGTGGAGCGTTTCATCTCCGACTACGGACTCTCGCGCGCCGACGCCGCCGTGCTCGGCTCGTCGGGCGCGCTCGCCGCGCTTCTACGAGGAGGTCGTGGCGGCCGGGGCCGGCGCCAAGCCGGCGGCCAACTGGACGATGGGCGAGTACCTCGCCCACCTCAACGCCGCCGGCCTCGAGGCCGGCCACGGCCACGTCACCGCCGAGCGCCTCGCCAAGCTCGTGCGGCTCGTCGAGGACGGCACCGTCTCGACGAGCGCCGGCAAGGACGTCTTCGCGAAGATGATCGAGGAGCGTGCGGAGCCCGAGGCGATCGTCGAGAAGCACGGCCTCGGCCAGATCAGCGACACCTCGGAGCTCGAAGCGCTCGTCGCCGAGGTCGTCGCCGCCAATCCCGCCCAGGTCGAGCAGTACCGCGGCGGCAAGCAGCAGGTCATCGGCTTCTTCGTCGGCCAGGTGATGAAGGCCAGCGGCGGGCGCGCCAACCCGCAGGTCGTGAACGACCTGCTGCGGCGCGCCCTCGACGCGTGACCCGCGCCCACACAGTGACCTCCCCATTCCTTCGAGGCAGGTGACCATGACCAGCGATCTGTCCAGCTTCGTCATCGCTCCGCGGACCCGCCCGGCCGAGCCGGCCGTCCGCATCGACGACACCACCCTGCGCGACGGCGAGCAGACCGCCGGCGTCGTGTTCAGCAACCACGAGAAGATCCGCATCGCCAAGCTGCTCGACGAGGTGGGCGTCCACCAGATCGAGGTCGGCATCCCGGCCATGGGCGGCGACGAGAAGAAGACCATCGCCGAGATCGTCGAGCTCGGCCTCGACACCTCCATCCTCGCCTGGAACCGGGCCGTCGTCGACGACATCCAGCACTCGATCGACTGCGGCGTCGACGCCGTGGCCATCAGCATGTCGGCGAGCGACATCCACATCGAGCACAAGCTCGCCGAAGTCGCGCCAGTGGGTGCTCGACCAGATCCGCGAGTGCGTGGCGTTCGCCAAGGACCAGAACCTGTACGTCTCGGTCAACGCCGAGGACGCCTCGCGCGCCGACCTCGAGTTCCTGCTGCGCTTCGGCCAGGCGGCCAAGGAGGAGGGCGCCGACCGCCTCCGCTTCTGCGACACGCTCGGCATCCTCGACCCGTTCGACACCTACAACGTGATCTCGTTCCTCAAGAAGGAGGGCGGGCTCGACATCGAGATGCACACGCACGACGACTTCGGCATGGCGACGGCCAACGCGCTGGCGGGCATCAAGGCCGGCGCCACCTACGTCAACACCACCGTCAACGGCCTCGGCGAGCGCGCGGGCAACGCCGCGCTCGAGGAGGTCGTGATGGCGCTCAAGTACCTCGGCAAGGTCGACGTCGGGCCTGCACACGAGCCGCTTCCGCGAGCTCAGCGAGTACGTCGCCGCCGCGTCGGCGCGCACCATCCCGGCGTGGAAGAGCATCGTGGGCACCAACGTGTTCGCCCACGAGAGCGGCATCCACGCCGACGGCGTCATCAAGAACCCGCTCAACTACGAGGCGTTCGCGCCCGAGGACGTGGGGCTGGAGCGCCAGATCGTGGTCGGCAAGCACTCCGGCTCGCGCACCATCTACCGCAAGTTCCAGGAGTTCGGGCTCGAGCTCACCCAGGAGGACTGCGACGGCGTGCTCGCGCTCGTGCGCAAGACGGCGGTGGAGCTCAAGCGGGCGCTGTTCGACAAGGAGCTCATGTACATCTACCAGGACTACCTCGGGCACCTCGGCGACGCCGTGCCGATGGGCACGCCGGGCGAGGCGTCGGCGCGCGTCCGGAGCGCTGAGACGCCGCCACCCTCGCCGAGAAGCTCCTGGCGGCGCACGCCGGGCTCGAGTCCGTCGTTCCCGGCCAGATCGTGGTCTGCGACGTGGACGTCGCGATCGCCCAGGACGGCACCGGCCCGCTCGCCATCACAGCAGATCGAGGAGCTGGGCGCGGAGCGCGTCAAGGCGCCGGAGTGCGTGTTCTTCATCGACCACGCCGCGCCGGCGCCGCGCAGCGAGCTCGCCAACGCGCAGAAGACGATCAGGGCCTTCTGCGCGGAGTCCGGCGCGACCCTGAGCGACATCGAGATGGGCGTGTGCCACCAGCGCGTCGCCGAGAGCTACGCCAAGCCCGGCGACCTCGTCATCGGCGCCGACTCGCACACCTGCATGGCCGGCGCCCTGGGGGCGTTCGCCACCGGCATGGGCAGCACCGACGTCGCCGTGGGCATGGCCAGCGGCAAGACCTGGCTGCGCGTGCCCGAGACGTTCCGCATCGAGGTCGAGGGCGCCTTCGCCGACGGCGTCGAGGCCAAGGACCTGATGCTCACGCTCATCGGGCAGCTGGGCGCCGACGGCGCCACGTACAAGGCGCTCGAGTTCGGCGGGCCGGGCATCGACGCGATGCCCATGCCCGGCCGCCTGACGCTGAGCAACATGGCCGTCGAGGCCGGCGCCAAGTGCGGCCTCATGCCCAGCGACGAGACGACGAAGGCGTTCCTGGCGGCGCAGGGCCGCGAGGACGGACTGGCGGCCGCTCGCGGCCGACCCCGGCGCCGCCTACGAGCGCGTCGTGCCGTTCGACCTCGCGCGCCATCGTGCCGACGGTGGCGAAGCCGCACACCGTGGACAACACCGCGGCGGCGGCGGAGCTCGGCGGGCACCAGGGTGGACCAGGTGTTCATCGGCACCTGCACCAACGGCCGCCTCGAGGACCTGCGCTCGGCGGCGCGCATCCTGCGCGGGCGCCGCCGCGCCCCGGGCACGCGCCTCATCGTGACGCCGGCCTCGCAGGCCACGGCGCGCGCAGCCGCGGCCGAGGGCCTGTTCGAGGTGTTCTGGGACGCCGGCGCCGTCATCACCAATCCCAGCTGCGGCGCCTGCGTCGGCATCCACGACGGCATCCTCGCCGACGGCGAGGTGTGCATCAGCACCGCCAACCGCAACTTCCACGGCCGCATGGGCAACCCTGAGGCTTCCATCTACCTGGGCTCGCCGGCCACCGCGGCCGCTTCGGCCGTGGCCGGCGAGATCACCGATCCCCGCGAGTTCCTCTAGAAAGGAGGACGCTGTGGCCAAGCAGTACAGCGCTCCGCCGGAGATGGTCATCGACCCGAGCAAGCGCTACACGGCGACCATCAGCACCGACAACGGCGACATCGTCATCGAGCTGTTCGCCGACAAGGCGCCGCGCACCGTCAACAACTTCGTCTTTCTCGCCCGTGAGGGCTACTACGACGGCGTCACGTTCCACCGCGTCATCAAGGGCTTCATGGCCCAGGGCGGCGACCCCACGGGGAGCGGCAGCGGCGGTCCGGGCTACAAGTTCGCCGACGAGTTCCACCCGGCGCTCAAGCACGACGGCGCCGGCATCCTCTCGATGGCCAATGCCGGGCCGGGCACCAACGGCTCGCAGTTCTTCATCACCTACGGCGCGACGCCCCACCTCGACGGCAGGCACACCGTGTTCGGCAGGGTGATCGAGGGCATGGACGTCGTCGAGGCGATCCCGGAGCGCGACCCCATGCGGGCGCGCGAGCCGGGCATCGCCATGAACTCGGTGGTGATCACCGAGGAGGAGTGGGTCACGTGAATGCGTCGAGCTGGAGCCGGAGGCACCGCTCGCGAGCTCGCGGCCGGGCCTGGCTGTTCGGCGACGACATCAGCACCGACCACATCGCGCCCGGCCGTCTGTTCCACCTGCGCACCAACATGCCCGAGCTGGCCAAGCACGTCCTCGAGGACGCGCGTCCCGAGTTCGCCGGCGAGATGCGCCCAGGCGACTTCGTCGTGGGCGGCCGCAACTTCGGCCTCGGCTCGAGCCGCGAGCACGCGCCGCGCATCATCAAGATCGCCGGGGTAGGGGCGGTGCTGGCGCAGAGCTTCGCGCGCATCTTCTTCCGCAACGCCATCAACGTCGGCCTGCCGGTGCTGCAGTGCGACACCAGCGGCATCGGCGAGCAGGACGAGCTCGAGGTGGACCTGGAGGCCGGTGAGGTCAGGGACCTGACCACCGGCGCCGTCATCCCCTTCGTCCCGCTCCCGCCGGTGATGGTGACCATCCTGAACGACGGCGGCCTCGTCGCCCACGTCAAGAAGCACGGCGGCTTCGCGCTGCCGGGAGGACCTGAAGCATGACCTACACCGTGACCCTGATCCCCGGCGACGGCACCGGCCCCGAGCTGGCCGCCGCGCTCGAGACCGTCATCGCCGCCACCGGCGTGCCCATCCTCTGGGAGGTGCACGACGCCGGGCTCGACGTGATGGAGGAGTACGGCACGCCGCTGCCGGAGCACGTGCTCGAGTCGATCCGCCGCACCAAGGTGGCGATCAAGGGTCCGATCACGACGCCGGTCGGCAAGGGCTTCCGCAGCGTCAACGTGGCGCTGCGCAAGGAGCTCGACCTGTACGCCTGCCTGCGCCCCTCCAAGACGATGAAGGGCGTGCGCACCCGCTTCGACGACATCGACCTCGTCGTCGTGCGCGAGAACACCGAGGACCTCTACGCCGGCATCGAGCACATGGTCACGGACGACGCCGCCGAGAGCATCAAGATCATCACGCGCCGCGGGACCGAGCGCATCGTGCGCTTCGCCTTCGAGTACGCGCGCAAGCACGGCCGCCGCAAGGTCACCGCCGTGCACAAGGCCAACATCATGAAGTGCACCGACGGGCTCTTCCTGCGCGTCGCCGGCGAGGTCGCCGAGCGGCTACCCCGACATCGAGTTCGAGGACCGCATCGTCGACAACATGTGCATGCAGCTGGTGCAGAAGCCGGAGCTGTACGACGTGCTCGTGCTGCCCAACCTGTACGGCGACATCGTGAGCGACCTGTGCGCCGGGCTCATCGGCGGCCTCGGCGTGGCGCCCGGCGCCAACATCGGCGACGACGCCGCCGTGTTCGAGCCCGTGCACGGCAGCGCGCCCAAGTACGCCGGCCAGGACAAGGTGAACCCCACGGCGCTGCTCCGCTCCGGCGTGCTGCTGCTCGACCACCTCGGCGAGGCCGAGGCGGCGCGGCGCATGGAAGGCGCCATCGCCGCCGTCATCGCCGAGGGCAAGGACGTCACCTACGACCTCGGCGGCTCGGCCGGCACCTCCGGCATGGCCGCCGCCATCGCCCGCCGCATCGCCGGCTGAGGCAAGGAGGCTCGTCATGGAAGAGGAGGAACGCCACATCAACCTGCACGCCACGCCGGAGATGATGGCGGGCGTGTACGCCAACTTCGCCAACGTGAGCCACTCCGACTACGAGTTCTCGATCACCTTCGTGCGCCTCGACCACGAGAGCGAGGAGGGCGGCGAGCTGAACGGCGTCGTCGTGAGCCGCGTGAACCTCTCGGCGCGGTTCATGAAGGAGCTCGTCGACGCCATGAACGACAACTACGGCAAGTGGCTGCAGGCGGAGAACATCAAGAACCTGCCCGTGCGGCCGACGGATGCGGAGTACGAGCGCGTGGTGCGCGTTCGACTAGGTAAAAGTCGTGCAGATGGTGGCGAAACCGCACACGGTGGACAACAAGGCGACGGCGGCGGAGCTCAACGGCACTAAGGTCGACCAGGTGCTCATCGGCACCTGCACGAACGGGCGCCTCGAGGACCTGCGCGCGGCGGCGCGTGTGCTGCGCGGGCGCCGCCGCGCCCCGGGCACGCGCCTCATCGTGACGCCGGCCTCGCAGGCCACGGCGCGCGCAGCCGCGGCCGAGGGCCTGTTCGAAGTGTTCTGGGACGCCGGCGCCGTCATCACCAATCCCGCCTGCGGCGCCTGCGTCGGCATCCACGAGGGCATCCTCGCCGACGGCGACGTGTGCATCAGCACCGCCAACCGCAACTTCCACGGCCGCATGGGCAACCCTGAGGCCTCCATCTACCTGGGCTCGCCGGCCACCGCGGCCGCTTCGGCCGTGGCCGGCGAGATCACCGATCCGCGCGAGCTCCTCTAGAAAGGAGGACGCTGTGGCCAAGCAGTACAGCGCTCCGCCGGAGATGGTGATCGACCCGAGCAAGCGCTACACGGCGACCATCAACACCGACAAGGGCGACATCGTCATCGAGCTGTTCGCCGACAAGGCGCCGCGCACCGTCAACAACTTCGTCTTCCTGGCCCGCGACGGCTTCTACGACGGCGTCACGTTCCACCGCGTCATCGACGGCTTCATGGCCCAGGGCGGCGACCCCACGGGCACCGGCAGCGGCGGCCCGGGCTACAAGTTCGCCGACGAGTTCCACCCGGCGCTCAAGCACGACGGCGCCGGCATCCTCTCGATGGCCAACGCCGGGCCGGACACCAACGGCTCGCAGTTCTTCATCACCCACGGCGCCGACGCCCGCACCTCGACGGCAGGCACACCGTCTTCGGCAGGGTGATCGAGGGCATGGACGTCGTCGAGGCGATCCCGGAGCGCGACCCGATGCGGGCGCGCGAGCCGGGCATCGCCATGAACTCGGTGGTCGATCAGCCGGAGGAGTGGGCAGTGAGGTCGCGGAGCTGTCGAGCGGGGCACCGGAGCTCCGTGAGAGCTCCGCGGCCGGGCCTGGCTGTTCGGCGACGACATCAGCACCGACCACATCGCGCCCGGCCGTCTGTTCCACCTGCGCACCAACATGCCGGAGCTGGCCAAGCACGTGCTCGAGGACGCGCGTCCCGAGTTCGCCGGCGAGATGCGCCCAGGCGACTTCGTCGTGGGCGGCCGCAACTTCGGCCTCGGCTCGAGCCGCGAGCACGCACCGCGCATCATCAAGATCGCCGGGGTAGGGGCGGTGCTGGCGCAGAGCTTCGCGCGCATCTTCTTCCGCAACGCCATCAACGTCGGCCTGCCGGTGCTGCAGTGCGACACCAGCGGCATCGGCGAGCAGGACGAGCTCGAGGTGGACCTGGAGGCCGGTGAGGTCAGGGACAGGACCACCGGCGCCGTCATCCCCTTCGTCCCGCTCCCGCCGGTGATGGTGACCATCCTGAACGACGGCGGCCTCGTCGCCCACGTCAAGAAGCACGGCGGCTTCGCGCTGCCGGGAGGACCTGAAGCATGACCTACACCGTGACCCTGATCCCCGGCGACGGCACCGGCCCCGAGCTGGCCGCCGCGCTCGAGACCGTCATCGCCGCCACCGGCGTGCCCATCCACTGGGAGGTGCACGACGCCGGGCTCGACGTGATGGAGGAGTACGGCACGCCGCTGCCGGAGCACGTGCTCGAGTCGATCCGCCGCACCAAGGTGGCGATCAAGGGGCCGATCACGACGCCGGTCGGCAAGGGCTTCCGCAGCGTCAACGTGGCGCTGCGCAAGGAGCTCGACCTGTACGCCTGCCTGCGCCCCTCCAAGACGATGAAGGGCGTGCGCACGCGCTTCGACGACATCGACCTCGTCGTCGTGCGCGAGAACACCGAGGACCTGTACGCCGGCATCGAGCACAAGGTCACGGACGACGCCGCCGAGAGCATCAAGATCATCACGCGCCGCGGGACGGAGCGCATCGTGCGCTTCGCCTTCGAGTACGCGCGCAAGCACGGCCGGCGCAAGGTCACCGCCGTGCACAAGGCCAACATCATGAAGTGCACCGACGGGCTCTTCCTGCGCGTCGCCGGCGAGGTCGCCGAGCAGTACCCCGACATCGAGTTCGAGGACCGCATCGTCGACAACATGTGCATGCAGCTGGTGCAGAAGCCGGAGCTGTACGACGTGCTGGTGCTGCCCAACCTGTACGGCGACATCCTGAGCGACCTCTGCGCCGGGCTCGTCGGCGGCCTGGGCGTGGCGCCGGGCGCCAACATCGGCGACGACGGCGCCGTGTTCGAGCCGGTGCACGGCAGCGCGCCCAAGTACGACGGGCAGGACAAGGTCAACCCCACGGCGCTGATCCTCTCCGGCGTGCTGATGCTCGAGCACCTCGGCGAGGCCGAGGCGGCGCGGCGGATGGAAGGCGCCATCGCCGCCGTCATCGCCGAGGGCAAGGACGTCACGTACGACCTCGGCGGCTCGGCCGGGACCTCCGGCATGGCCGCCGCCATCGCCCGCCGCATCGCCGGCTGAGGCAAGGAGGCTCCTCATGGAAGAGGACGAACGGCACATCAACCTGCACGCCACGCCGGAGATGATGGCGGGCGTGTACGCCAACTTCGCCAACGTGAGCCACTCCGACTACGAGTTCTCGATCACCTTCGTGCGCCTCGACCACGAGAGCGAGGAGCCCGAAGAGCTGAACGGCGTCGTGGTCAGCCGCGTGAACCTCTCCGCGCGGTTCATGAAGGAGCTGGTCGACGCCATGAGCGACAACTACGGCAAGTGGCTGCAGGCGGAGAACATCAAGAACCTCCCCGAGGCCCCCGGGCACGATCAGCCGGCGGAGCCGAGCTGACGTGAGGGGCGCCGCCAGGCACACCTCACAGTAACCTGCGGAGTAGCGTTGTCGTGGGGGGCGCCGCAGGTGCACCCCACAGTAGCCGGCGGAGCCGAACTGACGTGAGGGCGCCGCGCCAGAATGGCCAAGCGCCCCTCCGTTTCGGCTCCTTTTTGCCCTGCATTCCGCGCGTTTCCCATCGTTGCCGCCCCGCCCCCGGGTCGGCTAGAATGGCTGGGCCTGTACTCCCACGTTCCTCTTGGTCTCACGCTGGAGCCGCGTGCGGTCCGCCGGGGGGGAACGGTGGCGATCCCGTCGCACGTCTCAGGAGGACGCAGTGGACTTCTACCAGGGCAAGGTGCTCAGGCTCGACCTGAGCGCGGGCGCCTCTACCGTCGAGCCGCTCAACATGGAGTGGGCAGAGCGCTACATCGGCGGCAAGGGCCTGCTTCTTCGCTACATGTGGGACGAGGTCCCGCGCAACGTCGACCCGTGGGCGCCGGAGAACCCGGTCATCCTCATGACCGGCCCGTTCGCCGGCACCAACGTCAGCACCGCCTCGCGCCTGGTGGTGGGCTGCAAGAGCCCCCAGACCGGCATCCTGAACGACAGCTACGTGGGCGGCTCGTTCGCCCCCGAGCTCAAGTTCGCCGGCTACGACGCGGTCATCATCACCGGCGAGTCGCCCGAGCCGGTCGTCGTCACCATCAAGGACGACGTCGTCAGCTTCGTGCCGGCCAAGCCCAAGTACTGGGGCATGAAGACGTCGGAGATCGAGGAGGCCATGCGCCAGGACTTCGACGCCGACGCCAAGACGCTGTCCATCGGGCCCGGCGGCGAGAAGCAGATCCTCTGGGCCTGCCTCTCCACCGACCAGTACCACAAGGCCGGGACGGGGCGGTCACGGCGCCCTCTGGGGCCGCAAGAACCTCAAGGCCATCGCCGTCCGCGGCACCGGCACCGTCACCGTCGGCGACGCCAAGGCGTTCCTCGACGACATGTACCGCATCCACAGCGAGTACGTGCTCACCGAGGACAACCTCTGGGCCAACGAAGAGGGCACGCCGGTCCTCGCGCAGATCATGAGCGACGCCGGCGTGATGCCGACGCGCAACTGGTCGTCGGGCACCTTCGACGGCGTCGAGAACATCAACTCGGACTCGTTCCTCAAGGTCCGCACCAAGAACCGCGCCTGCTACCAGTGCGCCATCGGCTGCCGCCAGTTCCACGAAGCCGGCGGCGTCGCCGGCGAGGGTCCGGAGTACGAGACCATCGCCCTGTGCGGCGGCAACTGCGGCATCGGCGACATCGACGCGCTGATGAAGTTCAACGCGCTGTGCGACGAGCTCGGCCTCGACACCATCTCGCAGCGGCAGCGTCGTCGGCCTCGCGATGGACCTCACAGAGAAGGGCATCAAGGACTTCGGCATGCGCTTCGGCGAGGTCGACGGGCTACCTCAAGGCGCCGGGCCTCATCGCGCAGCAAGGAGGGCATCGGCGCCGAGCTGGCGCTCGGCGCCCGCGCGCTCGCCGCCAAGTACGGCGTGCCCGAGCTGGCCATGGAGGTCAAGAACATGGAGCTGCCGGGCTACGACCCGCGCGGCTCGTTCGGCATGAGCCTCGGCTACGCGACCTCCGACCGCGGCGGCTGCCACATGCGCTCGTACCCGATCGCCGACGAGATCGTCGGCGGCACCCTGCCGCCGGACTCGCTCGAGGGCAAGGCCATGAAGGTCGTCTGGGGCAACCCGGCGGAGGGCATGATCGGCGAGAACTTCAGCGCCGTGAAGTTCGCCGGCATCTGGTGCGACTTCTGGGCGATCACGCCCGAGCAGATCGCGCAGATCTTCAAGCACGCCTGGAAGCACGAGTTCACCGGGGACGAGGTGTTCCAGATCGGCGAGCGCATCTGGAACCTCGGCCGCCTCTTCAACCTGCGCGAAGGCGTGGAGCCCGACGACATCCCGCAGAAGCTGTACGCGGAGGAGGGCGCCCACACCTCCGGCGCTTCGGCCGGCCGGGCCATCGGCACCGAGACGTTCAAGAAGGCGCTGCAGGAGTTCTACCAGATCCGCGGGTGGGACGAGCGCGGCGTGCCCAGCGAAGCCAAACTCGCCGAGATCGGCGTGGACGTGCGCCTCTAAGGCGCGGCGCCGAGACGAAGGAGAACCGATGCCTCACGTGTTGATCTCGAGCAAGAAGTGCACCGGCTGCCACATGTGCGAGCTGGCTTGCTCCGCGTACCACGAGGGTGCCTATCGCCCCTCGGTCGCTCGCCTGTTCAGCGAGGTCAATCCCACCAGCGGCGCCACCAAGGGTCACACCTGCCTGCAGACCGGCTGCGCCAAGTGCCAGGACGCCTGCCCCCACGACGCGATCGTGACCAGGGAGATCACGGTCAAGGTCAAGGGCGAGTTCGCCGCCAAGGAGAAGGTCGGCGACACCGTCAAGGGCTACGTGCTCGTCGTCCTCGACGACCTGTGCACCAACTGCGGCGAGTGCTACGACGTCTGCCCGACCGGCGTCATCCACGAGCACCCGGACAAGGAAGTCGCCTTCAAGTGCGACCTCTGCGACGGCACGCCGCAGTGCATCGCCTTCTGCCAGAACCCGCACGTCCTCGCCGTCGACCTCAAGGTCGACAAGAAGGACAAGGAACTGGCGCAGGCCTGACGGTGACGCCAGCGTTCGTCAGACTGCCGGTCGGCATGAC
The DNA here is from genome assembly GCA_963741075.1 of uncultured Thermoleophilia bacterium. Taxonomy (GTDB): domain Bacteria; phylum Actinomycetota; class Thermoleophilia; order UBA2241; family UBA2241; genus CAIXSE01. The sequence continues at coordinate 223,199 of CAVUGS010000019.1, forward strand.
CACGCCGGACGGCAGCAAGCAGATCGCGTGCCACGGGACCACGGTCCGCGAGGTGATCGACGAGGCCATCGCGGCCGAGCCGCGCATGCGCGCCCGCATCTTCCGTGAGGACGGGCGCATGTTCGCCGGCGTCTTTCTCAACGGCCGCAACGTCAACGCACTGAGCGGCTTGGACACGGCGGTGGCCGACGGAGACAAGCTCACCGTGGTCCCGCCGATGTCCGGTGGCTGACGGCCGCTGCGGACGCAAGGACCGGACGGGGCGGGCGCTCGTGGGGAGCGCCCGCCCCGTCCTCGTTGGTACACTGGACGCATGACCGACCGCACCAGCCGATCGCGACTCGAGATCACCGGCTTCGCCGACGCCGTCTTCGGGCGCTCGAGCGTGCGCCGCTACGCGCCCGACCCCGTGCCCCACGAGGACGTCACCGCCATGGTCGGCGCCGCCGTCAGGGCGGCCAACGCCGGCAACGCGCAGACGTGGCGCTTCGTCGCCGTCGAAGACGCGCACCTGCGGGCGGCGATGAAGCAGGCGGTCGACGACGTGCTGGACGAGATGGGCGCCTGGCCGGAGGCCGCCGGACTCGAGAAGGAGCTGAAGGCGTACCGCGCCTACGCGACCTTCTTCGGCGACGCCCCGGTCGTCATCGCCGTCTTCGGGCGGACGTACCACTCGCTGGCGGACGAATTGCACGAGCGGCGCGGCCTGCCCCGCGACGCGCGCGACCGGCTGCGCCAGCGGCCGGACATCCAGAGCCTCGGGGGGGCCATCCAGCTGCTCTGCAACGCGGCGCACGCCATGGGGTACGGCTCCTGCTGGATGACCGCCCCCGTGCTGGCGGCGCCCGCCTTGGAGGGGCTGCTCGGCGTGGAGCCGCCGCTCGAGCTCGTCGCGCTCGTTCCCGTCGGCAGGCCGTCGACGCCGCCCAAGCCTTCGTCGCGGCGGCCCGTCGAGGACGTCCTCGAGTTCCGGTGACCTCTGTGAACGAAGCCGGCGCCTCCATCGGCGATCTCTGCGCGCGCATCCTCGGCGGAGCCGAGCCGGACGTGCACGACCTCGAGGCGCTGCTGCGCGCCGGCGACGAGGCGCCGCTGGTGTTCGCGGCGGCGCGCGAGATGCGCGAGCGCCATTCCGGCGACGCCGTCTTCCTCTACGGCTTCGTGTACTTCTCCACCTACTGCCGCAACGAGTGCGCGTTCTGCTTCTATCGCGCGGACAACGACGAGAGCCCGCGCTACCGCAAGACCGCCGAAGAGGTGGTGACCATCTGCCGCGACCTGGCGTCGTCGGGCGTCGTCCTCTGGACCTGACGATGGGGGAGGACCCTGCGATCCTCGACGAACCCGGCCACGCGGCGCTGCTCGACCTGGTTCGCGCCGTCGTCCGGGAGACGGGCGCGCCGGTGATGGTCTCGCCCGGCGTACTGCCGGAGGCGTCGCTGCGCGAGCTGAAGGCGGCGGGGGCCGACTGGTACGCGCTGTACCAGGAGACCCACACGACGGAGCTCTACGAGCGCCTGCGCGTGGGGCAGCCGTTCTCGGCGCGCACCGCCGCGCGCAGCGCGGCCCGGCGCGCCGGCCTGCTGGTGGAGGACGGCCTGCTCACCGGGATCGGTGACACCGCGGCCGACCGCGCCCGCTCCATCGTCGCCATGCGCGAGGCCGGCTGGGAGCAGGTGCGCGTCATGACCTTCGTACCGCAGGCGGGTACTCCCTTGGCCGACGTGCTGCCGGCCGGCGACGCCGACGAACTGCTGACCATCGCCGCCATGCGGCTCGCCATGCCCGACCGGCTCATCCCCGCCTCGCTGGACGTGGACGGCATCGCCGGGCTTGAGCGCAGGCTGCAGGCCGGCGCCAACGTGGTCACGTCCATCGTGCCGCCCACCGTGGGGCTCGCCGGTGTCTCCCAGGCGGAGCTGGACATCGACGAGGGCTACCGCACCGTGCACGGCGTGCTGCCGCACCTCGAGAGGCTGGGGCTGCGGCCGGCCGGCGTGACCGAGTACCGCGAGCGCATGGCGGCGCTGTCCGCCGCCGGTGGCTGAGCGCGTGCGCCTGCTGATCGTCGGCGGCAAGCTGCAGGGCACGGAGGCCGCGTACCTGGCCGCCAAGGCCGGCTGGGAGACGGTGCTGGTGGACCGCCGCGAGGCGCCGCCGGCGGCCGGGATCGCCGACGTCCACGTGATCGCCGACGTGACCGCCGACGAGGCGCGCACGCGCAGCCTGGTCACCGCCTGCGACGCCGTGCTGCCCGCCTGCGAGGACGAGCCGACCCTGGCGTGGCTCGCCGAGCGCGTCCCCGCCTGGGACGTGCCGCTGCTGTTCGACCTCGCCGCGTACCGCGTGACCGCCTCCAAGCTGGCGTCGCGGCGCCTGTTCGCCGGACTCGGCGTCCCGCGACCGGGCGACTGGCCCGCCTGTGGTTTCCCGGCCGTGGTCAAGCCGAGCGCGGCCAGCGGCAGCGAGGGCGTGGTGGTCGCCCACGACGAGGCCGAGCTGGACGCCGCGCGGCGCGGCCTCGAGCGCGGCGGTCACGAGGTCGTGATCGAGGAGTACGTGGCCGGTCCGTCGCTCTCCCTCGAGGTGCTCTCCTGGGGCGGGCGCGCCGTGCCGTTGCAGGTGACCGGTCTGGAGTTCGACGCGGCCTACGACTGCAAGCGCGTGGTCGCGCCCGTACGCGAGGTCGCGGCCGGCGACCCCGCGCCGGCCGGCCCCGGCGGCGCCTGCGACTGGGAGGCCGCAGTGGCTCCCGGCGTGCTCGCGGCCCTCGACGACGCCGGCGTGCGCATCGCCGCCGGCCTCGGGCTCAACGGGCTCATGGACGTCGAGGTCATGGTGAGCGGTGCGCAGCCCAAGGTCCTCGAGATCGACGCCCGCCTGCCCAGCCAGACGCCCACGGCGGTCTACTGGTCGAGCGGCCTCAACATCGTGGAGCTGCTGGCGGAGACGGTGCGCAACCAGGCGCCGCCCGTCGTCGACCGCACGGCCGGGCGCGCCTGCGTCTACCAGCACGTGCGTGCCGCGCGCGGTATGCTGGAGGTCCTCGGCGAGCACGTGATGGGGAGCGCCGGGCCGCTGCGCGTGGTGCCCGGCTTCTTCGGCGCCGACGAGGCGCTCACGGACTACGAGCCCGGACGCGCCGAGTGGGCGGCGACGCTCATCGTGGCGGCCGGCAGCGCGCGCGAGGCGCGCGCCCGCGCCGCCGCCGTGGTCGCCGAACTGGCGCGGTGCGAAGGCCTGCGGGCCGTACCCGAAGACGAGCCGATGTGCGTGAGCGAGGGAGACCCACGATGACACGACTGACCGAAGGCGACGTCACGACGCTGACGCGCGACCTCGAGGTCTTCGAGGCCCGCCTGCTCGAGGCCACGGGACTCGACCTGCGCGGGCTCGCCCTGCGCACCGTCACCGACGGCGACCGGTGCGTCCAGCTGCGCGGCGCCCGCATCGCCGCCGTGCCCATGTCGTCCGGAGAAGGCGTCATCCAGGGGTTCTCGGCCTGCGTCGTGGCCACCCTGCTGCACCTGGGCTGCGACGCGTGGATGACCACGCAGCCCGACGTGCGCGGCATGCAGGCGGCCGTGGCCGGCGGAGCCACCGTGCTCTTTCTCGCCGACGACCACCGGTTCATCGCACTCAGCCTCGACAAAGCCTGCAGCGTCGACGACGACCAGGCGACGGCGGACGGCTACGCGACGGCTCTGGAGGCCGCCGCCGGTGGCCTCGAAGGCCGCGAGGTGCTGCTGCTGGGCCTCGGCCCGGTGGGCCGCGCGGCCGCGCGCAGACTGACGGCGCGAGGAGCGGCCGTGCTGGTCGCGGAGCCGGACGGGGAGCGTGTCACCGCGGCCAGGGACGTGGGCCTCGTGTTCGACGTCGTCGACCTCGCCGCCGGCCTCAGCCGCTGCGACCTCATCTTCGACGCCTCGCCCGCCGCGGACATCATCGACGCGGCCGACCTGCGCCCGGCGTCGATCGCCGCGGCGCCCGGCATGCCGTCCGCATTCACCGCGGCGGCGCGGGACGCCCTCGGCGTGCGCCTCATCCACGAGCCGCTCGCCATCGGCGTCGCGGTGATGGCGGCGCGCGCGCTGCTCTGACGCGCCGCCCGGATCAAGCCGGGCACAGCGCGCGCCCGCGTGAGCGGTGTACAATCGAGCGGCGCGGGGGGTCGATCGAAAGGATCAGCGTGGGCTCTAAACCCACGTAGGCGGGTGTGACTCCCGCACTCCCCGCCAGCCTTTCCCCCTCCCCGTCAGTCGGCGAAGGTCACGGGGATGCGCACTTCGTCCAGCCGCGCACCGTTCTCCATGCTCTGGTCGTACACGATGAGCGTGCCCCGTGCCGCCGACGTGGAGAAGGCGATCTCCTGGGCGAAGCGCCCGCGGCCGGGAGCCCCGCGCGAGGCTTGCACGGGCGTGTTCACGATCCGCCGCCCGGAGGAGTCGACGAGGCGGGCGATGAACGCGCCCTCGAACACGCTCGCGGTGCCGGTCAGCGTGAAAGGACTGGCGACGACGGCGCCGACGCCCGGCGACTCGACGAAGATCGGCGGCTCGAAGTCGCGCCAGTCGGCGCGGGTCTGCGGGCCATCCAGCACGATCCCCTCGCCGCCGAGGGCCTCGACCGGCTGGCCGTCCATCAGGAACTCGACCGAGCGCACGGTCGGGAAGCGCGTGAGCGTGTACACGACCTGGGCGATGCGGGCCATCATCGAGAGGCTGCCGCCGCCCGAGGCGAACTCGCCGGAGAGGTCCACACGCGCCGTGCCGCCGTCGATGGTCAAGCCCAGCAGACGTGTCCCCGCCGGGATGGTGGTGCCCAGGCCAGCTGACTGCTCGGACCCCTTCGGCCCTGCCAGCAGCGCCTTCATCGACGCCGTAGCCGGCGTCGTCGTGTGCTTCACCCGGCGCTCCGCCACGCCGAGCTTCTCGCCGCGCAGGAAGTACAGCCGCACGGTGGTCGGCGTGGCGGAGGCGGAGGGTGACGGGGAGGACGGCCCGGTGGGGGTCTCCGACGGACTGGCCGTCACCGTGACGGTGGCGGTGGGCTGCGGGGACGAGTCGCCGGACGAGCCGCCGCAGGCGGCGAGCAGGGCGGCTGCGAGCACGATGATCGCTGCCGCCGTGATCAGCAGGAGCGGGATCAGGCGGGCCAGGCCGGCTGCGGCGCGACGGGTCATCGGGCACCTCGCATCTGGATGGGTCGGAGTCGAACCTTCGACGTCCCGCGTCGAGTCCCTGCCGGCCTCGCCGGGAGCCCCCCGCGCGACCGTGCTAGACTGGCTTCCCGATGCCCACCGACCCCACCAAAGCACGCTACTATCGCAAACAGGTCCCGCTGTTCCGGCTGGTGGACAAGCTGAAGCTGTGGCCGTCCCGGCGCGGCATCCTGCACGGGATCAAGCAGTTCGACGAGCGCGGCTCCTACGCCGTCGTGGTGACGCACTGCAACAAGCACATGGTCGTCCACGACTCCAAGACGAGCCGCGCCGCCCGCTGGCTGCGCAACAAGTGGTACGCGGAGGCGTGTCCGCAGTGCCGCATCCCCGAGTGGAAGCTGCAGAAGTACGCGTCGACCCAGTTCAAGCGCGGATACGGGTCGCACCTGCGGGATCTCTGAGGGGCCGGCGCGGCCGCTCTCGCGGTCGCCGGCCCGGCCACGCGCTTAGAGCAGGCGCCAGCTCTCCGGCCGCAGCTGCGTCGCGGCCGGCGCGTCCAGCACCCTGTCCAGTTGCGCGAGGATGGCCGCCTTGTCGCCGGGCAGGCGGCCGCCGATCGGCAGGTAGTTCGAGGCGTGGTTGCAGCGGAAGAGGCAGTCGCTGACGGCGAGGTTCGCGACGATCTCCCGCAGCTCGCGCAGGATCCCGATGGAATCCGGCAGCACGACCTGGCTGGTCGCCACCTTGCGCTCCATGGCCGTCCCGGGCGTGAGCATGAGCGTGAGCAGCCCGATGTACTCCGGGTCGATGGTCGAGAGGGCTTCGCCGGTGGCCCTGGCGTGCACGAGGGATCGCTCGCGGCCGGCGAGCCCGAGGATGGCGGTCACCGAGAGCTGCATGCCGGCGTCCGTCGCGCGCCGGCAGCCCTGGATCTGCTCCGCCACGGTGATGCCCTTGTGGATGTCGGAGAGCGTCTGCTCGTCGCCCGACTCGAGGCCCAGGTACAGGAGCTCGATCCCGCGCGCGCGCAGAGCCGCGAGCTCGTCGACCGACTTGCCGAGCAGGTTGCGCGCGTTGGCGTAGCTGCTCACGCGCTCCAGGTTGGGCAGGGCGCGATGCAGGAGGTCGAGGATCGCGTCCAGCTTGCGCGAGCTGAGCGCCATGGCGTCCCCGTCGGCGAGGAACACCCGGCGCACCCGCTGGCGCACGCTGACGGGAAGGCCGATGACGTCCTCCACGACCTCGTCGAACGGGCGCACGGCGAAGGGCTTCTCCAGGTACGTGCCGCAGAAGTCGCAGGTGTTGTTGGAGCAGCCGTACGTGACCTGGACGATCAGGCTGTCGGCCTCGCTGGGAGGGCGGATCACGGCGCCGTGGTACCTCACGGCCACGATGCTAGCATGGGCCGCCCGGCGAAGCGCCCCGGGTGGCCGCCCTCCCGAGGGCGGTGTCGCGACATGTGCGCTGATGTGCGCTTGTGGTCGCGGATGCGAGCGGCTGATATACTCGCCGCACGTGCTGAGGGAGGGCGTCGGGGAGCGTCCGGCCGGATCCGTCCGGCTCGTTCTCTTCCCTGCTTGCGGTGTCATCGCCGGATCTTCGCACCCGCCATACCTAGTTGCGCGGTGAACAGTTGTGAGCAAAGTCGGGAGGAGTCCAAGGTCATGGCAGACATCTACCAGGAAGCAGCCGAGAGCATCGTGAACGCCGATCGGGCGTCGGCCGAGGAGATCGCGCAGCGCGCGATCGACTCCGGCATCGCGCCGGCGGACATCATGCAGAACGGCTTCGTCAAGGGCATCCAGGAGGTCGGCGACCTCTTCGAGAGCGGTGAGGTCTTCCTCCCCGAGCTGATGATGAGCGCGGACGCCATGGCCGGCGCCACCGAGGTCACCAACGCCGCCCTCGAGGGCGAGGCCGCCGAGGCCAAGGGCGTCATGGTCATCGGCACCGTCCAGGGCGACGTCCACGACATCGGCAAGGCGATCGTCATCGCCTACCTCAAGGCCAACGGCTACGAGGTCACCGACCTCGGCCGCGACGTCTCCGCCGACACCTTCATCGATCGCGCCAAGGAGCTGAACGCCGACGTCATCGGCATGAGCGCCCTGCTCACCACCACCATGGAGGAGCAGAAGAAGGTCATCAAGCGCATCAAGGACGAGGGCCTGCCCTACAAGACCGTCGTCGGCGGCGCGCCGTGCACGCAGCGCTGGGCCGACCAGATCGGCGCCGACGCCTACGCCGAAGACGCCAACGACGGCGTCAAGAAGATCGACGCGCTGCTCGGCAAGTAACGCTTCGCCAGAGCAG
>CAVUGS010000020.1:0-59619 GCA_963741075.1 uncultured Thermoleophilia bacterium
TGCTCTCTTGCCAACGTCACATCCGTGTCGCGCGTGGGGAAGCGTGGGAGCCGGCCCTCGACTCCCGTGCCCTGACGGTTCAAAGACAGAGCATAGTGAGCTGATGTTAGGACTTGGTTAGCCTGAGAGCCAGACACACAGGAGTCGGCCGAGCCGCGGCACGTCACGTGGGAGGAACCTTCCCCTGCGACCCGGACCGTCGACGCCCTCGTAGTCCGCCTTTCCCGACGACAGCTCCTCTCCGCGCTGCCTCAACAAGCCAACCCACCTTCAGGGCAAGATCAGCCGCCTTGGTGGCCGGTAGCGGGCCAGTGTCGGACGGTCTTCCCGAAACCGGCTCCGAGCGCCGCCCCCTAGCTGCCCGAGGCACGGGCGGATGCCTGGGGGGCGGGCAGTCGAGGTGATCCAGCGCGGCCGTCTCTTCAGCCTCGCGAAGCTCCTGCCGGCGTTCCTCTTCCGACAGCGCGGAGGCCCGGATGCTGCGGAGCTGACGCCGGATCTTCAGGCCGTGGGTGATCATGGCCCCAGGTTCCCGCGCCATGTTAGGAACGCGTGAGCGGAGCGCATCGGTTCGGTGGTCGGAGGCGCACCGTCGCGAGGAGCACGAGGGCTCACGATTCTTTCCGCCGCACTCGCCGCCTTCTCAGCGGTGGCAATGGGCTAAGAACGATGGGGAGGCGCGTCCAGTAGTGGTGCCCTGCCCTGCTCAGGGAGCACCGACCTGGTCCTTCTCGGCGTGAGCGAGGCGTAAGGCGCTGCCCTGGACGCAGGGCCAGGGCCGCGGGGCCCGGGGCGCGTCTGCCCGTCTAGTCGATCCGCCGCCAGAGCCGGTCTCGGCTCTGCGGCGGAGCCCGAGCTCCTCCGACGGCGTCGCAGGCCGGCAGATGAGATCGTGACGTTCTCGCCCGTGCTGCGGATGCGTCGTCCGCGTAGCACAGGTACTCACGGTCGTCGCGTCCGCATGCCTACGACCTCGCGTCCGCGGCCGCGGGAGTGTACGCCGCTCGTATCGCAAACCGCCCAACCGTGAGCGCTGGGGCTGGCTGGAGCTAACACCGCACTCAGCACCCTCTTCGCCACCCACGTCCAGTCCTCCGCCTGATAGCCTTTCCGCGGCTCGCCGCGTCAGAGCCCATCCGCGGCGCCGCAGCTTGTCGACCCCCTGGATACTGACGCGGCCGGCCGGCCTGTGAAGTGAACAGGGGATTGAACGCGACGTCGGCGGGCGCCCATCTTATCTTCCAGCCGCGTGCAGATTCCCGGAGAGTCCGTTCAGGTGAGATCAGCCCCAGTCGCGATGAAGCGGACCGCGAGTCACGGACGAACCCCCGGGCGGACGACCACATCACTTGGAGGGAGTCCAGTCCAGCGGGTCCCCGGCGCCAGTCAGCTGCGGCAGGGCTCGCACGCCGCTTCCGTCCGCGTTCATGACGAACCAGCGCGCAGGGCCTCCCTCGTAGGAGGACGAGAAGACGATGCGCCCGTCCGGTAACCAGGCATCAGGTGATTCGCCGGTCGCGAGGCGGTACGTCAGCCGCCGCTGGTCTCGGCCATCCGCATCCATCACGAACATCTCGCGATTGCCGGCCCGCAGTGACGAGAACAGGATGCGCCGTCCGTCCGCCGACCAGGGACCGACGTTGTCTGTCCCTGTCGATGTCGTGAGGCGTCGCTCGCCGCTGCCGTCGGCCCGGACCTTCCAGATGTCCCACTCACCGCTTCCCAGTGGGTGTGAGTCGAAGGCGATCCACCTGCCGTCCGGCGACCAGCTCGCCGCCTCGCCGCCGCGCCCGCTGACCCTCGTGACATCGCTCCCATCGCTGCGCATCGTCATGATGTGGTCCATCGGGTCGCCGGGGTGGACGATGCCACTGAAGGCGATGAGCGTGCCCTTTGGCGACCAGGCCGGGAAGAGGCCGCCGGTCGGAGGGTTGATGGGATGGCGTCCTCTGCCGTCGCTGTCTATGACGACGATCTCGTCGAGACCTATGCCGTTCGGGTCGGGGATGACGCTCTCGTCGGAGCGGAACACGATGCGCCGACCGTCGGGCGACCAGCTGGGGTCGAAGTCGAGGTGGCCCGCCGGCGACGCGCTGATGCGCCGTCGCCCGGAGCCGTCGCCGTTTATCACCCACAGCTCTCCGCTGCTGGTGCCAAAGACGAAGCGGCCGGGCAGCCTCGGCACAGACGAAAGCGGCGATGGCGAGAGAGTCAGCGACGACGAGGGAGTCGGAGGGGACGGCGACTGATCGGAGCTGCAGGCCATGAGCGTCACGGCGACCGCCAACACACCCAAGGCGGGCAGGAGTACTGCACGTCGGGCCCCGGATGCGGACCCGCGCGAGCCAGACCTTCCCTCGGCGCTTGCGCCAGAAGCCTCAGACACGCCCACGTCCCGAATCAGCCTTTCGGTCCTCGGGGCCGGCCGGTGCCGGCGGTGGGTCGAGCGGAGCGCCGAAACCAGGGCACGAACGCGCTCGTCGTGCGCTGGTACTCGCGGTAAGCGTCGCCCCGACTCCTGAGGGCCTGCCGCTCGGTCGCCGGGATGCCGGTGACGCGCAAGAGGAAGAAGCTGATGATCGCCGGGCTGATCAGCGTCATCCACCACCCGGGCGCGCCGATCGCCGCGATGACGTACGTCCACCAGTGCAGCCACTCGAAGAAGTAGTTCGGATGCCGCGAGTAGCGCCACAGCCCCGTCTCACAGACGGTCCCCTTGGTCGACGGGTCGGCGCGAAAGGCGGCGAGCTGCCGGTCGGCGGTCGTCTCACCGACCACCGCGCCGGCCCAGACGGCGACCGCGATCCACGACCACGCGCCCAGCCCGGCGTCGTTCCTCGCCACGACGAGGAAGGGAAGCGACATGACGGCGGCGCCAAACCCCTGCACCTGGAAGAAGACGAACAGCCGCACCTGCGCTTGCGCTCCCCATTTCGCGCGTAGCGCCTGGTAGCGGCCGTCCTCCTCCTTGCCGCGCACGCGGTCGAGGTAGACGTGCAGCGCCAGGCGCGTCGACCAGATGCCGACGAGGACGGCCACCAGCAGACGCTGCGCCGGGTCGCCGCCGGCGAACACGGCGTAGAAGACGGCGAGGATGCCGAGCCCGGCGGTCCAGCCGACGTCGACCACGCCGGCGTCTCCCTTCGCCCTCTGGACGAGCCAGAGGACGCTCATCATGACCGTCATGAAAGCCCAGCCGATGAGTACCAGGGTACCCGAGTCCACCGCGCCTCCTCGAGGAGCAGATCAGGGTGAAGGCATCACCGTCGTCCACATATCTACCCTGAAGGAGCCCGCAGCGTCGCGCGGCAACGGTCGCGTCTGCCGCGGCGCGGAACGGGAGCGCCCACTCACCTCTCCGGCCGTAGTCACATTGGATATCCATTGCCGGGCCCACTGGCGGCAACGGGTCGAATTGGACGTCCAATGCAGCTACGCGATCAGAGGCGCTCCGGCACCACACCGACGGGCCATGGAGACACGGGCGGTATGAGGGGTTTCGTGGTGGATCGGTGAGACCCGCGCCCTGGGAGGCGTCAGCGGAGGATTTCGCTGGAAGGGGCTGATGGGAGCACGTGGATTCGAACCACGGGCCTCTTCCTTATCGGGCCCAGGAAGACCCGCTTTCCCGGCTCGCGTCACGGCACCTGTGCGTTCCAGGGAATGCTTCTGATTGTGAGCCCGAAGAGATATGAAGAACTGCGTGAACCCCGAGGCAGCTTCCGCTGCCCATGGTGCGGTGCTCAAACAGGTCAGCGCTGGTTCCCCTTCGTAGTCGGCTACGAGCACAAGGGCAGCAGTGGAGGATCGGCATTGTGGGGCATCGGCAGGGAGGCTCGGGGTCTATTGCTGAGCTTCTGCGACAGGTGCAATCAACCCATCCTGTGGCATGAGCAGAACTCGATCTGGCCCGTACAGACGAGCGCACCACATCCGGCTGAGGGCATGCCCGGCGACGCGCTAGCCGATTTCGAGGAGGCTAGAGCAGTCGTTGACCGATCTCCGCAGTCGGCAGCAGCTCTCCTTCGGCTATCACTGAGGAAGCTCTTCGAGAACGCGACTCAGCCGGGTCAGTCCCAGGCCGGCTTCGTTCCACTGCCGGCGGAAGACGCCTTGCCCGCCACCGTGCGCCAGGCTCTACGGGAAGTACGGGCGATCGGTGATGACGCGGTCCCGCCCGGTCAGCTGGATTCCCGAGACGATCGGGAGAGCGCGCTGGCCCTCTTCGATCTCGTAAACATCGTAGCGGAGAGGCTGATCATCGAGCCGGCCGCGTGGAGGCCGTCGTGATCAAGGGCCGACGACTGGAAATCGCTGGTGGGCGCACGTGGATTCGAACCACGGACCTCTTCCTTATCAGAGAAGCGCTCTAACCGACTGAGCTATGCGCCCACAAGGGCCTTGGAGTGTAGCGAGGGCGGGGAGGCAGCGTCAACCGCGCCAGCGTCCCACGACATGCTGCTCTGGGCGGGCGGCGCAGCCTGCCCCGCCGCCCGCCCGTCGCCTTTTCGGCCACCCGGCGCATCCGTCCCCATCGGTGTGAGCTCCCCGGCCTCTGCCGTATACTCAGAGCATGATGGATGTACAGGAAATGGTCATCTACGGCGTGAGCTTCGACGTCATCGGCAAGCAGCCCATCGTGCTGCTCAAGACGGTCGAGGGCAACCGCTTTCTCCCGATCTGGATCGGGCACCCCGAGGCGGCCGCCATCCTCATCAAGCTGCAGGGCACCAGCCTGCCGCGGCCGATGACCCACGACCTGCTCACCAGCGTCATCGGCACAGTTCGACGCCGAGGTCGCGCGCATCACCGTGACCGAGCTCAAGGAGAGCACGTTCTACGCCCGGCTCACGCTCAAGAAGGACGGCGAGGAGCTGGACATCGACTCGCGGCCCAGCGACGCGCTGGCGCTGGCGGTGCGCACCGACGCACCCATCTTCGCCAGCACCGAGCTCATCGACGAGAACGCCATCGAGTTCGAGCGCGAGGTCGACGACACCGAGGAGATCGTCGAGGGCTTCCGCGACTTCCTCGAGGGCGTCTCGCCGGACGACTTCCGCACCGCCGAGGTCACCGCCGACGACGAGGCGTACCTCATCGACCAGGACGACGACGAAGATGACGACGACGACCTCGACGACGATGATGACGTCGAGGACGATGACGACGAAGGCGACGACGAGTTCGACGACAGGGCGGGCGGCCCGCCGCAGAACTAGAGCGCCCGCCCGTTCCCCCGACCCCTCCGCCCCGACCCGCAGACCTCTCCCGACGAAAGGCCCCGGTGTGAGCACGCCCAACGACGACCCCGTCATCAAGCAGTTCCGCGACCAGATCAGCGACAACGACCTCAAGATCATCGACCTGATCAACAAGCGGCTCACGCTGGTCGACAAGCTCTGGCGCTACAAGGCCGAGCACGGCGTCGACATGTACAACCCCGAGCGCGAAGAGTGGATGGTCACCTTCCTCACGCGCGCCAACAAGGGCCCGCTCTCGCAGGACGCGCTGCGCGAGATCTACAGGACCATCGTCGAGACGACCAAGAGCGAAGCCACGCGGCTCGGCGCCGGCTGAGCCGGAGCGCCGGCTGCCGCGGCCGGGGCGCCCGGCGCCCGCCATCACCCCTTGAGCACGCCGAGCGGCCGCATGCGCGCGACCTTGCGCGAGAGGCCGACGGCGTCCACGACGCCGACGACGTCGGCCACGTCCTTGTAGGCGAACGGCGCCTCCTCGGCGAGCCCGCCGACGGACGCCGCCTTCACCACGATGCCGGCGTCCTCCAGCTCGCGCCGCACCTCGGCGCCGCTGCTGGACCTTGCGGGCCGCGTGCCGGGAGAGCAGGCGGCCCGCCCCGTGGCAGGTCGAGCCGAAGGTCTCGCGCATCGCCGTCTCCGTGCCGGCCAGCAGCCAGCTCTCGGTGCCCATGTCGCCGGGGATGATGACCGGCTGGCCGACGTCGCGGTAGTCCGCGGGGACGTCGGGGCTGCCGGGGCCGAACGCGCGCGTGGCGCCCTTGCGGTGCACGCGCACGGCGCGCTCCCTGCCGTCCACCACGTGCACCTCGCGCTTGGCGATGTTGTGGCACACGTCGTAGACGAGCTCCACGCCGAGCCGCTCCCAGCTCGCGCGGAACACGCGCTCGAACGCGCCGCGGACCTCGTGCAGCATCATCTGCCGGTTGGCGAAGGCGAAGTTGCAGGCGCAGGCCATGGCGGCGAGGTACTCGCGGGCCTCGGGCGAGCCGAGCGGCGCGCAGGCGAGCTGCCTGTCGGGCAGCTCGATGCCGGCGCGCGCCGCCACGCTCGCCATCCGGCCCACGTGGTCGGTGCAGATCTGGTGGCCGAACCCGCGCGAGCCGGAGTGGATCATGACCACGACCTGGCCGGGGCCGACGCCGAAGGCGCTCGCGGCCCGCTCGTCGAGCACTTCCTCCACCACCTGGACCTCGAGGAAGTGGTTGCCCGAGCCCAGGCTGCCGACCTGCGTCCGCCCGCGCTCCAGGGCGCGGCGGCTCACTGCTGACGCGTCGGCGCCGGGCATGACGCCGCCCTCCTCAGTGTGCAGCAGGTCGTCCTCCGTCGCGTACCCGCGCCGCGGCCAGGAACGCGGCTCCCTCTTCGGCGAGCCGCTCCAGCTCGCCCTCCTTGAGCTGCAGCGCGCCGTGCGGCCCCGAGCCCTGCGGCACGCGGCGCATCAGCTCGTTCATGAGCGGCTCGAGCCGCGGCTTCACGTCCTCCAGCCCGAGCCCCGTCCGCACCAGCCGCACGCCGCAGTTGATGTCGAAGCCGACGCCGCCCGGCGAGACCACGCCGTCGGCCTCGTCCATGGCCGCGACGCCGCCGATCGGGAACCCGTAGCCCCAGTGGATGTCGGGCATCGCGATGCTGGCGCTTGACGATGCCCGGCAGCGTGGCGACGTTGGCCACCTGCTGCAGCGCCTCCTCGTGGCCCGCCTGGTCGAACAGGCTCGCGTGCGCGTACACGCGCCCGGGCACGCGCATCGGCGTCCTCGCGGCGCGATCTCGTAGACGTACTCGCCCGTCCGCTCGATGCGCATGGCCGCGGCCCCGCTCCGCCGGCCGCGGCTAGACGTCCAGGAGGACGAAGCCCTCGCCAGCCGTCGTCGCGCTGCTCGAGCGACGAGCTCGTGCAGGGTGGCCGCCTTGACGCCGCCGCACATCACGTGGCGGCTCGTGTCGAGCGGCTCGCCGGACACGCGGGCGCGCAGGGTGTGCTCGGTCAGCTCGTCGATGTCGAACTGGGTGAGCACGATGCTGCGCGCCTCGAAGACGTACAGCAGCTCGTTCAGCCACGCGGCCAGCAGCAGGTCCATCGCCTCCGCCTCGAGCGAAACGTCCACGGTCTCGCGCTCGGCCGCTCGTGCAGCGGGTCGCAGACGAGCGAGAAGAGCGCGAGCGCGGCCTGCTCGAAGACCTCTTCGGCCGTCGGGCCCCACAGACGCACGCCGATGTCGGCGGTGTGATCGACCAGTTCGTAGCCCACGCTCATAGGGCCACTGTACCCACTGCGGGCAGGGTCACGTGCGCGAACGTACCCGGGCGATCCGGACGGGGGCGATCCGGAGCATATGTGCGCTTCGTCGCTGTACAACATCGCGTACGCGAATGCTGGACACGCGTACGTGCTGTTGTACATGGCCCGACAGGACACACCTTCGGGGAAAGCCGAAGGATCTTGAGCGGCGAGGATGGCTGCCGGAGCTCCGGCAGCGAGGGCTTCGGGAGGAGCTCAGGCGGAGACGGTGGCGCCGGCGGCCGAGGCGGCCAGGCCGAGCGGGATCGCCGTCACGCCCTCGGCGGCGAAGGCCTCGGCCATCACGCGCGCGATGCGCGAAGCGTCGGTCGCGAGGCTGACGAAGGCGATGAGGCTCGGCCCGGACCCCGAGACGGCGACGGCGGCCGCGCCCGCGTTCTGGGCCGCGAGCCAGGCGGTGCGGCCTCCCGGGATGCGCTTGAGCCGGGAGGCCTGGTGCAGCCGGTCGTCCATCACCTGGCTGAGCAGCTCGTAGTCGCCGGTGCGCAGCGCCTCCACCACCAGCGGCGTGCGCTGCAGGTTGAAGACGGCGTCGATCATGGAGACCTCGGTGGGCAGCTCGGCCCTGGCGGCGTTGGTGCTGAACGGCAGGTCCGGCACCGCCAGCGCCACGTGCACCTCGGGGACGAGGATCTTCTTGGTGAGCAGGCGTGTCCTGCTTCTGGACGACGATGGTGAGGCCGCCGAGCAGCGCCGCCGCCACGTTGTCGGGGTGGCCCTCCATGTCGGCGGCCAGCTCGAGGATGTGGTCGCGGTCGAACGGCCGGCCGATGAGCGTGTTGGCTCCCAGGAGGCCGGCGACGATGGCGGTGGAGCTCGAGCCGAGGCCGGAGCTCATCGGCACGCGGATGTCGCAGTGGATGCGCAGGCCGGCCGGCGCAGGCCTGCCGGCCTCCTCGCACAGCCGCAGGAACGCCCGCGCGACGAGGTTGTTCTCGTCGCGCGGCAACCCCGCAGGGTCCGGCCCTTCGACGCTCACGACGACGCCGTCGCCCTCCAGGCTGAAGCGGACCTCGTTCCACAGGTCGAGCGCGAGCCCCAGGCAGTCGAAGCCCGGGCCGATGTTGGCGGTGGTCGCCGGGACGCGGACGCGGCAGCCGGCCGGCGCTGCCCGCGGCGGTCATGCCTCGTCCCCGTACTCCGTGACGTCGGGTTCCCCGCCGCTCCGGCGGCCCTTGCGCCACTTGAGCACCGCCCACACGACGATGACGACCAGCGCGGCGACCACCGCGTAGTCGGCGTAGTGCAGGTAGGGACGGATCTTCTCCCAGTTCGCGCCGAGGCGGACGCCGACCCAGCCGAGCATGAGGACCCAGGGGATGCAGCCGAGGAGGGTGTAGAGGGTGAACTTCCAGAAGGGCATCCTCGCGATCCCGGCCGGCAGCGAGATGAACGTGCGCACGATCGGCAGGCAGCGGCTGAAGAAGACCGCTATCGGCCCGTACTTGGCGAACCAGCGCTCCGCCAGCTCCACGTGGTGGTGGCGGAGCAGGACGTACTTGCCGTACTTGTCGATGAACGGGCGGCCGCCGTAGAGGCCGACGGCGTAGGCGATCCAGGACCCGACGACGTTGCCGGCCACCCCGGCGACGGTGATGCTGAGGAGCGTCATGGTGCCCTCGCTCACGGCGAAGCCGGCGAAGGGCATGATCGCCTCGCTCGGGACCGGGATGCAGGCGCTCTCGAGCAGCATCAGGACGAAGACGGCCGGGAGGCCCCAGTCGCCGATGAGGTGCGGTCGCCCACTGGACGACCGCGTCGATGACGGATTGCATCATGCGCGACAGCGTACCGTACTGGGCGCCGGGCGGGCGAACAGTGCCCGACCCGGTAGCCTCCTCCCGAAGCCCTGTGGTAGGTTCCAAGCTCGACTTTCCCCGCCGCAAGGAGGCGCTCCACATGGCCGTCGGACTCATGGACATCAAGGGACAGTACGCCGAATTGCAGGACCGTATCGAGGACGCCGTCCTCTCGGTGCTGCGCAGCGGGCGGGTGATCCTGGGGCCGAACGTCAAGGGGTTCGAGGAGGAGGCCTCCGCCTTCATGGGCACCACCGGGTCCGTCGGCGTCGCCAACGGCACCGACGGCCTGACGATCGCGCTGCGCGCGCTCGGGATCGGCCCGGGCGACGAGGTCATCACCGTGCCGTTCACGTTCTACGCCACCCCCGAGGCCATCGCCCAGGCCGGCGCCAAGCCCGTGTTCGTCGACATCCACCCGGACACGCTGTGCATGGACCCGAACGCCATCAAGGCGGCCATCACGCCGCGCACCAAGGCCGTCATGCCGGTCGACCTGTTCGGCCTGCCGGCCGACGCCGACGCCATCCGCAAGGTGGCGGAGGCGCACGGCCTCGCCGTGGTCGAGGACGCCTGCCAGGCGTGGGGCGCGACCTACTTCGGCCGTCGCGCCGGCAGCCTCGGTGACATGGGCGTCTTCAGCTTCTTCCCGACCAAGAACCTCGGCGGCTTCGGCGACGGCGGACTCATCACCGGCCACAGCGAGGTCCTCGTCCAGCGCGCCCGCGAGCTCCGCTTCCACGGCAGCAAGGACAAGAAGACCTTCACCGACATCGGCTTCAACTCGCGCCTCGACGAGCTGCAGGCGGCGATCCTGCGCCTCGAGCTCCAGGTCATCGACGAGTGGAACGGCCGCCGCGCGCTGGTCGCCGAATGGTACGACGAGTACCTGCCGGACAGCGTCGTGCGCCCCGCCGTCCCCGACGGCCACACGCACGTCTATCACCTGTACATGGTCCGCCACCCGCGGCGCGACGACATCGCCGCCGCGTGCAAGGAGCGCCAGGTCGACTGCGCCGCGTACTACACCACGCCGATGCAGCTGCAGCCGGTGTTCGCGGACATGGGTCACAAGCTGGGCGACTTCCCCAACACCGACGAGGCCGCGGCGACCAACCTGGCCCTCCCGATGCACCCGAACCTCACCGAGGAGCAGGTGAAGGAAGTGGCCGCGGCGGTGGAGGCCGGGCTGGCCTGACGGCGGCCCGCCGCCTGAGGACCGTCCGCCGGCCCCGACTCGCGGCTCCGCTCCGCCCGTGACGGCCCGCCCGATGCCATGAGGGTCTGGGTCGACCTCACCGACGCCGCGTCGGTCGTCTTCTTCGCGCCCATCGTGCGCCGGCTGGAGGACGCCGGTCACACCGTCACGCTCACGGCGCGCCGCTTCGCCGGCGCCGACCTCGTCCTGCGGCGCTACGGCCTCGGCGGCGTGCTCACCACGCAGCACCGCGGCGGCGGCCTGGGCACCCGCGCCGTCGGCCTGGTGAACAGGACGGCGCAGCTCCTGGGCTCGGCCTCGAGCGGCCGCTTCGACGTCGCCGCCGGCAGCCACGCCAGCGACTTCGTGCTCACCGCCTGGACGCTGGCGATCCCGCAGATGACGTTCGTGGACCCGGACCGCCTCGGGCGCAGCAACCTCGTCAACGTGCGCCTGGTGGACGAGGTCGCGATCCCCGAGGCCGTACCCGTCGTCGGCCTCACGTCCATCGGCGCCGCCAGGGAGAAGCTCTTCCGCTACCCCGGCTTCAAGGAGGAGTACTACCTCCACGACGCGCAGCCGGACCCCGGCGGCGCTGGCCCGGCTCGGCGTCGAGCGCCGGCAGCGTGGTGGGAGTCGTGCGGCCGGCCGCGCCGTCGATGCGCCTGCCGGCCGGCGAAGCCGCGCCGGCGGGCGAGGCCGAGCTCGTCCGGCTGCTCGGCGGCCTGGCGGGCCGGCGTAACGTCACCCTCGTCGTCGTGGCGAGAGACGAGGACCAGCGCAGACGCCTCCTGGCGCTCGACCTGCCCGGCGTGCTGGTGCCCGGAGGCCCCGTCGACGGCGTCGGCCTGCTCGCCGCCGCCGACTTCGTCGTCGGGCTCCGCGGCGTGATGCTGCGCGAGGCCGCCGCGCTCGGCACACCCGCCTACACGCTCTCGCCCTCCGCCGGCCCCGTCGAGGCCTCGCTGCTCGGGGACGGCCGTCTCAGGCGCATCGCAGGGCCGGACGACGTCGCGCTGCGCAAGAAGGACACGCGCACCGCCCTGGCGCTGCCCCGCGACCCCTGGCTGTTCGCCGACCGGCTCCTCGAGCTGGCGCGCCGCCGCTCCCGGCGGGCGCGCCTCGGCCGCTGGGTCGGCGACGCGACCGACGACCCGCCGCCGCCCCTGGTCTGACGGCCCCGCGAGCACTCGCGCGGGGCGTCTCCGTTGTTGGCGAGTGCCACTTGTCGATATAAGCTTCCCTTATGGACATCCGCCAGCTCCGCCTGTTCTGCCGCATCGTCGACCGCAAGAGCTTCTCGCTGGCGGCCGACGAGATGCACATCACCCAGCCGGCCGCCAGCCAGCAGGTCCGCAGCCTCGAGCGCGAGCTCAAGACCATCCTGCTGGACCGCTCGCGCCGCACCGTCGTCCCCACCGACGCCGGTCAGGTGCTCTACCGCTACGGCCGCGAGATCCTCGACCTCGACGAGCGCGCCCGCACAGAGATCCTCGACCTCGGCGAGCTCGTCGCCGGCCGCGTCGTGGTCGGCGCGTCCACCGGTCCGGGGGAGCACGTGCTCCCGGCCATGCTCACGCAGTTCAAGGCCGAGTTCCCCGGCGTGATCATCTCGCTCCACGTCGACGACACGCACCAGGTCATCGAGCGCGTGCTCGCGCGGGAGTTCGAGATCGGCGCCGTCGGGGCCGTGACGCCGCGCCCGGAGCTCGTCGCCGAGCCGCTGGCCCGCGACGAGATCGTCCTCGTGTGCGCGCCCACGCACGCGTGGGCGTCGCGCGACCAGGTGACGCTCGACGACCTGGTCGCGGAACCGCAGCTCATGCAGCAGCAGGGCGCCGGCGTGCGCATCGTCGTCGAAGACCACCTTCGTCGCGCGGGCGTCCGCCCCGAGCGGCTCAACATCGTGATGGAGATGGGCCTCATGGAGTCGGCCAAGCAGGCGGCGATCGCCGGCGGCGGCGTGACGTTCCTGAGCCGGTGGGCCATCGGGCCCGAGGTCGAGCACGGCACCCTGGCGGTCGTGCCCATCGAGGGCTTCCGGGTGCTGCGCGACTTCTACACCGTGCGCTCCAAGACGCGTGTGCTGAGCCGGGCCGCCGAGGCGCTGCTCGCGTACTTCCGCGAGCAGTACGCGGCGGCCGGCTGAACCGGCGCGCACTGACGGCTCCTCACGCCGCGCGGATCCTGTCTCCGTAGATACATCGGCTCTACGCGAACGGAGGCGCCCGACAGTAGCATCGCGGCCACGGCGCGGAGCTCTTCGGCACCCGCCAGGGCGGCCCCTTCGCCGCGCGCGGCGCCGTGCTCCATTGTCATTTCGCATGCGTTGCCGGTCGCGGATAAGGACCGCTTCTGCCCCGGGCATGGCACCCGCGCCAAAGCGGGGTGAAGTGGTCCTTTGGCGTATGCCAGCTTTTGACAGATAAGTGAATGGCTCCCATACTCGCCGCCATTCCTCGCGGGGCCGGGATCGCGCCGGGCCGCGCAAAGGACGCGAGAGGAGCGCATGACCGACAGCGAGAGCAGCGTCTTGGCCGTGGCCGCCGTGCCGGCCGTGCGCGGACGAGGACGTCTTCGACCCCGAGATCGACGAGACGATCCCGCCGTTCCGCCCCGGCCCGGAGCCCTCCGGGCTCACCGCCGGGGCCTGGCTCAGGCGCTGGGGCGTCGGTCTGGCCGGCTGGGGAGTCTTCGTCCTGGTCGTCTATCTCATCGCCGGCGATCACCTCAACGGCTATCTCAGCATCGCCGGCCTGATGGTCGGCTTCCTCGTCGGGCTCACCGGCATGGGCGGCGGCGCACTCATGACGCCGGTGCTGATCTTCATCTTCGGCTTCGAGCCGACCATGGCCATCGGCACCGACGTCACCTACGCCGCCGTCACCAAGATCGCCGGCTCGTGGAAGCACTGGCGCCAGGGCTCCGTGGACATCCCCCTGGCGCTCTGGCTGGCGCTCGGCAGCATCCCGGCCTCACTCGTGGGGGTCGCCGCGGTCGCCTACGCCAAGGCCACCTACGGCGACGTCATCAACGGGTTCCTGTACAAGGCGATCGGCTCGGCGCTCATGATGGTCTCCGTGCTGCTCATCGTGAAGGTCGTCATGCACGTGGACGCCGCGCACCGCCGCGAGAACATCAAGATGACGCGGCGGCTCAAGATCATGACCGTCCTGCTCGGTGTCTGCACCGGCTTCATCATCGGCTTCACGTCGGTCGGCAGCGGCACGCTGCTGGCCGTGTTCCTGATCCTGTTCTATCCGCTGACCACGGACAGGATCATCGGCACCGACATCTTCCACGCCATGATCCTGCTGGTCGTCACCGGCCTCGCGCAGATCGGCGTGGGCAACGTGGACCTGTGGATGGTCGCCTCGCTGCTGATGGGCTCGATCCCGGGCGTGCTGCTCGGCTCGCAGCTCACGGTCAAGGCGCCGACCCGCGTGCTGCGCACGATCCTCGCGGCGGTGCTGTTCCTCAGCGGCCTCGCGCTGCTGTTCAAGGGCTAGGCTAGGCGCCGCCCCGAGCGCGGCGGCGCGCGCGGCGGGCGGGCGGCACTGCCGCGGCCCCGTCTCAGCCGTGGTGGACTTCCATGGTCACCCGGCGGTCCCACCAGGGGCTGTCCCCGGCGGGAACCGTCTCGGCGCCGTCGCCGTCGAACGTCCGCGTGGCGCGCGGGCGCACGTGGACCGTCATGCCCGTCTCCAGCGGCTGCGCCGCCTCGCGCGTGGTCTGCGCCCAGAGCTTGCGCTCGTTGGGCAGCTCGAGCTCGACCCGCACCTCGAAGCCGAGGTAGGTGATGCGGTCGACGAGCGCCCGGGTGGTGGCGCCGTTGGGCTCGAGCAGGAGCTCGACGTCGTGCGGGCGCACGAGCACGTCGCCCAGCTTGTTGACCGGCCCGAGGAAGCTCATCACGAACTCGTTGCCGGGCCGCTCGTAGAGCTCGCGGGGCGGCCCGATCTGCTCGATACGGCCCTCGTTCATGATCACGATCCGGTCGGCGACCTCCATCGCCTCCTCCTGGTCGTGCGTCACGAAGACCGTGGTCACGTGCATCTCCTCGTGGAGGCGGCGCAGCCACGCGCGGAGCTCCTTGCGGACGCGCGCGTCCAGGGCGCCGAACGGCTCGTCGAGCAGCAGGACCTTGGGCTCGACGGCCAGGGCGCGGGCCAGCGCCATGCGCTGGCGCTGTCCGCCGGAGAGCTGGGACGGGTAGCGCTCCGCGAGCCCGTCCAGCTGGACCAGGTGCAGGAGCTCGTCGACGCGCGCGGCGATCTCCGCCTTGGACCGCTTGCGTATGGAGAGGCCGAAGGCGATGTTGTCGCGCACCGTCATGTGCTTGAACGCGGCGTAGTGCTGGAACACGAAGCCGACGCCGCGCTCGCGCGCGGGGCGCGTGGTCAGGTCCTCGCCGGAGATGACGACTTCGCCGGCGTCCTGGCGCTCCAGGCCGGCGATCACGCGCAGCAGCGTCGATTTGCCGGAGCCGCTCGGCCCGAGCAACGCCGTGAGATCGCCGCCGGCCACCTCGAGACTGACGTCGTCGAGCGCCACGAAGTCGCCGTAGCGCTTGGTGATGCCGATGGCATTGATGGTCATTGGCCGGCCTCCCTGGGCTTGAGCAGCGTCATGCCGAGCACGATGACCAGGGCGATGACGGCGAGGACGAGTGAGGATGTGTACGCGCCGATGAGGTCGAACTGCTGGAACTGTTCCTCGACGTGCACGGTGAGCGTGGAGGTGCGTCCGGCGATCTTGCCGCTCACGATGCTCACGGCGCCGAACTCGCCGAGCGCCCGCGCCGTCGTGAGGATGACGCCGTACGTCACCCCGGCGCGGATCGCCGGCAGGGTGATGCGCCAGAACGTCTGCCACGTCGACGCCCCGAGCGTGTGCGCCGCCTGGTCCTGTTCCACGCCCACCTCCTGCAGCACGGGCACGACCTCACGCACCACGAACGGCAGGGAGACGAAGATGGTGGCCAGCACCATGGACGGCCAGGCGAAGATCACCCGGATGCCGCTGTCCATGAGCCAGCCCCCGAACCAGCCGGTGCGCCCGTAGACGAGCACCAGCGCCAGTCCCACGACGATCGGTGAGACCGCGAACGGCACGTCGATCAGCGTGTTGAGGAAGGCCTTGCCGGGAAACGAGCGGCGCACAAGCAGCAGCGCGCAGAACACGCCGAACAGCGTGTTGAGCGGCACCGCGACGGCGGCGATGACCACGGTGAGGAACAGCGCGTGCTGGGCCATCGGGTCCTGCAGCGCCGCGAGGACCGGCTGCAGCCCGTTCTCGAACGTGCGGTAGAAGACCATGGCGATCGGCAGCACGAGCACCAGCGCGAGATAGACGAGCGCGACCGTGCGCAGGCCGTAGCGGCTCGCGCGCGACCCCCTGGACTCCGGCCGGCCGGTGTCAGTCAAGCTCATCGGTCTTCCTTCCCCAGGCCTGGACCAGCGTCAGGACCAGCAGCACGCCGAACGAGACGAGCAGCAGGACCACGGACACTGCGGCCGCGCCGGCGGAATCGCCGCTCTCGATGAGACCGAAGATGCGCACCGGTGCGATCTGCGTCTTGAACGGGATGTTGCCGGAGATCAGCACCACCGAGCCGAACTCGCCGATGGCGCGGGCGAACGACAGGCCGGCCCCGGAGATGACGGCCGGCAGCAGGCTGGGCAGCACGATGCGGCGGAACACGGTGAAGCCGCGGGCGCCCAGCGAGCTGGCGGCCTCTTCAGCGTCGCGCTCGAGCTCCATCAGCACGGGCTGGACCGAGCGCACCACAAAGGGCAGCGTGACGAAGAGCAGCGCCAGCAGCACCGCCCCGCGTGTATAGGCGAGGTTGACGCCGAACGGGCTCTTGGGACCGTAGAGCGCCAGCAGCGTGAGGCCGGCGACGATGGTCGGCAGCGCGAACGGCAGGTCGATGAACGCGTTGACGATCGTCTTGCCGGGGAACTCGTCGCGCACCAGGACCCACGCGATCACCGTGCCGACGATCGCGTTGACGACGGCGACGATCAGGGCCGCCCCAAGGCTGAGCTCGAGGGCGGCCAGCGTGTCCGACGTGGTCACGACCTCCCAGAACGCCGCCGGACCCAGCTGGGCCGCGTGCCAGAAGACGGCGGCCAGCGGGATCAGGACGATGATGCTGAGATACAGCATCACGAGGCCGACGCCGGCCCAGGTGCTGCGCCGCACGCGCGTGCGGCGCAGCACCCTCAGCGGCGCCGGCCGGATCAGGGCCGGCTCGAGCGCCGCTCCCGCGGCGCCCGCGCTACTTGGCGGTGCTGATGCCAAGGTCCTGCTCGATCGTCGACATCACGCTGCCGTCGGCGGCGAAGAAGGTGTCGTTGACCTGCGACCAGCCGCCCAGGTCGGCGATCGTGAAGAGGCTCGCCGGCGTGGGGAACTGGTCCGCGCCGGGGACGCCCTCGACGACCGGGCGGTAGCCCTTCGAGACGAAGATCTCCTGGGCCTCAGGCGTGTAGAGGTAGTCGTAGAACGCCTTGGCCGCCGCGGAGGACGCCGCGTCCTCGGTCACCGCCAGCGGGTTCTCGATGAGGATGGTCTCGGCCGGGACGATGTACTCGACGTCCTCGCCGGCCTGCTGCGCCGCGATGGCCTCGTTCTCGTAGGAGAGCAGCACGTCGCCCTTGCCGCCCACGAACGTCTGCAGCGCCTCACGCGCGCTCTTGTCCTGCACGGGCACATGGTCGAAGAGGTCCTTGAGGTAGGCCCTGGCCTCGTCCTCGGTCTTGCCCTGCTTCAACTGGGCGCCGAAGGCGGCCATGATGTTCCACTTGGCGCCGCCGGACGTGAACGGGTTCGGCTCGATGACTTCCACATCCGGCTTGGTCAGGTCGGCCCAGCCGGTGATGCCCTTGGGGTTCCCCTTGCGCACGACGAGCACGACGACCGACCTGGTCACGAACCCGTCGTACTCGTTCTGGCTCCAGTCGGCGGCGACGAGGCCGGCGTCCACGAGCCGGGTCATGTCGGGCTCGAGCGAGAACTCGACCACGTCCGCCGGCAGGCCGGCGTCCACACCGCGGCTCTGTTCGCCGGACGAGCCGTATGACTCGTCGAAGGTCACGCCGGCCCCGGCGTCCGTCTTCTGGAAGGCCGGGATCAGCTCCGCGTATGCCTCGCGCGGCGTCGAGTAGGCGACGAGCGCGACGGTGGACCCAGTTCCGCCTCCGCAGGCGACCAGCGACGCGAACGCGGCCAGCGCGACGGCGGCCGACGCCAGAACGAACAACCACTTCCTCATGAATCCCTCCGCACTCGCTATTCCTGACAGCGTGTATCGCATTTGACAGCTTTGTCTGGTGAGCTACTATCCATGAGAAAGTTGCATGAATCAAATCACTATTACTTATAATCAATGCGGCTCGTATCACCTGCCGGAGGCGGGAAGACGTGTCTGGTACCATCTAGCGAGGGCCGCGAGCAGCGGCGCGCGACCACGGAGGATGACCGATGTTCGAGTTCCTGACGCTCCCCGAGCGCACGACCAAGCCGCGCGAGAGCGGTCTCACCCATGTGCTCGACAAGGGGCTGAGCCTCGACCAGGTGCGCCAGTTCATCGAGGTCTCCGGCGACTACGTCGACATCGTCAAGCTCGGCTGGGGCACCGCCGTCGTCACGCCGAACGTCAAGGAGAAGATCGCGCTCTACCAGAGCTTCGGCATCCCCGTGTGCTTCGGCGGCACGTTCTTCGAGGTGTGCCTGCGCCAGGGCAAGTTCGAGGAGTACCTGGCACTCGTCGACGAGTGCGGCATGGAGTGCGTCGAGATCTCCGACGGCACGATCGCCATGGACGAAGAGGACAAGCTCGCCATCCTGCGCCGGCTCAGCAAGCGGTACAAGGTCCTGAGCGAGGTCGGCAGCAAGGACGAGGCCGTGGTCATCACGCCGACCCGGTGGGTCGACTCGATCAAGCGCGAGCTCGAGGCCGGCGCCTGGAAGGTCATCACCGAGGGACGCGAGTCCGGCACCGTGGGCATCTACCGCCCGACCGGCGACGTCAAGGACGGTCTGCTCGAGGAGATCCGCACCGCGTTCGACACCTCGCAGATCCTGTTCGAGGCGCCGATCAAGAAGCAGCAGGCCTGGTTCATCAAGCAGTTCGGCGCCAACGTGAACCTGGGCAACATCCCGCCGGAAGAAGTCATCTCCGTCGAGACCCTGCGCGTGGGCGTGCGCGGCGACACGCTGCTCACGTTCCACTGACGCCGCGCCGGCACACGCCGCCACGCCGTCCCGGGTCATCCATGACGCTGCTTCTCGCTCCGCCACTGCCAGACCGACTGGAACCGCGAACCCGCGCGCTGCCAGGGCTGGGCCGAGGTGGAGCTCAACGAAGTGGGCCGCGCCCAGGCGCGCGACCTCGGTCGCGCGCTCACGGGGCGCGGCATCGAGCTCGTGGTCACCAGCCACCTGGTGCGCGCCCGCGAGACCGCGGAGCTCGTCCACGCCGAGCTCGGCGGCGAGCTGCCGTTCGTCGTCGACCCGCGGCTCGCGGAGACACACCGCGGCGAGTGGGAGACGCGCCGCTTCTCGTCGATCGTGCACGAGGAGCCGGACGCGTGGCGGCGGTACCGCGAGCACCCCGAGACGTTCCGCTTTCCCGGCGGCGAGAGCCTCGCGATCCAGCAGCGCCGCGTGCTGGCCTGTCTGCGCGACTGCGCGCTGGACGGGCGCACGGCGCTGCTGGTGACGCACGGCGGCAGCATCCGCCTCACCCGCTGCTTCCTCGGGGGCCACGGCATCGACGCGTTCCACGCCACGAAGACGGCCAACGGCGACGTCGACGAGATCGCGACAGACGGCCTTGCCGAGCGCATCGACGCCTACCTCGGCCTCGACGCCTGAGCTGAGCGCGGCGGGCGGGGCCGGGAAGGCGCAAGCGGGCGCCGGGCAAGAGGCCTCGCCGCCTCACCCGCCCGAACCGGGGAGAGCCCGCCCGAACCCGGGAGAGCCCGGCGACGTCCCTGTGGTATCCTTCGGCCCCGTGCCGACTTCTCACGCTTTTCGCTGCTCAGAGGACTCATGACGCCAGCCGACGACCCCACTGCGACGCCGCCGCCCGATGAGGCCGCGCCCGCGCACGGCGACGCCGGCGAGGCGCCGTCTCCGGGCGAGGCCGGCTACCCGACCGGGTCACAGGAGGCGCCGGCCATCGAGGCCCCGCTGCCGCCCGGCAAGCTCAAGCAGCGGGTCATCCCGGACCCGCCTGAGATGGACCAGACGTCAGGCCGGCGGGCGTTCTTCTTCGTCCTCGTCCTGGCGCTCGTCACCGCGCTCCTCATGGGCGGCGTACTCGCGCTCAACGTCGTCGCCGACCCGTACGGCTCCGTGGGCACGCACCTCTTCCCGACCGTGACCACCTCCGACCGCACGGTCAAGGCCGACCGCATCGAGGCGCTCAAGCAGCCGCCGGACCTCGTCGTCCTCGGCAGCTCGCGGTCGATGCGCTACGAGCCCTCCTACCTGGAGAAGAAGACCGGCCTCAAGACCTTCAACGCCGGCGTGAACGGCATCGGCGGCAGCGCCGACGCCTGGGCGATGACGCAGTTCATCCACGAGGTGTGGCCGGACGCGCACCCCGCCTACCTGTGGCTGGTCGACGTGGAGAGCTTCGTGCCGTTCGAGGTCCAGGCGCGCACCGCCAACGAGCCCCGCCTCGCCAAGTACGTGGGCGCGGCCACCGCCGGCAAGGGCCCCGTAGAGCTCGCCAAGGCCATCTGGCAGAACCGCACCACTCTGTTCTCGCTCGACACGGCCAAAGACTCTTTGCGCCTGCTGCTCTACAAGGACAAGGCCAAGAACAAGCAGAGCAAGTACCAGAAGCAGATCCTGGCCGACGGCGTGCTCAAACAGCGCCTGTGGACGCAAGAAGGAGTGGAGCAGGCGCTTCCCCAACTCGGTGCGGCGCTACAGCGACCTCTACAAGAACGTCTACCACAAGCCGGACCCGACGCTCGGAGACGTACTTCGAGAAGACGCTCGCGTTCATGAACGAGCAGGGCGCGACGCCGCTGCTCGTGCTCACGCCCGATCAACCCCAAGCTGCGCAAGGTCCTCGGGCCGCTGGGCTGGGAGACGCGTCACCAGCAGGTGGTCGACTACATCGGAGTCGCTCCAGGGCACCTACGACTTCGTCTTTCTCGACCTCACCGACCCCAGCGTCTTCGGGTTCGACCCCAAGCAGTTCTACGACGGCATGCACATGACGACCATCAACACCGAGAAGGCCATCGACTACATCCTCAGAGAGACCGGCGGCGTGCCGCCGGTGAAGCCGCCGGCGGGCGGCGACTAGGCCCGGCGGCGTGCTCCTCAACAGCTACACGTTCCTGCTGATCTTCCTGCCGGTCGTCGTCGTCCTCTACTGGGTGATCCCGCGCGGCTACCCGCGGCTGCTGTTCCTCATCGCCGCGTCGCTGCTCTTCTACGGGCTGTGGGACTGGCGCTACGTCCCGCTGCTGCTCGCGACGACGCTCGTCGACTGGGTCGCCGGACACTACCTGGCGAAGAGCGAGGCCGAGGGGGAGGGCGCCAGCCGCCGCCGCAAGCTTCTCCTGGCGGCGGCCGTCGCCATCAACCTCGCGTTCCTCGGGTACTTCAAGTACCGCGGCTTCTTCGTCGACTCGCTGGACGGCGTCTTCCGGCTCATCGGCGCCGGCGAGCCGCTGCCGGCGCTCAAGCTGCTGCTGCCGATCGGCATCAGCTTCTACACCTTCGCCGGCATCTCGTACGCGGTGGACGTGTACCGCGGCACGATCAAGCCGGCCAGGAGCGTGGTCCACTACCTGGCCTGGGTCACGCTCTTCCCGTACATCCTCGCCGGCCCGATCATCCGCTACGGCCACGTCGGCGCCCAGCTCGAGCGCTCGCAGCAGCGCTTCCGCTGGGCGCTCATCGGCACCGGCCTCTTCTTCCTCGTCATGGGCTTCGCCAAGAAGATGCTCGTCGCCGACATGATGGCGCCCTACGTGAACAACCTCTTCTCGCACCACGCCCACCTCGGGCTCCTGTCGGGCTGGGCCGCGGCCCTCGGCTACACGCTGCAGCTGTACTTCGACTTCTCCGGCTACAGCGACATGGCCGTCGGCGTCGCCATCATGATCGGCCTGCGCTTCCCGCAGAACTTCGACTCGCCCTACAAGGCGGTCAACCCCTCCGACTTCTGGCGCCGCTGGCACATGACCCTCTCCGGCTGGCTGCGCGACTACCTGTTCATCCCGCTGGGCGGCTCCCGCGGCACGACGCTGCTCACCGTGCGCAATCTGCTCATCACGTTCCTGCTCGGCGGGCTCTGGCACGGACCCGCCTGGACGTTCGTCTTCTGGGGCCTGCTCTGGGGCGACGTACCAGTCGGTGCACGTGCTGGCCAGGAAGTGGGGCCTCACGCCGAGGTGGGTGTGGCTGAACCGCATCCTCACCTTCGTCGCCGCCGCCGTGGCCTGGGTGTTCTTCCGCGCCTCGTCCCTGCGCGCGGCGGCGGACGTGCTGAAGGCGATGGCCGGCCTCAACGGGGTGAGCGGCGAGGGCATCCTGCCGTGTCGCGCCGCTCCTCGCCGCCTTCATCGTCGGGCGGCCTCCTGTGGGTGAACCTGCTGCCCAACACCTGGGAGATCCAGCCGCGGCCCAAGCTGCGGTACGCACTGCTGCTCGGGATCCTGCTCGCCGCGTCGCTGCTGGCTCTGAGCAAACCCAGCCCCTTCCTGTACGTCCAGTTCTAGGAGGCGGCCCGCGGTGGTTCGGGCTCACTCCCGACGTGACGCCGGGTGTGGACGAACGGGATGACGGAGATCTACGCGATCGCCGACGAGGGCGGCGTTCGAGACCCGGCGTGCGAGTCGAAGAGGGGACGCCGGCGGCCGAAGCCGGCGGCGGCGTCAGAGCGAGTCGCTCAGCGTGGCGGCCTGCCGCTCCCAGCGGTGGAGCACCTGGTCCTCGGGCAGCCGGACCCAGAACCCGAACGCCTGCTCGTCGCCGACGAGGCTGGCCTTGCCGTCCCTGCGTGACCTCGATCCAGCCGTGCCAGCGGCCCGCCAGGTCGAGCGGCCACGACGACGACACCTCGAGCGACTGCCCCGCGGCCAGCGTGAGCGGCTGCGTCGGAGACCATGTCGCGCACGGCACCGCCCGGGGCCGCGGATGGCCAGCCGGATGCCCTCGAGGTCCAGCGGCTGCGCCGCCGGTGTTGGTCAGCGTGAACCAGGCGTAGATGCGCTGGCCGACCTCGCGGTCGCCCTTGTCGAGCTTGACCGAGCCGCTGAGCGCGACCAGGCCGGGCTCGGTGGACGGCGGCGTGGGGCTGGGGACCGGCGTGACGCCGGAGGCGGCGACGACGCGTGTCGTCGGCGGGGTTGCCGCCGAGCTCGCGCCATGAACGACTTGACGTTGGCGACCCACTGCTCGGTGCCGTCGGGGCAGTACTTGGGCGCGATCGCGTCGACGGAGGTAGAGACCCGCGCCGTAGTAGAGCGGGCCGCCGAGCCCCTCCGCGACGCGGGCGATGGCCTCGTCCCAGGAGGAGAAGTCGCTGGTCGGCCACGTGGGGCCGTAGAACCAGTTGAAGGCGTTGTACGTGCACTGGTCGCCGTTCTCGGAGTAGAGGAACTCGCCGAAGCTGGTCTCGGCGCCGGCGATGGCGACGAGGAAGACGGGGTCGACCCCGTGCTCCTGCCCCTCGCGATGAAGGTGGCGCCGGTGCCCGTCATGGGCGAGGCGTGCTGCGCGAGGAAGGCGTCGAGCTGGGACGGCGTCGGGGGCCGCCGCGGCCGCCGGCGCGAACGCGAGCGCGCCGGCCAGGGCGGCGGCCAGCCAGCACGGCGAGCGCCGCCGCGAGGACGACGTGCGTGCGCGCTCTGCTGTGGACCCGCTCCTTCACCGCTGCTTCTCTCTCCCCGCCCGCATGAAGACCAAGTATAGCCGGGCCGGCGCCGCGCGCCGACCCGGCGTCGACGCCGTCCCGGGCGGCGCCCGCCCAGGAGACGGCAGCCGGAGACGCCGTCGCTTCGCCGGCACGACCGAGCAGTCCGCGGGCGCCGACGCAGCGAGGTAGGATGGGACCATGACTGCCGACCTCGACCGCTACGCCTGCGACGCCCGCTTCCCGGGCCTGCAGACCGTGCGCCTCATGCGGCGCGCGATCGAGAGCACGCGCCTGGACCTCAAGGGGCTGCGCGTGCTCACCGAGGCGTCTGTGGGCTACCGGCGCATCACGCCGGTGCTGGCCGCGCTGGCCGGCGCCGACGAGGTGTACGCCGTGGGGCGCGACAGCGCAGCCGCCTCGCGCAAGGAGGCCGAGGAGCAGACCGCGTACTTCGCCGAGCTCGCGCGCGTGGGCACGCGCGTGAAGCTCCTGTCGACGCGCCTGCAGGCGCCTCTGGACGCGGTCGACGTCGTCACCGACCTGCCCGGCGTGCGGCCGGTCGACGAGTCGATCATCCGCAACGTGGCCGAGACCGCCGCCGTCTCGCTCATGCGCAGCGTGGCGCACTGGCGAGCGGCCGACGTGGACGTCGCCACCTGCCGGCGGCACGGCGTCGCCGTGGCCGGCCTGGACGAGGAGGCCGTCGGCCTCCTCCGCTACGCGCCGCAGGCGGTGCTCGCCGGGCTGCTCGACCTGGGGGTCGAGGTCGCCGGCTCCACGATCGTCGTCGCCGGCGACGGCCCGGCCGTGCCCTACGTCGTGCAGGCGCTCGCGCGCCTCGGGGCGCGCGTGCTCGTGGCGGCGCCGGAGACCGCCGGCCGCATCGGCCTGTACGGCGGCGAGAAGGCCGGCGACGCGCTCGGCGACGACGCCGTCGCCGGCCGCCTCGCCGAGGCGGACGCCCTGGTGCTCTGCCCGGCGGACACGGACGCGCGCACCGTCGGCCCCGGCGCGCCGGTCGGACGCGGCGCGCCTCGCGGCGGCCGCGCCGCACCTCGCCGTGGTAGGCCTGGCCGCCGAGAGCGACCTTCGGGCGCTCGGCGCCGCCGGCCTCCGCTGCCGGCCCGCCGGCGGCCCCGACGGGGTCTTCGACCTGCTGCCGCAGGCGGTCGTCGCCCAGCACGCCGCCGGCCTCAAGGTCGCCGAGGTGATGACGCGGGCGCGGCGGCGCGGCTCGTCGCCGCTCGCCGCCGAGCAGCTGGCCGCCGAAGAAGCGCACGCCGAGCTGCTGCCCAAGGACCTCTCGGCCGCCGGCGCGCCGGTAGCGCGACCGGCCGCTGGCCGACCGGCGGCTCGCCGGCCGCCGGCGTCGCCGCCGCGTACGCGCCGTCAGGAGGCCGGCCCCGAGGCCGGATGGTAGAATCCGGCCGACCACGGCAACCGGCGGCCGGCGGCCGTCCCCGCGGCCGGCCGCGCCCACCAGCCCCGGAGGCACCACGAACTCATTCGCCCGCCGACGCATGGCCTCGGCGCAAAGGCCGAGCAGCCACGGCTACTCGCTGCTGCTCAAGGACTCCGTGATCTACGGCGGCGGCCGGATGCTGCAGAAGTTCCTCACGGCGCTCATGCTGCCGCTCTTCACGGCGTTCCTCACCAAGAGCGACTACGGCATCATCGGCATGGTGGTCACGGTGACGACCTTCCTCGACGTCTTCGTCACCCTCGGCTTCGACGTCGCCTTCACGCGCTTCTACTTCGACGACAAGAGACCCGCAGCACCGCAGCAAGGTCATCACCCACGTCTTCTACGTCGACTTCTTCTACCCGGCCGATCCTGCTGGGCGCGCTCATCGCCTTCATGCCGCAGATCTCGAGCTCGCTCATGGGCGGCAGCGGCTACACGATCTACTTCGACATCGGCGTCGCGACGCTGTTCTTCACCAACCTGAGCGACCTGCCGTTCACGCTCCTGCGCCTCGAGCACAGGCCTTGGACGTTCACCTCGTTCACCCTCGCGCGCGTGCTCATCCAGGTGCCGATGGCGGTCGTCTTCCTCGCCGTCTTCCACTGGGGTCCCGCGGGCTACCTGGGCGCCAACCTGGTCACCGCCGTCATCCTCAACCTCGCCGCCCTGCCCATCTACATCCCCAAGCTCCGCTGGCTCTGGGACTGGGAGCTCATGAAGTCGATGCTCGCCTTCGCCATCCCGGCGATGTTCACGGCCGTCTCGTTCTTCTTCCTCAAGCTGAGCGACCGGTTCTTCCTGCTGCACTACCAGGGCAAGGCGGAGGTCGGCCTGTACACGGTCGCCAACTCGCTGTCGCAGCCGCTCTACATCGTCGGCATGGCGTTCCGCATGGCCTGGCCGCAGTGGCACTACGCCAAGCTGAACGAGCCGGAGCTGCACAAGCGCATGGTCTCGCGCTCGTCCACCTACTTCATGGCGTTCAACGCCATCCTGCTGGTGCTGGTCGGCATCTACCTGCCGATGGTGATCCACGTGCTGCTCGACGAGAGCTTCTGGTCGATCGGCCCGACGACGTTCGTGCTCACCCTGTCGGTGGCCCTCTACAACCTGTACTTCATCTTCTGGGTCGGCTCCAACGTCGCCAAGAAGAACCGGCTCATCCCCGTGATCACGCTGATCGCCTCGGGCGTCAACGTCGGCCTCAACTTCCTGCTGGTGCCCGACCTACGGGATGTGGGCGGCGGCGTGGACGACGACGATCGGCTTCGGCATCCTCGCCGTGCTCGTGTACTTCTATCTCCGACCACTACTACCCGATCCCCTACGAGTGGCGGCGCCTGATCACTGCTCGCCGTCGGCGACGGCGCTCACGCTCGGCGCCGCCTGGGCGATCGGGTCGGCGCCTCGGCGTGAGCGTGCACGAGCCGCTCGGCCGACCTCATCCTCGGCGAGCTCGCAATGACGCCCGCGCTGCTCGTCTTCCCGCTCGTGCTCTGGGCGACGAGGTTCTTCACGCCCGAGGAGAGCGGCCAGGCTGCGGGCGCTTCGGCCCGCCTCACGCGGCGGTCTCGGGCGAGCGAGACGCCCGGGCCGGGGGCCGTGCTCGGCGAGCTGGTCGATCCGGCGGGCGGCGGCGGTCGCGACGACCGCCTCAGCGACGACGATCTCCGGAGCGAAGCGGAGGAGGCCGAGGTGGAGGCCCAGGTCGACCTCACCGAGGGGGGAGCACACAGGTGGAGGACCTCGAGGCCGAGCAGCTGCGAAGATGGCCTCCCTGAGATGCCCCGCGCGGCGAGGCTCGACGCCTGCGACATCGCCGAGAGGCGGGAGCACGAACCAGACATGAAGCAGCTGCTCGTGATCGCCAACCCGTATCCGCCGATGGCGAGCGCCGGCAACCACGCGCGTCGTGCGCTTCCTGCGGCACCTGCCGGACGCACGGCTGGGAGCCGACGGTGCTCACGCGAGGCGGCGAGGCCGGCGCGCCGTGCCCGACGGGTGTGCGCGTCGCTCCGGGCGCCGGTGCCGTGGCCCGCGGCACTGCTCGGCGGCGGACCGCGAAGCACGAAGGTCAACCGCTGGCTGGCGGTGCCCGACCCCTACTTCGCCTGGGTCGGGCCGGCGGTGCTCAAGGGCCGCGCGCTCCTCGCGCGCGAGCGCTTCGACGTGATCTTCAGAGCTCCCCGCGGGCGAGCGTGCACCTCGTCGCGGCCGTCCTCAGCAGGCGACGCCGGCCTGCCGTGGCTGGCCGACTACCGCGACCCGTGGTCGACCTACCAGTTCCGCACGTACCCCACGCGCTGCGCACAGGGCGGCGCACGCCCGGCTGGAGGCGCTGGGCGCTTGGCCGGCGCCGCCGCCGTCACCGCCGTCAACCGGCCCATCGTCGACGACCTCGTGGCGCGGCACACCGTGGCTGCGCGGCCGCGCGCAGGTGCTGCCCAACGGGTTCGACCGCGCCGAGCAGCCGGCGACGGTCACGCTCGGCGACGGCTTCTGGATCGTCCACACGGGTCGCCTGTACGGGCGCGAGCAGCAGGTCGGCCGCGTTCCTCGAGGCCTTCGCCGCCGCTGCCCGCCGACGTCGCGGCGCTGTTCGTCGGCGTCGACGAGAGCCGCGTGCGCCCGCGACGCGGACCGGCTCGGGCTCGGCGACCGCGTCGCGTCGAGCCGTTCGTGCCGCATGCCGGTGGCGCTCGGCTACCAGCGCGCCGCCGCCGCGCCTGCTGCTGGTCAACGGGCGCCGTCCGAGAGAGCATGTCGAGCAAGGTCTTCGAGTACCTGCGAGGCCGGCCGGCCGATCTTCGCCATCTCGCCGGCCGGCTCGGCCGCCCGCGAGCTGCTTCGCGGAGGTCGGCGGCGGCACGTGCGTCGCTGCCCGACGAGCCCATGGCCGAGCCGCTCGCCGCTTCGTCGCCGCGTGCGCGACGCGCGGCGCCGCGGCGGAGCCCGCCGCCCTCGAGCGCTACGAGCTCGGACCTGCTGGCCGCCGAGCTCGACGGCGTGCTCGACGACCTGCCGCGCCCTCGGCGCGAGCCGCTCGACACCGATCGGACGGCGCGATGACGCGGCTGCGCCGAGCGGACACCGCCGGCCCGCCGCGCCGGCGGCCGCCGCTTCGAACGCCGCCGACGCGGCGCTGCTCGGCGGCGGCGCCGTCCTGACCGCCGCGGTCGCGGCGGCGGCCGACGCGCAGCCCGCTCGCCGCGCTCGCCCTGCTCGTGGTGGTCGCGCTCGCGGCGGCCGTGCTCCTCGGCCGCGAGCGCCTCGCCCGCGCCCGCGTCGGCACGGTGCTCACCGCTCTGCTCGTCTCGCTGCCGGTCCTCGCGCTGCTCGGTCCGTCGTTCGCGCTGCCCGCCGTGCCGCAGGCGTTCCTGTTCCGCATCGTCCTGGCCGTCGTCGTCTACGCCGGCGCCTGCTACCTGCTCGTTGCGCCGCGGGCCCCATGCCGTTCGCCGCCAAGGACCTCGCGCTGCCGGCGGTGCTCTGGTTCGCGTGGCTGCTGCTCGGACTCGTCTGGGCGCCGGACAAGCTCGCGGCGCTCAACTACATCGCCATCGTCGTGACCATGGCCGCCGTCTTCCTGGCGACGGCGGCGGCCGGCGGCACCCGCCGCCGCCTCATCTGGTTCGGCTACACCATGCTCCTCGGCTACGCCTTCGTCGTCGGCTTCACCATCCTCGAGGCGCGGCTGGGCATCCGCCTGCCCACCTCGCGCCTGCTCACGACGGTCACCTCGCAGACCTACGCCGTCACCAGCGTCTTCCACAACCAGAACGACCTGGCCACCTACATCGTCCTCTGCTGGCCGTTCATGCTCTGCGCGTTCTTCTTCACGCGGAAGCTGCGCTGGCTCTCGCTCACGCTGCTGTTCATGGCCATGGGCGCGGCCGCGTTCGTGCGCACCGGCTCGCGCTCGAGCCTGGTCGCCGCCGGCATCTCGTCGCTGGCGGCGGTCGTCCTGTTCTGGCACCTGGGCCCCAGGCTCTCGAGCCGCGACGGGCAAGGTCGTGATGGGGCTGGTGATCGTCGCCCTGGTCGTGGTCGCCGGGTGGCTGCTGTTCAACAACAGCTCCAACGACATGCTGCGCCAGTTCCGCCTGGAGGCGCTGCTCAGCCAGGCGGAGTCCAACAAGGGCTCGGGCGCGATCCGCTCCAACCTGACGGAACGCGGCCTGCAGATCGCCGGCGGCACCTGGCTCCTGGGCGCCGGCCCGGGGCAGGCCGAGGGCATCATCGGCTCCGGCACCAACGCCCTCGGCATCAGCAACCTGCACAACTGGTGGCTCGAGACCTACGCCGACGGCGGCCTCGTCGGGTTCGTGCTGCACTTCGTCTTCTTCCTGCTGCTGGTGATCGCGCTGTGGCCGATCGCGCGGCACGACCCCGACCGGCTGACGCGCTACCTGGCCTGCGGGACGTGGCTGGCGCTGCTCGGCTGGACCATCGGCTCCGTCGGGCCGAGCAGCTCGGTCAGCTTCGCGCCGATGTGGATCCTCTACGGACTCGGGCTCGCCGTGGTGTCGCGCGCGCGGCTCGCGGCGCGAGCGCGGGCGACGCTGAGCGGGCGGCGAAGCGGCTCCGGCCGGCGCGGGCCCCGCGACGGGCGAGCCGGCGAAGGCCCGCCCGTGAAGGTCCTCGTCGTCTCGCACCTGTACCCGTCCCCGGGCGTCGAGCGCCACCTCTTCGTGCACGAACAGCTACTGGCGCTCCGGGAGCTGGGCGTGGAGTCGCACGTCATCTCGCCGACGCCGCACGCGCCGCGGATCCTCTGGCGCAACGAGCGCCAGCGGCGCCGCGGCGAGAAGCCCCGTGAGGCGGTGCGCGACGGCATCACCGCTG
The DNA here is from genome assembly GCA_963741075.1 of uncultured Thermoleophilia bacterium. Classification (GTDB taxonomy): domain Bacteria; phylum Actinomycetota; class Thermoleophilia; order UBA2241; family UBA2241; genus CAIXSE01. The sequence goes on from CAVUGS010000020.1 coordinate 29,760, forward strand.
AGTACCCGCGCGTGCTGCAGCCGCCGAAGCGCATGCTCTTCGACCGCCTCGGCGACCTCGCCTACCGCAACGTCCGCTGGCTGCCGTCCGTGACCGCCGGTGACTGGGATCTCATCCACGCGCACCAGGCGCTGCCCGACGGCGCGCTCGCGCAGCGCCTCGCCAACGACCTGCGCGTGCCCTTCGTGGTCACCGTGCACGGCGCCGACGTGTACCAGCACTTCCGCATGGGCGGAGCCGTGGAGCGCCGCGCCAAGGAGGTGCTCGGCGCGGCCGACGCGGTGATGGCCAACTCGAGCGCCGTCGCCGGTCTGCTCGAGCGGCGTGGTGGCGCCGGAGAGGCTGCACCGTCGTCCTCAACGGCACGACCGGGCTCGACGCGACGGTCGAGCCGGCGGACGACTACCTGCCCGGCGAGCCGCTGGTGCTCACGGTCGGCTACCTGATCGAGCGCAAAGGGCATCGGCGACCTCATCGCGGCCCTGGGACGGCTGCGCCGCGAGGGCCGCACCGTCCACCTCGCGATCGCCGGCGACGGCCCGCTCCGCGGCGCGCTCGAGGCGCAGGCCGCGGCAGGAGGGCGTCGCCGACGCTGTCCACTTCCTCGGCCGCGTGCCGCACGCGCGCGTGCTCGCGCTCATGGCGCGCGCGCAGCTCGTGGCCCTGCCCGAGCTGGGACGAGGCGTTCGGGCTCGTCTACACCGAGGCGATGGCGCAGGGCACGCCGGTCGTCGCCGGCCAGGGCGAGGGACCCGAGGACTTCATCGCCGACGGGGAGAGCGGCTACCTGGTCCCGGTTCGCTCGCCCGAGGCGCTGGCGGATATCATCGTCGGAGGTGCTGGACGATCCGGCGAAGGCGGCGGCGATCGGCGAAGCCGGCCGCGCCGCCGCCCTCGAGCTGAGCTGGGAACGCAACGCGAGGCTGACGCTCGGCGTGTACGAGAAGGCCCTCGCCGCGGCGACCCTGAAAGGACGCCTGTGCGCTTCGACACGTTTCTCAAGCGGGCCGCCGGCCGCCACCCGGCGCTCGTCTTCCAGGTCTCCTGGGCGAACGGCCTCGACATCATCCGCGACCTCTCCGCCGAGGGCGTGCCGCTGCTCGCGCTGGACGCGAACGCGCGCGCCCTCGGCCTGCGCTCCCGCCTGGCCGCCGGCATGGTCTGCCCCGACCCGCAACGGGACGAGGAGGCGTTCGTCTCGTTCCTCGAGGACCTCGGCCGCCGCCTGCCGCGCAAGGGCGTCCTCTTCCCGACGCACGACCAGTACATCTGGCCGATCTCCCGGCACGCCGAGCGCCTCGACCCCTGGTACTTCATCCCGTTCTCCCGCTGGGACGACGATGCGAGCGCCTGCACGACAAGCGCGCCCAGATGGAGGCGGCCTGGCGCGTGGGCGTGGACACGCCGAAGACGGTCTTCGTCGACTCCGTCGACGGACCTCGAGCGCGGCGTGCGAGGAGATCGGCTTCCCCTGCATCTTCAAGCCGGTCGAGTCGCTCGCCTTCAAGACGCGCTTCCGCCGGCACGTGCTGGAGATCGGCTCCGCGGACGAGCTGCGCGAGGTCTACGCCAAGGTGGACGACTGCGGCACGCTGATGCTGCAGGACATCGTTCCCGGCGGCGACGAGGAGCTGTACACGCTTGGCTCGTACCTCGACGCGCAGAGCCGGCCGCTGGCGCAGTTCACCGGTCACAAGCTGCGCCAGCACCCGCCGCGGTTCGGTCACGTGAGCATGGCGGTGAGCCGCTGGGTGCCCGAGCTCGCGGAGGCGGGGCTCCGACTGCTCCACGAGCTCGGCTACCACGGCGTCAGCCAGGTCGAGTTCAAGCGCGACCCGCGCGACGGCCGCTACCGCCTCATGGAGGTCAACGCGCGGCACTGGATGTGGCACTCGCTCGCCACCGCCTGCGGCGTCAACCTCTCGCTCGCCGCCTACCGCGACGCCATCGGCGAGCCCGTACATGTCGCGCGCGCCAGGTCGACGGGCTCAAGTGGGTCGTCTCGCTCACCGACGCGCGCGACGCGTTCTCGCGCTGGCGCAAGGGCGAGGAGAAGCTCCTGCCCTGGCTCAGGAGCTACCGCGGCGTGCGCGTCGACGGCCTGTACTCGCTGCGCGACCCGTTCCCCGGCGCGCTGCTGACCGCGCGCCAGCTGCGGACCATCGTGACCGCGCAGCGGCAAACCGGCCGAGGGAGAGTCGCCGTGAGGATGGCCGCGTTCCTGACGGCGGCGGCCGCGAGGCCGTCCGCCGCCGTCCTCCAGGTCAGCTACGCCTGCGGCCTCGACATCGTGCGCGACCTCGGCCGACACGGCGTTCCCGTGCTCGCGCTCGATCCCGACCCGGCGGCCATCGGCCTGCGCTCGCGCTACGCCGCCGGCCGCGTCTGCCCGAGCCCGCTCGCCGACGAGGAGGCGTTCCTCACCTGCGCTCGAGACCCTCGGCAGGCAGCTGCCGCAGCGCGCCGTCGCCTTCCCCAGCCACGACGAGTTCATCTGGCCGCTCTCGCGCCACGCCGAGCGGCTCGAGCCGTGGTTCATCGTGCCCTTCTCGCGCTGGGACGTGATGGCCAAGGTCCACGACAAGCGCGCCCAGATGGAGGCCGCCTGGCGCGCCGGCGTCGACACGCCGAAGACCGTCTTCGTCAGCTCCGGCGCGGAGCTCGAGGCGGCCGCCGGCGAGATCCGCTTCCCGGCCGTGCTCAAGCCGGTCGAGTCGCTGGCGTTCAAGCTCCGCTTCCACCGCCACATCCTCGACGTCGAGACCCCCGCCGAGCTGCAGCGCATCTACGACCAGGTCGACGACCTCGGCACGCTGATGCTGCAGGAGCGCATCCCCGGCGGCGAGGACGAGCTCTGGACGGTCGGCTCGTACCTGGACGCCGAGTCGCGGCCGCTGGCCGTGTTCACCGGCCACAAGCTGCGGCAGTACCCGCACGCCGGCGGCAGCTGCCTCGCCGGCGTGAGCCGCTGGGACGAGAAGCTCGCCGACGCCGCCCTGCGGTTGCTGCAGGAGCTGCACTTCCACGGCGTCAGCCAGGTCGAGTTCAAGCGCGACCCGCGCGACGGCCGCTACTGCCTCATGGAGATCAACGCGCGGCACTGGAAGTGGCACGGGCTGGCCGCGCGCTGCGGCGTGAACCTCTCGTACGCCGCCTACCGCGACGCCGATCGGCGACCCGTACATCGCCCGCCGGCAGCAGCGACGGCGTCAAATGGATCGTGGCCAACAAGGACGTGCCGCTGGCGCTCCTGGAGATCGCCAAGCGCCAGCGCAGCGCGGCCGAGTACGCTGCGCTCGCTGCGCGGCACGCGCATGGACGGTCTGCACGCGGTGGACGACCCGCTGCCGGGCCTGCTCAACGCGGGCACCGTGGCCAGGCAGATCCTGACGCGCGCACCGCGGGCGAGGACGGACGTGTGAGGGCGCGCGCCCGCCGCGAGGAGAGGCGCGCGTGAGCTTGGCCGAGCTCCCGGTCTTCGTCGGCGCGCCCGACGCCTTCGCGCCGCGCGCCGCGTGGGTGCTCGAGACGCTGCTGGCGCCGCTGGGCCGCCGGGCCGCGGTCACGCGCGACCCGGCCGCAGGCGAGCGGCAGCCGCCCTGGCGTACGCGGCAGAGCCGGTCGCCGGCGTCCCGACGATCCCCTGCGACGCCGGCGCGATGGAGCTCATCGCCGCCGGCGGCCGCTGCCGGCCGGCGCCTTCACGGCGACGCGGAGCGGCGACGGCGCGGCCGTCGCCGCCTGGCCCGCCGACCCCGAGCGCCGGCTTCGCCGTACCCTTCGACCTCGTCGCCTCGGCGTTCGTCCTGCTCGCCTGCTGGGACGAGCGCACCACCGGCGAGCGCGACAAGTTCGGCCGGCTGCCGTTCTCGGCGAGCGTCTTCGCCGCGAACCCGGAGCTGCGCATCGACGAGCCGGCCGTGGACCGCTACGCCGAGCTCCTGCGCGGCGCCCTGGCGCCGCGCCTCGCCGAGCTCGGCCTCGAGCCGCTCCCGCCCGCCGGGAGCGTCTGGGGAGCGCGCGGCCGCTTCGCGATCGCGCTCACCCACGACCTCGACAACCTGTGGCGGTGGACGCGGCGCGGCTTCGCCGCCGCCGGCTACCGCACCGCCCGCGCGGCCCGGCACCTCGACGGCCGCGCCGTCGTCCGCGAGCTGGGCGACGGCGCCGACTGGCTGGTGCGCCACCTGCCGCGGCGCACCGACCCCTTCTGGACGTTCCCCGCAGATCATCTGCGCGGCGAGGACGTGCGCGGCGTCTCGTCGACCTTCTACGTGATCGCCCGCCACACGCACAAGCAGGACGGCAACCAGCCGGAGACCTACCAGCGCACGCATCCCGCGAGGCGCTGGCGCTCGTCGCCGACGCCGGCCGGGAGGTCGGCCTGCACGGCAACGACGCCGACCGCCTCACGCTCACCGACCTCACCGAGGACCGCGCCGACCTGTCCGGGCGCGTCGGCCGCGCCGTCACCGGCGTGCGCTACCACTACCTGCGCGCGCTCTACCACGAGACGCTGCCGATGCTGGAGCAGGCCGGGTTCACCTACGACACGACCCTGGCGTTCGCCGAGCACGAAGGCTTCCGCTGCGGCTGCTCGTTCCCGTTCCGGCCGTACTCCCTTGCGGAGGAGCGGCCGCTCGACCTCGTCGAACTGCCGCTCGCCGTGATGGACGGCACACTCCAGGAGCCGCACTACCGCGGCCTGGCGGCGAAGGACGCCGAGTTCGCCGCCGCCTCGGTGCTGGCCCGCGCCCTGCGCAGCGGTGGCGCAGTCAGCCTGCTCTGGCACAACAACCGCTTCGACAGGCGCGTCTCGCGCGGCTACGACAAGGTGTACTGGCGCCTCCTCGACCAGGCGCTGGCGTCACGGCGCCTGGTGCACGAGCGCGGCCGGCGTCGTCGCGCGCTGGAAGGAGGCGACGGCGTGACCCGGGTCCTCCACCTCAGCGTCGTGCACAAGCCGGACGACCCGCGCATCTACGAACGCGAGTGCCGCACGCTGGCGGGGGCGGGCTACGAGGTCATGTACATGGTCCCCGGCGCGCAGCCCGGGCGCGACGACGCGGGCGTGATCCTCGCGCCCCTGCCGGAGCGCGGCCGCAGCACGCGGTTCCTCAGCTCCGTGGAGATCACCAAGGCGCTGCGCGCGCTCAAGCCGGACGTGCTGCACGTGCACGACCCCGAGCTGCTGACGCTGTTCCCGGCGGCCAGGGCGATCGTGCCGAAGCTCGTCTACGACATGCACGAGTACGTGCCCGAGGCGGTCGCCGGCAAGCCGTACATCCCGGCCAAGGTGAGGCCGGTCGCCTCGCAGACCACGGCGGTCGCCCAGAAGAGCCTCGCGGCGCTGGGCTCCGGCGTCGTGGTCGTCACCGAGGACCAGCTGGAGGCGCTGGGCCGCACGCCCGGGCTGCGCCTCGTGCTGCCCAACTACCCGCGCGTGGAGCGCTTCGAGGGCGCCGAGCCGGTGCCCGAGCTCGCCGCCGACCCGCGCCTCAAGCTCATCTACGTCGGCAGCCTCTCCCGCGCGCGGGGCTGCACGATGATGCTCGACGTCATGGAGCAGCTCGAGCCGCGACGAGGCCGTGCTGTACCTCGGCGGCACCTTCAACGACCCGGCGCTCGAGACGGAGGTCGGCGAGCGCCTGGCCGCCGGCCTCGCCGACCGCGTCAGGCTGCTCGGCCGCATCCCGCCGCCGGAGCTGCCGCGCTACCTGGCGGCGGCCGACGTCGTCTGGGTGCCGTCGCAGCCGGACCGCCAGTACAGCCACCCGACGATCCCGACCAAGCTCCTCGAGGGCATGACGATGGGGCTCGCCGCGCTGGTCAGCAACATGCCGGGGCGCGGCGAGCTCGTCCGCCTCGAGGAGTGCGGGCTCGCCGTCGAGCCGGGCGCCGAAGGCCACCTGCGGGGACTCCGGCGTCTGCTGATGAATCGTTCCGAGCTCGCCGGCGATGGGCGCTCGCGGCCGCCGCGCGGTCGAGCGCCGCTACAGCTGGGAGGCCGTCCAGGGCGATTTGGTAGACTTCTACGGTTCGCTCTGCGCGGGCCTGTCCTGACGGTGCCCGCGCCGGCAGCAGGGAGGACCCGTCACGTGAGCATCGAACGCTTCGACAACGTGCTCGTCCTGGCCCCGCACACCGACGACGGCGAGTTCGGCTGCGGCGGCACCATGGCGCGCCTCATCGAGAACGGCGTCAAGGTCACCTACGCCGCCTTCAGCACCGCCGCCAAGAGCGTGCCCGAGGGCTTCCCCGAGGACGTCCTCAAGCACGAGGTCCGTGCCGCCACCGGCGTGCTCGGCATCGCCGAGGAGGACCTCAAGGTCTACGACTTCGAGGTCCGCACCTTCCCGACCGTGCGCCAGGACATCCTCGAGGAGATGATCGTCCTGCAGCGCGAGCTCGACCCGGACTGCGTGCTGCTCCCGGCGCTCATCGACCTGCACCAGGACCACAAGACCATCGCCGAAGAGGGCCTGCGAGCCTTCAAGCGCACCACCGTGATGGCCTACGAGATCCCGTGGAACAACCTCAACTTCTCGCAGCAGGCCTACGTGCGGCTCGAGGAGCGCCACATCCAGAAGAAGATCGAGGCCCTGGCGTGCTACGCGAGCCAGGGCCACCGCAACTACCTGAACGAGGACTACATCCGCAACGTGGCCCTCACCCGCGGCATCAACATCGGCTGCGAGTACGCCGAGGTGTTCGAGGTCTACCGCTGGATCCTCTAGCGCCGCATGACGCTCAAGCCGCTCAAGATCGTCCTCACCGCCGCCGGCTGCCCCGGCGCGAGCACGCTCATCGGCCAGCTCAAGGCCAACGGCGAGCGCGAGATCCACATCCACGGCGTCGACATGCGGCCCGACGCCGTCGGCAGGTTCATGTGCGACGGGTTCAGTCTCGTGCCGGCCGGCGCCACGCCCGAGTACATCCCGGCGCTCGCCGCCGTTGTCGAGCGCGAGCGCCCGGACCTGCTCTTCGTCCAGTCCTCGCACGAGATCGAGACGGTGGCGCGCCACCGCGACGTGTTCGAGGCGCTCGGCGCGCGCGTGCTCGCCGACGGCGTGCGCGGCATCGAGATGGCCAGCGACAAGGCCGTGATGCACGCCGCCTGCAGCGAGATCCCGGTGCCGCAGCCCGAGCTGCTCAGGCCGGCGAGCCTCGAGGAGTTCGTCGCCGGCGCCCGCCGGTTGGGCTACCCGGACGTACCGGTGTGCTTCAAGCCGCCGGTCGCCAAGGGTTCGCGCGGCTTCCGCATCCTGTCCGCGGAGATCGACCGCGTCCACGACCTCCTCTACGAGAAGGCCGATCAACCGCTACATGACGCTCGACGACTTCGTCGACCTGTTCACCGGCTACGAGCCGTTCCCGCAACTCATGCTCATGGAGTACGTCGACGCGCCCGAGATCACCGTCGACCTCTTCGCCGACAAGGGCGAGGTCGTCTTCCACCAGACGCGCACACGCGAGGAGTTCCTCACCGGCCTCGCCATGGCGTTCAAGACCATCGACCGCCCGGAGCTCGTGGAGCTCACGCGCAAGGTCGTCCGCCACCTCGACCTGGACTACTACCAGAGCGTGCAGTGGATCGGCGGCCGGCTGCTGGAGATCAACCCGCGCGTCAGCACGTTCGTGTACCAGGAGGACTTCATCATCCCGTACCTCGGGATCAAGTACACGCTGGGCGAGCTGACCAAGGACGACGTGGCCGCGATCCAGGCGCGGGTGCGCACCACGCGCCGGTCGGTGCGCTACTACGACCAGGTCTTCTGGGACGAGTAAGAGAGATGGCCGGCGGACGCGTGGTCGTCCCGGCCCGTGAGGAGGCGCGCGCCGCGTGCACATCCTGTTCCTGACGCACTACTTCACCCCCGAGAACAACGCCCCCGCCGCGCGCGTGCACGGCATGGCCAGGGAGTGGGCGCGCTGCGGGCACCGTGTCACGGTGCTGACCTGCGCGCCCAACGTCCCGGCCGGCGTCGTGTACGAGGGCTACGAGAACAAGCTGTACCAGGAGGAGTGGATCGACGGCATCCGCACGGTCCGCGTCTGGACCTGGCTGGCGGCCAACCGCGGCCGCGTGCGCCGCGGCCTCAACTACCTCTCGTACCTGGCCGCGGCCGGCGCGGCCGGCCCGCTGCTGCGGCCGCGCGCCGACGTCGTCATCGCCACCAGCCCGCAGTTCTTCGCCGGCTGGGCGGGCTGGCCGGTCGCTCGCGCCCACGGCGCGCCGTTCGTGCTCGAGATCCGCGACATCTGGCCCGACTCCATCGTCGCGGTCGGAGCCCTCGAGAAGGGCCGCATCATCGGCGCGCTCGGCAAGCTCGAGCGCGCCCTGTACGACGGCGCCGACCACATCGTCGCCGTCGGCGACGGCTACCGCATGAACATGATCCGCAAGGGCATCGGGCCGTCCAAGATCAGCGTCGTCACCAACGGCGTCGACGTGGACCTGTTCGAGCCGCGCCAGCCCGACCAGGAGCTCCGCGCGCGGCTCGGCTTCGCGCCGGAGACGTTCGTCGTCACCTTCGCCGGCACCATCGGCATGGCCAGCGGCCTCGAGGTCGCGCTCGGCGCGGCGCGGCGACTCAAGGACAAGGGCCGCGACGACATCGCCTTCCTGCTCATCGGCGACGGCGCCGTGCGCGCCGGAGCTGGAGGAGCAGGGCGCGGGCGGAGGGCCTGACGAACGTCGTCTTCACCGGCCTCGTCCAGCGCGACGAGCTGCCCGCCTACCTCGCGAGCAGCGACGCCTGCCTCGTGCACTTCCGCAAGGACGACCTCTTCGGCACCATCCTGCCGAGCAAGTTCTTCGAGGACGCCGCCATGGAGCGGCCCATCCTGCTCGGGTTCGAGGGCGACGCCCGGGCGATGCTCGAAGAGGCCGACTGCGGCATCGCCTTCGAGCCGTCCAACGACGAGGAGCTGGCGGCGGCGGCCGAAGCGCCTGGCCGCCGCTCCCGACCGAGGAGCGGCGGCGGCTGGGCCAGAACGGCCGCCGCTACGTCCTGGAGCACTTCGACCGCCGCAAGCTCGCGCACGACTACCTCGAGGTCCTCGAGCGCGTGCGCGCCGACCACCGGCGAGGCCGCCGGTGAGCCGCCGGTCTGCGTCCCGGCGGCCCGGGACGGCCGCCGTCCCCGACTGCGATAGGATGGCGCGGAGCAGCCACCGCCCCCGGAGGAGCGCATGAGCAGCGACGACAGCACCACCATCGACGTCGGTTCCTGGTTCGGCACGCTCGCCCGCAACTGGTGGGTGATCGTCGGCCTCGTCGTCCTCGGCATCGTCGTCGGCGCCGTCGTCACCAAGGCGCAGCCCAAGGAGTACACGGCCACCGCGTCGGTCTACATCGGGCAGACCACCGACGCCAACGGCAATCCCATGGCCGGCCTCAACTCCAACGCCAAGGCGGCCGTGCAGCTGCTCGCCAGCCAGGTCGTGCTCAAGGAGGCCGCGGATCGCACCGGCATGGACATCTCCGCGAGCCGGCTGCGCAAGGAGACCACCGTCGAGACGCCGTCGTCCACGGTCAAGACGACGACGTCCGTGGTCAACATCGTCGTCATCAGCGTCACCGACACGGACGCCGAGCGCGCGGCCGCCGCCGCCAACGCGCTCTCCGAGGTGCTGCTGGAGCGCATCGCCGGCGGGGTGGACGAGAAGATCGCCCTGCTCGAGACGCAGCTCGCCCAGAACCAGAAGGAGTTCGCGGCGGCCACGGCGCGCAGCGCCGCCGCGCAGAAGGCGCTCGCCGTCATCGCCGCCGGCGGCGGCTCGGCCACCGAGAAGGCGGCCGCGGTCGCGCCCTACCTGGCCGTGGTCCAAGGCGCAGCCACCGAGCTGGACGCCCTGGCCACGTCCATCCAGAAGACCCAGCTGCAGCTGCTCACCGCCAAGCAGGTGGAGCAGCCGCGCATCCTGCACGAGGCGGCCGTCCCGGACTCGCCCAGCGGCCCCGCCATGACGGTCAACGTCGCCATCGGCGCCCTGGCCGGGCTCGTCATCGGGATCATCGTCGCGTTCGCGCGCCGCGGGCTCGCCGACCGGCGCGCCGCGAAGGCCGCCGCGGCCTGACTCCAGCGGCTCTCGGCGCCGGCGGCCGCCGGCGCCGCCTCCTCAGCGGTCGTAGAGGTCCGGCCGGCGGTGCTCCAGCGACGGCACCTGCGCCCGCACCTCGTCGAGCCGCGCCAGGTCGAGGTCGGCCACGCAGACGCCCACGCCCTCCTCGACCCGCGCCAGCACCACGCCCCACGGGTCGACGATCATGCTGTGGCCGAAGCAGTCGCGCCCCGGCAGGTGCTCGCCCACCTGGTCCGGGGCGATGACGAAGCAGCCGTTCTCGATGGCCCGGGCGCGCAGCAGCACCTCCCAGTGCGCGGCGCCCGTGTGGGCGGTGAACGCCGACGGCACGCACAGGACCTGCGCGCCGCGCAGCGCCAGCGAGCTGTACAGCCCGGGAAAGCGCAGGTCGTAGCAGATCGACAGGCCGAGCCGCACGGTCGCGCCGCCGGCAGCGTCGATGTCGGCCGTGACGATGTCGGCGCCCGGCGCGACCTCCTCCGACTCCTCGTAGCGCACTGTGCCCGACGTGACGTCGAACAGGTGGATCTTGCGGTACACGGCGCGCAGGTCGCCGGCAGGATCGAAGAGCGCGGAGACGTTGGCGACGAGGCCGCCGGGCGCCGGCTCGTAGACGGACCCGGCGAGCAGCCAGACGCCGCGCCGGGCGGCGACCGCCGCGAGGGCGCGGTTGGAGGGGCCGTCCGGGGCCTCCGCCGTCGCGAGGATGCCCTCGCGGCGGCCCTTGAAGGCCCAGGTCTCCGGCAGGGCGACGAGGCGGGCCCCCTGGTCTGCCGCCGCCTCGACCAGCTCGAGCGCGGCGCGGACGTTGGCGGCCACGTCGCCGCGCGTGTTCATCTGCACGCAGGCGACGCGCAGGATGCGGCCGGCCGGCGCGGAGGAGCTCGCGGCGTCCGGCCCGCTGCTCACTCGCAGGTCCCGCCCGCGCAGGCCATCAGCGACAGCAGCTCGTAGGCGATGGTCGCGGCGACCGTGGCCGTGAGGTGGCTGCTGTCGAGCTCGGGCACGACCTCGACGACGTCGGCGCCGGCGAGGTCCAGGCCGCGGCAGCCGCGGATGAGCGCGAGCGCCTGCGCCGAGGTCGGGCCGCCGACCTCGGGGGTGCCGACCGCCGGCGCGAAGCCCGGATCGAGGAAGTCCACGTCGACCGTGACGAACGCCTTGCGCGTCGCCGATCGCCTCGACCGCCGCGGCCACGACGCCGGTGCCGAGCTGGGCGAGGTCGTCCCAGGGGACGACGGTGAAACCGAGCTCACGCGCCTGCTCGTACTCGTCGGGGACGTCGAGCCCGCCGCGCATGCCGAGGAGGGAGGAGCGCGAGGCGTCGACGACGCCCTCCTCCGCGGCGCGGCGGATCACCGTGCTGTGGATGTGCCGCTGGCCGGAGCTCTCGTCGAGGCAGTCGGTGTGGGCGCCGAAGTGCAGCAGGGCGAGCGGGCCGTACTTGGCGGCCGCCGCGCGCAGCTCGGCGAGCGTGACGGTGTGGTCGCCGCCGACGCCCAGCGGCACCGCCCCGGCGGCGTGCACCTGGGCGAGCATGGCCTCCATGGCGGCGAGGCTGCGGTCGGTGAAGCCGCCGGCGACCGCCCGCACGTCGCCGGCGTCGACCACCGAGAGACGGTCGAAGACGGCCACGCGCTGCGCCGGGTTGTAGGCGGGATGGATGGTGAGCGAGGCCTCGCGGACCGCCCGGGGACCGAAGCGGGCGCCCGTGCGCACGGCGAGACCCGTGTCGAAGGGGAGACCGACGACCGCGACGTCCACGCCGTCGAACTGCGTGACGTGCGGCAGCCGCAGGAACGTGGTGACACCGGCGATGCGCGGCGGGTTCGTTCCGCCGTCAGGGCCGTATCCCTTCATGTGTTCTCTCCTCACCTCGACCTCGGCTCTCCGGCAAGTGTACTGCCCGCGACCGCGTCCCGGCAGTCCATGCCTAATCCTTTTGCCTGCCCTGCCGATAGGATTCGTGCGCGGGCGCACGAACACCATGTTGCCGTGCCCGCTGACCGGCCCTGGGGGGAGAAGGGGATGCCGGACGAGAGACTCCGAGTACTGGTGATCGACGACGACGGCGACCTGACCGTCACCGTCGCCGCCATTCTCTCCGCCGACGGCTACGAAGTCCTCACCGCCAACACCGGCGAGCAGGGCCTCGAACTCGCCTACACCGGCCACCCGCACCTCATCCTCCTCGACGTCACGATGCCGGGCATGGACGGCCATCAGGTGTGCCGCGAGCTCCAGTTCGGCTACACCAAGGACATCCCCGTGGTGTTCCTCACCGCGAGGACCGAGCTGTCGCACATGATGGAGGCCAACCGCTCCGGCGCCTCCGCCTACGTCACCAAGCCCTTCAAGCCCGAGCACCTGCTGCGGACCATCGCCGACGTCCTGCGCGACGCGAGCGTGTACCACGACGACATCACCGGCCTGCCGACGCTGGCCAACGTGCAGGTCGAGGTGCAGCGGATGCTGTTCGACCACGGGCAGCTCGGCGTGATCTACGTGAGCGTCGGCGGCGTGCAGGCGCTCGAGCAGCTGCAGGGGTTCGAGGTGGTGGACGACGTGTACCGCGTCGTCGGACAGGGCCTGCGAGCACGCGCGCGGCGAGCTGATCCGCGGCGAGGACTTCGTCTCCGTCTCCAGCCTCGGCGACGCGTTCCTCATCGTCCTCTCGCCCTCCCGGCACACCGGGTTCATCGCCGAGGAGGACCTGCTGGTGGTCAAGCAGCGCCTGGAGAAGGACCTGCTCGCGCGGCTCGAAGCCGAGCTGGAGGACCGCCTGCTCGCCAAGATCGACCTCTTCGTCGGCTCGTCGCGGCTCACGCAGTCGCCCAAGATCCGCTTCAAGCGCGCGCTGCTGGACGCCATCGCGCGCGCCACCCAGTCGATCGAGGCAGAGCGCGACGAGATCCGCGACCGCCGCCGCAAGGAGTTCGAGACGGTCATGGCGGGAGAGCTGCTCACCTGCGTGTTCCAGCCGATCGTCAGCCTCAAGGACTTCCAGGCGATCGGCTTCGAGCTGCTGTCGCGCGGCCCGCGTGAGAGCGAGCTGCACCGGCCGGACGCGCTCTTCGAGGTCGCGCGCGACGAGGGTCGCGTCACGGAGCTCGACCGCCTCTGCCGGCGTACGGCGTCGCGGGCCGGCGAGGGTCTCCCGCCGGACTGCCTGCGCTTCGTCAACACCGAGCCGCTGACCATGTTCCTGCACTCCCACGGGGACGGCTTCGTGCAGGAGTTCGTCGACGTCACGCCGTCGTCGCTCCGCGGTCTGACCGTGATCGAGGTCACGGAGAACAGCGTGATCGACGACTTCGACCGCATGCGCGACATCGTGCGCAAGCTGCGCGCGCACGGCTTCCGCATCGCCATCGACGACGCCGGCGCCGGTTACGCCGGCCTGCAGACCATGGTCGAGATCGAGCCCGACTTCATCAAGCTCGACATGTCCCTCATCCGCGGCGTGGACACGTCCATCGTCAAGCAGCGGCTCGTGAAGACGCTGCGCGACTTCTGCCGCGAGGCCGCCATCACGCTCATCGCCGAGGGCATCGAGACGCGCCGGCAGCTGGACACCCTGCAAGAGCTCGGCGTCTCGCACGGGCAGGGCTTCCTCTTCGGCCTTCCGGGCGCGGACCAGCCGCAGCGGGAGGCCTATCCGCCACTCGAGGCCGTCACGCCCAAGTAGGCGGCGCGGACACTGGTGACCCCGACGTCCCTGTGATACCATGCCGCGCACGATGACGACCCACGACGCCACACGCAGCAGCACCTCCTGCGCCAATCGGCGTCGCTGGGCTTGGCGCGCCTAGCGCGCCTACTTTGACACCCGCGTGGGCCAGGCCCACACCCCGTGACCGCACCCGCAGTGGTCGTCCCGTCCCCTCACACCGGAGAACAACAGGTCATGAGCGAATACAAGAAGAAGTTCGTACTTGACGAAGAGAGGATCCCCAAGGCCTGGTACAACATCGTGCCCGACCTCCCCGAGCCGCCGGCGCCGCCGCTGCACCCCGGCACCCTGCAGCCCGCCGGCCCCGACGACCTCGCAGCCGATCTTCCCGCCGAGCATCATCGCCCAGGAGGTCTCGGCGGAGCGCTACATCGAGATCCCCGAAGAGGTCCACCAGATCTACCGCATGTGGAGGCCGTCGCCGCTGATCCGCGCCACCGGCCTGGAGAAGGCGCTCGACACGCCGGCCAAGATCTTCTTCAAGTACGAGGGCGTCAGCCCGGCCGGCTCGCACAAGAGCAACACCGCCGTCGCGCAGGCGTACTACAACAAGAAGGACGGCACCAAGCGCCTCGCCACCGAGACCGGCGCCGGCCAGTGGGGCTGCGCCCTCAGCATGGCCTGCCAGATGTTCGACCTCGAGTGCATGGTCTACATGGTCAAGGTGAGCTACCACCAGAAGCCCTACCGGCGCAGCATGATGCAGCTCTGGGGCGCCAACGTGATCCCCAGCCCCAGCGACACGACCAACGCCGGCCGCGCCGTGCTCGCCGAGGACGCGGAGTCGCATGGGCAGCCTCGGCATCGCCATCAGCGAGGCCGTCGAGGACGCCGTCACGCATCCGGGCTCCAAGTACGCGCTGGGCAGCGTCGATCAACCACGTGCTGCTGCACCAGACGGTCATCGGCGAGGAGGCGATCCTGCAGTGCCAGGACGCCGACGCCTACCCGGACGTCGTCATCGGCTGCGTCGGCGGCGGCTCGAGCTTCGGCGGCATCGCCTTCCCCTTCATGCGCGAGAACCTCGCCGGCAAGACGAACGTGCGCCTGATCGGCGTCGAGCCCACCGCCTGCCCGACGCTCACCAAGGGCCAGTTCGTGTACGACTTCGGCGACGAGGCCCAGAGCACGCCGCTGTTCAAGATGTACACGCTCGGCCACGACTTCATGCCGGCCGGCATCCACGCCGGCGGCCTGCGCTACCACGCCATGGCGCCGCTGGTCAGCCACGTGTACGACCTCGGCCTGATGGAGGCCGTCGCCGTGCCGCAGACCAAGGTCTTCGCGGCGGCGCAGCTCTTCGCCCAGACCGAGGGCATCGTGCCCGGCGCCGGAGAGCGCCCACGCGATCCGCGTCGCGATCGACGAGGCCCTCAAGGCCAAGGAGGAGGGCGTGAGCAAGAACATCCTCTTCAACCTCACCGGCCACGGGTTCCTCGACCTCGGCGCCTACGACGCCTACCTGAGCGGCAAGCTCGAGGACTACGACCATCCGGAAGAGGCGATCGCCGCGTCGATCGCGAGGCTCCCGAAGGTCGAATAGGCGGCGTAGCGGGCCTATCGTCGGGTGCGCCGGAGCTGCACCGGACACTGACCGCCGCCGCGGCGCGGCCACAGTGAGACGGTAGCCCGAGAGGGCGGCGGGCGACAGCCCCGCCGCCCTCTCGCACGTACGTGGTGTCGGCGGATGGGCACGGGCGCCCCCCATCGCCTCAAGCCCGGGGCGAGCGGGGACGCCAGCGGGGCGTGGCGGCCTCAGAGCAGCGGCAGGACCAGGGCGCGGAGGGTGTCGGGGAGCCGCGCCCAGCTCGTGACCACCACTCCCGGCAGGTGGCCGAGCGCGTGGGGCGCTTCGCCGACGGCCACGCGCACCGCGGCGGCGGCCAGCAGTGACTCGTCCGCCCTCCCGTCGCCGCAGGCCACCGTCCGGTCGAGCGGCACGCCGAGCCTGCTGGCGACGAACCGCAGCGCGTCGCCCTTGTCGACGGCGGGTGCGAAGACGCCGAGGAACCCGGGCCGGATGGGCTCGACGCGCAGCCGTCCTGCCCACTCCGCCCGCAGCGCACCGAGCAGCCGGCTCACGGTGACGGGCTCGCCGTGCAGGACGAGCCGGCTGACGGCGTCTCCCGGCTCGTCGCCCTCACCGCCCGGCTCGAGCTCGCGCGGTTCGTCCACGTCCCAGACGGTCACGGCGACGCCCGCCGCCAGGGCCTCGGCGGCGATCTCGCGCGCCTCGGCAGGCGGCAGGGGCTGGTGCCGCAGGATCCGGCCGGAGGCCTCGGCGACGAGCGCCCCGTGGTAGCAGGCGAAGACGACCGGCTGCACGCCCAGAGCATCGGTGGCGCGACGCGCGGCCTTCAGCGGCCGCCCGGTGCACACGACGAAGAGCGCGCCCGCGGCGATCAGCTCGGTCAGCGCCTCGCCGGCGCCGGGGACGGGCGCCGCCTGGTAGTCGAGCAGCGTACCGTCCAGATCACAGGCGAGCAGGACCGGCCCGCGCGCGGAGGTCCCCGGCGCCGTCAAGCTCGCCTCAGACGCGGCCGGCGGCCGGAAGCAGCACGGTGAACCGGGCGCCGCCGCCCGGAGCATCCGCGGCGGCGATCGACCCACCCTGCGCCTCCACCAGGGCGCGGCAGATGGCGAGGCCGAGGCCGGCGCCGGGCGTGCCGCGCGTGTCCTGCGCCCGGTAGAAGCGGTCGAAGATGAAGGGCAGGTCGATGGGGTCCACGCCGGGGCCGTCGTCGGTCACGGTGAGACGGGCCACGGCGCCGACGGGCCCGGTCAAGGCGCCGGCCTGCTCGCCCGGCCCGTCCACGGCGTCGACGGTCATGACGACGTGCCCGCCGGCCGGCGTGAACTTGAGCGCGTTGTCGAGGAGGTTCCCGACCACCTGCAGCAGCCGGTCGCGGTCGCCGAACACGACGCCCGGCCGCAGTTCCTCCGTGAGCTCGACGCCCTTCATCGCGAAGCCGGGGCGGTGGCGGTCGGCGGCGGCGGCGGCCACGTCGGCGAGGTCCACCGGCTCGTGCTCGACGCTGAGGTCCTCGCTCTCGAGCTCGTTGAGGCTGCGGAGTGCGCCGAGCAGGCGGCCGAGGCGCTCGACCTCCTCGCCGATCACGCGCAGGTTCTCCGGCGTCGGCGGCAGGACCCCGTCCTCGAGCGCCTCGACCCGCGACTGGATGGTGGCCAGCGGGGTGCGCAGCTCGTGCGAGAGGTCACTGGTCATGTCGCGGCGCCACTGCTCGTCACGGGCAAGCCGGTCGGCCATGGCATTGAACGCCGCGGCCAGCGCCGCGACCTCGTCGTCGCCGCGCGGCGCCACGCGCACGTCCAGGTTGCCGGCCGAGACGTCGCCCGCCGCGTCCGTGAGCTCCTCGAGCGGCCCGGTGATGCGCCGGCTCACGAGCAGGCTCACCAGCAGAGCGAGTACTCCGGCGATGCCGGCGGCGATGACGAGGTTGCGCGTCAGCGCGCTCTGGTAGGCGTCCTCGGCGGCGGCCCTGGCGCCCTTGGGCGCGTAGATCTCGGCGCTCGCCACCTGCTGCCCGGTCGACGACGATCGGCGCGCTCTGGACGACGAAGTCGGCGCGGCTGAGCGGCGTCGCCTGCGGCGACGCGGTGGCCGCGCCCGTCCCACCGCCCATCATCCCCTGGCCGTCGCCGCCCATCATGCCCTGCCCGTTGCCCATCATCCCGGGTCCCATGTGCCTGCCCTGGACGGTGAACAGCAGCCGGCCGTCGGTGTCGTAGACGGCGACGTCCACGTTGTTGAACATCGCCACCTGGCTGAGCGCGTAGATGGCGGTGGCGTCCCAGCCGTCCGGCGGCTTGTAGGTCGACTGCAGCGACGTGACGACCGCCGCGTTGCGCTTGCCCTGCACCTGCTGCGAGGTAGCTGTCGAACCGCCGCGATCCCGTGTACACGACGATGACGCCCACCACGACGATGGCGAGCACCGCGATGGCCAGATGGGTGAGCGCGAGCCGGAAGCGCAGCCCCCGACTGAGGGGTGCGACTGCGCCGCCCCCCTCGTCGACCCCTCTTCGACGGTCAATCATCGCTGCTCCTCCGCGAAGGCGTAGCCGCGGCCGTAGACCGTGAGGACGAGCCGCGGCGAACGGGCGTCGTCGCCCAGCTTGCGGCGCAGGTTCTTGATGTGGGCGTCGATGGTGCGCTCGTACGGCTCGAACTCCATGCCCTGCAGGCGCTCGACCAGCTCGGCGCGCGTGTACACGCGGCCGGGGAAGCGCGCGAGCGCCTGGAGCAGGCGGAACTCGGACTCCGTGAGGTCGACGACCGCCCGGTCCAGGGTCACGCGCCGGCGGGCGCTGTCGACGACGAGCCGCCCGCCGGCGCGCTCCAGCACGTCGGCCTGAGGCTCGTCCTCGGAGCGGGCGCGCCGCAGCAGCGCCCGCACCCGCGCCGTGAGCTCGCGAGGGCTGAACGGCTTGGTGATGTAGTCGTCGGCGCCGAGCTGCAGCCCGCGCACGAGATCCTCCTCGGCGTCCCTGGCGGTCAGCATGATGATCGGCACGTCGGACTGGGCGCGCAGCCGCCGGCACACGTCCTCGCCGGACATGCCGGGAAGGCCGAGGTCGAGGACGACGAGGTCCGGCCGGCGGCTCGCGGCGGCGGCGAGCGCCTCTTCACCGCTCGCCGCCCGGTCCACCGCGTGGCCCTGTCCCTCGAGGTAGCCCTGCACGACTTCGGCGATGCGGGCCTCGTCTTCGACGACGAGGATGCGGGCGGGTCCGGGCATGGATCCATCATACCCGCCCGCTCCGGCCGTGCTCCGCCGCCCCTGCCGGGCGTCGCACGGGCCATCTGATAGGATGCCAGGCACGCCCGAGGAGGTTCCCACTGCCCAACCTGAAGGTGTATCGAGTCGCTTGGGTGGTCGCGGCCGTACTCGTCGTCGTCGCCCTGTTCACGCTCGGTAGCCCCGGCACCCCCAAACTCAGTCTGGAGCCGCCGTCGTTCGACGGCGACGCCGCCTACGCCGACCTCAAGACCATCGTCGAGGACTTCCCGCAGCGCGTGGCCGGCAGCGACCCCGACAATCGCATGGGCATCTGGGTCGAGCAGCAGTTCCGCGCGGCCGGACTGGAGACCCACATCGACGGGTTCGCCGCCACCGTCAACGGCAAGGACGTGGCGCTGCAGAACGTCTGGGGGGTCGCCAAGGGACGTACCCAGGGCACGATCATGGTCCTCGCCAACCGGGACGTCCCTCCGCTCGCCACGCAGGGAGCCGGGGACAACGCCTCCGGCGTCGCGGCCATGCTCGCGCTCGCGGACGCCTTCACGGTCACGGCCCACGAGCACACCATCATCTTCCTCTGCACCACCGGCGACTCGTACGGCGCGCTCGGGGCGCGCGAGTTCGTCGACGGCCCACCAGACCGATGACCTGTACGCCGTCATCGCGCTGCGCGACGTGGCCAAGCGCGACAGCGACGGCGTCGGCCTGAACGGCTGGAGCAGCGTCCCCAAGACGGCGCCGCCGTGGCTGTGGCTGCTCACTGCCCCGGCGGCCAAGCGCGACTCCAACCTGGACGCCGAGCTGCCGGGGGTGCCTGCGCAGGTGCTCCGCCTGGCCGTCCCCGCCGGCGCCGGCAGCCAGGGACCCTTCGTGGCCGCCGGCGTGCCGGCCATCACCGTCATCCGCCGCCGGCCCCTCGCGTGCCCGCCCAGAACGACACGCTCGACACCGTGTCGCAGGAGACGCTCACCAAGATGGGCACCGACGGCGCAGAACATGGTGATGGCGGTCGACGGCACCACCGAGCCCGGCGCCCCGAGCGGCGGCACGATCTTCCTCACGCGCAAGGCGACGCTGCCGGGCGGCGCGCTCGCCGCCATCCTCGCCGCCCTGCTCCTGCCGCTCGTCGCCGTCACAGTCGACCTGTTCGCGCACTGCCGCCGCGGCCGCGTCCGCCTGCGCCCCGCCTTCGTGCGCGCCGGCCTGCACCTCGCCCCGTGGCTCGTGCTCATCGCCATCGTCTACTTCGCCAACCTCGTCGGCATGCTGCCGCACAGCCCGGACGCCGTCATCCCTCCCGACTCACGCCTCGCCGCCACACCCCGCTACCTGCGCGTGGCCGTGCTGCTCGCGCTCATGCTGCTGGCCTACGCCTACGCCGTCGCGGTCGAGCGGCGCCTGGAGCGACGCTTCGCCACGGACGCCCGCGCCACGATCTTCGTCTCGCACCTGCTGCTCGTGGTCATCGCGCTGCTGCTGCTGCTCGTGAACCCCTACGCCGTGCTTCTGGTGCTGCCCGGCGCCATCCTCTGGCCGCTCGCCAGGCCGGGCGGGTGGGCGCGCTCGATCCTGCCCGTGTACCTCGGGCTGCTCATGGTGCCGGTGCCGCTCGTCTACTACGCCCTGCAGCTCGACATGGGCTGGAAGGTCTGGTGGTACTTCTTCCTGCTCTTCGAGAACCGGACGATCCCGGCGGCCGCGGTGCTGCTCGCCGCGCTGTTCTTCTCCACGGCCGGAGTGCTCGCGCACACGCTGCACGAGCGCGGCCTGGCTGCCGGGGGCGCTCTCGTGGCCGGCCGTGGACCGCCGCGGTCCGGACCGGATGAGCGAAGAGGAGTGGGCGGCGGTGGCCGAGGTGGCCACGCGGCGCACGCGCCACGGCGGGCGGGCGCGACGGCGCAGCCGGGGGTCGCTCAAGCGCTGACGCCGGCGGCCCCGCGGGACGGAAGTGGCGTCGCAGAACGGCGACGGGGCCGGGAGGCGAAGCGCCTCCCGGCCCCGTCGCCAGCCTGCGATCAGTAGTCTTCCTGCGAGAGCGACTCGTCGATGGCCGAGTCGGTCTCGGCGTCGATCGCCACGTCGTCGGCGGACGGCACCGGCTTCTCGCCGCTGTCACGCGAGAGCAGCGCGGCCTCTCCGCTCATCATCGCGTCGAACGCCTTGGCCTTGAGGCGCGCACGGGTCTCCTCGATGCGGCGCCGCATCTCGGCCTGGTCGATGCCCCCGCCCTCGCGCGCCGGGGCGGCGGCGGCAGGAGGCTCCGCGGCCGGAGGCTCCTCGGCCGGGGCCTCGGCCACGGGCTCGTCGACTTCCGGCTCGGGCGCAGGCTCGGCGACGGCCGCGGCGACGGGCTCCTCGGCGGCGACGGGCTCCTCGACCACCGGCTCCTCTTCCACGGCCGCTTCCGCGACGTCTTCGGCGACCGCGACCTCTTCGGCGACGGGCTCTTCGACTGCCTGGGCCGCCTCGTCCTCGGCCGGGGTATCCCAGGCGCGCGGCGCCTGCGCAGGAACCTCGGCGATCACGGGCTCAGGCTCGGCCGGGGTCTCCACCGACGGGCTGCGGTGACGCGATCGGCCCGAGGAACGAGCCCATGTCCTCGCCCGCGAACGGC
Source organism: uncultured Thermoleophilia bacterium (assembly GCA_963741075.1). Lineage (GTDB taxonomy): Bacteria > Actinomycetota > Thermoleophilia > UBA2241 > UBA2241 > CAIXSE01. The sequence goes on from CAVUGS010000020.1 coordinate 50,959, forward strand.
GCCTCGGCGACCACGTCGTCGGCGACCGCCTCTTCCGCGGCGACCTCCTCGGCCACGGTCTCCGCCAGGTCGGCCTCCTGGACGGCCTCTTCGGCGACGGCCTCGTCGACGTCGGCCTCGTTGACGGCCTCGGCGGCGACGATGTCCGCGCTGACCGCCTCGGCGACCGCCGACTTCGGCCACGAACTCGGCGACGTCGGCCTCGACCACGGCTTCTTCGGCGACGGCGGTCGCGGCGTCGGCCTCCTCGATGGCGACCTCGGCCGCCAGCTCGGCGGCGGTGGCGTCGGCGTCGTCGGCCACGAGCGCCTCCGCGACCGCGTCTTCGGCGACCAGCTCGGCGGCGACGGCCTCGTACACGGCCTCCTCGGCGACGACCTCGGCGATCTCGGCATCCGCCACCGCCTCTTCGGCGATGATCTCGGCGGCGGCGGCTTCCACGACGGCTTCTTCGGCGACCACCTCGGCTGCGACGGCCTCGACGACGGCCGCGTCGGCTGCCCCGGCGGCCTCGTCCGCGCGCTCCGCCGTCTGGTCCGCGAACGGCTCCGCGAGCTCGCTCTCGAGCGCCGCGCGCGTCTCGTCGATGCGCGCGCGCAGGTCCTCGGTCGCCGGCTCAGGCTCCGGCGTCCGCTCTTCCCAGTCCGGGAACGGCTTGGGCGCCGGCGCGGCCTCCTCGATGACCTCTTCCGCGACGGCCTCGGTGACGACCACTTCGTCCACCACTTCAGGCTCGACCGGCGCGACCGGCTCCGCCACGAAGGCCGGCGGCTCGGCGACCGCGGTGGCCGAGCCACCCCACGCGGCCGGCTCCGGCTGCGGGTATTCGTCGGGAGCGGCGCCGAGCAGCTTGCCGCTCGCTCCGCCGACCAGCTGCTGGCGGAGCTCGCGTCCGCTCTTGGGGGCGACCAGCATGGCGACGCCCGCCCCGATCACGAGCCCGAGCAGAAACCTCAACACCTTCATCGCTGCCTCCTTGACCGCTGCCGTACCAGCCGCACAGGCGCGCGAAGCCGGCGAAGTTGTACGTCGGAAGAAACGTGCCCGAGCTTTACAGTTTACAGCTCTGTATACGCTGAGCCCGGCGTGCAGTCCTGCCGGGCTCGAATAGATGGCCTCGTCAGGCGAGGCGCTGTGCGGAGACGCTGCCGTCCTCCCGGGCGGTGATCAGGACCACCCACTTCGGTCCCCACTGCTCGCTCACCCGCACCGCCGCCTCGGTGAGCGCGGCGCTCACGTCCTTGCCCACGAACGCCATGAGCGGCAGCATCGGCCGGTGCTCGATCTGGACGCGCACGCCCTCCTCGCTCTGCTTGAGCAGGATGGGCTCCTCGCTCAGCTGGTGCAGGCGCGCGACGTTGGCCGGTGCCAGCTCCAGAGACGCCCTGGCGCCGGCGACCGCGGTCGGCGAGACGTCGAGGTCGCTCTTCATCCTGCGCGCGACGAACCACACGATCAGCAGCGCGACGAGCGCGACGATGAGAAAGACGAGGATCCACACATACACGCCGCTCACGACCGCTTCACTCCTCGCCGCCCTCCTCTTCGCCGTGGCCCGCCTCCCGCCTGATCTCATCCCAGCGGGCGGCCAGTCGAGCCTCCACCCCTCGTATCGGCACGTAGTAGCGGCGTCCTGAGAGCTTGTCCGGCAGGTACTGCTGCGCGACCCAGCCGCCGCTCGCGTGCGGGTACTTGTACCCCACGCCGTGACCGAGTTCCTTCGCGCCGCGGTAGTTGGCGCTGCGCAGGTGGAGCGGCGGGGGCTGGTTGCCCTCGCGGCGCACGTCGTCCAGCGCCGCGTCGACCGCCTTGTAGGCGGCGTTGCTCTTGGGGGCCAGAGCCAGGTACGTCGCCGCCTGGCTCAGGTTGATGCGGCACTCGGGCAGCCCCACGAACTCCACGGCGCGCGCGGCCGCGATGACCACCTGCAAGCGCCTGCGGGTCGGCGTTGCCGACGTCCTCGCTGGCGAAGACGATCATGCGCCGGGCGATGAACTTGGGGTCCTCGCCGCCGGCGATCATCGAGGCGAGGTAGTACACGGCGGCGTCCGGGTCGCTGCCGCGCATGCTCTTGATGAACGCCGAGATGGTGTCGTAGTGCGCGTCGTCGCGGTCGTACATGACGGGCGACTTCTGCGCCGCGTCCTGGAGGTCGTCGACGGTGAGCGTGACGGGTGCGCCCGGCGAGGCGGCGGTGCGGGAGCGCCACGCCGTCTCCAGCGCGTTGAGCGCGACCCGCGCGTCGCCGCGCGAGATGCCGGCGAGGTAACCCAGGCCGTCCTCTCCCAGCGTGACGCCCTTGCCGCCGAGGCCGCGCTCCGGGTCCTCCAGCGCGGCCTGCACCACCTGCTCCACGAGCTCCGGCGCCAGCGGCTCGAAGCGGTACAGCTGGCAGCGGCTGATGAGCGCCGAGTTGACCTCGAAGTAGGGGTTCTCGGTGGTGGCGCCGATCAGCGTGACGACGCCGTCCTCGATCGCCGGCAGGAGCGCGTCCTGCTGCGCCTTGTTGAAGCGGTGGATCTCGTCGATGAAGAGGAGGGTGCGCGCCGCGGAGAGGGTGCGCGCCTCGCGCGCACCCTGGATGGCGGCGCGCACGTCGGCGGTCCCGGAGCTGACCGCCGAGAGCTGCACCAGCCGGGCGCCGGTCTCGGCGGCGATCAGGCGGGCCAGCGTGGTCTTGCCGCATCCGGGCGGCCCGAAGAAGAGCATGCTGAACAGCTGGCCGCCCTCGACCGCGGCGCGGAGCACGGTGCCGGGCCCGACGATGTGCTCCTGGCCGGCGAACTCCGCCAGCGTGCGCGGCCGCATGCGCGCCGCCAGCGGCGCCTCGGCCGCCATCTGCTCGTCGCTCATGGAGAAGAGGTCGTCCATGCCGCCAGTCTACGCCAGTGCTCAGGCTCCTCACACGCACGCGGCTCTGCTACTATCGCACCCGATGCGCAAGGTGCTGGTCTTGAACACCACCTACGAGCCGCTCAATGTCTGTTCGGTGCGGCGCGCCGTTGTGCTCCTGCTCAAAGACAAGGCCGAGGTGCTCGAGCAGTCCGGCGCCGCCCTGCACAGCGAGCGCGGCGCCTACGAAGTCCCCCTCGTCATCCGCCTCAACTCCTACGTCCGCATCCCGCGCCGCACCGCGACGGCGCGCATCTCGCGGCGCGCCGTCTTCGCGCGCGACAAGCACCGCTGCCAGTACTGCGGCAGTCCCCGGCACCTCACCGTGGACCACGTCGTCCCGCGCTCCAGAGGCGGCTCCGACACCTGGGACAACCTCGTCACCTCGTGCGCGCCCTGCAACCGCAAGAAGGCCGACCGGCCGCTGCACCTCGCCGGCCTGCGCCTGATGCGGCCGCCGCGGGCGCCGGGGCCGGCGGCGTTCATGCTGCTCCACGTGGACCACGTGCACGAGAGCTGGCGGCCCTACCTCAGCTACGCGTCCTAGCTCTGAGTCCCGGGACCGCCGAAACGCTGGTGGTATACTCCGCGCCGTGATCATCGACGACAGCAGAGAGCCCCGGCTGCAGCTCGGCGACGCGGAGCCGTTCCGCATCGACAGCGCTGAAGTCCTGCGCGACATCGAGCGCTCGACGCTGACCAGCATCGTGCTGAACGGCGACCCCTTCCGGCTGCCCGTCGGGAGCCCGCGTCACTCTCTGGACGGGCCCCAACGTCGTCTTCGTGGGCAAAGCCGTCGACGAGCACCACGTCCTCGACCTGCTCTCCACAGAGACCGACGACGAGCTCGCCGGCGACGAGACCATCTAGCCCGCGGGCGCAGGGGGCACGCCCATGAAAGGCCTCATCCTCAGCGGCGGCGCCGGGACGCGCCTGCGTCCCATCACCCACACCGCCGCCAAGCAGCTCGTGCCGGTGGCCAACAAGCCGGTGCTGTTCTACGGCCTCGAGGCCATGCGGGCCGCCGGCATCACCGAGGTCGGCATCGTGGTCGGCGACACGCACGCGGAGATCGAAGCCGCGGTCGGCGACGGCAGCGCGTTCGACCTCGCCGTCACGTACCTGCCGCAGGAGGCGCCGCTGGGCCTCGCGCACGCGGTGCTCATCAGCGAGGGCTTCCTCGGCGACGAGCCCTTCGTCATGTACCTCGGCGACAACCTGCTCAAGGAGGGCATCGCGCCCTTCGTGCGGACGTTCCAGGAGAACGACCCCGACGCCCTCATCCTCCTGCAGAAGGTCACCGACCCGCAGAGCTACGGCATCGCCGAGCTGGACGGCGAGGGCTGCGTTTCGCGGCTCGTGGAGAAGCCTGCCGAGCCGCGCAGCGACCTCGCCCTGGTGGGCGTGTACCTGTTCACCGCGGCGATCTTCGAGAGCGTCAAGGCCATCGCGCCCAGCGCCCGGGGCGAGCTCGAGATCACCGACGCCATCCAGCACATGGTCGACCGCGGCCTGCGCGTCGAGCCGCACGTGGTCACCGGCTGGTGGAAGGACACCGGCAAGCTCGAGGACATGCTCGAGGCCAACCGGCTGGTGCTCAGCACCATCGTGAGCGACGTCCGCGGCGAGCTCCTCGAGAGCACGCTGGAGGGGCCGGTGCAGGTCGGCGAGGGCAGCCGCCTCGAGCGCTGCACCGTCCGCGGCCCCGTGGTCATCGGCGCCGGCTGCCGGCTCAGCGACACCTTCGTCGGCCCGTACACCTCCATCAGCGACGGCGTGGTCGTGGACCACGCCGAGCTCGAGCACTCGATCGTGCTCGAGAACAGCCGCATCTCACACCTGCCCACGCGCATGGCCGACAGCCTGATCGGCCGCGACTGCGTCATCGCGCACAGCGACGCCCGCCCGGTCGCCTACCGGTTCCTGGTCGGCGACTGCTGCCAGATCGGCATCCTGTAGGCACAGCCCCGCACCCGCGGGAGGAGGAAGCAGATGATCGACGGCGTCATGGTCAAGCAGCTCAAGGTCGTCCCCGACGAGCGCGGCCGGCTCATGGAGTGCCTGCGCTGCGACGACGAGCTGTTCATCAGCTTCGGTCAGTTCTACATGACGACCACGTTCTCCGGCGTCGTCAAGGGCTGGCACCTGCACGACGCCCAGTGGGACAACATCGTCTGCGTCAAGGGCATGATCAAGCTCGTGCTGTTCGACGGCCGCGGGGCCGCAGGCGACGCGGCCGCGCCGGGGCACGAGCCCTCGCCCACGGCCGGCCAGATCGACGAGTTCTTCCTCGGCGAGCACCGGCCGCTGCTGATCCGGGTGCCGCCCGGGCTGTGGCACGGCTGGAAGTGCGTCAGCCCCGAGGAGGCGTACATCGTCAACGCGCCGACCGACGTCTACAAGTACGACGACCCCGACCAGCTCGAGCTGCCGCACGACAGCGACGCCATCCCCTACGACTGGGGCGTCAAGCTGCGCTAGGCGCGGCCGGCGACGCACGATGCCACGCTGGTTCGTCACAGGGGCCGGAGGCCAGCTGGCCACGGCCTTCTCCCGCGTCCTCCAGGGAGAGGTCTTCCTCAGCCGCGAGGACGCGCTCGACATCCGCGACGCCGAGGCGGTGCGCACGGCCGTGCACGCCTTCGCGCCGGACGCGGTGCTGCACTGCGCCGCCTACACCGACGTGGACGGCGCCGAGGCCGATCCGGAGACGGCCGAGGCGGTCAACGTCCTGGGCACCCGCAACGTCGTCCAGGCGGTGCGCGGCACGCACACCGCCGTCGTCTACTTCAGCACCGACTACGTGTTCGACGGCAAGAAGACCGCGCCGTACGTGGAGAGCGACCGCACCCGACCGCTCAACGTCTACGGGCGCACCAAGCTCGCCGGCGAGCAGGAGGTGCTGAGCTGGGTGCACGGCATCGTCTTCAGGACGGCGTGGCTGTTCAGCGAGACCGGCCACAACTTCGTCAAGACGATCCTCGCCGCGGCGCAGGAGCGCGCCGGGACCGGCGAGCCGCTGCGGGTCGTCGACGACCAGGTCGGCTCGCCCACCTACGCGGCCCACCTCGCCGCCGCCGTCGACGAGGCGCTGCAGCGCGGCATCAGCCCCGGCCTCTACCACCTCGCCGGCAGCGGCTACTGCTCGTGGTGCGAGCTGGCCGGCGAGATCGTGGACCTGGCCGGCCTCGACGTCGAGGTCCAGCCGATCACCACCCGTCAGGCGGGCCGGCCGGCGCGCCGGCCGGCCTTCTCGGCGCTCGACACCGAGCGGCCCATCCCGCGCCTGCCGCACTGGGCCCAGGGCGTCGCGGAGGCCGTCGACAAGCTCGTCCCGCTCGGCTAGCTACTCCAGAGGAGGCACAGCGTGAGACTCGTGGTCACCGGCGGCGCCGGCTTCATCGGCTCCAACTTCGTGCGCTACATGCTGGCCCGGCACGACGACGTCGAGATCGTGAACCTCGACAAGCTCACCTATGCCGGCAACCTCGAGAACCTGCGCGACGTCGAGGACGACCCGCGCTACAGCTTCGTCCGCGGCGACATCTGCGACGCCGCCGTCGTCGGCGAGACGCTGCGCGGCGCCGACGCCGTCGTCAACTTCGCCGCCGAGACCCACGTCGACCGCTCCATCAGCGGCCCGCAGGACTTCATCCGCACCGACGTCCTCGGCACGCACACCCTGCTCGAGGCCGTGCGCACGCTCGAGATCCCGCGCTACCTGCAGATCAGCACCGACGAGGTGTACGGCAGCATCGAGACCGGGGCGTTCACCGAGGAGTCCGACCTGGACCCGTCCAGCCCGTACTCGGCCAGCAAGGCCGGCGCGGACCTCCTCGTGCTCGCCTACCACCGCACCTTCGGCACGCCGGTCCTGATCACGCGCAGCTCCAACAACTACGGCGCCTGGCAGTACCCGGAGAAGATCGTCCCGCTGTTCATCACCAACGCCATCGACGACCTGCAGCTGCCGGTGTACGGGGACGGCCTCAACGTCCGCGACTGGCTGTACGTGGACGACAACTGCGCCGGCATCGACCTCGTGCTGCGCGAGGGCGTGCCCGGGCAGGTCTACAACATCGGCGGCGGCAACGAGGTGCAGAACCTCACCATCACGCACCGCATCCTCGAGCTGCTCGGCAAGGGCAGCGAGCTGATCCGCTTCGTCACCGACCGCCCGGGACACGACCGGCGCTACGCCATCGACTGCTCCAAGCTCAGGGCGTCTGGGCTGGCGCCCGGAGGTGCCGTTCGAGGCCGGGCTGGCGCGCACCGTCGACTGGTACGCGGCCAACCCCGAGTGGTGGCGGCCGATCAAGTCGGGCGAGTGGCGCTCCTACTACGCCCGGCAGTACGGCGAGCTCGCCTGACGGGCGCAGGGCGACGATCAGCTGGGGAGCGTGCTCGTGGCGGCGACCGGCGCGTTCGTCGGCCTCATGGCCGCGGAGGGCAGGGCCGGCTTCTACGCGCGCCGAGGATTCGCCGTCCGCCCGCAGGAGAGCCCGGGCATGAGCTTGAGCTGGGGGCCCGAAGCCGGGCGGTAGGGCCCGCTCATGCTGGTGTCCCCCCACGGTCGGTGATCGCCGGCCGGGGCGCCGCGCTGCGCAGGGCCGGCCTCGGCGGCCGTCAGCGCAGGTTGTGGACGTGCGTGCCGTACGGGACGCGGTCGTAGAGCCAGAGCACCTGGTGGTTCAGCATCCGCGCGCAGCCGTGCGAGAAGTCGCGCGGGACCGGGCGGTAGATCAACCACGGCTCGTTGGTGCCGTGGATGGCGATGCCGCCCTGGCGGCGGTAGTACATGGCGCAGGCGCCGAGCGCTCCGCCGGCAGGCTTGCGCTTGCCGTAGACGCGGTAGTAGCCGAGCGGCGTGCGGTAGCCGGGGCGCCCGAGCGCGACGTCGAAGCGGCGCACGAGGGCGCCGTGTTCGTAGTAGTAGAGCCGGTACTCGTGGCGCACGATGACGACGTAGTGCGCATAGCGCATCGGGACGCGGTGGGCATTGGGCCGGTTGACGATGACGAGGTCGGAGGCGGAGACGCCGGCGTCGTGGCCGGCGTCCGCTTCCATGCGGACGCGCAGGCGGTAGTAGCCGAACTCGCCGGGCGTCCAGGGGAGCGCGAACCGCGACTGCTCGTCGAGCGTGGCCGTGAGGAGCGGCCCCCAGGCGCCGGCGACGCAGGCGCTCGATGACGACGGCCGCGCCGGGATGTGCCGGCGCCACCCGGCCGCGCAGCACGACGGACTCGCCCAGCCAGAGGCTGGCCGGGAACGACGCCGTCAGGCGCGGCCGCACGCGCAGGCCCGCGTCGGCCTGGGCCACCGGCTGGCCGGCGACCTCGTAGACGACGCGGTACTCCATGGAGACGTGGGGCGCCGCACCGTCGAACAGCACGTCGTCGAAGCTGTAGGCGCCGTCGGGGCCTGTGGTAGTGGAGCCGGCCGGTGCCCACTCCGCGCTGCCGCCAAGCGGCCGCTGGAGCAGCGCCAGAGCCGCGCCGGCCACGGGTGCGGGTCGCTCGTCAGGCTCCCCCTCACGTCGCAGGTGCCCGGATAGACCACCACGGCGGGCGAGGCCGCGGCGGTCAGCGTAGCCGGCGCCGCGGCCCGCGCCGGACCGGCCAGGAGAGCCGACGCGCACGCGGCCAGCAGCAGCGCGAGCAGCGCCGGGAGGAACGCGCGACGGGTCGTGGCCTTCAGCATCTCGCGCAGTCTAGCGTCACGACGCCCAGAAGTCACAGCACGGCCGTCATCGGCGCTGAGGTGTCCGCA
>CAVUGS010000021.1:0-59328 GCA_963741075.1 uncultured Thermoleophilia bacterium
CCGCCACCCACACCGAGGGCTGGCAGGTGGCGACGCTCGACCCGTCCACCGGCGCCGCCGACGTCGTGCGCCGCGGCCGGCCGGTCCCCATCGACCCCGCGTACATCAGCCGCCCGGAGCCGATCGTGTTCCCCACGGAGGGCGGCCTCACAGCGCACGCCAACTACTACCCGCCGGCGAACCCGGACTTCGTCGCCCCCGAGGGCGAGTTGCCGCCGCTGCTGGTCAACGTCCACGGCGGCCCGACCTCGTCGCACGACGCCAAGCTCGACCTCGACATCCAGTACTGGACGTCGCGCGGCATCGCCGTGGTCGACGTCAACTACGGCGGGTCGACCGGCTACGGCCGCGAGTACCGCGAGCGGCTGCGCGGCGAGTGGGGCGTCGTGGACACCGTCGACTCCATCAACGCCGCCAGGTACCTGATCGCGCGCGGCGACGCCGACCCCGCGCGCGTCGGCGTGCGCGGCGGCAGCGCCGGCGGCTACACCACGCTCAACGCGCTCACGCGCTACGACTTCTTCAGCGCCGGCGCCAGCCTTCGGCCTCGCCGACCTCGAGACGTTCGCCACCGGCGGCACGCACAAGTTCGAGTCGCAGTATCTCGACAGCCTGGTCGGCCCCTATCCGGAGCGGCGCGACGTCTACCGCGAGCGCTCGCCCATCCACCACGTGGACGACATCAGCTGCCCGGTGATCCTGCTCCAGGGCCTGGACGACGCCATCGTCCCGCACGAGCAGGCGGACATCATCGTCGAGGCCATGCAGCGCAAAGGGCTGCCCTACGCCTACCTGGGATTCGAGGGCGAGCAGCACGGCTTCCGCAAGGCGGAGAGCATCATCCGCGCCGAGGAGGCGGAGCTGTACTTCTACGGGCGCGTGTGGGGGTTCACGCCGGCCGACGAGATCGAGCCGGTCGCGATCGAGAACCTCGAATGATCTGACGGGCGCGCGCCCAGCGCTCGCGCGGCGCAGTGGACGCTCAGCCAGCACGCGCGGCGAGCCGGGGGGCGACACCCGCCGGAGACTCATCCACGCCCGGCGAGCCCGCTGGGACTTGGTCCTTGTAAGAGGCTGGAGCCGCCTCGATGCGCACCGGACAGCTGCTGACGCGGCCGTGAGCTCCGTTTGGCAGAGGGAACAAGGCTTGGTGAAAGCGGCGCGAACCGTCGCAGACGCCGGTGCACGTGCCAGAGCCGGACGACCCAACGGAGCGACCCCATGGCAGGACACGCCAGATTCGTAGCCGACGACCTGGTGATCGTGGAGGACGGCGGCGATCGAGAGAGCGACCGCACGGCGGGCGCCGTACGCGAACAACTCGAGACGAGAAGTGGCGCGGCTGATGACGGCGCGCTGCTCGACGCGTACTCGCGCGCCGTCATCCGCGCCGCCGAGCTGGTCGGACCGTCGGTGGTGAACATCGACGTCGGCCGCCGACCGGCGCGGCAGACGGGGAGCCGGCGGCGTAGCCGTCCTGGCGCGCCCGGCCCCCAGGTAGCCCCCCCGGGCGCGCCGCCCGAGCTCGGCCCCGCCGCCTCGGGATCCGGCTTCGTCATCACGAGCGACGGCTTCATCCTGACCAACAGCCACGTCGCCCACGAGGCCGACGAGCTTCGCGTGACGCTGGGCGACGGCCGGGAGCTTGCGGGTCAACTCGTCGGCGACGACCCGGAGACGGACCTCGCCGTTCTGCGCGTCGATGCGTCCGAGCTGGTTCCGGCGCGCCTCGGGGACTCCCGCACACTGCGGGTCGGGCAGCTGGTGGTCGCCATCGGCAACCCGTTCGGCTTCCAGGCGACGGTGACCGCCGGCGTCGTGAGTGCCCTCGGGCGCTCGCTACGCGCCGGCGACGGACGCCTCATCGACAACCTCATCCAGACGGACGCGGCCCTCAACCCAGGCAACTCCGGTGGGCCTCTCGTGACCTCGCACGGTGACGTCATCGGGGTGAACACGGCGATCATCGCGCCGGCGCAGGGGCTGTGCTTCGCCATCGCCATCAGCACGGCTGTCTTCGTCGCCGGCCGTCTCATCCGCGACGGACACATCACGCGCGGTCGGATCGGCGTAGCCGGGCAGACGACGCCGATCCGCCGCCGCGTCGTCCGCTATTTTGACCTGCCGCTCGAGACGGGCGTGCTGGTCGCCGGTGTCGAGCCCGGCAGCCCGGCCCAGCGGGCCGGGCTCCTGCCCGGCGACCTCATCGTCGCCATCGACGGCGAGCCGCTCCCCGATATGGACACCCTCCACCGCACGCTGACGGAGGCTACCATCGGCCGCCCGATGACCCTGCGCGTCGTGCGGCTGACCAGGTTGCGCGAGTTCGCCGTGACGCCGGAGCTGGCGGGCAGCTGAGGTCAACGTCGCCGCGGACGGCCGGCTCACGGAGGTGTGCCCGCCGTCCGCGGCGTATACTCGGACGCCATGCGCATCCGCACCATCAGCCTCGTCGCGCTCGGGGTGGCCGGCGTCATCGCCGCCGTCGCCATCATCGCGGCACCCGCGTTCTCCGCCCCCTCGACCGCCACCGCCGCGTCCACGGACGTCGCCAGGCCGCCGATCGTGAAGAAGTACATCCGCTACGGCGGCGGGCGCAAGGCGCAGATGGAGGACTACAGCAAGCGCCACTACAAGCAGCACACCTACGTGCTCACCAACCCCAAGGCCATCGTCCTGCACCACACCGCGGGGTCCACCTGGCAAAGCGCCTGGAACACGTTCGACGCCAACACCGCCTACAACAACGAGAAGCCGGGCGTCTCGGCGCAGTTCATCATCCACAAGGACGGCACCATCTATCAGCTGATGCCGCTGAACTACCGCGCCCGCCACTGCATCGGCATGAACTGGAAGTCCATCGGCATCGAGTTCGTCCAGGAGGCGCAGGCCGGCAAGGACGGCCACTGGATGGACCAGCAGATCCTGAACCGCGACAAGCAGATCGGTGCGGGCGTCCGCCTGGTCCGCTATCTCAAGGCGCGCTTCGGCATCAGCAACAGCGACATCGTCGGCCACGCGACGGCCAACGACTCGCGCTTCTTCAAGGACTACACCGGCATCAAGAACGCCGCCGGCGACTGGTACGCCGCCGAGGTCAAGGATTTCCGCTCGAAGCTGTAGGGAGTCGTGGGGATGCGGGCGGAGCCGGGGACGGCGATGGCCTCCCACCCCGCCCACGCCGGGCGTACACTGAGGCCATGGCTGTCCGGCTCGAAGGCATCCACTTCCTGGTCACCTACCGGTGCACCTACGCGTGCGACCACTGCTTCGTCTGGGGGTCGCCCAACGCGGACGGGACGATGACGCTGGCGCAGCTCACGAGCGTCATCGATCAGGCGGCCGCGTGCGGGGTCACCGACGTGTACTTCGAGGGCGGCGAGCCCACCCTGGCCTATCCGGTCGTGCTCGCGGCCGCGCAGCGTGCCCGCGAGCACGACCTCGACGTCGGCATCGTCAGCAACTGCTTCTGGGCGACGTCGATCGCCGACGCGAAGGTGTGGCTGGCGCCGTTCGCCGAGCTCGGCCTGGCGGACCTCTCGCTCTCGTCCTACGCCTACTTCGTCGAGGACGCCAACGAGGAGCAGCTGCGCAACGCCGTGCTTGCGGCGCAGGACCTCGGCATCCCCGTCAGCGTCCTCGAGGTGGGGGCGCCGGCAGACATCGGCGTGCCCGGCGCCTGCTCCGGCGACGTCGGCGAGGTCATGTACAAGGGGCGCGCCGCCGTCGTGCTCGCGCCCGCCAGGGCCTCGCGGCCGCCCGAGACGCTGGTGACCTGCCCCTTCGAGGACTTCACCGATCCGGGCCGCGCTCACGTCGGCCCGGACGGCGAACTGCAGGTGTGCCAGGGCATCAGCGCCGGCAACGTCTTCGCCGGAGGCGACGGACCACCGGCGCCCGAGGACCTGGCCGAGCCGCGGCCGGACGGCCTGCGCGCGGCGCTCGACGCCTACGACCCGCACTCCCGCCCCGTCATCCGGGAGATCATCGCCGGCGGTCCCTGGGCCCTCGCCCGGGCCGTCGGCCATGCGCCGGAGCGCTCGCTGTACGCCGATGAGTGTCACCTGTGCTACGAAGTCCGCGCCGCACTGCGCCGGGCAGGCCGCTTCCCCGAGGTGGTCGCGCCGGGCCAGTGCTACGCCGAGAACGAACCAGAGGAGGGGGAAGATCATGCCGTCTGAGTGTGAACGCTTCTGGGAGGCCGGCAGCTACGCCGTCGTCGGCCATCAGGCAAGCAAGAAGCCGTACCCCAAGATCACCTACGGCGCGCTCAAGGAGCGCGGCGCCACCGTCTACCCGCTGGACCCGGACGGCGGGACGGTGGAGGGCGACGCCGCCTACGCCGACTTCGGCGCGCTGCCCGGCCCGGTGGAAGCGGCCGTCCTGGAGCTTCCCAAGGAGGAGACGGCCGCCTGGGTCGCCAAGGCCGCCGACGCCGGCGTCGAGCGGATCTGGATCCACCAGATGACCGACACTCCCGAGGCGCTCGAAGCGGCGGAGAAGCGCGGGCTCAAGGTCATCACCGGCCACTGCGCCGTGATGTACAACAAGCCGGGCATGAGCATGCACGCGCCGCATCGCTGGATCTGGAAGCTGGTCGGCAAGTACTGACGGATCGCGGATGGGCGCTCGCGGACGGGCGCTCGCGCCGTCTTCTGCCCGCCGCCGTACGCGACAAGGGCGGCGGGCGCCTCCCGGCGCCCGCCGCCCCCAGGGGGACAAGGATTCAGGGCATCGTCTCAGGCGGCGTCGTCCGCTGCCTGGGTGGCAGGATCGCCACGACGATGAGGATGACGACCGGGAAGAAGATGCAGAGGATGATCCACAGGGCCCGGTTGAGGTCCTTGCGGTCGACCATGCGCCACACGAGCCACAGGCAGATCACCCAGATCACGAACCACACGGTCGCGTAGACTACCCAACTCATGTCGTGCCTCCTCGGGCAAGGGCCGCCGCCGGCGGCATGACTGCTCGAGATGTGTGTACCGCGCCGAAGGCCGTATCCCTGCGCCCATCCGGGCAGAGCGCGCCCGGCGGAGCGGCCGGGGCCTTCGGCGACCCGCGAGGCTGCCCGAAAGAGGTCGCCCCAACCCATATCTCCTTTGAGGCCATGTACAACATCGCGTACGCGTCTTGAACATTCGCGTACGCGCTCCTGTACACGGGGGAAGCGCAAGACCACCCGTGCGGGCGGGATCAGGCCAAACCCGACGCAGACCACTCGGGCCGTGCGACGTCCCTCGCGGCGGCTACTGTGAGGTGCACCTGACGGCGCCCCTCACGTTGACCCAGCTACGCCGGTCAATCCTCCAGGCCGTCGGCGGCGGGGAGGTCCGGCGGCTGCGGCGGGATCTCGTCCTCGGGGAGGCCGCGGACGTGCTCGAGGGCGCGCTCCGCGGCGGCCGCGCCCTCGCGCAGGCAGTCGCCGATGCCGATGCCGTGGTAGGCGCCGCCGGCGAGCTCGATGCCCGGCACCCGGGCCACGGCGGCCTCGATGTGCGCGACCAGCTCGACGTGGCCCACGCGGTACTGCGGCATGCCGCGCGGCCAGCGGAAGATCTCGACGAACTCGGGCTCCGCGCTGATGCCCATGATCTCGCGGAGCTCCGCCCGGACCACGGCGGCCATCTCGTCGTCGTCCAGCTGGGCCGCGGCCTCGCGCCCGGCGCGGCCGAGGAAGCTGCGCAGCAGCACGTGGCCCGCGGGCGCGCGCCCGTCGAACTTGCTCGAGCTCCAGGTGGTCGCCATGACGGGGCGATCCTCGGCGCGGGGCACGACGAAGCCGAAGCCCTTGAGGTCGTGCCCCACCTGGTCGCGGCGGAAGGCTACGGAGGCGGTCGCCGTCGTCACGTACTCGATGGACGAGAGATCGGCGGCGGCGAGCGGCGCGACCGGGCGCAGCAGGTCGCCGCTCGCCCACGCCGGGGTCGCGAGGACCACGGCGTCGGCCACCAGCCTGGTGCCGTCGCTCAGCTCCAGCGCGTAGGCACCCGACCCCGGACGAGCGCCGCAGTCGGCGGCGCAGTCGGCCATGGACTTCACTCCGGTGCCGGCGTGCAGCCGTTCAGCGGGTAGGGACGCGACCACGGCGTCGCTGAGATCCTGGAGTCCGCCCTTGAAGGAGTAGAAGTACGACCTGGGGCCTTGCGGGCGCGAGCCATCCTGGGTGGCGCCGGAGCCTCCGGCGGCGCCGCCCGGCGCTCCCGCGCCGCGGGCCGCGGCCGCCTTCTGCCGCGCCTTGCGGCGCTTCAGCATCGCAAGGATCAGGCTGCGGTGCTCGCGCTCCATGTCCAGGAACATGGGGAAGGTCGCGCGCACGCTCATCTGCTCGGGGTCGCCTGCGTGGATGCCGGCGACGATGGGTTCGGCGATACGCTGCAGCGCCTCTTTGCCGAGGCGTCGGCGGACGAAGTCGCCGAGGCTCTCGTCGAGGGCTGAGCCGACCGGGCCCGTCGGCCCCGCCGTCGCCGCGCCGCCGCGGGGCAGGATGAGGTCCAGGCCCATGCGGACCTTGCCCGGCCACGTCATCAGACGGCTCATCGCGAACGGCACCATGCGCGTGGGGACCATGAGGATGATGCCCTCGGGCAGTTCGTGCAGGCTCCCGCGCGTGAAGACGAAGCTCTTGCGGATGTCCTCGTTGCAGTCGAGGAAGCGGTCGCCGATGCCGACCTCGCGGGCGGTCGTGATCGGCCACGGCTTCTCGATGATGGCCGAGTCCGGGCCGCCCTCGACGACGAACCCGTCGCGGCGGATGGTGTGGACCTTGCCGCCGAGGCGCGGATCTCGCTCGTACAGCTGCCAGTCGACGGACGGGTCTTCGGCGCGCGCAGCTTCGAGCACGCGCGCGGCGCCCAGGCCGGCCATGCCGCCACCGACGACGACGATGCGGAACTGCTCGCTCATCCGTGCGTGTGCGGTTCGTCCGGCGGCCGCAGGGCTCGCTCCACCGGCCGGTGCGCGAGGTAGTCGGTGACCACGTCGGCGAGCGCCTCGATGAAGTACGGCGAGTCGTTGGGCGCGTGCGAGCGCCGGTACTCGATGCCGAGGTTCTCGATCTGGACGCGGAGGACGATGTCGAGGTCGTAGAGCGTCTCGACGTTGTCGCTGACGAACCCGACCGGGACGACGAGGATCTTCTTCCAGCCCTCTTCCGCGAGGACGCGCACCGCGTCGTCGGCCTCGGGCTCCATCCACTCGCCGCCGCCGCGGCCCTTGCTCTGGAAGCCGAAGCGCCAGTCGCCCGGCATGATCTGCGGGACCAGCTGGGAGATGGTCTGCTGCAGCTGGTCCACGTAGGGGTCGCCCTCGGCGATGGTCTCGGCGGGTACGCTGTGGGCGGTGAAGAGGACGGCCCACTCGCTCACGTCGCTGCCGTCGAGCGCCTCCGCGATGCGCCGGCTGATGGTGCGCACGAAGCCTTGGCCGGCGTACCAGTCCTCCAGCAGCGGGATGTCGCGGCCGCGGCCGCCGGTGGCGGGGTCTTCGGCGGCGGCCAGCTGGGCCTTGTACCTGCCGCTCGTGAGCCGCGAGGAGAACGGGCTCATGGGCAGGGCGACGACCTCGTGCGCGTCCAGCGAGCGCACGCAGTCGACGACGCCCGGCTCCGTGTACAGGAACCCGTGGCGGACGCGGATGGGAAAGGCCAGCTCCTGGACCAGCTTGGCCTGCAGCGCCAACGCCTGACGCGCGGTGATGGCCGGGAGCGGCGAGGCGCCGCCGATGAGCGCGTAGCGCTCCTGCACGGCGGCGATCGTCCCCGGGTCGGGCGTGCGTCCCATCAGCCGCTCGAGGAACGGCACGATCTGCTCCGGGCTCTCGGGCCCGCCGTAGGCGAGCAGGGCGACGTCGACGAGGCTGTCGGTCATGGCGTGATCCTTCGCAGGGTCAGATCGGGACGGACGAGAGCCGGTGCACGGCGTCGACCAGGTACTTGACGTTGTCCGGCGGGACCTGGGGGATCAGACCGTGCCCCAGGTTGAAGATGTGGCCCGGCCGCCCGCCGGCGCGCCGCAGCACGTCGGCGACGCGCTCCTCGATCGCCTGGGGCGGCCCGAGGAGCGTGATGGGGTCGAGGTTGCCCTGCACGGCCACGTCGCCGAGCTGGTCCCAGGCGCGGTCGAGCTCGATGCGCCAGTCCACTCCGTAGACGTCCGCGCCGGCCTTGCCGACGAGGTCGAGCATGGCCGAGGCGCCGTTGCCGAAGTAGATGACCGGCGCGCCCAGGCCCTTCACGTTGTCCACCACGTAGCGCACGTGCGGCAGCACGAGCAGTTCGTAGTCGAACGGGCTCAGCCAGCCGACCCAGGAGTCGAACAGCTGCACGACCTGTGCGCCCGCCGCGATCTGCGCCTTGAGGTAGTCGACCACGACCTCCGAGATGACGCTCATGAGGCGCCCGAACGTGACCGGGTCCTCGTACATGAGCTTCTTGACGTGCGCGTAGTTGCGCGAGTGACCGCCCTCGACGATGTAGCTGGCGAGCGTGAACGGTGCGCCGGAGAAGCCGATGAGCGGGGTCTCCGGGTCGAGCTCGTGGCGCACGAGCTTGATGGTATCCATGACGTACTGCAGGTCGGAGGCGGCATCGATGCTGTGCACGCCCTCGAGGTCGCGCGCGCCGCGGATGGGCCGCTCGATGACGGGCCCGTCGTCCTTGCTGAAGTGGAAGCCGATGCCCATGGGCTCCAGCGGCAGCAGGATGTCGGCGAAGACGATGGCCGCGTCGAGCTCGAAGCGGCGGAGCGGCTGCAGCGTCACCTCCGCCGCCACGTCCGGCCGCCTGCACATCTCCACGAAGCTCATCCTCTCGCGGATGGCGCGGTACTCAGGCAGGTAGCGGCCTGCCTGGCGCATGAGCCAGACGGGCGTCGCGTCGACGGGTTTGAGGGCGCAGGCATCGAGAAGGCGCATGGGCATCACCTGGGTAGTTGGAACGGGCTTACAGGGACGGTGATTGTAGCAAACGGGAGCCCGTAGGCTCCCGTGGACGGGGAGAGCACGGGCCGGCGGCTGTTCACTCGGCCGGCCTGTACCCTTCGCCGAGCGCAGCCTTACGGCACGTGCGACACACCGTGATCGTGATCTCGCAGGACTGCGGCGAGACTACGTGGTAGCGGAGCGCCTTGGCGCTCAGCTTGGCGCCGCACAGACCGCAGTGGGCGCTGTCGATGGAGCGGACGGCGGCGGGGGGCGTTGCTCGCGGCCGCCTCACAGCCATCCGGCGAAGTCGGCATCGGGTGGACCTGGCCCATGGAGTCCTCCCTTCGCGTATGCTGCGGCCTCCGGGTCGG
Source organism: uncultured Thermoleophilia bacterium (assembly GCA_963741075.1). Lineage (GTDB taxonomy): Bacteria > Actinomycetota > Thermoleophilia > UBA2241 > UBA2241 > CAIXSE01. Next base: position 9,294 of record CAVUGS010000021.1, read on the forward strand.
GGGCCGGCAAGCCAGTGCAACGTACAGGGTTCCTGCCCCAAAACCGGCCCGCAGTAACGCGACGCTCGCGGTCACGGGATGGTGGGACGGCATCGTGCGTAGCCACGCGGAGCGACACTTCGTGGTGCATCCCGTGGCCGCCGTCCGCGCGGCGGGGTAGGATGCCCGCAGGGCATGCGGGCCTCCCCGGTCCGCCTCGTGGAGGGAGATTTGATGAAACGTCTGTTCGTCGCGGCCGTGGTGTGCGCCGCAGTCCTGCTGGTGACAGCGCCGGCCGCGCTGGCCTGGACAGCGCCCTTGCACCCGGTGGGGCACAACCAGACCGCCGCGCCACGTGCCGTACGTGAAGCGCAGCGCCGACCGTGCGCCGCTCAGGTACGAGCCGCTTGCGCGGCGCATCCTCAGCGGCACCGGCACCATCAGCCTGAACGTCTACTCCTACGCGGGTCAGCCGGAGGTCAACGCGGAGGCGGACTGGTGGGTCTCCACCGACACCGACTACGGCACCGGCTACGCGTACACCGACGCCAACGGCCACGTCGACCTGACCGGCGTACCCGCCGCGACCAGCGCCAACGGCGAGATCGCGGTGTTCCTCGACCCGGCCGTGAATCCTGACAACGGCGTCTACGACCTCTGGAACCTCAGCTGGCCAGACACCGGCTGGATCGGCGGCCTGCAGCCGGGCCGGCTACCTTTCACGCTCGTTCACGACACCTCCTTCGGATGGCAAGGCTGGTCGGCCGCGCGGGTGCGCCTCTGGGCGCAGAACGCCGGCGGCGAGGTACATCTGGCGAGGACCGACATCCCGAAGACCGGCGCCACCTCGACCGGCTACGCCCGCACCATCTCCACGGGCCCGGAGTCACTGGTCGGTGGTTCGATCTACTTCTGGGATGACGAGGGCATGGAGCTTTCGGTCGAGGGCATCCAGGTCTCCCCGGGCTCGGAGGCGACTCCGCGCCAGACAGTCTCGCAGGCGGATGCGCAGCGCGTTTGGATGGACTACTGGGGATCCGGCAAGCCCGGCACCAGCACGTGGCTGGTCATGAACAACTTCCCGGCCGGCTGGGTCAACGAAGTCAACGGCGTCGCCGACTACCCGAGTTCGGCCCGGGTCAAGGCCTTCGGCACCTACACGTCCACGGGCGAGGAGTTCCAAGGCAAGCGGATCGTCATCCCGAGCACAGCGGCTCCCGGATACCGTTACTGGGTCGGGGCAGCACACACGACAGGCCCGCTGGCGTTGCAGACTTGGTTCCAGACCTGCACGTTGAAGCCCAGCAGGGCGACTGTCTCGAAGGGCACCGCCATCGCTTTGAGCGGGATCGTCCCCATCAAGGGCCACTACGGCAGCAAGAAGGGCACGCCGAAGTACGTGACCCTCTACAAGACCACGTCCTCCAGGCTCGCTGCTAAGGGCCAGCCGCCGGTCATCGGGGGCAAGACGCTCGCCGCCAAGTGGACCAAGGTCGGCAGGGTGCGCACCGACGGCCTCGGCAAGTACCGCAAGGGCTCGATCCGCCCGTCACGCACGACTTGGTACTGCGCCTGGTACCCCGGTGATGCGCAGTACTGGGGCGCCTGGACCTCGGTCGCCAAGGTGACCGTCCGGTAGCAGACCGAAGACATCGCGCGCCGGAGGCGCGAACGCCAGCGAGGGCCGGGGAGGCGAAGCAGCTTCCCCGGCCCTCGGTGTCTTCTTTCCGTTGCCCTGCACCGCCGTTTGGTGGTAGTACGATGACGGAGGGGGGAAGCGGGCCGCCTGGCCCGGATCGTGGAGGGGGCGCCATGAAACGTACATTCGTCGCGGCCTTGGTGTGCGCCGCAGTCTTGCTCTTCGCCGGCGCAGCTGCCGCGAGCGAGCGTGATGCCGGCGCCTGGCGCCACAAAGTACCCGCCCGCACCTCGCCGGCGGGCACGCCGACTGGGGCGACACGGCCCTCGGCGCGGTGAGCTTCGCGCCGCTGGGAGTCCGCCTCGCCGCGACCACCACGGTGCACGGCACGGTCTACGACTCGTCCCACGCCACCCGGGCCGGCATCGACATGGAGTGGGATTCCTGGTCGGAGGCCGAGCAGACGTGGTACTGGGGTACCGGCACCACCGACGGCACGGGCGCCTACACCATGGATGCCAGGCCGACCGACGCTGGGGAGGTCTACGCCTATCCTGAGAACGGCACGCTGGGCCGCGGCGGCCGCACCTGGACCGCGGGCGGGTCGGACCAGATCGACCTGTATCCAGGCAGGGTCCAGGTCTCGGCCACGCGCGGCGGCCGGTGGGCCACGCACCCGGGTTCGGTGGACTACGCGGTCCGACTCTTCGGGGACACCGAGTACTCCAGGGGGATCGTGATGCGCCGGGGCACCACCTCGAGCCCCGTCGAGCGGCACGATCGATGCCCTGGACGGCGTCGTACTCCGGCGGCAGCGTCAACTTCTGCTGAGGCTGAGGGTGTCGAGTTCTCCACCCCCGTCACAGTCACGTCCGGCGCCACGTCCGGCACCACCATCTCCGTCGACGAGGCGGACGCGCAGCGCCTCTGGATCCCGGCTCCCTACTGGGCGTCCGGCAAGCCCGGCTCGACCGTCAAGCTCGCGCGCAACAACTTCCCGGCCGGCTGGAGGAACGAGGTCAGCGGCTACAGCGACCCCAACGGCTCCGCCTACAAGGTGTTCGGCACCAAGACCTCGCTGGGCGGCGCCACCGAGTACGTGAGCGTCAAGGTTCCTACCACCGCCAAGCCCGGCTACGACTACTGGATCGGCCTCAAGCACGTGGACGACTCCGGCAACTACCTGCCGCTCTACGTGGAGCGGAGCTTCCAGGTCTGCACCATGAAGCCGTCCAAGACAGCCATCAGCAGAGGTACCCGCATCCGCATCACCGGCGTCGTCCCCACCGAGGGGCACTGGGGAAGTCAGACCGGCAAGCGCAAGATCATCACACTGTGGTGGCACAAGGGAACGGCCGGCGTGCCGACCAAGTGGGACGCCAGGAAGCAGGGCTGGCTCGTCATCGCAAATCTGAGGACGACCACCACCGGCTCCTACACGACTCCGTACACGAGGCCGCCGCGCACCGGGACCTTCGTGGTGCAGTACTCGGGCGACGACTGGTACTGGGGCGCGTTCACCTCGACGAGCAAGGTCACGGTCAGGTGACACCGAGGTAGACCGCACGGCGCATCGCGCGCCGTAAGCGCGCACACGCCGAGGGCCGGGCGGCAGCACTGCCTCCCGGCCCTCGGCGTCAGTCTTCGGATCAGACAGTGGACCCCGCCCCGAACAGACCAGCCCGCTGGATCGCCGGTGGTGGCAGCCTGCCTGCGAAGAACGTAGCATGAGTGTACGGCAGGCGGGCTTCCCAGCCCGCATCGATCGAGGGGGGTTCCTCATGAGACGCGTGTTCCTTGCAGCCCTCGGCTGCGCCGTCCTGCTGCTGGTCGCCGCGCCGGTGGCATCCGCGACGCTTCGCGCCGACAAGGCCACGGCGATGAGGCCGGGGTCAGTGGTCACGCGCTCTTTCCCTGACCCGACCTTCTCTCCGCTCGCGCGGCGTCTCGCAGGCACGGCGACGATCACGGCGGACATCTACCAGCCTACCGGCATCGCGTCAGCAAACGGCACCGCGCAGCTCATCGTCTGGGCCGACGACGGGACCGTGGCGTTCAGCCAGACCGCGCCCACCGACTACAAGGGACACGTGACGTTCACCGGCGTCCCCGCCGCTGGTACGAGCGGCGAGCTCGCCTACTGGCCCCCGAGCGGCGGTGGCTCGTTCGTCTACGACACCTGGGACCTCAGCTGGACCGACCCCGAAGGAGCCGCCTTCGTCCTGCGGCCGGGCTCCGTGCCAGTCACGCTGGTCGCCGGTGGCATCTGGAAGAGGTATTTCGCCTACGCTTGGGTCGACGCGTTCAGCTCGGAGGCCGGCGTCAGCAAGTACGCGGGGACCGGCATCGCGCGGGCTGCCATCGAGCCCACCGTCGGCAGCGCCGCCGCGCTCGGTGGCACCCTGGACGCCTTGAACGTGTACTTCTTCGGCGACGAGGGACTGGAGGTGCCGACGTCGGACGTCCCCGTCATCCCGGGCTCTCCGGTGGCCGGCCTGACTGCGCCGGAGGCCGACGCCCAGCGAATGATCAACACGACTTGGGCGTCGGGCAAGCCCGGCTCTGTGTTCAAGGTCAAGTTCAACAACTTCCCCGCCGGTTGGGCCAACAGGCTGACCGGGGACGACACGGCCACAGCAGCGGCAGTCGACAAGTCGTTCGGGTCCTGGACGTCGGCGGGCCGGAGCTCGCAAACCAAGGCCCTGACCATTCCCAGGACCGCCACGCCCGGGTTCACCTACCGCATCGTCGCCCAGCACACGAACGGCGCCCACGGCGACCGGGACCTGACTCTCGCGGAGCCGTTCCAGGTGTGCACGCTCAACCCCAACCGCCCGTTCACGCGTCCGCCGACCGACCTGTACTTCACGGGGCGCGTGCCGACCGACGGCAAAGGCAAGCGCGTGATGCTGTACCGCCGCTACACTTCCGCCGGACAGCCTCCGTATGCGGGCGGATTCCTCGAGGCCAAGGGCTGGAAGCGCATTGGCTCGTGGCGCTGCCCGACTGATGGGCGCTTTCGCAGCAGCGGCCGCTTGGAAGGCAGGACGGCCTGGTACTGCCTCTGGTACGCGGGCGACAGCCAGCACTGGGGCGCCTGGACGTCCGTCGTCAAGGTGCCGTACTACAAGGACATGTGATCCGAAGCGGCCGCGGCCGCTGAGGACGGACAGAACGAGGGCCGGGGAGGCGGGAACAGCCTCCCCGGCCCTCGTCGTCTCTACGGCGCTCGGGTCACCGGCGCGACACGGTTTCGCAGGTGGTCTCGCATACTCGAGAAACCCCGTCGGATTCATCAAGTTTGCCAATCGCACCCCCCGTCGCACCTGCCGACTTATCCATCTTGGACAATGCATGCAGTCTAGCTTATTTGAAGGACTACTGTTTCTTATGGATAATGCATGAGTCGTCTGCAAACCGCTTCGAGGGGGAGCATGAACATCGTCACCAGGACTCCCGAGATCGAACCCGTCACCGGCGGCGTGCTGCTGTTTCGCAGCTGCCTGATCTCCACCGAGTATCCCGGCGCCGAGGCCGCCACCAAGTGGCTCTTCGAGCGCTTCGGCATCGAATACACCGTCCATCCGGAGCAGACCTGCTGCACCGGTCTGGGCTACTACTCCGAGCTGGTGCCCGTGGCCACCTCGGTCGCGCTTGCGGCGCGCAACGCCTGTGTCGCCGTCGAGGACGGTCACCCGGTCATGAGCTATCTCTGCTCGACCTGCTACGCCATCAACAAGAAGGCACGCAACATCCTGGGCGTCGACAGCTACCGCAGCGACGTCAACAGGACCCTGGCCAAGGTCGGGCGTGAGTACACGGACGCGGTCGCCGGTGCGGTCGAGCACAGCCACACCATGGAGATCCTCTGGAGCGCCCACCACAGTATCCCCGGCCTCATCAAGCGACGCCTCGACGGCATCAAGGTCGCGACGCACCCGGCCTGCCACTACTGCAAGGTCTTCCCCGACGAGGTGACCGGCAACAGCGAGAACTTCATGATCCCGGAGGACCTCCTCGAGGACACCGGCGTCATCAAGACCGGGCTCTACAACGAGAAGACGACCCACTGCGGCGCCGGCTTCCGTCAGCGCTTCGTGAACCCCGGGCTCGCGGTGGCCGTGACGCGCGAGAAGCTGCGCCGGCTGGCCCAGGAAGAGGTCGACGTCTGCGTGCACATGTGCCCCAACTGCGCGATCCAGTTCGACCGTCACCACAGCATCATCGAGGCGAGCTCCCAGGAGGAGTACCCCTTCGTGCACCTGCACGTGCAGCAACTCCTGGCCCTGGCGCTCGGCGCCGACCCCGTCAAGGACTGCGGGCTGGGCTCGCACTCGCAGGACGTCGAGCCTCTGCTGGAGCGCATCGGCGCGCCGATGAAGGCGGGTGTGTGACATGCGCGCGGGAGTCTTTCTCTGTCAGTGCGGCGGCAACATCAGCGGCGTCCTCGACCTGGACGACCTCGCCGCGCACGCCCGCACCATCCCCGGCGTCAGCAGCGTCGCCATCAACCAGTTCATGTGCGGCACCGAGGGCCACGACCTCATCAGCGAGGCGGTGGAGGACCGCGGCCTCGACCACCTGATCGTCGCCAGCTGCTCGCCGCGCTTCCAGGGCCCCACGTTCGAGCGCATCGCCCGCGAGCTGCGGCTGGGCGAGAATGCCGTGGCCTTCGCCAACCTGCGCGAGGGCTGCAGCTTCATCCACAAGGACCAGCCCGAGCTCGCCCAGCAGAAGGCGCGCAAGATCCTCGAGGGCGCGATCGCGCGGGCGCAGCACCAGAGCGACCTGCCCCGGCAGCGCACGTTCCTCACGCGCTCCGTCCTGGTGGTCGGCGGCGGCATCGCCGGCATGACCGCCGCCGAGGAACTCGCGGCCAGCGGCATCGACGTGCACCTCGTCGAGCGCCAGCCGTCGCTGGGCGGTTACATGGCGCGTCTCAGCAAGACGTTCCCCACCGAGGACTGCGCCATGTGCAGCCTCGCGCCCCGCCTGACGAGCACCGCCCTCGAGGGCCGTGTGCACGTGCACACGCTGACCGAGGTGGACGAGATCGCGGGCCCGCCCGGCGAGTTCCGCATCAAGCTGCGCCACCGGCCGCGCTACGTGAGCGAGGCCTGCGTCGGCTGCGGCGAGTGCGTCCCGGTCTGCCCGGTGGAGTACCCCAACGACTTCGACTTCGGCGTCAGCGAGCGCAAGGCCATCGACCGCCAGTTCGCCAACGCCGTCCCCAGCACGTTCGCGATCGAGAAGAAGGGCTGGAGCCCGTGCAAGAGCGCCTGCGCGGTGCACACCTCCGCCCAGGGCTACGTGGCGCTCGTCGCCGCCGGCCGCTTCGAGGACGCCTACCGTGTCGCCAGCGAGCCGAACCCGTTCGCCAGCGTCTGCGGCCGCATCTGCACCCACCTCTGCGAGACCGCCTGCGCCCGCGGCAAGGTCGATGAACCCATCGCCATCGCCGCGCTCAAGCGGTTCGTCGCGGACGAAGTCGGCCCGACGCTGCCGGTGCAGCCGGCGCCGGTCATCCACGAGGAACGAGTGGCCGTCATCGGCGCCGGCCCCGCCGGCGTCACCTGCGCCCGCGACCTCGCCGACCTCGGCTACAAGGTCACCGTCTTCGAGGCGCAGCAGGTCGCCGGCGGCATGCTCCGCACCGGCATCCCCGACTACCGTCTGCCGCACGACGTCATCCAGCGCGAGGTCGACCAGGTGCTCGCCAAGGGCATCGAGCTGAGGCTCGGGCAGCGCGCCGGCACGGACTTCACCGTCGACGGCCTCTTCGAGCAGGGCTACACGGCCGTCTACCTGGCCACCGGCCTGCAGAAGAGCGCCGAGGCGCCGCTGCCCGGCGACGGTCTCCAGGGCGTGACCCGGGCGGTCGAGCTGCTGCGCGAGCTCAACCTCGGCGGCACGCCGCAGGTCGGCGAGAAGATCGTCGTCATCGGCGGCGGCGACGTCGCCCTCGACGCCGCGCGCTCCGCCATCCGCCTGCAGCAGCAGGCCGGCAAGGAGCCCGACGTCACGCTGGTCTACCGGCGCACCAAGGTCGAGATGCCGGCCAACGTCACCGAGGTCGAAGAGGGGCGCGAGGAGGGTCTCAAGGTCGAGTTCCTCGTGCAGCCGCTCGCCATCGCCGGCGAGGACGGCAAGGTCTCAGCGGATCAAGCTCCAGCGCTGCGAGCTCGGCGCCCCGGACGAGTCCGGCCGCCGCCAGCCCGTCGCCGTCGAGGGCAGCGAGTTCGACCTCGAGGTCGACACGGTGGTCTTCGCCGTCGGCCAGGCGCTCGTCGACGACTTCGCGCAGGGCTGCGACGGCCTCGAGCTCGAGCGCGGCCAGATCTGCGTCGACCGCGAGACGATGATGACCACCCGCGACGGCGTCTTCGCCGGCGGCGACGCAGCGGCCGTCGGCTTCTACACGGCCGTCGAGGCCGTGGCGGCCGGCCGCAGGGGGGCCGCCTCCATCCACAACTTCCTGCGCGGCGAGCGCCTGCTCCCGGTCTGGGACGACGAGCGCGAGGTCGCTCGCCCGACTGACGAGGAGCTCGCCGCCATCGCCGTCGGCCAGCGCGTGCCCATGGCCATGGTCGACGGCCTCGAGCGCCGCGCCGACTGGAGCGAGGTCAGCCACGGCTACAGCGCCGAGGAGGCCGTGGCCGAGGCCGAGCGCTGCCTCAACTGCGCCGTCTGCAGCGAGTGCGACAGCTGCGTGCGCGCCTGCCCCAGCGGCGCCATCGACTGGGACCAGCGCGAGACGTTCGAAGAGGTCGCGGTGGGCGCCGTCATCGTCGCCACCGGCCACAAGGAGTTCGACGCCCGCCGCAAGCTCATGCTCGGCTACGGGCGCTACGACAACGTGCTCACGCAGAGCCAGCTTTCGCGGCTGCTCGCCGCGGCCGGCCCCACGGCGGGCGAGCTCGAGCGCCCTTCGGACAAGGCCGTCCCGAAGAACATCCTCATGCTCCAGTGCGTCGGCTCGCGCGACTGCCAGTCCAGCGGCAACGAGCACTGCTCCGCCATCTGCTGCCTCTTCGCCACCCTGCACGCGTCCCTGATCAAGCAGCACTACCCGGACGCGGACGTCACCATCGGCTACACCGACCTGCGCGCGCCCGGCAAGTCGCACGAGGAGTACTACCGCCTCGTCCAGGCGCGCGGCGTGCGCTACGTGCGCGGCCGCGTCAGCGAGATCATCGAGGAGCCGGACAAGAGTCTCCGCGTCCGCTTCGAGGACACGGTGACCACCCGGAAGAACGAGGAGCTCTTCGACCTCGTCGTGCTCTCGGCCGGCCTCGAGGCGAGCGACGGGACGGCCGACATCGCCCGCGTGGCCGGCCTGCAGACCGCCGCCGCCGGCTTCATCAAGGAGTACCACCCCAAGCTGGCCCCCGTGGACACGCAGCGCACCGGCATGTTCCTCGCCGGGACCGCGCAGGGCCCCAAGAGCATCCCCGACTCGATCGCCCAGGCCAAAGCGGCGGCGGCCCGCGCCATCAGCATGCTGAGCACGGGCTTCGTCCTCACTCCCGCCCAGATCGCGGCCAGCGACCCCGACGTGTGCATCGCCTGCGGGGTGTGCGAGACGGTCTGCCCGCAGGGCGCCGTGGCGCTCACGACGGGCGCCGACCCGCACAGCGAGGTCGATCCCAACATCTGCCGCGGCTGCGGCATCTGCAACGCGGAGTGCCCGACGGGCGCCATCCAGCTCGGCGGCTTCAGCGACGACGAGGTGCTGGCGGAGGCGACGGTCTGATGGCGACTCCGCGAACCACCGGCGGCCGCACCATCGTCGCCTTCTGCTGCCGCGAGTGCGCCTACGCCGCCGCGGACGCGACGGCGAACGCGCGCACCCCGCTGCCTCCGACGGTGCGGCTCGTGCTCATGCCCTGCACCGGGCGCGTGAGCCCGTTGCACATCCTGAGCGCGCTGGCCGAAGGCGCCGACGGCGTCATGGTCGCCGGCTGCCTCGAGGGCCAGTGCCACTACCGCGAGGGCAACTTCAACGCCATCGACCGGGTCAAGTTCGTGCAGCGGTTGCTGAGGAGCGTAGGCGTCGAGGCGGAGCGCGCGCGCATGTTCACGATGAGCGCCGGCGAGCCGCCCAAGTTCGTCGCCGCCGTCAGGGAGATGGACCGTGTGGTCGGCGGCCTGCCGCCGCTCGAGCGCTCGTCCGCCGCCTCCCACGAACATGAGGGACTCCTCACCGCGACGAGGGGGGCTGCCTGATGCCCCTGACGCATCGCGGCCGCGAGATCCTGGAGCGCGTGCCCGGCGGCTCCCTGAAGAGCACGACCGGCGTGGGCTGCGAGATCGTCCGCCACGAGGACCTCTGCGTCGGCTGCGGCAAGTGCGCGACGAACTGCCCCTCGGGCGCGTCGACGCGCAGCGACGTGTTCGACGTGCGCCAGTTGCTGGACGCGCCGGCGGGCAGTCGCCGGGGGGACCTCGGCGACGCACTCCGGCGCATCATGCGGCACGAGCCCGACGGCCTCGTCGAGGTGCCGCCGCGAGTCACCGTGCTGCGCACCATCGCCTACGACGACGAGCTGTGCCTCGGCTGCGGCACCTGCGCCCGAGGCTGCCCGGCCGAGGCGATCGAGGCGCGGCCGCCGAAGGCGGATGCCGCGCCGTCGCCGGCCGGCCGCTGCCGCAGGGGTGAGCGCATGAACACGGACGCGACGACCGCCGCACGGCCGCTCGTGCTCCTCTGCGAGTGCGCCGGCACCATGAAGAACATCGACTTCGACCGCCTCGAGTCGCACGCCCGAGAGGCGGCCGACACCATCCGCGGCGCGCACTGGTGCAGCCGCGAAGGCCAGGCGCAACTTCTCGAGCTGATGGAGACCGGTGACCGGCCGCTGGTCTTCGCGGGCTGCTCGCAGGACTTCGCCGCGCGGCGGCTGCACAAGCTCTTCGCGCGCGGCCTCCAGCTGGAGATCGCCGACATCCGCGAGGGCTGCAGCTGGGTCCACGGCGACGACGTCGCCGCGGTGACCGACAAGGCCCTGCGGATCGTCGACTCGTCGGTGCAGTATCCCGACGCGCCGGCCGACAGCATGGCCTACGCCGAGCGCCACGACACCGTGGTGGTCGATCGGCGGCGGCGTGGCCGGCACGCAGGCCGCCGCGGAGCTCGCCAAGATGGGTCATCCGGTCGAGCTCATCGAGCGGCGGCCCTTCCTGGGCGGCCGCGCCGCCCGCATCGGCACCGTGTTCCCCACCAACGACTGCGGCCAGTGCCTGCCCGCCGGCGACGCCCAGGCGGGCACGCGCAAGTGCTTCCACCGCAACGTCTCCATCGACCACCCCAACCTCACCGTCCGCCGGCGCGCCTCCGTCGAGGCCGTCAGCGGGACACCCCGGGGACTTCGAGGTGAGCGTCCGACGCCTGCCCAACCTGGTCACCGACGCCTGCATCAACTGCGGGACCTGCGAGACCGTGTGCGAGGTCGAGGCGTCCGAGCCCGGCAAGAAGGCCATCTTCACCGAGTTCTACGACGGCAGGGTCGTGCGCACCATCGACCTCGACACCTGCACCTTCTGCGGCAAGTGCGCCGGGGAGTGCCCGGTCGAGGCGATCGACTTCAGCCAGTCGCCGGAGCGCCTCAAGATCCACGCCGGCGCGATCCTCACCGCCGTCGGCTGCGAGCCGGCGCCGCAGAAGTACTACTCCGAGTTCCACCCCGACCACGAGAACGTCGTGACGCAGGTCGAGCTGGCGTCGATGCTCGACGACTGGGAGGGCCAGGCATCGCTGGGTCGGATGCCGGTCAAGGAGCTCGTCATGGTCCAGTGCGCCGGGTCGCGCGACAAGCGCCACCTGCCGCACTGCTCGCGCCTCTGCTGCATGATCGCGCTCAAGCACGCGATCCGGCTCAAGACCCTCTTCCCCGAGATGAAGATCACGATCTGCTACCTCGAGATGAGGACGGCCGGCGTGGGCTACGAGCACTGGTTCCTCGGCGCCCGCGAGGCCGGCGTGGAGTTCCTGCGCGGCACGCCGCCCGAGGTGCAGTTCGACGCCGCCGGCCGGCCGGTCATCGAGGTCGAGGACGTCACCGCGGCGCGCAAGCGCGTGCTGCGGCCCGACCTCGTCGTCCTCAGCACGGGCATGGTGCCGGCCGCGGAGACCGAGCGCCTCGCGCACGATGCTCGGCGTCGAGCGCGACGACGACGGCTTCATCGACATCCTCGACCGCAAGAACCGCGCCACCGAGACGAGCACCGAGGGCATCTTCGTCTGCGGCTCCGCCGCCGGCCCCAAGGCGCTCATCGAGGTCAACACGGAGGCGGCCGCGGTCGCCGGCCAGATCCACACGTTCCTCACGTCGCCCGGCCGGCTCGGCACGGCTCCGTCCCGGGTGGACGCCGCGCAGTGCGTGGGCTGCGACACCTGCCTGGCCATGTGCCCGTTCGGCGCCATCACCCTCGAGGACAGGCCGGCGGACGCGCCGCGTCCGGCCGAGGTCAAGGACGACGGCAAGCTGGCGGTGATCGACCCCGAGATCTGCCGGGCCTGCGGCATCTGCGCGGCCAACTGCCCCGAGGTCGCCGTCGCGCACAACCTCGCCGACGACGCGCTGTTCGGGCGCATCGCGCTCATGACCGACGGCGTGGACGCGCCGGTCATCGGCTTCTACTGCAAGGAGTGCGCCGGCGCCGCCATCAGCCTGAGCGGCCAGCACCGCGACCGCTACCCCGAGAACGTGCGGCTCATCGAGCTGCCGTGCCTGGGCCGCGTCAGCGCGCTGCACATCGTGGAGGCGGCCCGCCTGGGCGCCGCCGGCGTGTTCCTCGCCGGCTGCGCGGAAGGCCGCTGCCAGTACCGCACGGGAGACACCAGCGCGCTGGAGCAGCTGCGCATCGCCGAAGAGGTGCTGGCGGGGAGCGACACGCCCCTGCCGCTCGAGCTCTGGCACCTCTGCGCGGTCGACCGCCTGAGCGTCGGGCGGCGCATCCGCCTCTTCGCCGTCGCGGGCCGCCGGCGACGGACTGTCGCTGGAGACGCTCGAGCGCGAGATGGAGCTGATCGGCGCCGGACCCGGCGCCCTTGCGGGCGCCGCCGCCGGCGCCGCCTGCGCGGGAGGTGAGCGCTGTGGCCACGTCGCCTGACACCATCGTGTACCCGGACGCGGTCGCCGCGACGCTTCAAGGAGCTCGCGGCCGAGTGTGCGGCCTGCTACCAGTGCGGCACGTGCACGTCGAGCTGCCCCAGCGGGCGCGAGCTCTACCGCGGGCCGCGGCGGCTGGTCCGGCTGATCCTGGCCGGCGAGGTCGACGCCGTGCTGAAGAGCGACGACCTCTGGCGCTGCACGGAGTGCGGCGCCTGCACCGACGTCTGCCGCATGGAGATCGACGTCGCCGGCGTGCTGCACCGGCTGCGCCGGCTCGAGCGCGAGCACGGCGGCATCCACTGCGCCGAGCGGACCGCCGCCGACGTGGCCGGCACGCACCTCCGGAAGCGGCCGCGCATCGACAACATGCGCTTCGGCGCGGCCATGGTCTCCAGGGGCTACGTGCCCAGGGACAAGGTCGGCGCCGCCGAGATGGGCATGAAGCTGGCCAGGCAGCTGCTGCCCGGCGGCAGGAAGGCCGCCGACCGGCGAAGCTCCTCCGGCGGACGGCGTCGCGCTGCCGTTCTACGCCGGCTGCGCGATCCCGCAGGACCACGAGCTGCACGGCCTCGTGCACGAGGTGGCCGCCGGCTTCGGCGTCCGCCTCGACGAGGCGGCGGACGCCGGCTGCTGCGGCCACCCGAGCCGCGGCGCCGTCGGCACGCAGTTCACCGCCGGCAGACACCGTGTACACGGCCTGCCCGGCCTGCGACGCCAGCCTCGAGGAGGCCGGCGTCCCCACCGTCCCGCTCTGGAACGCCCTCACCGAGCCAGGCCCGGCGCACCGGCCGCGGCCTGCAGGCCGCGGCCCCCGCATTCGTGCCCTACGTCGGCTGCCTCGCCGACCGCGACGCGTCCCTCGCTGCGCTCGGCGACGCCGCCGAGCAGGCCGGCGCGACCATGGAGCTCTCGTACCCGTCGCTCCACAACGGCTGCTGCGGCGCGCTGGGCGGCATGTACCGCGGCGCGACCAAGGCCAGCGGCATGCTGCTCGAGTTCGCCGCCGGCGAGCGTGCGCCGGTCGTCACACCGTGCGTGCTCTGCCGAGACAACCTGCGCTCGGCCGCGCGCGAGCTCAAGCTCGACGTCCCCGTCCACTTCTGGCCCGAGTTCTTCCGGGCTGCACCGACCGCCCCGGAGGTCACCACCGATGCCTGACGACAAGGCCAAGAAGGACCCGATGGCCGCGAGGGTCACCGTCAAGGAAGACGCCATCGCGACCGCGAAGGCCGGAAGGGCCATCGCGCCGGAGACGGACGCACCCAACCTCGACAACCCGTACGCGCAACATCGCCGAGACGTCGTTCACGGGCCGCTCCGAGACCCGCCAGGACCTGATCGACAGGATCATGAACGACCCGCGCATGCACGATCACAAGGACGGCTTCCAGAGCTGCATCCAGTGCGGCATCTGCACGTCCGGCTGTCCGGCGGCGCGCTTCACCGACTACACGCCGCGCGAAGTGGCGCGCCGGGCCCTGGAAGGTGACCCCACGCTTCTCGAGGACGACAACGTCTGGTACTGCTTCTACTGCTACACCTGCCAGAGCCGCTGTCCGCGCAAGAACAGCGTCGCCGTGATCAACCAGGTGGTGCGCAGCATGCAGGTCGAGAGCGGCTACGGCGTCAAGCACGTCGAGATGTTCGCCGCCTGGGGCGAGCAGTTCTACGACAAGGGCATGGGCGGCACGCCGCACGTCTTCTTCAGCGCCATCGCCGAGGCCTGGGGGCCGAAGTGGAAGGACTTCATCGCCAACCGCGACGCGATGCGCGAGGAGATGGGCCTGGGCGGGATGTATCCGGCCGAGGCGGCGGTGAAGGAGGTGCAGGTCATCATGGAGGAGACCGGCTTCTTCGACCGCGTGAAGAGCGTCGGCGGCTGGAAGGACCACGAGCCGAACAAGCTGACGTAGCTGCGCCGACGGGGCGGCGCCGACGGCGCAACGGGCCGGCCGGGACCATGTCCCGGCCGGCCCGTTGCCGTACGGCTTCGGCCGGCCCCTCGGCGGCGGCCCGCCAGCCGGTCTGGCTCAGGCGGCCCGCGGCCGCGGCGGCTGCATGAACCCGGCGATGATGCGGAACACGCCGAGCACCACCAGGTAGATGCCGACCACCCAGAGCAGCGTCAGGACGCCGCTCACCGGATGGACGAAGAAGTAGATGCCGACGGCGATCCCGATCAGGCCCAGGATGACCAGCCAGACGCGCCGGCCGCCGCTGATGCCGCCCGCGAACGCGCCGATGATGTCGGCCACGCCGCTGATGATCGCCCACGCCGCGATGATGTACAGGACGGCGAGACTCGTCGCCCCCGGCCACGCCAGCGTGACGATGCCCATGATGACCGCGAGGAGGCCGAGGGCGATGCCCCAGCCGCCGCCCTCGCGAATGCCGACGAGGCCCGCGATGACCAGGAACACGCCATAGACGATGGCGAAGATCCCGACGAGCCAGATGATGCTGGCCAGGCTCAGTCCGGGCTGGGCGAGAAACAGCCCGCCGAGGACGATCATCAGCAGGCCGGTGATGATCGACAACGCCATGTAGGCGCCTCTGCTCTGCATTGGTGCTCCCTTGTACGATGTGTCGTAGTGGCCGGGGACTCTACCACTCGAGGCGTACGACCTGCGAGGGGTATACTCCTGCACAGGCCGCGTGAAACGCGCAGGCGTCACGCACGCGGCCCGTCCGGAGCGGATGGAGGGGGCACAGTCGGATGAAGCTGAGCGTGGCGCACCGGAAGCTCGTCCTCGTGGGGACGGCGGTCCTCGCCGCGGCGGTCCTGGCAGCAGCGGGCATCACCGCCGCCGCCCACGCCGAGTCCCCGCCCGTCGCTCCGGCCCTCACCGAGGCCACGCCCGCGGCGGCCGCCGCCACGTACCCGCCGTATCCGGCGGCGCTCATCGTCAAGTCGGAGCTCCGCCTCAAGGCCGACCTCATCGTCCGCAACCTTCAGAGCTCGCCGCAGCTCGTCTTCTTCGGCGGCTCGCGCAGCCAGCGCTTCGACCCCGTCTTCGCCCGGCAGCGCACCGGCCTGCGCGCCGTCAACATCTCGCTGAGCTGCGCCCGGCCTGAGGCCGCGTGGGGCTACCTCAACTGGTTCTACAAGCGCTGGCCCAACGCCAAGGTCCGCTGGGTGTGGGGCATGCAGACGGGCATGCTGCGCGACCGCGATCTCGACCCGGCCCTGCTGCAGGACCGGCGCTTCTACCCGCACTTCCCCGATGACCTGCTCGCCCGTCAGCGCGCGCACCTGCCCGACTCGCCGGCCGAGATGCCGGACAGCTACGGGTTCCTGCGCAACCGCTACTCCCCGCGCGGCCTGCTGCTCTGGAACAGCTACGACCAGCGCAGGGCCGCCGGCTACACCCTGCACCAGGCGCTCGACGCCTACATCGCCAGGATGCTGCACACCGGCCGCACGGAGACGGAGCCGGCCACGCGCGCGCAGGCCTACTTCGAGGACACCGTCCGCCTGCTGAACGAGCACGGGACCACGCCGGTCATCGTGCTGATGCCCATCCACCCGCGCGTGCTGCGCGTGATGAAGGCGCACGACATGGGCGGCGAACGGCAGCGGCTGCGCGACTACCTTGCCGAGCTCGGCGGGACGCTCGGCATCAAGGTCCTGGACTTCACGACCATCCGCAGCTTCAACGGCAGGGCGGACTGGTTCTACGACGGCGTGCACATCACGCGCCGCAACGCTAACCGCGTGATCGTCGCCGCCAAGGGCCAGGCGGGCGAGTACCTCAGGTAGTGGCGGAGAAGCAGGGGGCGGCTGCAAGGGTGTGGCGCGAGGTGGTCGTGGTGGTGGCCACCGTGTTCTCGCACGAGCTCACCCAGCTCGCCGCCGCCCTCACCTACTACACCGTGCTCTCGCTGCTGCCGGCGCTCATCGTCATCGTCGCGCTGCTCGGCGTGGTGGGGCTCTCGCCGGACACCGTCCACTCCCTGCTCGACACGCTCGGGGAGCTCGGAGCGCCGTGGGCGGCGCAGTTCGTCTCCGACGTGCTCGACTCGGTGCTGCAGTCGCAGAACTCCGGGATCGTGCTGGTCGTCGGCCTCGTGGCGGCGCTCTGGGCGGCGTCTGCCTACGTCGGCTCGTTCATGGTGGCGTCCGACAGGATCTACGAGATCACCCGGCGGCGGCCCTTCTGGGAGAGCCTCCCGCTGCGCGTCGTCCTCGCGCTGGCGCTCCTCGTGCTGCTCTCGACGACCGCGGCCGTCGTCACCCTGGTCGGCCCGTTCGGTCACTGGGTCGGGGACGCTACCGGGATCGGCACGGGCCCCCTCCACCTGTGGACGTGGGTCAAGTGGCCGGTGCTCCTCGCCCTGGGCCTGCTGCTCTTCACCTTGCTCTACAAGTTCACTCCCAGCCGCCGCCAGCCGGCCCTGTGGTGGCTGGTTCCCGGCGCCGCGACGGGAGTGGGGCTGTGGATCGCGGCGTCCGCCGGGTTCAGCTTCTACCTCGACAACTTCGCCTCGTACAACCGCGTGTACGGCACGCTCGGTGCGGCGGTGGCGTTCCTGGTGTGGGCCTGGCTCGTCAACCTGGCACTGCTGGTCGGCGTCGAGGTCAACCGCGACGTGGAGCTACGCCGGACCGGGAGTTCCGGCTCCGGCGAGAGCCCCGCAGAGGCCACGAGCCCCGAGGAGACCGCGAGCGTATAATCGGGGCTCACGCCAGCCGGCCGGCGTCCCGCCCGCGCCGCCAACCGACCACGGTGACCCGATGCCAGACTTCGCCGCCCTCCAGCAGGAGCTCCGCCGCCTCGCCGCCGAGCGGGATGTCGTGATCCTCGCTCACAACTACCAGCGCCCCGAGGTGCAGGACGCCGCCCACTACACCGGCGACTCCCTCGAGCTCTCGCGCATCGCCGCCAAAGACCCGCACCAGGTGATCCTGTTCTGCGGCGTGCACTTCATGGCCGAGACCGCGTACATCCTCTCGCCGCAGAAGACCGTGCTCATGCCGGACAAGCGCGCCGGCTGCCCCATGGCCGACATGGTCACCGTCGCCGGCCTGCGCAAGCTCAAGGCCGAGCACCCGGACGCCGTCGTGGTCGCCTACGTCAACACGTCGGCGGACATCAAGGCCGAGACCGACGTGTGCTGCACCAGCGCCAACGCGGTGCAGATCGTCGAGCGCTTCCCCAAGGACCAGAAGATCATCTTCGTGCCGGACAGGAACCTCGGCGACTACGTCGCCCGCCAGACCGGCCGCGAGGAGACGATGATCCTGTGGCAGGGCTGGTGCCACGTGCACGACGACTTCCGCGCCGCGGAGATCGACGAGATCCGCGCCGCCAACCCGGGCAGCGTGCTCATGGCCCACCCGGAGAGCCGGCGCGAGGTGCTGGAGATCGCCGACGTCGTCACCAGCACCTCAGGGATGCTGCGGTACCCGGCGACGAGCGACGCCAGGACCTTCGTCGTCGCCACCGAGACGGGTCTGCTCTACCGGCTCGGCGTGCTGTACCCGGACAGGAAGTTCATCCCCGCCTCGAGCAAGGCCGTCTGCCCCAACATGAAGCGCACCACGCTGGAGAAGTGCGTGGCGACGCTCGGCGACGAGTGGGACGACGTGCTCGAGCACGAGGTGACCGTGCCGGAGCAGACGCGCCTGAAGGCGCTCCAGGCCGTGGAACGGATGCTGGCGTAGCCGCCGCGCCGCCCGCCTCGATCGCACCGGCGCCGACCAGAGACCAGGGATGAGCAGCACACCACAGACCGACAGGGGCTGGAGCCCAGAGTCCTGGCGCGCCCTTCCGGCCGACCAGCAGCCCGACTGGCCGGATCCCGCGGCCGTCGACGGCGTCCTCGCGGAGCTGCGCGCGCTGCCGCCGCTGGTGTTCGCGGGAGAGGCACGGCAGCTGCGCCGGGCGCTGGCGGAGGTGTCCGCCGGCCGCGGCTTCCTGCTGCACTCCGGCGACTGCGCGGAGTCGTTCCGCGACCTCTCGGCGCCGCACATCCGCGACAACCTCAAGATCATGCTGCAGATGGCGACGGTCCTCACCTACGGCGCCGCGCTGCCCGTCGTGAAGCTCGCCCGCGCGGCGGGGCAGTTCGCCAAGCCGCGCTCGAGCCCCACCGAGGTCGTCGACGGCGTCGAGCTGCCCTCGTTCCGCGGCCATATGGTGAACGACGACGTCCCCGACGCGGCCGCGCGAGTGCCCGACCCGTCCCGGATGCTGCAGGCCTACCACCAGTCCACCGCGCGGCTCAATCTCCTGCGCGCCTTCACCAAGGGCGGCTTCGCCGACCTCCGGCAGGTCCACCTGTGGAACCAGGAGTTCGTCGCCCGCTCCGCCGAGGGGCGCCGCTACGAGAAGTTCGCCCGCGGCATCGACGACGCCCTGCGCTTCATGGCCGCCTGCGGCATCGACCTGGAGCGCGAGCACCAGCTGCACGAGGTCGACCTCTACACGAGCCACGAGGGCCTCGTCCTGCCCTACGAAGAGTCACTCTGCCGGCGGGACAGCCTCACCGGTGACTGGTACGACTGCTCGGCCCACCTGCTGTGGATCGGCGAGCGCACCAGAGACCCGGCGCACGCGCACGTCGAGTTCTTCTCCGGGGTGCAGAACCCCGTGGCCTGCAAGGTCGGCCCCCGCATCAGCGCGGACGAGCTCGTCGCGCTCTGCGACCGGCTGGACCCGGAGCGCGACCCCGGCCGGCTCACGCTCATCGCCCGCCTCGGCGCCGACAAGGTCGAGGCCGTCCTGCCGCCGCTCATCCGCGCCGTGCGCGACGCCGGGCATCCCGTCGTCTGGGCCTGCGACCCGATGCACGGGAACGGCATCGTGACGACCGGCGGGATCAAGACCCGGCGCTTCGACGACATCATGGACGAACTGCGCGGCTTCTTCGCCGCCTGCCGCGCCGAGGGCGCGTGGCCGGGCGGGGTGCATCTGGAGTTCACAGGCGCCGACGTCACGGAGTGTGTCGGCGGCGCCGAGCCGGTGGCCGAGAGCGATCTCGGCAACCACTACTCCTCGCTCGTCGACCCCCGCCTCAACGCGCGGCAGTCGCTCGACGTCGCCTTCCAGGTCGCGGAGTTGCTGCGGCCGAGGAGCTCGCGCGGCTAGGGCCTCGCGTCCGCACCTCCAGCGATGCCGCCAGAGCTTCCCGCACAGCTGAGCGCGTACACGGCTCGGGCGGCCGCCCCGGACGACGCGTCGGGGGCGGCCGCCTGCGTCATCTCGGCGTATGAGCACTACGTCGAGCGCAACGGGCTCGTCCCCATGCCGATGCGCCAGGACTACGACGAGGTCATCCGCGACTACCAGGTGACGGTGGTGGAGCACGGGGGCACGATCGTCGCCGTGCTCGCGCTCGACATCACCGAGGAGGGCTTCCTTCTCGACAACGTCGCCGTCGCCCCGGCCCACCAGGGCAAGGGGCTGGGGCGAGCCCTGCTCGAGTACGCCGAGTCCGAGGCGCGCCGCCAGGGGTTCGACTCCATCTACCTGTACGCGCAGGAGATCATGACGGAGAACATCGCCCTGTACCGGCGCATCGGCTACGTGGACTACGCGCGCCGCGTCGAGTTCGGGCTGCCCCGGGTCTACCTGCGCAAGCCGCTGTAGACTCCGGCGCAGAGGCTGCCGCACGGGCCGCCCGCGACTGAGAGGAAACCGATGGACCACGACGCTGCCGCTCCGGCTTCGCTCCCCCTCGACTGGGACACGGACGCGGTCGCCGAGCGCCGGCGGCGCTTCCTCTCTCCCTCGCTCGGGACCTTCCTCGGCTACGACGATCCGGTGGTCTGGCAGCGAGGCGAGGGCCAGTACGTGTGGGACAACCACGGCACGCGGTTCCTCGACTGCATGGCCCAGAACGTGTGCATCAGCGTGGGGCACGCGCACCCCGGCGTCCTCGCCGCGGTGCGCGAGCAGATGGAGCAGTTGCCGCACATCACCACGGCGTATCACCATCCCCAGCCCGGGCACTTCGCCGAGGAGCTGATCGCCACCCTGCCCGAAGGGCCGGACTGGGTGGCGCACTTCGTCAACAGCGGAGCCGAGGCCGTCGACCTCGCCGTGCTCATCGCCCGCGCTCACACGCGCAACTACGAGCTGCTCGCGCTGCGCGACGCGTACCACGGCATGCACTACGGCGCACAGACGGCGACCGGCATCGGCAAGGCGCGCCAGCTGGTCCCGCCGGCGCCCGGCTACGTGCAGGTGATCGGGCCGCACCCCTACCGCGGCCCCTTTGGCCCCGAGGCCGGACCCTACCTCGAGGAACTGGACCGGACGCTGCACACCAACACCTGCGGCGCCGTCGCCGGCCTCATCGCGGAACCCATCCAGGGGTACGGCGGCATCGTCGAGCTGCCGGAGGGCTACCTGCGCGGCGCGGCCGAGCAGGTGCGCGCCGCCGGCGGTCTGCTGATCGTCGACGAGGTGCAGACCGGGTTCGCGCGCACCGGCGACCACTTCTGGGGGTTCGAGGCGCACGACGTGGTGCCCGACGTCATCGTCATGTCCAAGGGCATCGGAGACGGGTTCCCGATCGCCGCCGTGGTGACGCGCCGCGAGGTGGCCGAGGGCATGGCGGCGCGGATGTTCTTCAACACCTACGGGTCCAACCCGACCTGCTGCGCCGCCGGCCGCGCCGTGCTGCGCGCGATCGCCGACGAGGGCCTGCAGGCCAACGCCGCGCGCGTCGGCGGCCTCATGCTGGGCGGTCTCCGCGGCCTGCAGTCACGCCACCCGCGCCTCGGTGACGTCCGCGGTCGCGGGCTGCTGATCGGCGCGGAGATCGTGCGCGATCCCGAGACGCGCGAGGCCGACGCCGCCGCCGCCGAACGCGTACAGCTGGCGCTGTTCGCCCGCGGCGTCGTCGTCGGCCTCTGCGGCCGCGAGCACAACGTGGTGAAGATCAACCCGCCGCTCTGCGTCACCGAGGCCGACGCCGACCTCGTCCTCGGGGCCATGGACGCGGCCCTGAGCGAGGCGCCCGCCTGAAGGCGACGGGACCTTGGCGGCGGCACGCCGTCCTGATCAGATCGTCGTGGCCTCCGCCGGCTCGGGCTCCGCGAACAGCACCGTGGAGAGGTACCGCTCGCCGGTGTCGCACAGGATCGGTGACGACGAGCTTGCCCTTGTTCTCCGGCCGGCTGCCGACCACGCCTGCGGCGTAGGCGTTCGCGCCGGCGGAGATCCCGACCAGGATGCCCTCCGACGCCAGCTCGCGCGCGGCCTCGAACGCCTGCTCGTTGGTCACCTGGACCACCTCGTCGTACACCTCGGTGTTGAGGACCTTGGGGACGAACCCGGCACCCATGCCCTGGATCTTGTGCGGGCCGGGGTCGCCGCCGCTCAGCACCGGCGAGTCGGTCGGCTCGCCGGCGACGACGTAGACCTCCGGCTTGCGCGCCTTGAGCACCTCGCCGACGCCGGTGATGGTGCCGCCGGTGCCTACGCCGGCCACGAAGATGTCGACCTTGCCGTCGGTGTCGTTCCAGACCTCCTCGGCCGTCGTGCGCCGGTGCACCTCGGGGTTCGCCGGGTTCTCGAACTGCTGCGGCACGAAGGCGCCCTCGATCTCCCGGCCGAGCTCGTCGGCGCGGGCGATGGCGCCCTTCATGCCCTGCGCGCCGGGCGTGAGGACGAGCTCGGCGCCGTACGCGCGCAGCAGGTTACGGCGCTCCACGCTCATGGTCTCCGGCATGGTCAGCACCACGCGGTAGCCGCGCCCGGCGGCGACCATGGCGAGCGCGATGCCGGTGTTGCCGCTGGTCGGTTCCACGATGGTCGTCTTGTCCGGCGAGATGAGGCCCGCCTGCTCGGCGGCGTCGATCATCGAGAGGCCGATACGGTCCTTGACGCTGCCGCCGGGGTTGAACGACTCCAGCTTGCCGACGATCGTCGCGCCGGAGCGCTCGGAGAAGCCGCGCAGCTTGACCAGCGGTGTGCCACCGATCAGGGCGGTGATGTCGTCTGCGATCTTCACGTGTCTGCTCCTCTGGTCGTTGCGGTCAGATCTCGAACATGGGCCCGCCGGCGTGCAGTTGACGTTCGCGCTCGGCGAGATCGCTCACGGTGGTGCGGGCCAGCACGTCCTCATAGGCGGTGCCGGCGGCGAGCCAGACCGAGCCCGCGACCGCGCGGTCCTCCAGGCCGAACTGGCCCTGCTGGGACGGGTCGAGGCCGGAAGCGCCGTCCAGCGCCTCGACGACCTCGAGGACGGTCAGCCGGTCCGGCCGGCGGGCGAAGGTGAAGCCTCCGCCGACGCCGCGATGGCCGGTCACCAGGCCGGCGCGGCGAAGACTGGCGAAGAGCTGCTCGAGGTACTGCTCGGGGATGCCCCGCTCCGCGGCGAGGTCGACGAGCCGCACCGGCCGGCTCTGGCCGCGCGTGCGCAAATCGAGCTCCACGAGCGCCATGAGGGCGTACCTGCTCTTGGACGAGACCTTCACCCGACTCCTTGGGGGGTTTCTCTCGGGGACCGCTGCCGAAACTCCGTATTCCCGATAAGTTATATCGGGAATCATTGTCGAGGAACCGGATCGGCGCGTCAACCCCACAGGCCCCGGCAGGCGGGAACGTCATGCGAGCGGGACGGCGCATACGTGGCATAATCCCGCCACGCACCCACGACCACGGAGGGCACCGTGCCCGCGATCACCGTCGGCCTGCCGGCCGCGCTCACCTCGCCGCAGCCCGCGCGCGACGTCTCTTGCGAGGCGTCCACCGTAGGCGAGGCGCTGAACGCGGTCGTCGAGCAGGCGCCCCAGTACAAGCAGCGCATCTTCTACGGCGACCGCCTGCTGGTGGTCGTGACGCTGAACGGCAAGCACCTGCCGCCGGCCACCGTCAGAGAGACGAAGCTGGCCGCCGGCGACCACGTCGAGGTCCTGCTGCCCGTCGCCGGCGGCTGACGTCATCCGGCGCGACCAGGAAACCGGCGTCTGCGGCGGCGCGCGTCGAGCCGCGGCCGAAGGGGTACCGTCCCTCTGACGACCTGGGAGGGCCGCGCCGTGAAGATGTGGGCGACGCGCGAGACGCGTAGCGAGTTGATGCTGGCGTGCCTGCGCGTCCTCATGGGCGCCGTCTTCCTCGCCGTCTGGTCGGACAACCTCATCAAGGGCTACTACTCGCCGAGCGGGTGGGCCGACTTCGTGCAGCACTACGCCGACACGACGAAGGTGAGCCTGTACGCCGACGTGCTGAACTCCGTGATGATCCCCAACTCGACCGTGTTCGCCTACGGGCAGTTCACCATCGAGTTCGTCGTGTTCGGCCTGTTCCTGGTGCTCGGCCTCTTCACCCCGGTCGCCGCGCTGCTGGCCGCCCTCTTCCAGCTGAACCTGCTGGTCGCCACGTCGGGCACGACCGACTGGCCGGGCACCTACATCATCATGGCCGCTCTCCTGCTGGCCGTGAGCCTGTCGCAGGCCGGGCGGACGCTCGGGCTGGACGCGCGGCTCGCGCGCAGGGACCCGCACCCGCGGCTGCCGGTGTACTGACGGCGGGGCCGCGGCTCAGGCGCCGCCGGCCGGCGGCGAGCCCGGCCGGAAGCCGAGCACGCCCAGGCGTAACAGGCACCAGGTGATGTCGCGCACGGCCAGCGCCGAGCCGCGCCAGGTGCCGGCGATCTTGGAGGACCCGGCACGCCGCCGGTAGCGGGTGTCGCGGACGGCGATGCGCGCGCCGGCCAGGCGCGCCTTCACCGCCATCTCGGTCGGGAAGGCGTAGGCGCGTTCCTCCAGGCGGAGCGACTCGAGCAGGTCGATGCGGACGGCGCGGTACGGGCCGTCGTCGCTCAGCCGCAGGCCGAAAAACAGCCACAGGTTCAGCGCCAGCCAGTCGTTGCCGAGGCGCTGGTGCAGCGGCATGTGGCCGGTCGCGGCGCCGCGCACGGCGCGGCGCCGCGACCCGATGACGAGATCGGTCACCCCGGCGAGCACCGGCTCGACGAGGTAGCGAGCCTGAGACGGGTCATCGGTGCCGTCGGCCTCCAGGAAGACGACGGCGCGGGCGCCCGCTGCCGCAGCAGCGCGGGCGCCCGTCAGACACGGGTAGCCGTAGCCGCGGCGCGGCTCGCGCAGCAGCGCCGCGCCGGCGGCGCGGACGAGCTCCGGCCCGCCGTCGCGGGATCCGTTGTCGACGAACAGCGTACGGCCGAGCAGGCCGAGACCGCTGAGTTCCTCCAGGAGCGCGGGCAGGGCCTCGGCCTCGTCCAGCACGGGCACGACGATGCAGTAGTCTGGCGCCGATGAAGCTGCTGGCCACTCCAAGATTTCGCGCGTACCTCGGGCTCGCGGTCCTCGCCGCGGGACTGGGCGGGCTCGCCCTCTCCGGCGACCTGCTCGTCCACGCGACCCGGTTCACCGCATTCTACGTACTCGCCGGCGCCGGGTTCGCGCTGCTGGCGACGGCGGCGACGAGCCTGCCGCTGCGCGGCGCCGTCGTCGCCGCCGTCGTCCTCCGGCTCGTCTTCCTGCCGGTGATGCCGAGCCTCAGCGACGACTACCACCGCTACGTGTGGGACGGGCGCGTGCAGGTGGCCGGCGTCAATCCCTACAAGTACCGGCCCTACGAGCACGCGCTCGACCGCGTGCGCTACGCGGGGCGAGACCGCATCAACCACGCCGAGCTGAGGACCGTCTACCCGCCGCTCACGCAGGCGGTCTTCCTCGGCGTGGCCGAGACCTCGCGGGCCCTGGGGCTCGAGCATGCGGTCACCCCGCGCGCCGAGGTCGTGCTCTTCAAGCTCGTCTTCGGGGCCTTCGACCTGGCCACCGCCGCCGCGGTGTGGTCCCTGGCCACGCGCAAGCTGCGGCTGCAGGCGACGGTGCTGTACCTGCTCTGCCCCGTGGTGATCGTGCAGACGTGGGAGTCGGCGCACGCGGAAGCGGCGGCGGTCTTCTTCTGCGTGCTCGCCGCCGCTTTGCTCGTGCGCCGCCGGGACACCTGGGCCGGCGTCGCGCTCGGGCTGGCGGCCGCATTCAAGGTCACGCCGCTGGCGCTGCTGGTGCCGGCGCTGGCGGGCGGGCGGGCCTCGCCCGCCCGCCTCCTCGCCGGCTTCGTCCCGGCGTTTCTCGTCCCCTACGTCCCGTATCTCGTCACCGGGGGCTCCTTCGGCTCGCTGTTCCAGAGCGGCTCGGCCTGGACCGGCGGGTCGCTCGTCTTCACCCTGCTCGCCCGGCTCACCACGCCCGAGGCCGCCCGCTGGCTCGCGCTGGCGCTCTTCATCGGGGGGGCCTTGTGGATCGCCGGCAGCTTCCGTGGACGCGAGAGGACCGCCGAGGCCTTCGCCTGGACGTCCACGCTGCTCGTCCTGTGCCTGCCGGTGGTCCACGCGTGGTACTGGCTCACGCCGCTCGCGCTGGGACTGGCCGCCGGTCTGTGGCTGCCGCTGTTCATCGCCATGGTCGCGCCCCTGGTGGAATCCCTGCCGCTGGCCGCCGATCTGGCACGCGTCCGGCGGGCGCTGTCCGCCGTCGACGGCGCGAGAGCGGGTCTCGTGTTGTCCGTCCACAGGGCCGTCGCCATACTGAAGCGATGACCGATCCGTCCACACCGACGACCGACCGGGCCATCGCGGTGATGGCGCGACCGCTGGTGCGGGGCGCCGTCAAGACGCGGCTCGCGCGAGCGCTCACCGACGACGGAGCGCTCGCCGTCTACGAGCGCCTGCTGCGAGGGACGCTGGATGCCGCCGAGCAGGTGCACGGCGCGACGCTGGTGCTCGCGCAGGCCCCGACGACGTCCGTCACGGCGTCCCGCGAGGCGGCCGGTTCGCCCGGGCCGGCCGACCCGCTCGCCGCCCGGAGCGCCCGCTGGACGCGGCTCGCGCAGCGCGGCGATGGCCTCGGGGAGCGGCTCGCGAACGTGTTTGCCGACCTGTTCGCCGCCGGCGCCCGAGCCGTGGTGGCAGTGAACAGCGACAGCCCGGCACTGCCGCCCGAGTACCTGACGCGGGCGTTCGACGAGCTGGCGCGATGCGACCTCGTCCTCGGTCCCGCGGCCGACGGCGGCTACTACCTCGTCGGCGCCGCCCGGCAGACATGGGCTGCCGGCACCGGCCCTCTCGAAGGACTACTCGCGAGATCGCCGATGAGCAGCCCCGGACTCCTCGCCCACGCCCTGCGCACCGCGCGGGGGGCCGGCCTGCGGGTCGCACAGCTTCCGCTGTGGGTCGACGTCGACGAGCCCGCCGACCTCAGCGTGCTGGACCGGCTCGAGGGCCGGTCGCCGCTGCGTGGCGAGCCGCTCGGCGGTCTGCGCGAGGTCTACCTCCACGTCACCCACCGCTGCGCGCGCGCCTGCCGGCACTGCTACGACGGCGCCGCCTCGGTCGACGAGGAACTGACCACGGCCGGGTGGCGCGACGCGATCGACCAGTGCGCCGCGCTGGGAGCCAGCAGCTTCGTCTTCATCGGAGGGGATCCGCTGATCCGCGACGACTTCGTCGAACTCGTCGACCACATCACCGGGCGGCACCAGGCAAGGGCCCGCTTCTTCTTCAACAGCCTGGTCGACCGCAGGATGGCCGCGGAGCTCAGCCGCACCGGCCGAGGTCTGCTGACGCCGCTCGTCAGCATCGACGGTCCGCGCGCCGTCAACGACGCGCTGCGGGGCCCCGGCAGCTACGACGACGTGATGACCTCCATCGCCAACCTCCTGGCGGTCGGACTGGATCCGGTGGCCAACACCGTGCTCGTGCGGCCGGCCCTGCCCGGCCTGCCGCAGCTCGCCCGCGAGCTGCGCGCGGCCGGGGTCGGCCGGCTGCACCTCATCCTGCCGCATCAGCGCGGGATGACCTGCGAGCCCGCCGGGGAGGACGCCCGTGACCGCGGCGGGAAGGGCCGATCCGCCGGCGACGAGGGCAGGCTCCACGAGCTGGTGCCGACCGGCGACGAGCTGCTGGAGGCCGTGCGCGGGCTGCTCGACGTCGCCGGCGAGGTCGGCCTGACCGTCGACAACCTGCCCGGCTGGCGGCGGCGCGTGGGCGCCAGGCACGACCTGTGCGCCGCCGGCTGCCGTGACCTCTCCATCGACCCGGCCGGCCGCGTGCACGCGTGCGTCATCACGGCCGGCGACCCGGCGTTCGTGGCCGGCTGGTTGCGCGAGCAGCCGCTCGACCAGATCTGGCGCACGTCCAGCAGCCTGCGGCTGCTGCGCGCGGCGCGCGCCCGCGACCGGGCCGAGTGCCTCGCCTGCCCGGTCGCCGACGCCTGCGGCGGCGAGTGCTGGGTGCAGGCGCACTACGCGGCGCGGGCGCGCGGCGAGGCCGCAGGCTACGCCGCGCCCTTCCCGTACTGCGACCTGGTGCGCCCGCTGCTCGAGGAGCTCGCAGCGGAGGCCGCGGAGGCCGCCGCACCGGCCGGCGCCGGCTGCGTCGCCGCCGGCGCCTGCGGCGGCCAGTCCTCCGCCGGCGCGGACGACTACGCCCTCTTCGACTGCATCTGAGGCTACTGACGGCGCGGGCGTGACCCGCGCGACTGCTCCCACCGGCCGCGACGACACAGGCAGGATGCGATGACCGCACAGGACCCCCGTCCCCGAGGCCCGTCCCTCCCCGAGGGCGTGACCGTCAGCTTCGGCTCCCCCGCCGACATCGACCTCTTGCGCCCGTTCTGGCTGGCGCTGCACCGGATCCACCGGCAGGTGAACCCCGAGCTCGCGCCGCACGTCGACGACGAGACCTCGTGGAGCCGCCGGCGTACGCTCTACGAGCACTGCCTCCAGAGCAGCGATGCGTTCCTGCTGCTGGTGCGCCGTGACGGCGACCTCATCGGCTATGCCATGGTCGCCGTCGAGCCCGACGGAGACGTCCTCTGGAGCGACACCTGGCAGGTCGGCGAAAGGGTCGCCGAACTCGAGACCATGTACCTGGTCCCGGAGGAGCGCGGGCAAGGCCTGGGCGGGGTGTTGCTGGACACGGTCGAGGCGGAACTGGAGGCACGCGGGATCCGCGACCTCGCGATCGGCGCGGTGCCGGGCAACACGGGCGCGTTGCGGTTCTACGAGCGCCGCGGCTACCGGCCGGCGTGGACGATCGTCACGCGGTTCGCGGCGCGCGCCGGCCGGGATGCCGGCGGCTCCCGTTAGAACCAGTCGGAGAACCGACGCACGCCGAGCGCCGTCAGCCGTCGGCCGCGGGCGAACCAGGCCAGCTCCTCACCATCGGCTGGCGCTCCGGGCGCGGCGCTGCGGCAGGCGATGCCGGGATGGCCCGCGTCCCAGGCGGCCTGTCCGATCGGCTGGCAGACATCGTGAGCGATCACCATCCCAGTCGCGTCGAGCGGATAGCTCCGGGGCAAGCCCACGGCGACGCATCCGGCATCGGTGACGATATCCACGTAGTCGTCCTCCGCCACCCGGACCGCGACCAGATCGGGGGCCGACACCTGCTTGAAGTCCTCGGGTCCATACGGCCTGCCCGCATACAGCCGCGCCACGTTCGCTCGGGCGACCGTCTCGTCACGATTCAAGTAGACGACCGGGAACGAGCCCGGAGGATTCCACCTGCGTCCGCGCTCCTTGGCGAACTGGCCGGTGAGAGGATCCGTCCAGGCGGGGTCGGCGACGCGGTAGTAGTCACCGCCGCGCAGGATCGTGAGCATCCGCCCGGCCGGCGGCTCGGCCTCGTTCACGCGGTGGAGGAGTAGTCGAACGACTCTCGTACGGAAGCGAGCAACCACTCGTGTTCGTCTGCCGCGATGACCTCGACCATCGACCGGCCCCCGTATGCGGGGGCGGCGCGCCTGACGATGCCCGGGATGCGCTCGTGCTTGAGCCGATACGCGAGGATGTCCGCGATCGCCGCCACGCTAGCCACTTTGGCCCGCCGAGCGGCAGGCACCCCAGTAAGGAGCCAGGCGCTCACCGCCTGCCGTCTCACACCGAACAGCTGCGCCAACTCGGTGACGGAGAGGCCGAAGACCGCCTGGATGCGGGCGAGATCAGACTCGCCGAGGCGCAGCTCCAGTCGCACGTCGTCCACCCACTCTCGAAGCACGCGGGAATCGGGGGAGACGCTGGGGTAGCTGGCGCCGGCCGGCAGAGGAAGAGGCGTGGCGCCCGGCACGATGGCTCGTACCCGGGCCAGCAGCTCAAGAGCGACACCGGTGCCTGGACTCCGCGGCTGAGCCCAGGCCGAGAACGGAGCTTCCGCGGCGAAATCGTTGAGCAACTCCACGCCTGCGCGCGAGCACCGACCTCGAGATCGCACGCAGTACCGTCCGTCTTCGTCCCGCTCCACGAGGTCGGGACGTGCGCTCTGCATGGCGGCGAGGATCCTGTCGGCGAGCTCGCCATACGCCCGAACGTAGCTTCGCGCCGCATGCGGCTTCCCCTGAAGGGCATCACGGAGCGCCGCGGTGAGTCGTCGCCGCGACCCTGGTGCCGCGGCATCGATCGCCGCTGTAGCCGCCTTGACGTCGAGGACGTCAAGGAGCGTGGCCGTCGTCCCAGTCATGGTCCCAGCTTAGCGCAAGCGAAACGCAAGCGCAAGGAAAACGCAATCGCGCGGCCGCGGGTCAGTCCGCGGCGACGCGAAGGACGGCGGAGCCGCGCACCCGGTCCTCCTTGAGGTCGAGCAGCGCCTCGTTGGCCTGCTCGAGCTCGTACTCCTGGACGCGGCTGACGATGGGGATGGCGGCCGCGTCGCGCAGCAGCTCGCGGGCGTCCCGGCGCGTCGAATTGGCGACACTGCGCACGACGCGCTCGTGGTAGATCCACGGGTACTCGATGGGCGGGATGGGCGAGGAGTAGATCCCGCCCAGCGCCACGACGCCGCCCTTGTCGACCTGGCGCAGCGCGTCGACGGCCAGCTCGCCCGCGGGCGCGAAGACGATCGCCGCGTCGTAGAGCACGCCGGGGTCGTCGTCGCTCTCACCGGCCCAGACGGCGCCGAGCTCGCGCGCCATCGCCCGGTGCTCCTCGTCGCGGGCGATGCCGTAGACCTCCCAGCCGCGCCAGATGGCCACCTGTGTACAGAGCGAGGCGGCCGAGCCGAAGCCGTAGATGGCGAGGCGCTTCGGTCCGGCCGGCGTCCCGCCCGGCGTCGACGCGGAAGCGGCCACGCCGCCCGGCAGCCCGGCGTCGTCGCCGACGATCCCGACCAGCCGCAGGCAGCGATAGCCGATGATGCCGGCGCACAGCAGCGGGGCCGCCGCCATGGCGGTCATGCCGGCCGGCAGACGGTAGACGAACCCGGCCGGCGCGACCGTGTACTCGGCGAAGCCGCCGTCCACGTCCCAGCCGGTGAACAGCGCGTGCTCGCACAGGTTCTCCTGGCCACGGGCGCAGAAGCGGCAGGTCTCGTCGGTCTGGTGCAGCCACGGCACCCCGACCCGGTCGCCCACGGCGAGCGGAGGCGCGCCCGGCTCGCCGCCCGGCGCGACGAGCTCGGCGCCGGGTCCACGGGCGACGACCTCGCCGACGATCTGATGGCCGGGCACCACCGGCGAGCGGTGCGGCGGCAGCTCGCCCTCAAGGATGTGCAGGTCGGTGCGGCAGACGCCGCAGGCCAGCACCCGCAGCAGGACCTGGCCCGGACCCGGCTCGGGCACCGGGAGCTCGACGAGCCGGAGCGGCGCTTCAGCCGCGGGAGCCGGCGCCGCCAGCTGCAGCGCACGCATCGTCGTGGGCCTGTCGCTCACGTCCACCACCTCGCTCACCCTCTTCCGGGCAGGACTCTGTGCTGCTGCTGGTCGGACACGGCAGCCGCCAGGAGCGCGGCGGCGGCCGGGAGGAAGAACAGGCCGAGCTCCACGGCGAACAGGACGCACCCCGCGACGAGCAGCGCCGCCAGCACGATGCGCACGGCGGCGCCGTGGACCAGGCGAGCGACACCGACGGTCACGCCGGCCACGACGGCCCACGCACCCGCGACGAAGAGCGCGTCCGAGCCGATCGCGGCGATGACCAGGACCTCCGCCGCCAGGAAGAGCGCCACACTGGCTTTGACGAGTGACGGCATACCCGTCTTTTACCCTAGGACAGCACGTCCTTGCGCCGGAAGACCAGGTACGCGGCCGCCGTCAGCACGCCGCTCCACAGCGCGAAGACACCCAGGCCTTTGAAGATCGGCCGCCAGTAGATCGGGTCGCGGAAGAAGTTGGTGAACTCGAGCAGGTACTGCGGGAACACCCACGGCCGCAGCCAGTCGAAGTAGCTGAACTGGATGAGCACGGTGATCACGATGTAGATGACGATCGTGGCGATGAGCGCCGTCAGACTGGAGTCGGTGAGCGAGCTGAAGAGCAGCGCCATGGAGACGATGCACGCCATGGCGGCGAGAGCGTACAGACAGCTGAGCAGGATGAGGCCGAGGCCGTGCCACACACCGACCGTGCTGCCCGAGAGCGTGACCATGGGGTGCAGGCCGAAGAAGATGCCGCCGAACAGGAGGCCGCCGGCGAGCATGAGGCCGAACCCGACGGCCAGGTAGACCATGGCCATGGTCCACTTGGCGAGGACGAACGCGCCGCGCCGGGTCGGGCGGAGCAGGACGATGCGCAGGGTCCCCAGCTCCGCCTCGCCGGCGATCATGTAGCCGGCCACCATCGCCGCGGCCATCGGCAGCAGGAACGGGATCAGCACCGACAGCGAGGCAAGGGTCACGAACATCCCGTTGGACGTGATGCGCTCCATGAACGCGGGACCGCCTCCGCCGCCACTCTCCGGATTGTTGCGCGTGAGGTAGAAGGCCAGCGCGATCAGGAACGGGATGAGGAACGCGCCGCCCCAGATGAGGTAGCTGCGGCGCTGGAAGAGGAGCTTGATCCACTCGCGGCGGAGGGCGCCCCAGGCGTGGCCGCGCATGCCGGCGGCGGTGCTGCCGTGGGCGTGCTGCGGGCACGGCGCTCATCGCCGGCCTCCCGGGAGCAGCCGCGCGAGGCCGGCGCGCTTCTTGGCGCGCGGCTCGCCGGCGTCGTAGGTGAGCTCGAGGAAGAAGTCCTCGAGTCCCTGCTCCGACGCCGGCACCACGGCGCGCACCTCGACGCCGTCCGCGACCAGACGCCGGACCATCTCGGGCACGGCGTCCTCGTCGGCCTTGACGACGAGAAAGCCCTCGTCCTCGATCACGCCGCCGGCGCCGAACTGGCCGCGCAGCACGTCGCCGGCGCGGCCCTGGTCGCCGGTGAGCACCTTGATCGCGTCGTTCTGCGGCCGCAGTTCGCTTACCGGGCCCTGCACCACGACGCGGCCCTTGTTGATGATCACCGCGCGCGTGCACACCTGCTCGACCTCGTGCAGCAGGTGCGAGCTCAGGAAGACGGTGGTGCCGGCCGCCCCCAGGTCGCGGATGAGCTCGCGCACGTCCTTCATGCCGCGCGGGTCGAGGCCGCTGGTGGGCTCGTCGAGCACGATGAGCTCCGGGCTGTGCAGCAGCGCCTGGGCGATGCCGAGGCGCTGCTTCATGCCGTGACTGAAGCCTCCGACGCGGTCCTCGGCCCGGTCGCTGAGCGCGACGATCTCGAGCACCTCGTCGATGCGCTCCTCGCTCACCGGGCCGGTCATGCTGCCGAGCAGGCGCAGGTTCCGGCGCGCGCTCATCAGTGGGTAGAACGTCGGGTCGTCGACGAAGCCGCCGACGTGGCGGAGCGCGCCCTGGAGCTCGCCGGGCACGCGGTGACCGCACACCTCCGCGTACCCGCTCGTCGGGTGGATGAGGCCGAGGACGAGCCGGATAACGGTCGTCTTGCCGGCGCCGTTCGGCCCCAGGAAGCCGAAGATGTCGCCCGTGCAGACCTCCATGTCGAGGCCGTCCACGGCGCGGAGGCTGCCGAACTGCTTGGTGAGCGCATGCGTGGCCAAGATGGGGGCGCGGCCGTCGCAGCTGCGCTGCCCGGGCCGCGCCCCCTCTGGTTCACTCAAGCTCTGCGCTTCCGCGACGTCGTGCGTCTCGCCGGATTCCACGTCAACGAACGGAACTTGCGAACGCCTCCAGATCGCTCATGGGCACCATGCCGCCGGCGACGAGCGTCGTGCCGCCCTGCTGCCAGACGACGATCCCGCCCAGCGGCGTGCCGACTTCGGCGGCCTTCGCCGTGCCGATGGTGGTGCTGCCGAGGATCTGAGAGGTCTGCTGCAACTGCTTGAGCTGCTTCGCGAGGTCGGGGGTGGTCTGTGTCTGCGCCAGGACGATGGTCCCGAAGCCCTGGCCGTAGAGCAGCACGCTGCTCGGGCTGGCCGGTGCGGCTCCGGCAGCCTGCGTCTTGCCACCAGGGATGAGGGCCATACCAGGCCGGAGATCCATCCCTGTGATCCCGCCGAGCGCCTGCATCAGCGGCGCGCCGATCCGACGTGAGCGGGCCGCCCTCGCCGAGCACGGCGCCCCACTGGAACGGCCGTGCGGTGTAGTCACGCGCGTAGGCGAGCTCGTAGGGGACGAGCTTGGCGACCTGGCCGCGCGTGAGCAGAGCGCCTTGGACGGCCTGCTGCGCCGCTCCTATCTGCGCCGGCGTCGGTGTCGCCCTTCGCGGCGTGCGACTGCTGCACGTCCTCGGCCTTGGCCTTGAGGGCCTGGCCGTCGATCGTCTTGGTCGTCACCTTGGCGCCCGCCGGCGGCGTGAAGGCGAACGTCGCCGGGTCGATGGAGTCGTAGCTCACGCTGGTGAACCCGAACTTGATGACCGGGGCGGTCGCACCCCTGGCGTACACCTCGACCTGCAGCGGCAGCATCGTCTTGCCGTCGATCGCGGCCTGGACGTAGCCGAGCGCGGTGTCGGTGGCGACCGGCGTCAGGCGCAGCTGGTAGGCATCGCGGCCGGCGACCTTGGTCTGCCCGGACACCTCGACGGTCGCGAACCGGGCGACCTGCTGCAGGTAGAGACCGATCATCTCGGGTGTCACGAGCGTCGCGTCGGGCGCCGGAGGCGGAGTCCCCGCCGGCGCCTGGCCCGTCACGACCACCTTCTTGACGGTGTTCTGCGCGTAGTCGAAGACCCACGCCGTGCGCGCGGCCTTGTCGACGACGACGACCTGGTCGCCGCCGGAACCCTGCGATTCGACCCTGGCGCCGGCCTCGCTGACCCAGATGCGGCCGGACCCGCTGCTGGTGAGCGGCGACTGCGCCGGCAGGTGACCCATGGCGCTCGCGGAGCTCAGGTCGCCGAAGAGACCGTTCTGCCAGGCGATCTCGCCGCTGACTGCGGTGACGCCGTCGGCCTGCGCCATCTTGGCGAGCAGGTCGGGGGCCGAGATCCCGGGGAGGGGATCGGACTGTCCGGCGCCCGCTACGGCGACGCCGATCACCAGCGCGACGACCGCCAAGCCGACGAGTGTGGCGAGGATGAGGACCCTGGAGCGCATGCACGTCTCCTTTCGAGGTGCGACTTGTGCTCTAGGGTGTACCCCTCCACGGCGGGAGCCGCAACCTTACGCGGGTACGTACGGCCTCACGGATACGCCGGTCGCCCGGAGTCGGCGCGGCGAGATCGGCCGGGCCGCGGACGCCTACGGCAGCGTCTGCACGAACGACGCCCAGCCGGAACGCACGTCCTCCCAGCTCGCGCCCACGCTGCTGCGCGCGGCGGCGTCGAGGCCCTTGGCGCTCAGGTCTGAGTCGCTCACGGCCGTGACGAAGTCCTTGAGGCCGTGCAGCCCCCAGCGGTGGAGGACGTACAGTACCAGCGACGCCCCCTCCAGATAGGCCAGACGCACCTTGTCGATGGCGTTGCCCTTCCACAGGCTCTTGGCCTTGAGCGCCTTCTCGAGCGGGAAGGCCGAGGCACCCGACGCCAGGTCGTCCCGCAGCGGCTGGTAAGAGCGTCCGCCCTCGACCGCCGTCGCCAGACCCTCGGCGAGCAGCGTCGGCGCGCGCCTGGTGTGCTCGAACCAGCGCGACGTGTACGCGTGCGTCAGCTCGTGCGCGAGCATCCGCGGTGTCCAGGACTCCCTGCCGTCGAGCGCCGGCCCGAGGACGCCGACGTCCCGCGTCCAGGTGGGCTCGTCGCGCAGCCTGATCGGCGCGTGCGAGAAGAAGCGGACGCGCGCCTCGCCGGGGTCCTCGCCGAGCGAGCGCAGCAGCTGCCGCCGGGAGGAGAAGTAGTACACGACCACGGGCTTGCGCGCCTCGAGGCCGAGCAGCTTCAGGAGCTCGCGGGCCGGGCCGCCGGCCTTCGCCAGCGCCTCTGCGGCGGCCCGCTCCTGCTTGTCGGCGATCACGACCAGCCCGTTGCGGCGCACGACCACGGGCTGGTCGAACGCCATGATCTGCTGGCCGCGGACGTCCTGCGGCGTGACGTCGGCGCGCAGGACCGGCCGCCCGCGACGCAGCGCCACGTCGAAGACGCGCCGAGCCATGATGCGGTCGGCCGGGTCCGCGCCGGCGACCCTGCCGACGGCGCCGACATAGAAACGGCCGGGATGGCCGCGCACGGGCTCGGCGATCAGGCGCACGTCCGTCCAGGGGATCCTCACGAGGTGCCGGTAGAGCGCCGCGACGGCGCGGCGTGCGTCGCCACCCGACGACGGCAGTGCGGCGTCCCAGCCGGGGCGGTCGTGCGCGAGCAGCGCCTGCTTGGCCTCGTCCAGCGCGGCCTGCACGTCCTGCGTGGCGACGGTGCGCTGCGCCGGACGCGGCGCCGGCCGGTCCTGGGTCAGTCCCGGCAGCAGCGCGCCGAACACGGCGAGGACGACCACGGCGACCGCGAGCGCGGCCCCTGAGGCGAGAAGGGCTGAGTGCATTCTGCGTGACTGTGCGGCCATACGTCATTGTACGGCCGCGCGGTGGCCGCCCCGCTCCGCGGGCGCCCGGCCTGTCAGTCGCCGCCGAGGACGTAGCGGCGCCAGCCCGCGTAGAACTCTCGCCAGTCCACGCCCAGCGAGCCGCCGAGCGCCTCGTCCATGCCGGCCTCGGAGGGCTCAGCGGCGGCCACCGCCTGCGCGAAGGGCCGGAGCTTGTCCGGGCCCCAGCGCGAGACGACGTAGCCCACGAGCGCACCCCCGACCTGGTAGCCGAGGCTCACGGCCTCCGCGTCGCCGCCGTCCCACACGTCGGTGTCGGCGAACGACTCCGGCAGCGGCCACAGCTGGTCGCCGGTCGCGACCTCCTCCCGCAGCGACGAGCTGGCCGGCAAGCCTTCCGCCGCCTGAGCGATGCCCTCGACCAGTAGCGCCGGCGGCGGCTCGTCTCCCCCGAACCACTTCAAGGTGTAGGCGTGGGCGAGCTCGTGCCCCAGCACTCCGTCCATGGAGTACCCCAGATCGCGCATCCAGGGGCCCATGACGCCGACGTCGTGCGTGGGCCAGTACTCGTCGGCCGCACGCAGCGAGGGGTGGGAGAAGAAGACCAGCCGCATCGCCGACGCGCCGATCCCGAGCGCGTCGCGCACGTCGGCGGCTGAGCCGTAGACGGTGACGACGACGGTCGGGCTCGTGTCGATGCCGAGGCCGGCGAGCAGGGGCCGTGCCCGCGCGGCCGCGGCCATGACCTCCCCAGCTCGGGCGCGCGCCCTCCGGTCGCCGAGCACGATGAGTCCGGGGCGCTGCAGCACCAGCGGACGGTGCAGCGCCATCAGGTATCTGCCGCGCAGGTCCTCCGGCGTCTCGTCGGCGAGCACGACGGCGCCGTCGGCGACGTCCATGAGCCTGAGGTACCGGACGACGGCGATCCTGTCCGGGGGCCCGGCGTCGCCGAGCTGGCCGGTGCCCCGCACCCGGTAGACCCCGTCCTGGTCGCGCGGCGTGACGTCGAACGAGAACGTGCGCCACGGCAGCCCCGCCAGCGTGTCGTACACCTCGCCCAGGGCCGCCCGCGCCTCAAGGGACTCGGGCGTACCGCCGTCGCCGGGGAACCACTGCAGGAAGCCCTCACGGTCGTGGTCCAGCAGGGCCGTCGCGGCATGGGACAGCTGAAAGCGCGCCAGACGCAGCGTCCGCTGCTGGCGCGCCGCGGCGTCCTCGCCCGGCGTTCCGCCCAGGCCGCAGCCGGCGACGATGACGCACAGCGCGGCCACCGCGAGGACGGCGCAGGCCAAGCTGATGCTGCGGCGCGCTGCAGGCACGTGACCCCCGGTGCCGGACGTGAGGCCCCGGTCATCTTATCGCCCGCCGCGCCGCAGGCTTGATTTCCGCCACGGCCGCGCGCGTCGAGAGCGCGTTGGGCGGACGCGCCGGCCGGATCGCCCGTGTACTATGGTGACCCATGAGCACGCCGTCCCGTCACGACAAACCGTACCGCGTCTACAGGGCTGGGACCGGGCCCGGCGCCGACCCCGTGAGCTCGGCGTCCGGCGGCGGCGGACCGCCCCGCGATCGCCGCGGGCGCAGCGGGGGCCGCCGGCGCAAGCGCCGGGGCGGCGGCCTGCTCCTCCTCATCGTGCTCGTTCTCATCGTGGCCGGCTCGGCCGGCGTGGCCGCCGCGGCGGGCTGGGGCCCGTTCGGCGGCAGCGACGGCGCCGAGACCGCCGAGCGGGCCGGCCCAGCCGCGAGCGGCGCGGCGGCGGCCCTTCCGCCTCGCCGTCCGCCGAGTCATCGCCCACCCCGTCGCCGAGCCCGACGCCGACCGCCGCGCCCACCTTCTCGGTCACGGCGGGCGGCGACGTCATCGGCGGGTTCGGCGTCAGCGGCGTCGTCGCGAGCATGGGCAGCGACCTGTTCAAGAGCGTCGCGCCGACGTTCGAGAAGAGCGACTTCGGCTTCGTGAACCTCGAGAGCCCGCTCACCACGGGCGGTGACCCGCAAGGCTGGAAGGACGTCGTCATCAAGGGCAACCCCGCCCTCGCGCCGGCGATGGCCAAGAGCGGCATCAACGTGGTGACCATGGCCAACAACCACGCCGGCGACATGGGCGACAGCGGGCTGCTGGACAGCTTCGAGTACCTGGAGAAGAACGACATCGCCGTGGTCGGCGCAGGCAAGGACCTCAAGGAGGCGCTGGGCGGCGCGCTGCTCGAGACGAAGGACGGCGCCAGGGTCGCCTTCCTCGGATTCTCGGACGTACTGCCGGTCGGCTATCCTGCCACGTCGTCCAGCCCGGGCACGGCGCCCGGCCGCGCCGACATCGGCGCGGTCAAGAAGGCGATCAAGGCGGCCCGGAAGAAGGCCGACTACGTCATCGTCGGCTGGCACTGGAACTTCGAGTACAAACGCGCGCCCAGCTATCTCGAGGAGAGCGAGGGCAAAGCGGCCATCGACGCCGGCGCGGACATCGTCTTCGCGCACCACCCGCACCTGCTCGACGGCGTGGAGGCCTACCACGGCGGGCTCATCTTCTACAGCCTCGGCAACCTGGTGTTCAGCGGGTTCAGCGGCGAGACCGCCGAGACCGTGCTCGTGCGCGCCAAGGTGTCGGAGGACCGCATCGACGCGCAGCTCGTCCCCGTGGTGGGCGGCGGCTCCGGAGTCCCCTCCCTGGCCACGGGCTCCGAGGCCGACAGCATCCTGCAGCGGGTGCAGGGGTTCTCAGCGGCGCTGGACACCAACGTCAAGATCGCCGACGGCAAAGGGTACGTGCACCTCAGGCGCTGAGACGCGGCCCGCCGCCGCCGACCCGCAGGCCCTGGCCATCAGACCTCGACCCGGGAGGGTCATGACCCTCGTCATCTGCCCCAACCTCGCCATCGACCGCATGCTCGCCGGCGACCTCGTGCGGCCCGGCGGCTTGACGCGCTGCCGCGCGCTGCGCACGCAGGCCGGCGGCAAGGGCGCCAACGTGCTGCGCGCGACGCTGGCGTTGGGCGGCGAAGGGCTGCTCACGGGCTTCGCCGCCGGACGCGGCGGCCGGGTCATCGCCGAGCTCGCGCACGACGAGGGGCTCGAGCTCGACGTACTGGCCGCGGAAGGAGAGGCGCGCGTCTCGACCGTCGTCCTGGGGGACGACGGGTCCGTCACGCGCCTGTACGAGTTCGGCCCGGAGGTCGCGCCGGCCGACGAGCAGGCGCTGGCGCACCTCGTCGGCGGCCACGCCGCCGGGCAGGACGAGTGGGCCGTGATCAGCGGAGCGGCGCCACCGGGCTCCTCACCCGGCTTCTACGCCGCCCTGGTCCGCACGGCCCGGTCCGCCGGCTACCGGGTGCTCGTGGACGCGACCGGCGAGCAACTGGCCGGTGCGCTGGCCGAGCGGCCCGACCTCGTCAAGGTCAACCTCGCGGAAGCCTGCTCGGCGGTCGGCGCGCCCGAGGCGCACTGTGCCGACGAGAAGGAGGCGGCGCCGGAGGCGCTCGAGGCCGAGGGCCTCGAGCTCTGCCGGCGCCTGATGGCCGCCGGCGCGAGCGGCGCCGTCCTGACGCTCGCCGCCGCCGGCGCGGTGGCCGTGCTGGACGGCGCCGAGTGGCGCGTCGCCACCCGCCGGATCCGCGCCGTCAACCCCGTCGGCTCCGGCGACTGCTTCGCCGCCGGGCTCACGCTGGCGCTGCAGCGCGGAGAGAGCACGGCGGCCGCCCTGCGTCTGGCCGCGGCCGCCGGCGCCGCGAACGCGGCCTCGCCGTACAACGGCGTGGTCGACCGGGCGCTGGCGGAAGAGCTGGCGGGCGACGCCTACGCCGGCCCGCCCGCCTGACCCCGCCCCTCAGGACGAGCGCATGCCGAGCCCACCTCGGGCGGCAGCCGGCCCGTCTGGTAGCCGCCCCGGACGGGAACACCTACACTGACGCGAGATGCGACCCATCCTCTTCCAGATCGGCGACTTCCGCTTCTACAGCTTCGGCCTCATGGCCGCCCTGGCGCTCATCGTGCCGGGCATGACCATCGTGCGCCCGCTGGTGCGCCGCCGCGGCGTGCCCTCGGAGTTCGCCTACGAGCTCATCATCGCCGCCGGCATCGGCGGCTTCGTCTGCGCCCGCATCTACTACCTCATCGAGAACTACGCGCAGATCAAGGCGGACTTCTGGAGCGTCGCCTTCGGCGGCGCCGGCTTCGTCTGGTACGGCGGCCTCATCGGCGGGTTCCTCGGCGTGGTCGGCTGGACGCTCGTCCGGCGCTACCCGCTGGACGTCATCGCCAACGCCATGGCGCCGGCCACCGCCTTCGGCTACCTCATCGGCCGCATCGGCTGCCAGCTCGCCGGCGACGGCGACTACGGCAAGGTGAGCACGCTGCCGTGGGCCATGGGCTATCCGCACGGCACCGTCCCGACCCCTCCCGGCGTGGAGGTCCAGCCCACGCCCATCTACGAGATCATCGCCATGGCCTTCGTCGTCTGGATCCTGTGGCGGCTGGCCACGCGCTACGACAAGTCCGGCTGGTGGACCTTCGGCTGGTTCCTGGTCCTCTCCGGCATCGAGCGCTTCCTGGTCGAGTTCGTGCGCATCAACCCGATCTGGTTCTGGCACCTGACGCAGCCGCAGTGGGTGAGCATCGTGAGCGTCCTCATCGGGGTCACGCTCGTCGCCGTGTTCGGTACGAAGCCCGCGGTGGTCGTCGGCGAGGCCGCGCGGCCGAGCCGGGCGGAGACACGGCGGGCGGCCCGGGCCTCCTGACCCGCGGCGCCGCTCGGCCCGCCCCTACGCCTCCGGGAACGCGAACCCCCGCTCGAAGACGTCAGACGGCGTCGGGCGCCGGCGCGTCGCTGGGCACGAGGAGCAGCGGGCACGGCGCCGTGGTCAGGAGCTCCTTGATCACGGCGCCGTGACCGCTCTCGAAGCTCCCGTTCCACGACAGCACGATGAGCTCGGCGCCGTTCTTCTCCGCCTCTTCGGCGATGATGCCGGCGGGCTCACCGACGCGCACGGCCACGCGATGGCGCCCGCCCTCAGGACACGTCGAGAAGCGCATCGTGAACTCGTCCTGCCAGGCGCTCCACTCGTAGTGCTCCTGGTCGGTCATGCGCGGCGCCGGCAGACTGCCGATCTCCGCGGGTGTGTCGCCGGTGACCACGTGCAGCATGACGATCTCGCGGCCGCGCGCGCAGAGCGCGTCGTCGGCGGCCCGCATCGCGGCCGAGGTGGACGGGCTGCCTTCGAGCGGCACGTACAGGCGCTTGAGGGCCGCGACGGGACGCATGCCCGGCCGGACCAGCAGCACGGGAGCGACGTGGCCGTTGAGCAGCGCCTCGGCGACGTGGCCCATCCCGGCGGCCGGCCCGGAGCCGCACGAGCAGCTCAGGCCGAACGCGAAGGCGTCGACCGCGGCCCCGGCGACCAGTCTGGTGAGCGCCTCGACCGGGTCGCCGTCGATGGCCGTGAGCTCGAGTCCCTCGAGGTCGGCGCTCCCCGGCTCCTGGATCCCTGGCTCGCGCACGTGGACGCCGCGGACCTCCCAGCGGGCGACCGCGGCGAGGGCGCGAGCCGACGCGACCAGCTCCTGGTCCGCGGAAGCGTCCGCGACGGCTACAAGAAGCGTCATTCGGCATCCACCTGCCAAGGTCGTCCGTTGCGCCGCCGCAGCTTGTGACGGCCGGGGCTGAGCTCCCGGTCCTCCCCGTCCAGCTGCAAGGTGACCGGCGCCCTCTCGACCGTTATACCCACGTCGACTCCGCCCCGTCTGGCGCGGAGATCCAACTGCAGGTGGGCACCGCGGAACCGCAGGGGCAGGCGGACCCGCTCCCAGGTCTCCGGCAGCTGCGGGTCCAGCCGCAGCGCCTCGCCGCGGCGCATGATGCCGCAGAAGCCCATCACGGCCGCCTGCCACAGGCCGCCCATGGTGGCCATGTGCAGACCGGCGGCCGCGTTGCCCATGTTGTCGGCGAGGTCGATCGCCGCCGCCATCTTGAAGTACTCCGTCGCCTCGGGGACGTCGTGGAGCCGCGCCGCCACCGCGGCGTGGATGCCCGGGCTCAGGGAGCTCCCGTGGCAGGTGATCGGCTCGTAGTAGTC
The DNA here is from genome assembly GCA_963741075.1 of uncultured Thermoleophilia bacterium. Taxonomy (GTDB): domain Bacteria; phylum Actinomycetota; class Thermoleophilia; order UBA2241; family UBA2241; genus CAIXSE01. The sequence continues at coordinate 51,754 of CAVUGS010000021.1, forward strand.
GTAGTTGGCGCGCGTCGCCACCTCGTCGATCTCGTCGGCGAGCACGTGGCAGAGCATGACGACGTCGGCCTGTTTGACCACCTTGCTGACGAGCGTCACGTCGCGGCCGAGCAGAAGGTCGGCGGCCATCGGCCGCGGCCGGAGGTTCTCGATCGGCACGTCGGCCATGTCGTAGAACCCGGCGAACTGCTCGTAGAGCAGCGTCTCCGGGTCATAGCCGTCGACGTAGCCGTCGATGACCTTGCGCCAGCCGCGGAGCTCCTTGACGGTCATCTCCAGCCGTTTCGTCAGCTCCTCGGCGAGATCCTCGTCGAAGCTCTCGAGCCAGGCCAGGGCCTCGAGCGCGCGCTTGATGTTCCAGCGCGCGAGCACGTTGGTGTACGCGTTGTCGTCCACGCCCTCGTGGTACTCGTCCGGCCCGACGACCACGCGGACGTGGTACCGGCCCTCGCGGTCGCGCGCGGCGCGCGAGACCCAGAACCGCGCCGTCTCCAGGAGCATCTCCACGCCCATGCTCGCCATGAACGCGTCGTCCCCGGTCGCCTTCCAGTACTCCCACGTGCCCCAGGCGACGTCGGCCGAGATGTGGTGCTCCATGAGGCCCGAGAGGATGGGCACCTGCTCGCCGCTCGGGCCGTACCCGTAGGGCGGCGTCGTCTCGCTACCCTTGTCAGCCGACTCCCACGGGTACAGCGCGCCGCGGAACCCCATCTGTGTGGCCTTCTCCCGGGCACCGGGGAGGTTGCGATAACGGTACTTGAGCAGCGTCCGCGCCGTCTCCGGCTGGGTGTAGATGAAGAACGGCAGGACGAAGATCTCCGTGTCCCAGAAGACGTGCAGGAAGTAGGACATGCCGCCCAGACCGCGGGCGCCCACGGAGACGGTCTCCTTGACGGGGTGCGCCGTGCTGATCATGTGGTAGATGGCGAAGCGCAGCGCGTGCTGGTCGTCAGCATCGCCGTCGACGCGCAGGTCGGCGGCGTCCCAGGCCTCGTCCCACGCCGCCCGGTGCCGCCGCAGCAGCTCGTCGTAGCCGGCGTCGCGCGCCCGCTCGAGGGCTCGGCGCGCGACCTCGGGCGACGGCACCTTGGTGCGCGCCGAGACGATCGCCGCGAGCCGGTCCACCGTCGCCGGGTCTCCCGGTTCGAGACGCCCGCCGATCACGTCGCGCGCCTGCTGGGGGGTGCGCGCGACGGGCGAGCCGGGCGCCGGATTGGTCGTCACCGCGAGCACGTGCCCACCGCCGTTGCGGCCCCGCGTGCGCGCGATCAGGCCGGGCGGGTCGTCGAGCACTTCGAACTCCGTCTCTCTGGTCGGCCCGCCGGCGTGCGACACGCCGATGGCGCTCTGCCAGACCAGCGAACCGGCGAAGTCCTCAGGGGTGGCCTCGGCCCGCGCCGCCATCACCTGGCGGTCGGCCAGTGAGGCGAACCGCGCCGTGCGGAGGCGGACGCTGCGACCGCTGCGCAGCCGCTGACGCCAGGTGCGGAAGACGATGCCGTGCCGCATGTCCAGTACGCGCTCGTGATCGATGATCTCGCCGTTGGAGAGAGACATCGCGCTGCCGGCCACCATGAGCCGGAGGCCCGTCCAGTCCGGCGCGGGGACCGGCTGGCGGAAGGGGGGGTCGCCGGTCCCGTCGCCGTACACGCCGGCGACGAGGGTGGCCGGCGTCGAGATCGCGGAGCCCTCCTCGAGCGCGCCGCGCGTCCCGGTCTCGCCGTTGGCGACTGTGAGCCACGTCTCGACCTCGCGCTCGCGGAACGGGTCGAACCCCTTGACCTCGAAGCGCCACGAGGGGTCGGCGTTCGGTTCGGGGAAGCTCTGCCGGGCGACGATCTCGCGCATCGCGAGCTGGTCGTGCAGGATGTCGAGGAACGAGATGGGGCCGCCGCCGGCGTGCAGCACCTGCGGCGGCACCCCGGCCGGCTCCTCGCCGACGCTGACGTACACGGCGCGGCGCAACTCGGGGATGAGCATGGCGGAGTCGGTCCCCCGTCCATCCACGACGGGCCCAAACGTGTCGCCCAGCACCAACAGGTCCTGCGGCTGCCGCCCGCGCCCCGTGACCAGCGCGCGCGTCACCGCGCGCATCGCGTCGCCCTTGCCCGTGAGACCGATGTCGATGTGCCGGACGTCGCTGGTGATGGCCGGGTACGACAGGCCGGCCTCACGGCCGATCTCGCGCGCGAGGTCCATGCACTCGGTCAGACCGCCGCCGATGCCGGCCTCACGCAGGCGTTCGTCGACCAGCCGACGGAGCTCCGCGACGCTGGCGCCCGGCGGCTCCGGCCAGTCGGGGACCAGGTCGATCGACCTCCGGTTGAGGTGGTCGCCGGCGAGCGCGACGTCCAGCCCGGCCTCGTCCAGACGGTCGCGGAGCGCCTCCGCGGTCGCGACGAGCTGCTCCTCCTCCAGAGAGGCCGCCTCCCGCCGCTCGAGCAGGCGCGGCCCGGCGGGTCCCACCACGTAGATCTCGGAGCCGCGGGAGAGATGCAGGAAGAGGCGCCCCTCGACGCCCGGGCGGGCGCGCAGCTGCGCATCCACCTCGGCCACGTCCGAACTGCTGACGACCGCGATGTCGACGCCGAGCGCCGTCAGCCGCTCCACGCGGCTGCGCACCGCCGAGGCGTCCGCGTCGCGGCGCGCCACGGCGGTGCCGTCCCACGCGAAGCAGATGACCGAGAACTCGCGCCGAAGCGCGCGCTCCAGCTTCTGGAGGGGCGCGCGATCGTTCTTTCCCCTCATGACCTTGTCTTGTCCGGCCGGCATCGTCCTTCCATCCTGCCCCATGTGCGCGGTTCCTGCACGGGACGGTACACTTGTCTTCCTGCCACCGCCGGCCAGAGGTGAGCCATGTCCCCGTTCGACGTCGCCTACGTCCGCCGCCAGTTCCCCGCGCTCAAGCGCGTGGTGGACGGGCGGCCCGCAGCCTATCTCGATGGGCCCGGGGGGACGCAGACGCCGCAGCGGGTCATCGACGCCGTCGTCGACTACCTCGTCAACCACAACTGTAACGTCCACGGCGCCTTCGCGACCTCCGAGGAGACCGACGCCGTCCTGCAGGCGGCGCACCAGGCCGCCGCCGACCTCCTCGGCTGTAACTGGCAGGATGTCAGCTACGGCGCCAACATGACCACGCTCGCCTTCCTCCTCAGCGACGCCGTCGCACGCGACATCAAGCCGGGAGACGAAGTCCTCGTCACCCAGCTGGACCACGAGGCGAACCGCGGTCCGTGGCTGCGGCTGGCCGAGCGCGGCGCGGTGGTCCGCGAGGTCCCCGTCGACCTCGAGACGTGCAGCCTGGACTGGGAGGCGTTCGAGAAGCTCGTCGAGCCGGGCAAGACGCGCGTGATCGCCGTCGGCTACGCGTCCAACGCGGTCGGCACCGTCAACGACGTCGCGCGCGCCGCAGCGCTGGCGCGCGAGGCCGGCGCGCTGAGCGTCGTCGACGCGGTGCACTACGCGCTGCACGGGCCGATCGACGTCAAGGCGATCGGCTGCGACTTCCTGCTCTGCTCCGCCTACAAGTTCTTCGGTCCGCACGTGGGACTCATGTACGCGCGCCGCGAGGCCACGGAGGTGCTGGACCCGGTCCGGTTGGCCACCCAGGAGCCCGACCCGCCGTACGTGTGGGAGACCGGCACGCTGAACCACGAGGGGATGGCCGGGACCACCGCGGCGGTCGACTTCATCGCCGACCTCGGCGAGCGCCACGCGACCATGGTGAGCGACCGCCTCCCCGCCGGCCTGCAGGGCCGGCGCAGGGCGGTCGTGGCCGGCATGCTGGCCGGCGAGGCCTACGAGCAGCCGCTCGCGATGCGGCTGCGCGAGCAGCTCGCCGGGATCCCCGGCCTCACTCTCTACGGTCCGCCGGAGGGCAGCCCGCGCACGTCGACAGTCTCGTTCACGCTCGACGGGTTCCAAGCGGGCCAGGTCTGCCGCGCGCTCGGCGCCCGTGGCCTGTTCACCTGGGACGGCGACTTCTACGCCCAACGCCTCGTGGAGTTGCTGGGCCTGCAGGCCCGCGGCGGGCTGGTGCGGGTCGGGCTCGCCCCGTACACCACGGCGGGCGAGCTCGAGCGCCTGGTGGCCGCGGTCGGCGACCTGTCACGCTCGATGCGATGAGCGCCGGCGCAGCCACGCCGGCCGGCGCCCCGCGCGACGTCAGCATCTCCTTCGCCGGTCTTGACCAGGAGCCTGATCCCTCCGCGCCTCGCGAGGTCAGGCTCTGCCTGCTCGGTTTCGGCAGCGTCGCCCGCGCGCTGTGCGAGCTGCTCGCCGCCCAGGAGCGGGCGCTCGCAGACCGCCACGGCCTGCGCGTGCTCGTCACCGCCGCCGGCACGCGCCACGGCAGCCTGCTCGACCCCGCCGGCCTGACGCCGGCGGAGGTGCTTGCGGCCGTCGGCGACGGGCCGGCCCCGCCGCAGGCGGCCCGGCCGGCTCCAGAGCTGCTCGCCGCCTCCGGCGCGGACGTCCTCGCGGAACTGACGGTGATGGGCGACCTCTCCGGAGTCGCCGCCGGCGCGGCCGCTCACAGGCCGGCGGCGACAGACCACGTCCTCGAGGCGTTCCGCCTGGGAATGGACGTGGTCACGGCCAACAAGGGTCCGATCGCCTGGAGCTGGCCGGAGGTCTCGGCGGCGGCGGCCGCCAGCGGTCGCCGCATCCGCTTCGAGAGCACGGTCATGGACGGCCTCCCTGTCTTCAGCCTCCTGGAGTACACCCTCCCCGACTGCGAACTACTCGGCTTCGAGGCCGTGTTCAACGCCACCACCAACTTCATCATCGACGCGATGGGCACCGGCCGGAGCTTCGACGACGCGCTCGCCCAGGTGCAGGCCGACGGCTACGCGGAGGCCGACCCCGGCAACGACGTGGACGGCTGGGACGCGGCCAGCAAAGCCGCGGCGCTCGCCAACGTCGCCATGGGCGCCGGCATCACGCCGGCGGACGTGACCCGCGAGAGCCTCCGCGACGTGCCACTCGAGCGGATCGTGCGCGCTCGTCAAGAAGGCCGGCGTCTGCGGCTGGTGTCGAGCGTCTGGCGGGAGCCGGCCGGGCGCGACGGTTCGCCGGCCGGCCCGGTCCGCGCCCGTCTGCGCGCCGAGGAGCTCGACATCGAGCACCCGCTGGCGGCGGTCAGTGGCGAGTCGCTCGGCGCCCTGCTCCACACCGACCTCATGGCCGACGTGCTCGTCAGCGAGCGGCACGCGCTGGTGCCGCAGACGGCCTACGGCGTGTACGCGGATCTGCTGCACCTGTGCCGGACGCGCTGACAGGCCGTCCCGACGGGTCCACGACGGCAGACGGCGGCGGGAGCGCCTCCGGCGCCGCCGCCCGTCTCCTCCGCCCCGGCTCCAGGGTCCGGCCGGCCGCAGCGCCGGCCCTCGTGGCTGCGCGCACTGCTCGCCTCGCTCGTCATCGTCGCCGCCGGCGCCGCCCTCGGCGCCGCCGGTTACCGCGTCGAGCGCTCCCGCTGGATCCGGACGCCGACCGTCGAGCATACGAGCGCCGGTTACCGTCTCGCCGGCCGCAACGGCGGCGAGCTGAGCGGTCTGGGGCTCAACGGGCCGCACCTCATCTGGCGGGACGGCGCATCCATCGAGTTCCTGGACCTGGACAAGGGGAACGTCTTGCTGCTCGGCCCGGGACCGGGCCTGCGCTCCACGTGGGACCCGGCCGTGGGCGAGCGCTACGCCGTCTGGTTCGAGGCGGAGCGGCAGGCGAGCCTCGCGGCTCAGGCGATCGCCTACGACACCGAGACCGGCCGTCGCTGGATCCTGGGTGACATCGGCTCCGTCCACTCGCATCCCGCCATCTCCGGCGACCTCGCCGTGTGGTGCTCGGCGAGGGCGATCGGCAGACAGGGCATCCACGGCGTGCGCGTCGGGAGCGGCGCCTGGCTGGAGGTGGCCCCGCAGTACGGCGCGCCGGTGGTGTCGGGGGGCCTCGTGGTCTGGGCGGAAAGCTGGACGGGACCTTTCACCGCCAAGGAGATCGCCAGCGGCACGAGCTGGCCCGTGGCGGCCGGACTCTCGCGCGGCAAGCTCACGGGACTCGCGCTCGCCGGCAGGACCCTCGTGTGGGGCCAGTCGTCAGAGACGGCGGGCTCCGGCATCGTGGCCGCGGCGGGCGTGGACGGAGGAGGCACGAGGACGCTCGCCGCGGACCTGACCGGCCTCGCCGGACCGGCTTGCGACGGCACGACCGTCGTGTGGGGGGAGAGCGCCGCGAGCGGCAGCCGCGTGATGGGCCGCCGCCTCGGCGGCGGCCCATCCTTCGTCGTCGCCGAGGTGGACGGCGAGGTCACCGAGGTCGCGGTCAGCGGCGACACCGTCGCCTGGATAGAGTCCGACGCCGGCGCCGCCGACGCGATCGTGACGACGCGGCTGCCGCAGTGAGCCTGGGGCTGCACATGCGCAGGACCAGGCCGCATCCCAGCGAGTCGCGGGACCGGCTGCTCTTGCTCCTCCTCGTCGAGCTCTGGGCGCTCAACGTCGCCGATCTGGCGCTCACGCGTTACTCGCTGTGGCTCGGCTTCGCGACGGAGTCGAACGACATCATGGACTACTTCCTGCGCGCCGGGACGGTGCCGGCGCTGGCGTTCAAGGTCGGCATCGTCACCGTCGGCGCACTCCTGCTCTGGCGCCTGCGCGTCTACCGGGTCGCCACCGTCGCGGCGGCGCTGCTGGCCGGCGTGCTCGCGGCGGTGGTCGCCTACCAGGCGTTCTGGGTGCTCAGCCTGCGCTGAGCGTGCGCACAGCCTGTGTGCCGGGCGGCCGGCAGACGAGAGGGGCTGGGGGCGCCTGGTGGCGCCCCCAGCCCCTCCTTGACTCGCGTCTGCTGCTCAGACCCCCGCGGGCAGGTCGCTGAGCCGCTTCTTGACGATCCTGGTCGCCTCGGCGATCACCTCGAGGCTGCGGTCCACCTCGGACTTGGTGTGCGCCGTGCTGGCGAAGAAGCGCTCGAAGTTGAAGTTGTGGAAGTACACCCCGCGCGCCTGGCACTCTCTCTGAAGCATCTCGAAGAAGCGCGTGTCGCTGGCCCGCGCCTGGCGGTACTTCGTCACCGGCTCCTCGTGCCCGAAGAAGACCTGCCACATCGGGCCGACCTGGCTGATGTACGCCGGGACGCCGTTCTCCGCGAAGATGCCGCGCATACCCTCCACCATCGCGTTGGCGATGGTGTTGAGGTGGCCGTACACGCGCTCGCGGTCGTTGATCAGGATGTCGAGCGCGGCGTTCATGCCGGCGAGGGTCATCGGGTTGCCCGAGTAGGTGCCGCCGTGCAGCACGGTGCCGTCCGCCTCGAGCTCCATGATCTCCTTCTTGCCGCCGAACGCGGCGGCGCCCGGCGTGCCGCCGCCGACGGCCTTGGCCACGCACGTGATGTCCGGGGTCACGCCGTACAGTTCCTGCGCGCCACCGAGTGAGACGCGGAAGCCGGTGATGATCTCGTCGAAGATGAGCACCACGTCGTTCTCGTCGCAGATGCGGCGCAGGCCCTCGAGGAACCCGGGCACCGGCGGGATGATGCCGGCGTCCCCGAGGATCGGCTCGGCGAGGACGCAGG
>CAVUGS010000022.1:0-72927 GCA_963741075.1 uncultured Thermoleophilia bacterium
GCCGCGTCATCGTCGAGGAGGGCATCGCCGACCGGTTCGCCGCGGGGCTCGCCGAGGCCGCCAACGCGCTCAACGTCGGGGACGGCCTCGAGAGCGGTGTCCAGATGGGCCCCGCCGTGAGCGAGGAGCAGCTCGAGACCGACCTGGACTACGTGCGCATCGGCCGCGAGGAGGGGGCCGAGCTTCTCGCCGGCGGCGGCAGGGCGGGTGGGGATGGCCACTTCCTGCGGCCGACGGTCTTCGATGGCGTGGACGTGCACAGCCGGCTGGCGCAGGAGGAGATCTTCGGCCGGTGATCGGCATCGTCCGCGCGCGGGACCTGGACGACGCCATGGTCAAGGCCAACGCCGTGGGCTACGGACTGGCGGCGAGCGTCGTCACCAACGACCTGCGCCGCGCCTTCACCTTCGTCGACCGCATCGAGGCCGGCGTGGTCAAGGTCAACGAGCCGACGACCGGCCTCGCCCTGCAGGCGCCGTTCGGCGGCTTCAAGCAGTCGAGCGCCAACACCTTCAAGGAGCAGGGCCCGGCCGCGCTCGACTTCTACACGCGCACCAAGACGGTCTACATGACCTACGACTGAGGCCCCGCGTGGCCAGCCTCGGCTACGCCGCGGCCGTGTCGGCGGGCTCGCTCTGCCGAGGGTACAGTAGGCTATGGAAAGCCAGGGGACCGACCACTACGTCCTCTTCGTCACGGGACCGCTGCGCGAGCGGCTCTACGAGCACTTCTCCGCGCTCTTCGACGGCCGCGACGACGTCGTGGTGAGGATCGACCGCCGGGCACCGAGCGGCGTCGCGAGCGGCGCGGCCCCGCCGCGGCGAGCGGCGCGACGGCGATCGCCGCAGCGTCGCGCCCGACTGGATCGTCCCGCCGCCCGAGGCTGACTGATCGCAGGCGGTCGCCTCGCGCGCCGCGCCTCGCTTGCCTATCGGAAGCTCGGTAACTGGCGTTGCACAAGGGTTCGCATATACTCTTCAGACGTCCGTCCCGGGTAATCGTCGTGGAGGTTGTTCAATGCTGTTGATGGGTGAATCGATCAACGGGACGCGCAAGCAGGTCGCCGAGGCGATCCAGGCGCGCGACGCGGAGTTCATCAAGACACTGGCCATGGACCAGGTCGAGGCCGGCGCCGGTCGTGCTCGACGTCAACGGCGGCGTCGCCGGCGGCGACGAGATCGCCGACATGACCTGGCTCATCGAGACCGTGATGGGCGTCACCGACATGCAGCTCATGGTCGACTCGGCCAGCGCCGCCGTCCTCGAGCACGGCGTCAAGCTGATCATCGACAAGGGCGGCAAGGTGCCCGTTCATCAACTCGATCAGCGGTGAGCAGGCGCGCATCGACGCCGCCCTGCCGCTCGTCGAGAAGTACAAGTGCCCGGTCATCGCCCTGTGCCTCAGCGAAGAGGGCATCCCGCCGACCGCCGAGGACCGCTTCGCCGTCGCCCAGCAGCTGCACGACCTGTGCACCGGCGTCGGCCTGCCCGCCGAAGACGTGTGGGTCGACCCGCTCGTCCTGTCGGTCTCGGCCGATCCGTGCGGCCCCACAGGTCACCATGGAGACCCTCAAGCTGGTCAAGGATCGCCTGCCGGTGCGCACCACCGGCGGCCTCAGCAACGTGAGCTTCGGCCTGCCGAACCGCCCGCTCCTCAACCGCACCTTCGTGGCGATGTGCGCGGGACTGGGCATCGACGGCGCCGTGCTCGACGTGCGCAACAAGCAGATGATGGCCACCATCAAGTCCATCGAGGCGCTTCGCGGCGAGGACAACTTCTGCGGCGCGTACCTCAAGGCTCACCGCGCCGGCATCCTGGAGTAAGCGGGGAAGAGCAGCGTGACCGGCGCCGGAGCGCTGCCGGCTCGCGAACTCGGCGTCGCCGTCGGCAGGCTGACGGCCGGGCCGCTGAACGCGATCACCGACGTGCCCGGCGTGCGCGTCGGTCACTGTACCGTCTCGTGGGGCGGGCCCGAGCTGCCGCACGGCAGCGGGCCCGCCCGCACGGGCGTCACCGCCATCTTCCCTCACGGCGACGGCATCTGGCACGAGCGCGTCATCGCCGGCGCCTTCGTCGCCAACGGCGTCGGCGAGGTCATCGGCATCAGCGCCATCCGCGAGTGGGGCCTCATCGAGACGCCGATCCTGCTCACCAACTCGCAGAGCGCCGGCGCCGTCTACGACGCCACCGTCCGCTGGATGATGGACCGCGATCCGGCGCGCGGCATCGAGGACGCCGTCATGCCGGTCGTCGGTGAGTGCGACGACGGCTTCCTCAACGACCTGCGCGGCATGCACGTGCGGAGGAGCACGTGCGCGCCGCCCTGGACGGCGCCGCGGCCGGCCCCGTGGCCGAAGGCTGCGTCGGGGCCGGCACCGGCATGACGTGCTTCGACTTCAAGGGCGGCATCGGCACCTCGTCGCGGGTCGTCGCCGCCCACGGGCGCGCACTGACGTGGGCGTGCTCGCGCTCACCAACTTCGGCATCCGTCACCGGCTCATGGTGGACGGCGTGCCTGTGGGCCGCGAGATCACCGACCTCATGCCCGTGGAGAACCGCGAGGGGTCGTGCATCGTGGTGCTGGCCACGGACGCGCCGCTGACGGCGCGGCAGTGCGAGCGCCTGGCCAAGCGCTGCGCGCTGGGCCTGGCGGCCACGGGCTCCTACGCCTCGGACGGCAGCGGCGAGATCATGGTGGCCTTCACCACCGCGCACCGCGTGCCGCGCGACGCCGCCGAGCCGCTGGCGATCACCTCGGTCACCAACGACCAGATGTGCGAGCTGTTCGAGGCTGCGGTGGACGCGACCGCCGAGAGCGTCTGCAACGCGCTGCACGGCGGCGACCACCACCGTCGGGCGCGACGGCAACACCGCCTACGAACTGCCGCTGGACCGCCTCGTCGGCGTCCTGCGGCGCGCCGGCCGCGAGGCGCGGCTGCCCGGGGCGTAGCCCCGCCTTGCCGCGCCCGCCGCGCCGTCTATCGTGACCCCCTAGCCGCCCGGCTCCGCGACTCGCGGGCCGGGCCGTCAGGGGGTACCACACGGCGAGACGTCCGTCACCCAGGCACGTCGTCACCGCCGCCGACCGCGCGATTCGCCGTGCGCCCGACGGAACGCCGCGCCCGCGTCGTCTAACCTCCCGAGGCCCCGTCCGGGGTCGTCCACAGCAGTGCAGCACAGCGCTATCAGGGGTCCGGCAACCGCGGATGTGAGAAGGGGGTAAGGGTCCGCCGGCGTTCGGGGCCGGGCGCGGGGCGGACCCGCAGTGCAGTGGACAAACGACGGTACTTCATTCGGAAGGTGCTGAACGCGGTCCTCACGATCATCCTCGTGGCCTCGTTCAACTTCGCGCTCTTCCGCATCCTCCCGGGCGACCCGGCCCGGCTCCTTCTCCCCAAGGGCAAGACCGACCCGTCGGTCATCGAGAAGCAGCGCAAGACCTTCAACCTCGACAAGCCGATGTGGCAGCAGTTCGTCTACTACTGGCGCGACACGGTCCAGGGCAAGTTCGGCATGTCGTTCTCCGAGAAGCGCCCGGTCACCGAGGTCGTCGCCGAGCGCATCTGGCCCACCATCCTGCTCGTGGGGGTGGGCACCGTCTTCGCCACCATCATCGGCATGATCATGGGGGTGTTCGCGGGGTGGAGACGCAACGGCACCTACGACGTCGTGTCCACGAACTTAGGGATGGTCTTGTACGCCATGCCGACGTTCTGGTTCGGCCTCCTGATGATCATGCTGTTCGCCACCAAGCTCCGCTGGTTCCCCACCGGGCGCATGGAGGAGCCGGGCGTGGAGCTCAGCGGCTTCGCCGCCTTCCAGTCGCTGATGAAGCACCTGTTCCTGCCGGCGTTCACGTTCGCCATCGCCTACGTCGGCGAGTACCACCTCATCATGCGCAGCTCCATCACCGGCGTCATGAAGGAGGACTTCGCGCTCACCGCCCGCGCCAAGGGGCTCAGTGAGAACGCGGTCCTCTGGCGCCACGTCGTGCCCAACGCGATGCTGCCGACGGTCACCATCGTGATGATGAACCTCGGCTTCGTGATGTCGGGCGCGATCCTCGCGGAGAGCGTGTTCAACTGGCCCGGTCTCGGGTTGCTCTCCTACGACTCGATGCAGAAGCGCGACTACCCGGTGATGCAGGCGGTGTTCCTCATCGCCAGCATCGCCGTGATCGTCGCCAACCTCATCGCCGACATCATGTACTACTACCTCGACCCAAGGGTGCAGGCATGCACATCTCGGCCCCGTCGCTTCCGCGAACTGGGTCATCTTCTGGACGGTCATCGTCTGGCGTCGTCCTGGAGCTGCTCACGTATCCGAAGACCGTGCCCATCACCAGCGGCTTCTCCGAGGTGATCAAGGGCTTCTTCTCCGCCAGTGTCGGCGCGTATCCGGCGTGGGTCATGCTCCTGCTGGCGGTCGTCTGCTTCGCCGCCGGGGTCGTCGGCCTCGCGCGGCGGAGCAAGGCCAAGGATGTTCAACATCATGCTGCTCGTCGTGGGCGTCGTGTTCCTCGCGTGGGGCGTGCTGGCCGGCGGCGGCCTCGAGCGGCTGGTCTCCGGCAGCTCAACGAGATCTCCTACAACTGGGCCATCCAGACGGTCGTCGTCATCCTCGGCGGCGCCTGCGTCTGGCTCTGGGCCGCCGGCAACCCCGAGCGCGCGGAGCTCACCACCTGGAACACGCACCAGGTCTGGAAGCTCTACCGCGGCAACTGGCAGGGCATGGTCGGCCTCGGCATCCTGGTCGTCTTCATGCTCATGGCGCTGCTGGCGCCGTTCCTCGCCGACCACGCGCTGCTCGACCCCAACGCGCAGATCAAGGACCCGGCCACGGGCGAGCTCTACGGCCCGTACCACCCGCCGACGGCGTACTACTACAACTGGTTCGGCACCGACCAGGTGGGGCAGAGCGTGCTCGCCCAGTTCATCTGGAGCGCGCGCATCTCGCTCATGGTCGGTCTGCTCGCCGCGTTCATGTCCACCGTCCTCGGCGCCGGCATCGGCATCGCCGCCGGCTTCTACGGAGGCTGGCAGGGCGAAGGCTGGATGCGCTTAACCGACGCGTTCCTCGTGATCCCCTGGCTGCCGCTGGCGATGGTGCTGGCCGCCGCCTGGGGCCAGAACTACTGGATGATCATCCTCATCATCGGCATCACCAGCTGGCCGGGCACCGCGCGCGTCGTGCGCTCGGACATGCTGCGCGTGCGCGAGCTGAGTTCATCGAGCGCGCCAAGGCCATCGGCTCCAGCAACCGCCACATCATGACCAAGCACGTGCTGCCCAACGTGATGCCGCTCATCTTCGCCAACCTCGTGCTCGTGGTGGCCATCGCCATCCTCTCGGAGACGACGCTGTCGTTCCTCGGCCTCGGCGACCCGCTCAACTTCAGCTGGGGCACCATGCTCCACTACGCCTGGGTGAACGGCGCGGCCGGTCTGCCGGCGTGGTGGTACCTGCTGCCGCCGGGCATCGCCATCATCCTCGTCGTGCTCGCCTTCACCTTCATCGGCACGGCCTACGACGAGGTGCTCGATCCCAAGCTGCGCAAGCGCGAGGACAGCACCGGCGAGAGCCGCTTCACCGGCTCGCGGCGAGCCGGCGGTCGCCGTGGCCGGCGGCGCCGGCGTCGGCGGCGGCGGCGGCATCTTCACGCCGGGCCAGCAGACCGACGACGCCATGCCCGACTTCGACAAGCCGGCCGGCGGCTCCATCGGCCGCCCCGAGGGCGGCGGCTGGGTCGGCGGCCACATCGCCGACGACGAGAAGGGAGGCGAGTGATGGCCAAGTCAGCTACCAAGGCGAAGCCCGCCTCCGAGAAGAAGCCCGTCGAGCGCATCGAGCACGAAGGGCTGCTCGACGTCCGCGACCTCACCACCTACTTCAAGCTCGGCGTCGGCGACGTCAAGGCCGTGCAGGACGTGAGCTTCACGCTCAAGCCCGGCGAGAGCCTCGGCCTCGCCGGCGAGTCCGGCTGCGGCAAGACCACGGCGGCGCTGAGCCTGCTCAAGCTGCTGCCGGAGAACGGCCGCATCGTCTCCGGCGACGTGCTCTTCGACGGCCGCAACCTCGCCAAGCGCACCGAGTACGGCATGAGCAAGATCCGCTGGAAGGAGATCAGCATCATCTTCCAGGGGGCGATGAACGCGCTGAACCCGGTCAAGGAGACCGGCAAGCAGATCGCCGAGCCCATCCAGCTGCACGAGGGCCTCTCCGAGAAGCAGGCCATGGTGCGCGTGCGGGAGCTCTTCGACCTCGTCGGCATCAACCCCAAGCGGGTCATGGACTTCCCGCACCAGCTCTCCGGCGGCATGCGCCAGCGCGCCATGATCGCCATGGCGCTGGCGTGCAACCCCAAGCTCGTCATCGGCGACGAGCCGACCACGGCGCTCGACGTGATGGTGCAGGCGCAGATCCTCGAGCTCATCGAGCGCCTGCGCAAGGAGCTCGACCTCTCGTTCATCCTCATCAGCCACGACCTCTCGGTCATGGCCGAGACCTGCGACAAGGGCGTCGTCATGTACGCCGGCGAGGTGGTCGAGAGCGGCACCACCGCCGACATCTTCAACAACGCGACGCACCCCTACACGCGCCAGCTCATCAAGGCGTTCCCCAACATCCACGAGAAGCGCGAGATGGTGAGCTCGATCAAGGGCGACCCGCCCAACCTCATCAACCCGCCGCCGGGCTGCGCCTTCGAGCCGCGCTGCGACGTGAGGATCGAGAGCTGCAAGACGGACCACCCCGGCCTCACCGAGGTCGAGCGCGGGCACTTCGTGCGCTGCGTCCACGCCAAGGAGCTACCGGAGCGACGCATTCGTCGGGGGCGACGAAGCGGCACCGGACGTGGAAGGGGTGTGACGATGGCCACGGAACAGTCCGAGCGCCCGGACCTCAAGCTCGCGCCGGAGACCGGCGACGTCCTCTTCGACATCAAGGACCTCGAGGTCTACTTCCCGATCCAGCAGGGCTTCTTCAAGAGCATGGTCGCCACCGAGAAGAAGTTCGTGAAGGCGGTCGACCACATCAGCTTCCAGATCAAGAAGGGCGAGATCCTCGCCCTGGTCGGGGAGTCGGGGTGCGGCAAGACGACGACCGGCCGCACCCTCCTGCGCCTGGAGGACGCCACCGGCGGCGAGATCATCTACAAGGGCAAGCCGGTGCAGAAGTTCAGCGGCAAGGAGCTGCGCGAGTACCGCAAGAAGGCGCAGATCATCTTCCAGGACCCCTACAACTCGATCAATCCCAAGCAGACGATCTTCGACATCGTCGCCGAGCCGCTCGAGGTCAACAGCGTCTGCTCGAGCGAGCGCGAGAAGGAGGAGCGGGTCATCACGGCGATCTCGGAGGCCGGCCTGCGGCCGGCGACCGAGTACCTCTACCGCTACCCGCACGAGCTCTCGCGGCGGGCAGCGGCAGCGCGTCTGCATCGCCGGCGCCACCGTGCTCGACCCCGACGTGATCGTCGCCGACGAGCCGGTCGCCTCCCTCGACGTCTCCATCCGCAACGACATCCTCAAGCTGATGGTGGAGGAGAAGGAGAAGCTCGGCGTCACCTACATCTTCATCACGCACGACCTCTCGCTGGCCTGGGTGATCAGCGACCGCATCGCCGTGATGTACCTCGGGCGCATCGTCGAGATCGGCGAGACCGAGGAGGTCGTGGCCAACCCCAAGCACCCCTACACGAAGGCGCTCATCAGCGTCATCCCGGTGCCGGACCCGCTGGCCAAGCGCGAGCACGTCATCCTCAAGGGCGAGACCCCGAACCCGGTCGACATCCCCTCGGGCTGCCGCTTCCATCCGCGCTGCCCGGAGGCGATCGACGCCTGCAAGGAGATCGACCCCGAGGACGTCCACATCGGCGGCGACCACTACGCCGCCTGCATCAGGATCAAGTAGGGGAGCGACGGCCGTGAGAGAGGACTGGTGGTGAGAGCGTTGGGCTGTGCCGGACTCGTCGACCTGGCCTCCGGCAAGGTCGCCGAGCTCGCCGGCCGAGCCGCCGCCGGGCAGCCCGACGACATGCTCGACGAGTTCGTCTCACTCATCGGGCACTGTCCCTGTGAATGCGGCATTGCCGCCGCTCACCCCGCCCGCGCCACGTGCTGGGGCTCTAGGCTGTGGCGATGGCCATCCCCTTCGTCTACGTCCAGGCAAAGGGCTCCTACCGCGAGCTCGGCCGCGCCGTCGGTGAGGCCGCCCGCGAGCAGGTGCAGGCGTCGGTAAGTTTCTTCCGCCAGAGCTTCACGTCCATGACGAGCGGGCGGCTGACCTTCGACGAGGCGGAACTGCAGGCCCGGGCCTACGCGGCCGCCGCACGCCGCTGGCTGCCCGACCACGTCGAGGAGCTAGAAGGCCTCTCGGAGGGTGCGCGCGTCCCCCTCGCGCAACTGCTTGTCCTCAACTGCGCGGAAGAGTTCACCTCTGAGGAGCAGTTGGGTCTCGCGGAGCCGGTCAGCTCGCCGCGATCCGGCGACCACTGCACAGCGGTAGCCGTCGCCGTCGGCGACCGCCACATCGTGGGCCACAACATGGACTGGTACGTCGTCGACGCCGTCAATAACGTCCTCTTCGACCTCACGGGGCCGGACGGGACGCGCATCATGGGACTGGCCGGCGCCCCCTACCTGCTCATGCTGGGCATGAACGACCACGGCGTCGCCAACGTGAGCAACTCCGTGCACTCCAATGACAACCGCCTCGCTGTCCCCAACGCATTCGTGCGCCGGGCGACGCTGGAGGCGCGGACCCTGGAGGAGGCGCGGGACCGGGGGCTGCTGGCCGTCCGCGCCCGCGGCACCAACCAGTTCTTCGCGGACGCCAGGGGGCGGCTCTGGGACCTCGAGACGTCGGCCACTGCGTACGCGCTGATGGACCATTCGGCCGCCGGGTTCATGGCGCACGCCAACCACTACGTCTCGCCGGACATGCGCGCCTACGAGGGCCACGCGAGCGCGGAGTCGTCCGTCCGGCTCGCCACCGCGGAGCGGCTGCTGCGGGACGGCGTCGCCGCGGGGGATGACCCTGTCGATCTCGTCGCCCGTGTTCTGCGCACGCACGAGCCGTCGGGGGAGGGGTGTATCTGCGGGCATCGGCGGCCGGATGAGGCGCCGGCCGATCAGTGGATGACCGTCGGCAGCCTCATCTGCGACCTGGACGAGCGGCGCCTCTACGCCTGCGCCGGGCCACCGTGCGAGAACCCCTACGAGGTCTTCGAGATGAACGGCGCGTGAAGGTCCACGACCTCATCATCGCCGCCGGCCGAGTCGTCGACGGCTGCGACAACCCGTGGTACGCGGGAGGGTTCGATCCTGAGGATGTGCACATCGGCGGCGACCACCATGCCGCCTGCCTGCGAGTGCCGTGAGGCGATTAGCGATGGCGCAATGCGCGGAATACCGTGAGCGTCGCGATTCGTCGGCCGGAGACCTGATGACGAAGGAGACACCGTGAGTCCGCTGCAGATGCGAGGCTATAGCGAGAGCATTCCTCTCGAGGAGCTTCCACCGATAGCCCGTCGCACCATTGAGGCGGCGATAAGGATCCTCGCGCGAGACGGATTTCGCGGCCTCACCTATGAGGCCATAGGAGCTGAGTCGGGGGAGTACAAGGACACCATCCGCTATTACTTCGGCGGCAAGGAAGGGCTCATCGAGGCGGTGTTCGACGCCCTGTGGCACGACAGGAGTCTCGAGGTCTATGCGGCGAGCCGGCAGATCTCGCCGGGTAAGGCGCGCGTCGAGGCGACCGTGTACGCGAGCCGCGAGGTTGTGGATGCATCCGCGTATGACGTGATGTGGGAGATCCTGCCGCATGTGCTCCGCAACGCAAAGACGCGGCAACGCGTGGCCGGACTTGTACGATCTCTACCGGGCTCACTACCTCGAGGTCCTCGAGGCGTCGTCCGATCCGGAGGCTAGCCAGAAGGCCTGGGACTACGCCAGCATGATGCTTGCGATGATGGACGGTCTCGCCCTGCAGAGGGCTCTGGATCCCGAACGCGTGGACCTCGACCGCCTCTACTCTCGGTGGGCGAAGCTGATTGCCGACGCGACCACAGACTGCATGCATCCGGGCGCGTCAGACGCGAAGGATGCGGATGTGGGCAAAGTCCCCGGCGAAGACGAGTGACTGCGCGAATCGCCGCCGTGCGTTCGCGCACGCGCTGGAACGTGCTGTCCGATCTCGACCTGGAACGCATCGATGAGGCGATTCTTCGGACCATCGAGGAAGTTGGCGTCATCTTCCCGTCGGCGCGCGCACTGCAGGTGCTCAGCGGCTCTGGCGCCCGCGTCGACGAGACTTCGGGCCTAGTCCGCATCCCGAGGCGAGTCGTACACGAAGCCCTGGGGCAAGCACCGAGAGAGCTCCTGCTCGCTGCTCGTGACCCGGCCTGCGACATGGTGCTGGACCTCGATCACGGCTACCTGTCGAATGACGCCAGCGGATTCCAAGTACTCGACCACGTCACGGGTGAGCTCCGGAGTTCGACCCTCGCGGATGTCAGCGAGTCAGCTTCCTTCGTGGATGCACTGCCGAACGTTTCCTACTACTGGGGACCCAGTGTCACAGCCGGCGACGTCGCACTGGGTGTCCTCGTCCGGTTCCACGAGAGTGCAGCCGTCTTCGCAGGGACAAGCAAGCACTACCAGGCAGTCACCACGGTGGGCGAAGTGCCGACGCGTTATCTCATCGAACTGGCCACAGCCGTGGCGGGTGGAAGCGAGGAGCTCCGGCGGCGGCCGATCGTCAGCCTGATCCAGTGTCCCGTTGACCGCTCGGGAAACGATGCCGTTGCGCTTGACGCCGGCCTTGTTGCCGCGAGAGCACGGCGTGCCGTGCGGGTTCCTGTCGCTGACTCTCTCGATGCGGAACAGCGCCTGCGACGATGGCCGGGAATCTGGTCGTCAACATGGCAGCTGTCATCGCCGATCTCGTCCTTCTCGAGCTGGCGTTCCCTGGGGCGCCGGTCTTCATGGGGTCAGCGCCATCAGTCATGGATCTCAAGACCGGCGGGTACACCGGCGGCTCACCAGAGGACAACCTGATGGCTGCTGCGGCAACACAGCTGGCCCACTTCTACGGCCTGCCGATGGCCATGGGAACGATGGCCACCGGGGCCAAGCGACCCGACTGGCAAGCGGCCGTTGACGATTCCGTTCCACCTTCGCGAGCGTCATGGGCGGCGCCTGAATGATGAACGGCGCCGGACTTCTCGACGGATCGAAGACCTTGTCCTATCCGCACCTCGTGATGGAGAGCGAATCTTCGGGATCGTCGCGAAGATGGCGCAAGGCATTACCGTCGATGATGAGACGCTGGCCGTCGACGTGATCGCCAGAGTCGGTCCGAACGGCACCTACCTGAGTGACAAACACACGCGACGGCACATGAGGGAGGTCTGGCGCCCGACAGTGGTGGATCGATCGAGTTACGATCAGTGGCTTGCCGCTGACATGGCCGGAGCCCTGGAGAAGGCCGGGGTACCGCGACGAGCATCCTCGAGGAGCACGTCCCGATTCCTTTGAGCGACGACGTCACGGCGGAGGTGCTCGATATCATTGCCCGGGCCGACGCTGAGCTGGCGGGTAGTTGAGGAAGTGCGCCGCCGGAGTGAGGGACGGGCTGTAGGCGCCTCAGGACGGCGAAAGCGACCGTGCATCTACAGTGATCGGCGGCCGTAGATCCTCCGGAAAGACCTTGGCTCTGCAACCATTCGTTGCTCCTATGTCAACTCCTCAGCTCGCCAGGGCCAGGGCTGGCTGGGTCGCGGGCAGGCATCTGTCGGTGCAGTCTCGCGCCGCGCCTCGGCGCTGCGCATCGCCTGCCAGACGGTGCGCGCCAGGTGGCGCTTGAGGCAGCGCAGCCCCTCGCGGGTGCTCTTGCCCTCAGCGCGCTTGCGGGCCATGTAGAGCTTCGCCGGCTCGTGGCAGCGCATCTGCGTGATGGCGATGCGGTGCAGGGCGGCGTTCAGCCGGCGGTTGCCACGGCGGTTCAGGCGGTAGCGGT
Source organism: uncultured Thermoleophilia bacterium (assembly GCA_963741075.1). GTDB lineage: Bacteria > Actinomycetota > Thermoleophilia > UBA2241 > UBA2241 > CAIXSE01. The sequence goes on from CAVUGS010000022.1 coordinate 12,019, forward strand.
TGCTCTGGCCGCTCGAGACCGGCAGCGGCGCGACGCCGGCGTGCATGGCGAAGCGCGCCGCGCTGGCGAAGCGCTGGGCGCCCGCCGTCTCGCCGAGCAGGCGGGCGGCGGTGAGGGCGCCGCAGCCGGGCAGCGCGAGCAGCTCGGGGGCGAGCTCGGCGGCGAGCCGGCGATCTCGCGCTCGAGGGCGTCGATCTCCGCCGAGAGCGTCGCGGCAGCGGATCGTCAGCTCGCGGGCGATGCGCGCCTGCACGCCGCTCGAGCGCGGCGAGCGCCTCCTCCAGGCGCGCGAGCCAGCAGGCGCGATCGAGCGCCTTGGCCGGCACCGCGAGATCGAGCGCCAGGTCGTGCAGATGCCAGCGCAGGCGGCTCTGGATGCGGGTGCGTTCGGCGACCAGGTCGGCGCGGTGGTCGGCGAGCAGGCGCAGCTCGCGCTCGGGACCCTCGAGGCGCGCCTCGGGCAGGCCGGGCTCACGCAGGGCGGCGCGGGCGATCGCCGCGGCGTCGATCGCGTCGCTCTTGCCGCGGGTGCGGGCGCTGCGCCGCATCTGCGCCATGAGCTTGGGCGGCACGCGCACGCAGCCCTCGCCCGCGGCGATGAGGAAGCGCTCGAGGCGGCCCGGAGACGTGGCGGCAGTCCTCGAGGGCGAAGCGGCGCTCGGGCCCGAGCGAGCGGGCCCAGGCGAGGAGCCGCTCGCTGGCCGCGCTCGTCGGCCGTCACGGTGAGCTCGCCGAGCAGCTCGCCGGTGGCGGCCTCGAGCGGCGACGGCGGTGTGGCTCTTCTTGTGCGGGTCGATCCCGAGTACGATCATCAGCTGTCCCCTTTCGGACGCATTCTCCGAAGCGCGGGACCGCCGGCGGACACGCCTTGGTGGGGGCCTCTAGCCAGGCTCCTATCAGGTCACGCCGGCGAACCTCGCGGCAGGCGGCGGGGGACACAACGCATGTTGGTCAGCCCCGTCGGGCGACACAAGCCTAATGGGTCACCCCGCCGCCACGCCGCAGGTTACCCGACCAGGTCGGGAATCCCAACGGACTCAGCCTGACACTGATGCAACCCAAGTCGCTGTGAGTCTTTGCGTCTGAGCGTGACCAGGCGGGCAGAAGTCTCGGAAAGCCTCGTCCAGATCGGCGACCGCCACTAGAATGACGTCATCAGAGGGCGACTGTCAGCGGCGATCCTGGAGGGGTGCCGTGCAGACGTGTCCGTCATGCGGGGCTGAGAACCCCGACGGCTTCAGGTTCTGTGGCCACTGCGCCACGCCTCTCGTCGCACCCCTTCTGATCCCAGAAGAACGCAGGGTCGTGACGATGCTCTTCTGCGACCTCGTGGGGTCGACATCCATTGGCGAGGTCGCGGATCCCGAAGAAGTCGATGGGATGTTCCGCCGCTACGGCACACTGGCCAGGCAGGTTGTCGAGAGGTACGGCGGCGTCGTGGAGAAGTTCATCGGGGATGCCGTGGTCGCGGTGTTCGGAGTGCCGAACGTCCACGAGGACGACCCGGAACGGGCAGTGCGAGCTGGTCTGAAGCTCGTCTCGGCCGTCCAGGAACTGCCCCCGGTGGCAGGTCGTGCCGTACGAGGCCCGGGTCGGCGTCAACACCGGGGAGATCCTGGTCCGGCTGAACGTGGCGCCCGGCTCTGGTGAGGGCTTCCTGACGGGCGACGCCGTGAACACAGCAGCACGAATCGAGACGGCCGCGCGGCCGGGTGAGGTCGCGGTCGGGGCGATGACTCACCGACTCACGGAGAGGGCCATTACCTACGAGCCGATGCCGGTCGTCAAGGCGAAGGGCAAGAGCGAAGCGGTGCCGATCTGGCGTGCGGTGGGAGCGCTGGCGCGCACAGGCATGCGAACTGTCGGCGCCAGCGACACGCCGTTCCTAGGCAGGACTGCGGAGCTGACGACGCTGCTCGACGCCCTGCACGCAGCAAGTGCAGGACGCCGTGGGCGGGGTTGCCTGGTGGTCGGCGAACCGGGCATCGGCAAGAGCCGGCTCGTGCTCGAGTTCGCCAGAGCTCTCGATGACGCACCGGACCTGATCACGTGGCGACAGGGTCGCTGCCTCGCCTACGGTGAGGGTGCGGGCCTCGCCGCCCTCTCTGAGATGGTCAAGGCGTGCGCCGGCATCCTGGACTCGGACGACGTTTCGACCATCGAGCGAAAGGTGGAGGCGGTCCTGTCGGGGGATGAGCAGCGCGCGTGGGTCCGCGAACGCCTGCGGCCACTGCTCGGACTCGAGGCGACCCAAGCCGCACCGGAGGAGAACTACGCGGCATGGCGACGATTCCTGGCGCACGTCCCCGGACCCGATCCCGCCGTCTTCGTCTTCGAGGATCTTCACTGGGCCGACGAGATGCTCCTGGGGTTCATCGACGACCTGTTCGACAAGCCGTTGGACGCACCCGTGCTCGTCGTCGGCCACCGCTCGCCCGGAGCTGCTGTCACAGCGGCCGGGGATCCTCGAGCGGGGCGCGGAGCTTGTCAGCATTCCGTTGTCACCGCTGAGTCGCCATGACTCCTCCGGCCTCGTGTCGGCTCTCCTGAAACGGCGATTGAGTCCCGACATCCGCGAGATGGTCCTAGAACGCGTCGGAGGCAATCCGCTCTACGCCGAGGAGTACGCCCGCCTTTTGCTCGACCAAGGCATGCTCGATGAAGGAGAGGGGTTCTCCGGGCTCAGTCCGGGCATGGAATTGAGGCCGCCCGCTACCGTGCAGGCTGTTCTGGCCGCCCGCCTGGACACGCTTCCTCCTGAACACAAGGTCATCTTGTGCGACGGGGCCATCTTCGGAGAGGCGTTCTCGGTGCCTCAGGTGGTCAGTCTCTCCGAGAGCAGCTCAGAGCGTGTCATCGAAGCGATGAGGGCGCTGGTCGAGCGCAATCTCGTTCGAGCGATGGAATCGCCCAATCCGGTGGGGGAGGAGGGGTATCTCTTCTGGCATGCGCTGCTTCGGGACGCCGCGTACGACGCGCTCACGAAGCGGGCTCGAGCCTACAAGCACCGCGACGCGGCGGTCTACTTCGAGAATCAAGCGAGGGCGGGTCGCGACTCGACTGAGGTACTCGCACATCACTATGCCACGGCGCTTGAGTGCGCGGTCGCGGTGAAGGACGAGCTGGCCGCGTCACTTGTGGACCCGGCGGTGCGCCACCTCGCCCTGGCGGGTGAGCGGGCGCGCCGCATCGACCCGGGGATTGCCGAACGCCATCTCACGAGGGCCCTTCGCCTCGCTCCCCGCGACTCACTGGAGCGTCCCGGCCTTCTGGCACGCAGGGCCATGGTGCTCTCTGACACGGCGCGGTACGAGGAAGCGGTACCGGCGCTTGAAGAAGCGCTCGAGCAGCTCAAGGCCCAGGATGCGAAACCGCTGGCTGCGGCAACGCTCATGGCCCTCGCACTGGCGCTCGAGAGGCTCGGCCGGCCGGATTGTGAGCGCCGCATTGCCGAGGCGGTGGCCCTCCTCGACGGCGAGCCGCCGTCGCGGGAGATGGTGCGCGTCCTCACGGACGCGTCCATAGAGGAGGGGAACCGCGGCCGGCAGCAGCAGGCGAAGGACCTCGCTGAGCAGGCGCTGGCGGCGGCAGAACGCCTCGGCCTCTCGACTACAGGCCCGGATGTGATCGGCATCGACAGCTACATCCAAGCGTTGATGGCGCGCGGTCTCACCCGGTGTGACCTCGGAGACGTCGACGGGTTGGAAGACGTCCGCGAGGCCAGTGAGTCGGCCGCCAGAGCAAGGGTCGCCCAATGCGGTACGCAACTACGCGGTGGAAACGACGATCATCAAGGGCCCCTCCGCGTCCATCCCGATCTACCGCCAGTGCCTGGAGCTCTGCAGAGGCCGGAGCTTCGACAACGTCGAGCTCACGGCCAGAGCGGGACTGTTCGAGTGCTTGGTCGAGTCGGGTGCTTGGGAGGCCGCTCTCGAAGCGTCCGGCGGCCTTCTCGCGAGCCTCGTCGCGCGCGACGACATGATGAACCTCGTCGACACGCGGACGACTCTCGCGATGCTGCTGTGCAAGCTCGGCCGGGAAGAAGAGGCGCTACCTATCGTCGAATGGGCTCTGGAGAAGGGGCGGCAGATGAGCCTCCCCTTCCTGTTCTGCTCCGTTCTGCTCTCGGCCGCCATGGTCTACAGGTCCCTGAGACCCTTGGCGGTCCGTGCGGTCCTCGAGGATCTGCGGCGGCTGCTCGACCCGAGCTTCGCGGTGTATGGCGTCTTCCGCCTGCCGGAGCTGCTCCGCAACGCGCACCGCCATGGATCCGCCGAGTTCTCACAGGGACTCACCCTCTGGATCGAGCCGCGCGTGCCCACCTTGGTCTGTGCTCGAGGGTATGGCGATGCGCTCCTGGCCGAGGCGGAGGGGAACGCTTGGGAGGCGGCCTCCGGCTTCGCACGGGCCGCCGCCGGTTGGCACGACTTCGGCGTGCCATATGAGGAGGCCCAGGCGTTGCTCGGCCAGGGCGCTGCCTCAGCGACTCTCGGCCAGGACCGGCGAGGCGGCGAAGCCACTGACGAAGGCGCGCGAGATCTTCGCACAGTCTCGGGGCGAAGCCGGCCCAGGAAGAGACCGAAGCGCTCATGCAGGATTGCCTTGTGTACACGGGAGGTCCGTGGTTCAATCCACGTGCGCCCACCGCCCCTTTCCAGCGAAATCCTCCGCTGACGCCTCCACCCAGCCGTCCGGCTGCAACCATTCTGCAACCCAAGTGCTCGTAGTCAGATTGGCTCCATGGGTTATCCAATGTGACTACGGCCGGAGAGGTGGGTGGGCGCTCCCGTTCCGCGCCGCGGCAGACGCGACCGTTGCCGCGCGACGCTGCGGGCTCCTTCAGGGTAGATATGTGGACGACGGTGATGCCTTCACCCTGATCTGCTCCTCGAGGAGGCGCGGTGGACTCGGGTACCCTGGTGCTCATCGGCTGGGCTTTCATGACGGTCATGATGAGCGTCCTCTGGCTCGTCCAGAGGGCGAAGGGAGACGCCGGCGTGGTCGACGTCGGCTGGACCGCCGGGCTCGGCATCCTCGCCGTCTTCTACGCCGTGTTCGCCGGCGGCGACCCGGCGCAGCGTCTGCTGGTGGCCGTCCTCGTCGGCATCTGGTCGACGCGCCTGGCGCTGCACGTCTACCTCGACCGCGTGCGCGGCAAGGAGGAGGACGGCCGCTACCAGGCGCTACGCGCGAAATGGGGAGCGCAAGCGCAGGTGCGGCTGTTCGTCTTCTTCCAGGTGCAGGGGTTTGGCGCCGCCGTCATGTCGCTTCCCTTCCTCGTCGTGGCGAGGAACGACGCCGGTCTGGGCGCGTGGTCGTGGATCGCGGTCGCCGTCTGGGCTGGTCGCGGTGGTCGGTGAGACGATCGCCGACCGGCAGCTCGCCGCCTTTCGCGCCGACCCGTCGACCAAGGGGACCGTCTGTGAGACGGGGCTGTGGCGCTACTCGCGGCATCCGAACTACTTCTTCGAGTGGCTGCACTGGTGGACGTACGTCATCGCGGCGATCGGTGCGCCCGGGTGGTGGATGACGCTGATCAGCCCGGCGATCATCAGCTTCTTCCTCTTGCGCGTCACCGGCATCCCGGCGACCGAGCGGCAGGCCCTCAGGAGTCGGGGCGACGCTTACCGCGAGTACCAGCGCACGACGAGCGCGTTCGTGCCCTGGTTTCGGCGCTCCGCTCGACCCACCGCCGGCACCGGCAGGCCCCAAGGACCGAAAGGCTGATTCGGGACGTGGGCGTGTCTGAGGCTTCTGGCGCAAGCGCCGAGGGAAGGTCTGGCTCGCGCGGGTCCGCATCGGGGGCCCGACGTACAGTACTCCTGCCCGCTTTGGGTGTGTTGGCGGTCGCCGTGACGCTCATGGCCTGCAACTCCGATCAGTCGCCGCCCCCTCCGACTCCCTCGTCGTCGCTGACTCTCTCGCCATCGCCGCTTTCGTCTGTGCCGAGGCTGCCCGGCCGCTTCGTCTTCGGCACCAGCAGCGGGGAGCTGTGGGTGATAGACGGCGACGGCTCCGGGCGACGGCGCATCAGCGCGTCGCCGGCGGGCCACCTCGACTTCGACCCCAGCTGGTCGCCCGACGGTCGGCGCATCGTGTTCCGCTCCGACGAGAGCGTCATCCCCGACCCGAACGGCATAGGTCTCGACGAGATCGTCGTCATGGACAGCGACGGCAGAGGGCGCCATCGCATCAACCCTCCGACCGGCGGCCTCTTCCCGGCCTGGTCGCCAAAGGGCACGCTCATCGCCTTCAGTGGCATCGTCCACCCCGGCGACCCGATGGACCACATCATGACGATGCGCAGCGATGGGAGCGATGTCACGAGGGTCAGCGGGCGCGGCGGCGAGGCGGCGAGCTGGTCGCCGGACGGCAGGTGGATCGCCTTCGACTCACACCCACTGGGAAGCGGTGAGTGGGACATCTGGAAGGTCCGGGCCGACGGCAGCGGCGAGCGACGCCTCACGACATCGACAGGGACCGACAACGTCGGTCCCTGGTCGGCGGACGGACGGCGCATCCTGTTCTCGTCACTGCGCGCCGGCAATCGCGAGATGTTCGTGATGGATGCGGATGGCCGAGACCAGCGGCGGCTGACGTACCGCCTCGCGACCGGCGAATCACCTGATGCCTGGTTACCGGACGGGCGCATCGTCTTCTCGTCTTCCTACGAGGGAGGCCCTGCGCGCTGGTTCGTCATGAACGCGGACGGAAGCGGCGTGCGAGCCCTGCCGCAGCTGACTGGCGCCGGGGACCCGCTGGACTGGACACCGTCCAAGTGATGTGGTCGTCCGCCTGGGGGTTCGTCCGTGACTCGCGGTCCGCTTCATCGCGACTGGGGCTGATCTCACCTGAACAGACTCTCCGGGAATCTGCACGCGGCGGGAAGATTGTTCTTAGCCGACTTGCTACCGTGCGCGCGTGAGAGGCGGCGAGTGCGGCGTGAAGGAATCGTGAGCCCGCGTGGTCCTCGCGACGGTGCGCCTGCCGATTTACCGAACTGATGCGCTCCGCTCACGCTTTCCTAACATGGCGCGGGAATACTGGGGCCATGATCACCCACGGCCTGAAGATCCGGCGTCAGCTCCGCAGCATCCGTGCCTCCGTGCTGTCGGAAGAGGAACGCCGGCAGGAGCTTCGCGAGGCTGAAGAGAGGGCCGCGCTGGATCACCGTGACGACATGCCCGCGCCCCAGGCATCCCGCCCGTGCCTCGGGCAGCTAGGGCATCTTGGGGCCGGTGTCGGGAAGAACGTCCGACACCGGCCCGTTACCGGCCACCAGGGCGGCTGGTCTGGCCCTGACGGTGGGCTCGCTTGTAGAGGCCGGGCGAGGAACTGTCGTCGGGAAAGGCGGGCTACGCAGGCGTCGACGGTCCCGGCCGCAGGGGAAGGTTCCTCCAACGGACGCGCCGGCCTCGGCCCACTCCTGGTCTGGCTCTCGGGCTAACGAAGTCCTAACATCGGACTCACTATGCTCTGTCCCCGAACGGTCCGGGCACGGGAGTCCAGCGGCGGGTCCCACGCTTCCCCACGCGCGACACGGATGTGACATTGGCAAGAGAGCACGTGCTCGTCGTCGACGACGAGCGGGACATCCTCGAACTCGTCCAGTACAACCTGGAGAAGGAGGGCTACCACGTGACCGTGGTGGCCACGGGCGAGGACGCCCTGCTTGCGGCGCGGACCAAGCTGCCCGATATCGTCGTGCTCGACCTGATGTTGCCGGGCGTGGACGGGCTCGAAGTGTGCCGGCGGCTTCAGAGCGACGACGCGACGCGCGCGATCCCGATCGTCATGCTGACGGCCAAAGGCACCGAAGCCGACGTGGTCGCCGGGCTGGAGGTGGGGGCATCCGACTACGTCACGAAGCCGTTCAGCCCACGCGTCCTCACAGCCCGCATCCGGGCCGTGCTGCGCCGCGGGGCGGATGCGCCCGACGCGGAGGCGACCATCCGCGTCAAGGACCTCACGATCCGGCCCGGACGGCACCAGGTCGAGATCGGTGACGTCAAGGTCGACCTCACGGCGAGGGAGTTCCGCATTCTCGCGCACCTCGCCAAGCGCCCCGGCTGGGTGTTCACCCGCCAGCAGCTCGCTGGACGCGGCACAGGGCGACGACGACTCCGTCAACGATCACTACGTGACCGACCGCTCGGTCGACGTGCACATCGTCTCGCTTCGCCGCAAGCTTGGGCCCGGCGGCGCCTACATCGAGACGGTGCGCGGCGTCGGATACCGATTGCAGGACGAGTGACCGTGCGTAGGCGGCGGCTCTTCTGGCGCATCTACGCCACCTACCTCGTCGTCGTGCTCGTGTGCACGGCTTCTGTGGGGTTCTACGCCGTGCGGTCCGTTCGCAGCTTCTACTACGCGCACACGGAGCGGGAACTGCTGGCCCGCGCGCAGCTCGTGAGGGCGGACGTCGATGCGCGCTACGGCACGACGACCGGGCAGCAGCTGCAGGATTTCGTCACGAGCCTGGGCCGAGCCTCCAGTACGCGCATCACGGTCATCGCGGCGGGCCAGCCGGGAGTGACGGTCGGCACGGTCGTCGCCGATTCCGACGTCTCCGACCTGAGCACGATGGCGAATCACATCAACGGCCCGGACTTCCGCCCAGAGATCCACGCCGCTCTCGACGGACGCACCGGTCTCGCCATTCGCCCCAGCCCCACGCTGGGCGTTGACATGATGTATCTGGCCCTGCCGCTGCGCGAGGGCGGAGGGACCGTCGACGTCATCCGGGTCGCCGTGCCGCTCACCGCCGTCAACGATGCGCTGGACAGCCTGTACGCGCGGATCATCGGGAGCGCGCTTCTGGTGGCCCTCATCGCCGCGGGCATCGGACTCTACGTCTCGAGCCGCATCAGCGGGCAGATGCGCGCGATCAAGGCCGGCGCGGAGCGCATCGCCGCCGGTGACTTCTCTCACGAACTGAGCGTGCCGCGGACCGAGGAGTTCGCGGTGGTCGCCGAGAGCCTCAACCACATGGCCTCCGAGCTGGACGACAAGCTTCGGACGCTGACCCAGGAGCGCAACGAGCGCGAGGCGGTGCTCTCGAGCATGGTCGAGGGCGTGCTGGCCGTAGACACGGAGGAGCGCGTGATCGCCGTCAATGCCGCCGCAGCCCGCCTCCTGGACACGGTGCCCCTCGAGGCGGAAGGCAGGTCGATCCAGGAGGTCGTCCGCAACCCCGACCTCCAGCGAGTGGTCGCCGAGACGCTTCGCGGCCAAAGCCCCGTGGAGGCCGACGTCGTGGTGCGCGTCGGTGCCGAAGACCGCGACCTGCAGGCCAACGGCACGCTGCTGCACGCGGACCATGACACGGAGAGCGTGGTCGGCGCGGTGGTCGTGCTCAACGACGTCACGCGCCTCAAGCGGCTCGAAGCTGTGAGACGCGACTTCGTGGCAAACGTCTCCCATGAACTGAAGACGCCGGTCACCTCGATCAAGGGCTTCGCCGAGACACTCGAGCAAGGAGCCCTCGACGATCCCGAGGCGGCGCAGCGCTTTGTCCGCATCATTGCGGGGCAGGCGGACCGCCTGAACTCGATCATCGAGGACCTGCTCGCGCTCTCGACCATGGAGCAGTCGCTGGACAGTCCGCTGCTCCAGCTGGAGCAAGCCGACCTGTGTGACGTCGTGGCGGTCGCGCTCGGCGTCTGCGGGCCCAAGGCGGCCACGAAGCACGTCGAGCTGCGCGAGACCTGCCCGGGACGCCTTCTCGCGCCGGTCAATCCGCCGCTGCTCGAGCAGGCCGTCGTCAATCTCGTCGATAACGCCGTCAAGTACAGCCCTGAGGGAAGCACGGTCGATATCGTGCTCGAGGAGACGAGCGACGAGATCGTGATCAGCGTGGTCGACCGGGGACAGGGCGTCGCCAGGGAGCATCTGCCGCGCCTGTTCGAGCGCTTCTACCGGGTGGACAAGGCGCGCAGCCGCGATCTCGGGGGGACGGGTCTCGGGCTCGCGATCGTCAAGCACATCGCACAGGTCCACGGCGGCCGCGTCTCAGTCGACAGCGTCGTCGGACGCGGAAGCACCTTCCGCATCCATCTGCCGCTGACCTAGCGTTCCTCGCGCCGCGGCGTCCCTCCAGCGCTCTCCATTGCCGCTCGCGCACATCTGACGCGGCGCTAACCGAACGCTAACAGACGATGGGTAGCCTTACTCATCGGCGGCGTCGATGCGCTGCTCACCATCAGTGATGGCGGCCGATACATGACGCGAAACGAGGTTACCGAATGAAGAAGTTCCAGGCGTTCCGGCGCCTCACTCCGATGATCGCCGCAGCGTTGGTCGTCGTCGCAGTGGCGCTCACGGCGGCCGCTTGCGGCGGCAACACAACGTCCAGCAGCAGTAACGCGCCGGCCGTGCCCGGCTCTCCCTCGCTGACGCCGGTCGCGATGACCTCGGGCGTCATTCTTGGCGCCGGAGCGAGCTTCCCGGCGCCGCTCTACATGAAGTGGGGCTCAGACTACAGCGGCGTCTCCGGCGTGAAGCTCAACTACCAGTCGATCGGCTCCGGCGGCGGCATCTCGGCGATCGAGGCCAAGACCGTGGACTTCGGAGCCTCCGACGCGCCTCTGGAGGAGGCCGACCTCAGTAGCAACGGCCTCGTTCAGTTCCCGATGGTCGTCGGCGGCGTGGTCATCGTCGTGAACCTCAACGGCGTCGCGGATGGCCAGCTGAAGCTGACTCCGGACCTCGTCGCGAGCATCTACATGGGCAAGACGACGATGTGGAACGACCCGTCGATCGCGACGCTCAACCCGGGCCTGACTCTGCCGTCGACCAAGATCAATGTGGTGCATCGCTCTGACGGCTCGGGCACGACCTGGATCTTCACCCACTACCTCACCGCTGCCGCGGGGGGCGTGTGGACAGCCGGCGCGGACAAGGAAGTCCCCTGGCCCGTGGGAGTGGGAGGCAAGGGCAACGAGGGCGTCGCAGCGAGCGTGCAGCAGCTGAGCGGCTCGATCGGCTACGTCGAGTACGCCTACGCCAAGCAGACCAGCATGACCACGACGCAGCTCCAGAACAAGGACGGCGCCTGGGTCAAGCCGAGCATCCAGAGCTTCAGCGCCGCGGCTGCCAACGCCGACTGGAAGGCCAGTCTGCCCAGCATGTACATGGTGCTCGTGAATCAGCCCGGCAAGGACGCATGGCCGATCACCGGCGCGTCCTTCATCCTCGTCCAGAAGGACCAGGCTGACGCCGCCCGCGCCAAGGCGACGCTCGACTTCTTCAAGTGGGGCTACACCGACGGCGCAGCTGCCGCGACGCAGCTCGACTACGTGCCGATCCCGGCAAACGTCTACGGGCTGGTCGAGAAGCAGGTCTGGCCGACAGTGACGGCAGCCGGCACCCCCGTGTGGCCGTGACCGCATCCCTCTGAGCTGACTCCCGGGAGGCAGGAACCGTGAGCACAGTCGAAGCACAGATCAACCCGGTTCCAGGCGAGCCGCGCGACGCCGAGACGGCGCCGCGCGGCCGCCGGTTCCGCATCGGCGACCCGCTCTTCAGAGCCATCGCCACGGCGTGCGGCATCCTGGTCGCCGTGGCCATGTTCGGGCTCGCCGTCGTCCTCGTCTACAACTCGTGGCCGGCCATCAGCAGCCTCGGAACCGAGGTCATCACGACGGTGTCGTGGTCACCGTCGACCGGCCAGTTCGGCGCTCTCTCGGCGCTGGCCGGAACGGCGCTCTCCACGCTCGTCGCCATGGTCATCGCCGTGCCCCTCGCACTGGTCATCGCCCTGCTCCTCGTTGAGCTCGTGCACCCCGCGGTCGCCAGGGTCGTGGGCATGGGCATCGAGATGCTGGCGGCGATCCCCAGCATCATCTACGGCATGGTGGGTCTGTTCGTGATCGTGCCGTTCATCCAGGAGCGCTTCATGCCGTGGCTGCTCAACACGCCGCTCGGCAGCATCCCCGGCCTCAAGCCAGGCACCCAGTTTCAGGGGGGCGGACTCTCGATCTTCACCGCCGGCGTCGTGCTGGCGTTCATGGTCCTCCCGTTCATCACCGCCGTCTCGCGAGACGTGCTCATGATGGTTCCAAGGGTGACCAAGGAGGCCGGCTACGGCATGGGCTCCACCACCTGGGAGGTCATGCGGAACATCAGCCTCCGCTACGCCAACAGCGGCATCGTCGGCGCTGTGTTCATCGGCCTCGGCCGAGCGCTCGGCGAGACGATGGCCGTGGCCTACCTCATCGGCAGCCTGTACACGCAGCTGCCTCACTCGATCTTCGACCCCGGCACCTCCATCGCCTCGCTGATCGCGCAGCAGTTCAGCGAGGCCACGGACAAGATCCAGGTGAGCGCCCTCATCGAGCTGGGCCTCATCCTGTTCCTGATCACGGTCCTGTTCCAGGTGCTGGCGCAGCTCTGGCTGCGCCGCGTCCGGCGCGCGACGGGAGGCCGGGCATGAGCTCCGTGACCCAGACGGGCGCCGCTGCGCCTCTGCGGCATCGCTCGATCGCTCGCCGCAAGGCAACGGACCTCGTCATCAAGGTCCTCTCGTGGATCGGCGCCTGGATCGGGATCGCCGTGATGGGGCTCATCGTCTACGAGGTGGTTCGCCGCGGCATCGCCGCCTGGAACGTTGCCTTCTTCACGCAGCCGACGCCGCAGGACGTGACCTCGACGACCGGCGGCTTCGCCAACGCGATCGTCGGCACGGTCGTCATCACCGCGTTCGCTGCCCTCATGGCCATCCCCGCCGGCTTCTTCGGCGGCGTCTACCTGGCGGAGTTCGGCCGCAACGGCCGCGTGGCGACGGCGGTGCGCATGATCGCCAACGTGGTCATGGGCGTGCCCTCGATCATCGTCGGCGTGTTCGCCTTCGCGATCCTGGTGAAGCCGCTGGGCCACTACTCCGGCTTTGCCGGCTCGGTGGCCCTGGCGTTCATCATGCTGCCCGTCATGGCGCGCACCACGGAGGACATCCTCAACCTGGTGCCCAACGAGCTGCGCGAGTCGGCGCTCGCCATGGGGGCCCCGCGCTGGAAGGTCACGCTCGGCGTGGTCTGCAAGGCGGCGCGCGACGGCCTGATCACCGGCGCCACGCTGGCCATCGTCCGCGTCGCCGGCGAGACCGCGCCGCTGCTCTTCACCGCGCTCAGCAGCCCGTACTGGATGAGCGGGCTGTTCGGACCGGGCGGCTACTTCGGCGGCCCGGTCGCCAACCTCACCAAGACGATCTACGACTTCTCGGGGTCCCCATACCCGCACTGGCAGACGCTCGCCTGGGGCGGCGCGCTCCTCATCATCGTGGCCGTGCTCGGCATGAACATCCTCGTCAGACTCCTCTTCAAGCGAGGCAACCAATGGTAGGGATCACAATGAACGAACCGACGCAGATCAAGAATGGCGTCGTCGTTGCGCCGCCCCGGCTCGAAGTGGCCGAGGCGCGTCGCGGCGTCGACGAGGACTTCGACTCGCTTCCGAGTCAGATCTCGGTGCGGCACCTGGACTTCTTCTACGGCAAGGAGCAGGCGCTCTTCGACAACGAGATCGAGATCAAGCAGAACCGCGTGACGGCCGTCATCGGGCCGTCCGGGTGCGGCAAGTCGACGCACATCCGCGCCTACAACCGCATCTTCAACCTGTACCGCGAGCAGAAGGCCACCGGCGAGATCGTCATGGACGGCGAGGACATCCTGTCGTCGCAGACGGACCTGCTCGAGCTGCGGCGCAAGATCGGCATGATCTTCCAGAAGCCGAGCCCGTTCCCGATGACGGTGTTCGACAACGTCGCCTACGGGCTGCGCCAGCACTACAAGCTCGGGCGGGCCGAGCTCTCCGACCGCGTCGAGGACGCGCTCAAGCGCTCGGCCATCTGGGACGAGGTCAAGCACAAGCTGAACGAGCCGGGCAACGCGCTCAGCGGCGGACAGCAGCAGCGCCTGTGCATCGCCCGCGCCATCGCGGCCCAGCCCGAGGTGCTGCTCATGGACGAGCCGTGCTCCGCCATCGACCCGGTCGGCACGGCCAAGATCGAGGAGCTCATCCTCGAGCTCAAGAGCAACTACACGATCGTGCTCGTGACCCACAACATGCAGCAGGCCGCGCGCGTGAGCGACTACACGGCGTTCTTCTTCCAGGGCCGCATCGTCGAGTTCGGCGCCGACCACGCAGATCTTCTCGAATCCTGCCGAGAAGAAGACCGAGGAATACATCACCGGCCGCTTCGGCTGAGTCGCGAGGTCATCATGGGACACCTGCAGCGAGAGACCGAACGGCTCAAGCGCAAGATCCTGGCGCTTGGCGCGATCGTCGAGGACAACCTGCGCCTCGCCTTCCACGCCATCGAGGAGCGCGACGCCGCCAAGGCCCGCCGCGTGATTGCCACCGACGCACTCATCGACCAGAACGAGGTCGAGATCGAAGAGGAGTGCCTCAAGATCCTCGCGCTGTATCAGCCCGTCGCCGGCGACCTGCGCTTCGTCGCCGCGGTCATCAAGATCAACAGCGAGCTGGAGCGGATCGGCGACCTCGCCGCGAACATCGGCGAGCGCGCCCTGCAGCTCCTCGACGAGCATCCGGTGCCTGTGCCTCTCGGCGTCGCGATCATGGCCGACCGCACGGAGACGATCCTCGAGAAGGCGCTCGACGCGCTCGTTCGCCAGGACGCGCGGACGGCGCGCGAGGTCCTCGTCGCCGATGACGAGATCGATGCGCTCTATGCGGCGCTGATCGAAGAGCTCAAGGGAGTGATCCGCGCCGACCTCGAGCACCTCGACGCCATCGTCCTGCTCTTCAGCGTGGCGCGCTACCTGGAGCGCCTGGCCGATCACGCCACCAACATCGCCGAAGACGTGCTCTACATGGTCGAGGGCGAGATCCACCGGCACCACCAGCCGACGGTGGCCGCCGGGACGGCCGAGGAGCTCCTGGGGATGCGCGACCTGGGGTTCGGCGAGGACACGAAGTGCTGACACTGGCATGAAGTGACGCGAGTCTTGTCTTCCCGAGAGCCGGTCCTGCCCCGGTCAGCGGAAGACATCAAGGCGGCCCGGGCTACCCCTACCAAGCCCGGGCCGCCGCCTTCTGTCGCGGCGCAACGAACGAATGCCGTGCGCCGTCGAGGGCGACGCTTGGCTGTCGCGGCCCACGCAGGTGCTGGCCCTCAGGTCTGGGCGGCAAGGCCCCACACGCTGGTTCGCGACTTGCGCCTGGGCACGTGCCCGAAGCCCTGTATCATCGACTTCTGCTTTGGAGTGACGACACTCTCGCCAAGAAGGGGCATCGGCACATTTCCAGTGACCAACGCGAGCACGCCACGCGACTCACACTGATCAACCCATCCAACCCGCTCGTCAGCATGGTCCGGGTCAAGGAGAACCGCTGGAACCGCTACCGCGTGTGGAAGCCGCTCGGCCTCATGGCCGTCGCGGGCCTGACGCCCCCGGAGTGGGAGATCTCGATCGTGGACGAGAACCTCGGCGTGCCGGACTATGCTGCCTCGCCTCCGCCGGACCTCGTCGGCATCACGGCCTTCACCTCACAGGCCAACCGCGCCTACGAAATGGCCGCTCACTTCCGGCATGTCGGGGTTCCCGTGGTCATGGGCGGCATCCACGCGACCACCCGCACGGACGAGGTCCTGGCGCGAGTGGACGCAGTGGTGACGGGGGAGGCCGAGGGCGTCTGGCCGCAGGTCCTTGAGGACGCCCGGCGTGGCAGCCTGAAGCGGCGGTACGACGGAGGGCGCGCCGAGCTGGACGATGTCCCGCCGGCGCGCCACGATCTGCTGCCGACGGGATACTTCTTCGGGGCTATCCAGACCACGCGCGGTTGTCCTTTGAGCTGCAGCTTCTGCAGCGTGACGGCGGTCAACGGAGCCCGCTACCGGCAGCGTCCCATCGTCGATGTCGTGCGGGAGTTCCGCCTGATCCGAGAACGGGCCGTGCTTGTCGTGGACGACAACCTCATCGGCACGCGACCCGAGCACGTGGCCCGCGCCAAAGACCTGTTCCGCGCCATGGCGGAGGCGAACCTGCGCAAGGAATGGATCGCCCAGGTCACGATCAACTTCGCCGACGACGAGGAACTCATGACCCTGGCTGCACGCGCCGGATGCAGGGGGGTGTTCATCGGCTTCGAGTCCCCCACGCCGGAGGGGCTCCGGGAGCTCGGCAAGAAGTTCAACCTTCAGGGAGGCCGCGACTTCCGCGCCTCCGTGCGGCGCATCCAGGGGCACAAGATCCTGGTCGTGGGCTCCTTCGTCATTGGTCTGGACGTGGACGGACCCGGCATCGGCAGACGCGTCGCCGAGACGGCCAATCAGTATGGAGTGGACATGCTCAACGCGCTGTTTCTGACGCCACTGCCGGGGACGCGGCTGTGGGACCAGATGAACGCGGAGAACCGCATCATGCTCAATGCGTTCCCGGAGGACTGGGCCTACTACACGCTGGGCTTCCCCGTGGCTCGCTACAGGCGCCTCTCGGTGAACGCCATCATCGACGAAGTCGACACGTGCAATCGAGAGTTCTACTCCGTGCCCCGGATCGTGAGACGGGTGGGGCGCGACCTGTGGGATCGCCGGCAGCCCCTGAGAAGTCTGGTCACCAATCTCGCATCCCGTAGCAACGCCCGCCTCAGCCGCGCTGCGCACGCAGATTTCGCGCGCGCCCAGGGCGGGAACCTGATCTAAGGCCCTCCGCTGGAATCCACCTGCGCCCACCGGCGATTTCCAGCGAAATCGCGATTCCCGCCCGCTGCGGGAGTCGCGGCTTTTGTTCAGACAACGAAATGATACGACTGACTAATCATTTGACAATCTAATTATCAGCGCTACACTCACTCTCATTCGGACACAACGGCGCGTGACCCGAGATTGGTCGGCGTCGAGCGGGAGGAAGGACGGAGAGACATGGACAGCGCGATCGAAGCCAAGTCACTCCGCAAGTCGTACAAGGACGTCTCAGTTCTGGAAGACGTCAGCTTCAGCGTCAAGAAGGGGACGGTCTTCGCCCTGCTGGGCAGCAATGGCGCCGGCAAGACGACGACGATCAATATCCTGACGACCCTCATCAGGGCCGATGGCGGCACGGCCACGGTGGCCGGTCACGACATTGCCGCGCGACCGGACAAGGTGCGCAAGGAGATCAGTCTGACGGGGCAGTTCGCTGCCGTCGACGATCGGCTGACGGGTCGCGAGAACCTGCTGCTGATCGGCGACTTGCGCCACGTTGCCGATCCCGCCGAGACCGCCACTGACCTGTTGCGGCGGTTCGGGTTGGAGGAGGCGGCCGATCGCCGTGTGTCGACGTTCTCCGGCGGGATGCGCCGCCGCCTCGACATCGCCATGAGCCTGATCGGCAGTCCCGCGGTCATCTTCCTGGACGAGCCCACCACCGGGTTCGACCCGGAGGCTCGCAACGAGATGTGGCGGACGATCCGCAGGCTGGCCGAAGGCGGGACGACGGTGTTCCTCACGACGCAGTATCTCGATGAGGCCGATGAGCTGGCCGACGACATCGCGGTCTTGCACCAGGGCCGGATCGTCGCCAGTGGAACGGCCGTCGAGCTGAAGAAGCTCGCGCCGGGTGGGCTGATCGAGCTGACCTTCCCATGACGAAGAGGCCCGCGATGCCGCCGCAAGGGAACTCGGCGAGAGCTACGCCTGTCGCTGAGGGCGCGGGAGCAACGCTGACGATCACCACGGATGGCAGCGTAGCGGAGGTGGCCGGCGTCTTCGTCGGACTCCGGGACGCTCGGATCGAGCCGATGGAGTTCTCCCAGAAGGTGGCCACGCTCGACGACGCATTCTTGAAGATCATCGGCAGCAGCCGGGAGGAGCCAATGATGCGCACGCTCACAGATACCTGGACGCTGGCCAGGCGCAGCCTGCGCCACATCACCCGCAGTCCCGACACGATCATCACCGTGCTTCTGATGCCGATCGCCCTCATGCTCCTGTTCGTCTACGTGTGGGGCGGAGCGATGGGGGGGCAGACGGGCTCGGTGAGCTACATCGACTTCATCGTGCCGGGGATCATCGTCATGACGGTCCTCAGCGGCATCTCGTACGCCGCAGTCCGCCTCAACATGGACGTGCAGAGCGGCATCATCAATCGCTTCAGGACGATGCCGGTCGCGCCGTCGTCGATCCTGGGCGGGCAGGTCGCATCGTCCACCTTGTCCAACCTCTTCTCGTCCCTGGTGGTCTTGCTGGTGGCGTTCGCGATGGGCTTCCGGTCGCAGGCCGGCGTGACGGGGTGGTTGGTCTTTGCCGGGATCCTGCTGTTGTTCACGCTCTCGACGACGTGGCTGGCCATCTTCTTCGGCCTGCTCGCGAGGACGATGGAGGGTGCAGGCGCATTCAGCTACATCCTGCTCCTGCTCGTGTTCATCAGCCCCTCGTTCGTGCCCACGACCTCCATGACGCCGCTCTTGCGGGGCTTTGCCGAGCATCAACCGATGACCCCCGTGGTCGAGACGATGCGTTCGCTGTTGGTCGACGGTACGGCCGGCCCGCAGGTCTGGACGGCCATCGCGTGGATCCTCGGCGTTCTCGTCGTCTCGTATCTTCTGTCCGTGGCGGTCTACAAACGCAAGGCGATCGTGGTCAACACCTAGGCGGGCCCCTGCAAGGCTAGACAGATGCCACTCGCCGTCTGCCTATCCTCCTGACCAGGCTGAAGACCAGTCTCCTCGGCAGGCTGGAGTCTGTCCTGTCGGCGGGCGCGCTTCCGCCTGTTTCGGCGCAGACTGAAGCCAGACTTCATGAGCTCGCCGTGGACAGAGGGGGCAGACCATGAACTCCACAGTCGTTACCGGAACGCGAGAGAGAGTCTTCCGCCGGTCCTTCCCGCCGCAGATGTCGTCGGCCCGGCTGCTTCGCAAGACGTTCCGACAGTACCTGGCCGCGGTCGATTGCCGCGGCGCTGATGCCGAGGCATTGATGCTCTGCGCCGACGAGGCTCTCATCAACGCCGTCGCCCACGCGCCGTACACACCGGTCCTGGTGGCTGCATGGGCCCGTGAAGATCGGTTGGTGCTGGAGGTCAGCGACGAGGGGCCTGGCTTGGACATCGCCCAGGTGCGTCGTGACGAGGTGCCGGACCTCGACGCCGAGCACGGCCGCGGCCTGTTCCTCATCCATCAGCTCATGGATGCCGTGCGGATCGACTCGAGTGAGTGCGGGACCACGATCCGCATGGAGCTTCAGTTGTCGCCAGTGGACCTGACGCTCGCGGCCTGAGCGCGGCAAGGGGGTCGAAGGAAGGGGGCGGCCCCTGCGGGCCGCCCCCTTCTGTCCCTACCGGCTGTGGACCACCGAGTCTTACTGGCGGTAGACGACCAGGTAGCGCCACGGACCGTAGCCCACGTTGCCTGCCTGATCGCGCGCCTTGATCCGCCAGGCCCACGTACCGGCGCCGAGGTCGCAGTTGACTCCGGTCACCAGGCGGCGGCCTGTGAGCCGGACGCCCAGATCGTAGCTCCTGGTCTTGCTGTGGACCCGCCTGACCACCAGCTTGGCCGTGACCCTGGTGGACAAGGCGTCGGTCACTTTGTACTGGCAGCGCATGAGCTCACCCTGTCGGACGGCGGGCCGCCCGTAGCCGAAGACGGCGGGGGCGACGCGGTCGATGCGGACCGTACACGTCTTGGCCTGCTCGACGTTGTCGCGCGTGTCGGTGGAGCGGTAGCTGACCACAGTCACGCCTTGACGCTTGACCGCCACGCTGGTCCCCTTGACCCATGCGCCGTCGTCGACCCTGTACTCCGTGTACGCGACGTCGGCGCCGTCGGGCGCAGGGACGGCCGTGAAGTCCAGCGTGATCGGACCGCGCACCCAGCCTGCGGGGCATCCGGCGACAGTCGTCGTCGGCGCTTGCGTGGTGTAGATCGCCCTGTAGATCAGCCGGGCGCCGTCCTCGGAGACCTTCCTGCCGAAGTTGCCACCCGTGCTGAGAGCCGGATCGAACACGTACCCCTTCGGCGCCTGGAACGTCAGCGTGAAGACGTACTCGACGTTCCTCTCGGCCACTGCGCCGAAGTCACCGTTGACCAGTTCCCAATCGCCCAGACGGAACCCGCACCACGGCGTCGTGGTCAGGACGGCCGTCGGCGGCTGCTCGATCGCGCTCCCCGCGGCCGGGGCCTCAGGATACGTGATGATGGGCTGCACGCTGGTGATCGTCACCGGCGTAGTCACGTCGGTCCCGTTCACCCAGATCGGGTTGGTGAACGCCTGCCTGCCGTCGCTGGATACAGCGGCGATCGCGTACCACTGTTCGCCGCTCACGTCGTCAACGGTCAGCGTGAAGTCCTTCGACGTGCTCAGTTCGGCGCCGGCATACGTGGTCTGCGAGACGAGGTTCTTCATCGCGAAGAGACCGGTGCCCGTCCCCGTGCCCGTGCTCCCGAACACGTAGATGTTCGTGATGGGGTTGAGCGCCGAGACCTTGAACGAGGCGCTGAACGTGCCTGTCGCGTCAGGGCGGTAGGTGTTGCCGTACATCTTGCCGCTGGTGGGCGTGATGAAGACGCCGCTCGAGCTGAAGCTGTGACCGGCCGCCTGGCTCCTGGCGAAGTCGAGGCTGAACGCCTCGAAGTCGGAGGCGCTCAGCTCGGCGCCGTCCTCAACGAAGACGTAGGAGCGCCTGGCGCCGCTGGTCGTCCCACCACCGGAGTCGTGGATGTCGGTGCTCGCGTAGATGTAGTGCGGGCGCGTGACGGCGACGCCGCGATGGCTTCCGCCCGTGATGTAGGCGTTCCAGTAGCTCATCGCCTCGCCCAGCGTGATCGTGCGGAACTGGGCCTCGATGCCGTCGAAGTCATCCGTCATCCCGCCGGGTACGGTCTTGTTGTCGTCGGCGAGGAACAGCCCGTACGAGCTGTTCGGGTGGTTGGCACCGATGGCGACGCCGGCGTTGTGGCCGTCGTCGATGATCCCCTGCAGCGAGGCGTTGGTATTGACGATGCCGTTCTTCTGGTCGCGGTCGAGGAACCGGGCATAGGCAGCCTTCGTCAGTGGCATGACGTCGAAGTGTGCCCAACTCGGCGTCACCTCCTCCGACGGCATGTAGCCAGTCGCGTCCATCTTCCTGGCCCAGTCATAGACGCGGATGTTGTCGACCACGTACTCGTGATCGTCCAGGGTCAGGACCTCGAGCCCCGCGGTGGTCTGCGCCTTGGCGACCACCTCGGGCGGCGAGAAGGCGTCACTCCTCACGCCGTGGTGATGGTTGTCGATCCCGAACCAGTTCAAGGGGGCGCTGAGCGTCTTCTGGATGGTGACGGTCTGGTCGGTGTTCACCGAGGTGTTGCCGGTGACCGTCTGGTTGTACGTGCTGGTCGAGGTCGTGTACGAGTAGAAGCCGAAGCCTTCGCCGTAGCACCTCGCCGAGTAGTCGCCCGGCTTGACCAGCGCGGTCACATCACCCTTGCTCACCGATCCGTCCGACTTGTTGTCGGAGAAGAAGAAGGTCTGGCCGGTGAAGGCGATGGTCGGGGTCGTGCCCACCGATACCCTGCCCCAGACCGGGTCGCCGCCCTGGTCACGGAAGTGGAACGTCACAGGGACGAGGTAGTCCCCCGCCTTGAGGTCCATCGGCCCGGCGGGGACGGTGGCGGCGGTGAAGTCGGCGCTCACTGGACCCGCCGTCGCGCCGGACTTCTCGACCTGGAAATGGTAGGGCTCCGCGCCGCTTTCGTCCGGGAGGTCGGCCGTATAGTGACCGGTCTTGTCGCCCATCACCCAGCCGTACAGCGTCGCGCCGCGGTAGATGACGACGACGGGGTAGGGGACGGGAGCGCCGGCCTGGTCGCTGACGTCGCCGGCCACCCGGAACGTGTCGAGATGCTTGTAGGCGGCGTAGAAGTCGATGACGCCCTGCCACGAACACTCGTCGTCGATCATCAGGTAGGACTCGTACATGCGGTTCTCGCCGACGATGTAGCCGGGGTCCGCGAAGGCGAGTTCACGGTATCCCCTGGCGCCGGTGAAACTGGCGAGTGGATGGAGCCGTCCATCGGAGCCCGGGTTGTCGCCGGGCGAGATGATGGTCGTCGAGAACGCCCGGGTCGGCTCACCGGCCTGGTCCGCGACCCAGTTGTAGGTGTTGGCGGCATCGAGCGCTGCGACCGTCTTGGTGTCGATGCCGTCACCGCCCTTGTTCGACAGGCTGACCTCGTTGGCGCACTCCTTTGAGAAGGCGACTCCGTTGTTGACCACCGTGTCGAACATGTAGGCGTATTCCTTGTCGGCCGGGATGCTGTAGTAGGAGATGACGTCCAGATCCCTCGCCACGGAGACGCCGCCGTCGTTGTAGGGCACCGCGAACTTGCGCTTGACCTGCACCGCAGGGACGCCCTTGACGTTGTCGATGGCCTTGGCTGCGAAGTCGTACTTGACAAGGTCGCAGTAGACGATGCCGGTGTTCGAAGGCGCCCATGCGTCCCAGGTGTTGAACAGGAATTGAACGGTCAGCACGGTGTCGGGACCGAAGGTCGCGCTCTTGAGGTCGGTCGCGCCGGCCGGAACGGAGACGACGCGGCCGGCATCCAGGATCGAACCGCCAGGGTAGCCCCACGGGTCGGGAGTCCCGATGGCGAGGGTGATGCCCACCCTGTCGTTCATGATCAGGATGTCGTACGGGCTCTTGCCGAAGCCCTCTTTGAACACGGGAGTGCTCCCGTCGGCCCTGGCGCCCAGGTAGGACCCCACGGTGCCGATGTACAGGTCGGGCGTGGAGACGCTGCCGTTGGCGATGGCCTCGTCGATGGAGAACTTGATCGGATTGTCCGGGTCGTTCTGGATCACCCGTCCGTCGGCGAGCGCGGTGGCCGCGAAGCCGAACACCACGATCAACGCGACGAGGATGAGGAAACTGATCTTGCTGACTCTTGTCACTGAATGCTCCCTCCATGGGTGCAAGAGAAGGCGCGAACAGAGTGCGCCGCGGACCCTCCCCCTTGGGTCACGTGTGAGGCGGAGGGGCGGGGGGCGCGTGATCTCGAGGCCTGGCGACACCAGGTCGCGGAACGTAAGGTCTGAGCACGGACATCGTCACCCCCCCTCGAGCGGCCGCGCAGATGGATAGGAGGCTATGGGCAGGTCTTCGAACCTGTCAAGGACCCGCGCGTCTAAGCGCGCGTGGTCTCAGCGGATGGATCGGCTACTGCGCGTCGCCAAGGCCCGGCGTCTCGGAGGTCGATCCCGCGGACGTCGATCCGGGTGAGCCGCACCCGGCTCCGACCAACGCCGACGCCAGCAGCAGGATCGCGGTCAGGACCCACCGTCCCCATCTCTCACCACGTCGCTCGCCCATGGCCTCCTCCTCCCGTAGCTTCGTGATTTGGTTAGATGGAGGAGCAGCCGATTTTTTCGTCGTTTCATCATGACGATCGCCTGAAGGTGATGGCGACATCCGTCCGCTTCCGCAATGTCCAACTGAAGGCGCTTCCGCGGTAACGGAGGCAGCGGGTCCCTCGAAGTGGATGGACCCCTTGGGCGGGTGAACGCGCACCCGCCCTAAGGGTCCACGTGTCCGCGCGGGTCGCCCGAGGACTGGGGCGTCGTCGGCGCGGTGCGCCTCTCAGGCGAAGTGCCTGACCATCCGGACGATCGTCCCGCTGCGCCCGGAGCTGACGCTGACCTCGTCCATCAGGCTCTCCATCAGGAAGACCCCGCGGCCGTTGGCGCGGAGCGGGTCGGGTGCTGACGGCGGATCCGACCTGCGATACGCGAAGCGGCCGCCACCATCCCAGATCTCCACGGAGGCCTCGCTCTCCGAGACGCGCGCGGTCACGCGGATGGGGTCGGCTGCCTCGGCGTGGCCGACGGCGTTGATGAACGCTTCATCCGCGGCGAGCACGACGTCGGAGACCACGGTCGCGTCCAGGGCCTGCTCGGACAGATAGGCGCGAAGGGCCTTGCGCATCCGGGCGGCCGAAGCAGATCGCGGTGGATACGCCGTCTCCAGACGGGTGCGAGCACCGGGTCCTGACTGAGAACCGATGGAACCTCTGTCGATCCCGGTCATGGCGGCCACCTCGACGGTCGAGTCACGTGCCGGCCTGGGCTTTCATCATCGGTATCGGCGTGGCGCAGGCTGGAGATGGTGGGACGTGTGTCTAGGCCGCGGCCTCGAGACCGAGGCGATGCACGCTCGCCTGGACTGGTGCCGCCGCAGGCGCCTCAGCCTGCCTGATACCCGGGGTCGGGAACGCCGCGGCTCTCCAGTGCCGGATCAGGCTGTCGTGAGGTGGTGCGCAGCATGACGATGCCCAGCCACACGAACCACACGATCTGCAGCAACCCAAAGCCGTATCCCAGGTCGCTGAGCGCCGGCACGACCGAGAGCACACCCGCAGCGCCGATCGCCACTCCGAGCCAGTTCAGCGCCTTGGGCAGCGCGCCGGTGCGCAGCGCCGCCACGCTCACCAGCAGGACCCACAGACCGCCGAGAAGCTCGCCGCCGGATCCGCCGAGGCCCTGAGCCACCGGCTCGATCGCCTGCCAGGCCGCTACGGCCTGAGCCGGATCGGTGCCGTGGAGTCCGACGACCGCCGCCATGCCGGCGTTGAAGATCATGCCGCTCGCAACGAGCACGACGGCCCAGATGAGCCCCACGGCGGTCGCCGCCTGGGCCAAGGCCGGCGCTCCGTCCTTCAGGCGTGCGTGGAGCGCCAGGGCGAGGACGGCCAGGACGACGCCGAAGATGACGTACGTGATCAGATACATGACCCGCATGCTGTCGTGGTCGCGCACGAGCAGGGCCACCTTCTCGACGGGATCCACGACACTCGGGTACTTCACGACCACGAGGAAGAACGGCATCGCCACCAGATAGGCCGCGGCCAGGTAGAGGGCCGCGAGGCCCCCGAATCTCTGCCGAGCATTTCCACCGATTGACGGATTCATTTGGGTCTCCTCTCCCGTCGGGGCACGAAGTGCGGCTTGCGCTTCTCTCCCAGACACGGCTGGTGTAGACTTACGGTGTAAGTATCAAACTTACATCGTAAGTATGTCAAGTCCCGACGCTCTGCTCGCGTCCATCGCGCCGGAGCCCCAGGTGGAGGCAGCCTGTGCCGACACGATCCGCGCCGAGTCCCGAGTCCCGAGCCCCGCTCAACAGGGAGCGAGTGCTGGGCGCCGCCGTCCTGCTCGCCGACGAGGACGGCATCGAGTCGCTGACGATGCGCAAGCTCGGACTGAGGCTCGGCGTCGAGGCGATGTCGCTGTACAACCACGTGGCCAACAAGGACGACCTCCTCGACGGCATGGTCGATCTCGTGGTGGGCGAGATCGACCTTCCTGCGCAAACCGCCGACTGGAAGGAGGCCATGCGTCGGCGGGCGATCTCGGCCCAGGCGGTCTTCTCCCGTCACCCGTGGGCGAGCGGTCTGATCGACTCACGGGAGAGCAGCGGGCCCGCGCGGCTGCGCTACCTCGACTGGGTGGTGGGGACACTCCGGCGAGCCGGGTTCACGCTCGAACTGGCCGCTCGTGCGTTCTCGGTCCTCGACAGCTACATCTACGGCTTCGGCCGGCAGCAACTCAACATGTCCGCCGCGCCGGACATCACGCCCGAGGAGATGGCGGAGGCCTTCCTCCGCGCGATACCCGCCGACGAGTACCCCTACCTCAGGGAGATGGTCGTCGAGTACGCGATGGAGTCCGGCTACGATGAGAGCGCCGACTTCGCATTCGGGCTCGACCTCATCCTCGATGGACTCGAGAGGCTTCTGGATTGAGCTAGGAGTTCGCCGAGTCCACCTCTGCACGGGCGCTGGCCGTCCTGGCTGCGATGCGCAACGCAGCGACGTCGTAGGCGCCGTTGTGGCGGTGGCCGTTGATGAAGAACGAGGGCGTGCCGGAGACCCCGCTCATGTCGGCGCTGTCGACGTCCTGGGCGATCTGCGATGATCCGGCGCGCCGCAGCACGTCGTCCCGGAACCGGTCCGTGTCCAGACCCAGGCTCTCGGCGTAGCTCACGAGGTCCGGCACCCGCAGTTCTCCCTGGTGCCTCAGCAGGAGATCGTGCATCGGCCAGAAGGCTCCTTGAGCCGCAGCCGCCTCAGCGGCCTCCGCGGCCAACTGGGCGTAGGGGTGCACGTCGTTCAGGGGCAGATGGCGCCACACGTAGCGGACGTCGGCCCGGTCGGCGAGGAGTTCCCGGATGGCCGGCTCCGCGATCCCGCAGTAGGGGCACTCGAAGTCGCCGTATTCGACGAGCGTGATCGCCGCATCTTCCGGCCCGCGGATGTGATCGCGCCCTGGATCGACCGGAGCCGCCAGGTCGACGATGGTCTCGGACGTGCCGAGCAGAGCGCGGATCCTGACCGCTCTGGGCAGCAGAGCAGTCGCCCTGAAGACGATCCACGTCGCGGCCGCGGCGATCAGCGCTCCTGCGAGCACGCCCAGTTTGGCTTCTTCGAGCCCTGCCCCCTCGAAGGCGATGGAGGCGATGAGCAGCGACACCGTGAAGCCGACGCCGGCGATCGTGCCGCCGCCGAGAACGGAGGCCCAGCCCACCGGCGGCCGCAGGCGGCCGCGGGAAAGCACGTTGACCAGCGCCGAGGCGCCGGATACCCCGACGGGCTTGCCGATGACGTAGCCGAGCACTATCCCGAGCGTGATCGGTGACGTGAAGGCTCTGCCGAGGAAGTCGCCGGAGACCGCGATGCCGGCGTTGGCGAGCGCGAAGACCGGGACGATCACGTAGCTTGTCCAGGGATGGAAGAGCTGCTGCAGACGCTCGTTCGGCGAGATCGCCGACTCTACGCCGGCGCGCGCTGAGCGCGCCATCTCGGGCGTCGGCTGTTCGCGGAACGATCTGAAGCGCTCGCTCGCTTCCTGGAGCCCCGAGCGGGAGGCCGGATATGCAGAGGTCAGTAGGCCCATGCCCAGTCCGACGACCACCGGCTCGACTCCCGACTCGAAGAGCGCGACCCAGATCGCCCCTCCCAGGACGGCGTAGACCGCTCCGCGGGTCACGCTCGAGGCACGCACGAGAAGGACGATGACGAACAAGCCGACCGCAGCCAGCAGTGGGCCGAGGGTGAGGTGACCCGTGTAGACGATCGCGATGACGAGCAATGCGACGATGTCGTCGATGACCACGATGGTGAGCAGGAAGGCGCGCAGACGATCGGGGCTGCGCGCGCCGACGAGGGCAAGCAGGCCGAGAGCGAACGCCGTGTCCGTCGACATCGCCGCGCCCCAGCCGTGGGCCGAGTCGCGGCCGGAGTTGATGACGAGATAGATGAGCACAGGCACGATCATTGCGCTGATGCCGGCGACCAGCGGAAGCGTGGCCCGCAGCCGCTCGCGCAGTTCGCCCATGTCGAACTCGCGGCGCGCCTCCAGCCCGATGACGAAGAAGAAGAACGTCATGAGGCCGCTGTTGACCCAGTGGCGAAGGTCCTGGCTGAGTTCGGCCGCGCCCAACCGGATCGACAGCGTGGCATGCCACGTGGCGTTGTACGAGGCCGCGTCCATGTTCACCCAAGCCACCGCCGCGACGGTGGCGGCGAGCAGTACCGCCGCGCTTCCCGTCTCGGTGCGCAGGAAATCGCGCAGGGGCGTCTGGACGCTCCGCCCCCACGCGGTTCTGCCCGAGAGCCTTGCTGTCGGTCCTGACTCGTTCATCGGCGTCCCACCGCGGTGCCGGCGCTCGTGTGTCCCGGCATGGACGTCGCGACCGCCGCAGCTACCCCGGTTATGCCCGTCACCGATGGCTGAGCCGTTGCGCGGCTCATCTTCGGTCGCCTGTCCTGCCTCTTGCCCGAACGGCGCCGCTCGCCCCCATCTCACTGCTAGAGTCGGATGCGGACTGCACTGATCTCGAAGGGAGCTCGGACATGGGCGACGCAGCGGATCGGCCGGCCTACACGACGGCACATCTCGACGACATCCCGTTCGAGGCCGGCGAATCGCCGGGCACCGAGTGGAAGCCGATCCGCCGGTTCTTCGGCATCGGCTCGTTCGGCACCAACGTCGCCCGAGCCACCGCGGCGGGCGACATCCTGACGCACGATCACGACGAGGCGGAGGCGCGCCACGAGGAGCTCTTCCTCATCGTCTCGGGCCACGCGACCTACCGCGTGAGCGGCGAGGAGATCGACGCGCCGGCGGGGACGTTTCTGTACGTGCCGGACCCCGCTGTGGTGCGCGGCGCGGTCGCGCTTGAGGCCGGCACCACCATGCTCGTCGTCGGCGCCGAGCCCGGCTGCGCGTTCACGCCATCAGAGTGGGACACCGAGCCGCTGCCGGGCTGAGAGGCGATCGGGAGGGCGCGGTGTCCGCGAGAAGACATCCGGCGATCCTCGAGATCGCCCGCGGCGTGCACTGGCTGCCGCTCCGCGGCGCCAATGTGTACTTCGTGCACTCTGAGGACTCATGGACGCTCATCGACGCCGGCTTCCGCGGCTCCAAGGAGACGATCGCGGCAGCGGCCGGGTGGCTGTGCGGCGCCGCCGACCGGCCGGCATCGATCGTCATCACGCACGGTCATCCCGATCACGTCGGCAGCGCCGTCGGCCTGGCTGAGGAATGGGGCGTGCCGATCCTGGCCCCGGCCGGCGAGATGCCGTTCATCGACGGAACGGCGCTCTATCCCGAGCCGCTGGTCGCCTGGCTTTCCCGGGTGCTGCCGCGGCGAGCCATGGAGTCCCTGGTGCGCGGCAGCGATCTCGGCGACGCCGTCCGTCCCTTCGATCCGCGGGCGGGCGTGCCCGGGCTGGCGGAGTGGATCTGCGTTCCCACGCCGGGCCACACGCCGGGTCACGTCGCCTTCTTCCGGACCGGCGACAGGACGCTGATCGCCGGCGACGCCGTCCTGACCATGGCCTGGTGGAGCCGCCTCGGTGGCGGAGGGGCCGGCTGGCTCTGGGACCTCGCGCGCGGCGACCCGCGGCTCTCCGGACCGCCGACCGTCGTCACCTGCGATTGGACCGCCGCGGCTGCGTCGATCGTCACACTCGCCGGCCTCGACCCGTGGGTCCTGGCGACGGGCCACGGCACGCCGTTCGTCGGGCGGTTCGCGGCCCCGGCGCTGCGCGCGTTCGCGGCGCGGTGCGCCCCGGTGGACGAAGGAGAGGAGGAGGCGTGAAGGCCAGATGGATCGCGTTCGGCGAGATCGAGGTCGAGGGCCGGAGGTACACGCACGACGTCGTGATCGAGGGCGGCGAGGTGGCGAAGCGGCACAAGAAGCCGTCGAAGCCTTACCGCGCCGAGTACGGCCACACGCCCCTCTCCGCCGACGAGCGGATCCCGTGGGGCGGCCGCAGACTGATCGTCGGTACAGGCGAGTCCGGCGCACTGCCGATACTCCCCGCCGTCCGGGCAGAGGCGGAGCGTCGCGGCGTGGAACTCGTCGCCGTGCCCACCGAGGAGGCGCTACGGCTGATCGGCGACCTCGACGCCGGGGACGTCTACGCCATCATCCACGTGACGTGCTAGCCGCGGCGCGGGGACCGGTCAGCGTCCCGTCCACACGGGAGCGGTCCAGGCCGTGACGCCCGGCATGCCGGTGACGTCGTCGGGTTCGCCGGCCGGACCTCAGTCGAAGAAGACGATGCGCGCCTCGGGGAGCCCGTGGCGCACGACCACCCGCGCCATGCTCGGGCGAGGGTCGTGCGGCAAGGGGGCGCTGGCGGTGCCGGGATTCAGCCAGAGGACGGGGATGCCGCCCGGTTCGTGGCCCCGGTAGCGGATCTCGGCGCGGTGCGAGTCGCCGTACACGAGCAGCCCGAGGCCCTCGGCGCGTGGGTCGGGGTGCGCCGCCTTCAGGTCGCGGCGCTTGTGGATGACGGCGAAGCGCAGACCGGCGACCTCACCGAGGGCTTCGTCGGGCAGCCGGAGGCCGAACTCGTCGCGGTCGCGGTTGCCGCGGACGGCGCTGACCGGCGCCAGCTGCGTCAGCCGGTCGAGGACGTCACGGGAGCCGACGTCGCCGGCGTGGATGATGTGGCCGGCGCCGGCGCACGCGTCGAGCACGCGCTGGGGCAGAAGCCCGTGCGTGTCGGAGATGACTGCGATCCACGTTTCTCCCGGCTCTGTCATCGGCTGGCGCGCCGCCTCCTCGATCCTACTCGGGGACGAGCGTCAGCGAGACGTCTCTGGCGAGCGCGAGGTCGGTGATCACGTACATGGCCTTGACCGCACCGACCGGCACTACGCACGCCTCGCAGCAGCCCGCCGCCCGCAGCAGCTCGCTCGCCTGCGCGAGGACCGGGTTCTCCTCCCGGCTCAGCGACTGGATCGCGTCCACGGGCGAGATCTCCGCGATCCGTCTGGCGAACTCCGCGAGGAGTTCGCATTCGGAGTCGAAGGTGAAGTCGACGTGCCTGGCATCGTCGGTCCTGGCAGTGACGACCACGGAGTACCCGCAGATGCCGGGGTCTATCGTCTCCCGAAGCTCCATCGGTCTCTCCTCATCAGTCAGATCGTGTCGCTCAGGCGGGAGGCGCGAACCGGGCGCCCGCCTGAGGGAACAGGATGTTGTTCTCGAGGTGGACGTGCTTGTGCAGATCGGCCTCGAACGCCTGGAGGCGCTCGTAGGTGAGCGAGTACGTGGCGCAGGCGTCGGGCGGCAGGCCGTAACCCATGGCCAGGTCGCGGATGTGGTGCAGGGTGGCGCCCACCTGTTCGTGTTCGTGGACCAGCGCCTCGATGCCGCGCGCGATCGTCTCGGCGTCCCCCGCGGCTGGGGCCGAGCCGGTCCTGCCCGCTGCTTCGGCCCGCTTGATGGCCGGGAAGACGACCTCCTCTTCCTGCTCGAGGTGGACGACCAGCTCGGTCGCCGTCCGCTCGAACGCCTCCGCGATCAGGGCGAGCTCGGGGTGCTGGTCTCCGTGGACGCCGGCGATCTTGCGGGCGTAGGCGGCGGTCTGGGCGGCGTTCGCTCTCACGTAGGCATGGTGGATGGCCTTGATGTGGTCGATGAGGCGCGTCAGCGTCCAGCTCGCATAGTCCGTTGCCCGGTGCGCCGGGGCGCTCGTCGCCGCCGCGAGTTCGCGTGCCAGGGCGGCCGGGTCGAGGGCCTGTTGCGCGCAGGCGGCGGCGAGCGTCACGGCCCCGCCGCAGCAGAAGTCGATGCCGTGCTTCTCGAAGACCGCGGCCGTGCGGTAGTCGCCGGCGACGATGTCGCCGATCTCGGTCGTCTCGGGGGCGAGGTCGTAGTCGCGCACGCTGTCTCCTTGGGGTGGTGGCGTGAAAGCTCTCCCTCACCATCCCCGGCGGCGGCGGCGCGGCAATCTTGACCATAGTCATTTGCGCGCGGGTTGACCCGCCGCAGGCATGACCACCGCCGCGAGGGTGGGTGGCCCAGCCTAGCGGCCGATCTCGTAGTAGGTCTCGTAGACGTGCTGAGCCTGGCCACGAGCTGCGTCCCAGTCCAGGGCGCGCTCCGTGAACCGGTCGGGACTCAGGCTCCGCACGTACTCGCTCGGGTGGGCGTCGAAGAGGGATTCGACGAGCAGGCGCCCGATGCCGGCGGACCCGGAGATGCCGTGGGCGTTGCAGCCGCCGGCCATCACGAACCCTTTGACACGGCGGCTCTCACCGATGACGAACCGGCCGTCGGGCGTGAAGGTCGGCCAGCCTTTGCCGATGTGGACCCGGTCCGCGCCTCCTGCCGCGGGGTAGATCTGCGAGAATCGCTTCTCGAAGACGTCGAGCACCTCTCGGTCGGTCTCGACGATGGGCAGGTCCTCCTCCAGCCGATAGCTGCGCGGGTCGGTGCTGATGGCCATCGCCTCCCAGCCGCCGAGCCGAAGCGACTCCCCGATGGCGCGCCCGTAGACCGTCATCTCGGGGATGCGGAAGCAGGGCAGGTCCGGGCTCAGGCCCGGGAGCGGAGCGGTGTCGTAGTACTCATGCCGCACGGGGATGATGGGGAGCTCGAGACCGACCAGGCGGGCGATGTGATAGGCGTGCGCGCCCGCCGCGTCGATGACGATGTGGCAGCGGATCTCCCCCCGGTCCGTCTGGACGGCGACGACGCGGCCCTCACGGACGGTGATCCCCGTGACCGCCGTCCCCATCTCGAAGCGCGTCCCCAGGCGCCGGCACCGGCTCTCGTACGCCTTCGTCACGGCAGCGGGGGTCACGTAGCCGTCGGAAGGACACCAGAGCACCGCCTCGGCGGCGCTGAGGTCCATCAGCGGCCAGAGCCGCTTCGCCTCGGCGCCATCGAGCAGCGTGACCTCCAGGCCGGCCTGCTCGCACACGGCCTGCAGCCGCAGCAGCTCTTCGACCCGCGGCGGGGAGAACGCGATGCGGATCGAGCCGACCTCGTGCCAGTCCGGCCGAGTCCCGGCGTCCCGCTGCAACTCGCGGAACGTCTCGACCGAGTGCATCGCGAGCCGCACCCGGTCTGCGCTCGAGCGCACCTGCCCGCAGAGCCCGGCGCCCTGCGCGGTCGTGACCTGGCCGACGTCCCCGGCGCGCTCGACCAGCAGGACGTCGGTCTTCCCGGCGCGCGCCAAGGCGTACGCGACGCCCAGGCCGATCGCGCCGCCCCCGATGATGACGATCTCGCTCTCGGCCAGCGTCTCCACGCGGCGTTGGGCCTCTACGCGGCCCGGCGATCGCGGGACGCCAGTTCGCGCTGCGCGTTCGCCATGGCTTCGAAGTTCTCGTACATGCGCGGCTCGCCGGTCTCTTGCCTCCACGCGAGGGCGTAGCTCTTGGTCCTCTCCCAGATGGCGGCGATCGCCAGCCAGTCGAACAGCAGCTCCTCGTTGAGGAGGCCGTGCTTGTAGAGCGTGCCGATCGTCTCGTACCAGTTGAGGATCGCGCGGATGTGCCCGAAGGCCACTCCTTCCCCGGAGCGTGCCGCGAACTCGGCGTGGTCGGGGACGAACTCGTCGCTCCAGATCCAATCTGAGGCCTCCACGGGCCAGCACTGCACCAGTCGCAGCATGATGTCGGCGTCCTTGTAGGTCGGTTTCGCCATGATCGTCGCCCTCTTTCCTCGTCGCATCGCCAGGATGCCCCTCGCCGGGAATGGCGGGGGTCATAGGGAATCCGTACCCTGCGGCCCGCAGCCTGTGTTCGGACGCTGTTGGCTGGGCATCCTGCTGGTGGGCGGACCCAGGCACTCGAGCGGGGAGAGAACGGATGGCGGAGAAGCAGCCGAGAGAACTCTACGACGTGGTCATCATCGGAGGCGGCCCGGCAGGACTCGCGGCCGCCGTCTACACGGCCCGGCAGGGCCTGACCACCGCCGTCGTCGCCGGCGAGCTCGGCGGCCAGGCGCAGTGGGCCAGCCAGATCGACAACTACCTCGGGTTCGGACTCATCTCCGGGAGCGAGCTGGCGCGCCACTTCAGGGAGCACGCCGAGAACTTCGACATCGACACGTTCCCGGGTCAGTACGTCAACGCGCTCGTCTCCGCCGAGGGACGCTTCGAGATCTACTCGCGAGAGGGACTGCAGGTCAACGGGCGCGCCGCGATCATCACCACCGGACGGGCTCCCGAGCGCCTGGCCGTGCCCGGTGAGAAGGAGCTGGCCGGACATGGCGTCAGCTACTGCGCCACCTGTGACGCCGCGTTCTTCCGCGGACTGCGGGTCGCCGTCGTCGGCCCCGGCGAGTCCGCGGCCGAGGCCGCGCTTCAGCTCTCCGCGCTGGACGCCGAGGTCGTCCTGGTCAGCGAGCAGCAGCGGCTCAGGGCCCCTCAGACGCTGCTCGACAAGCTCGCCGCCGACGTGCGCGTGGAGATGCGCATGGAATCCCAGGTGACGAGCATCGTGGGAGAGGAGCGCGTCACCGCCGTGGTGCTGCGCGACGGCGGCGAGCGCGAGGTGACGCTGCCGGTGGAAGGGGTGTTCATCGAGACCGGCTCCATCCCGGCCGAGGAGTTCACCGGGGGCCTCGTGCAGGTGAACGCGGCAGGTGAGATAGAGGTGGACCGCAGTCTCATGACGAAGTGCCCGGGCGTGTTCGCCGCCGGCGACGTCACGGACCAGCTCGGCAAGCAGGTCATCATCGCCGCCGGAGACGGTGCGAGGGCCGGCGTCGCGGCCGCGAAGTGGCTTCAGCGGCAGTAGCGGCAGGGCCGCGTCGTCCGCTTTGTCCGCGTCCTTCGACGCCGCCGGGCACTGCGCCCGCCGCGAGACGGCAATGATCTGGGCAGGACCACCGGACGAGGCAGGGATGCCGGCCGTAACCGACAGCAGGCCACAGCCGCAGCTCAGAAAGCAGCCCCGGTGGCCCTTCTGGACCGACGACATGCGGCCGTGGCTGGGGCGGCGCGTGCGGCGCGGCTCGGACCAGCTGACCGACCGCCTGGGCGGGCCGGCGCGGCGGCGCGTCATCGTCCTGCTGGGCCTCGTGCTCGCGCTGAGCGCCGCGGACAGCAGCTCCGTCGGCGCCATCGCAGTGCAGCTGCAGCCGGCGCTCGGCATCGGGACGGCGGAGCTCGGGCTGCTGGTGACGGTCTCGTCGCTCGTCGGCGCGCTCGCGGCCATCCCCTTCGGCATCCTCGTCGACAAGACGCGGCGCGTGAACGTGCTGGCGGCCAGCATCGTGCTCTGGGGCGTCGCGGAGGCGGTGAGCGGGTTCTCGACCTCCTTCGGGATGCTCCTGCTCACGCGCCTGCTGCTGGGCGCCGTGACGGCGACCGCCGTGCCGGCCGTCGCCTCCCTGACGGGCGACTTCTTCCCCGCCAGGGAGCGCGGCACGATCTACGGCTACATCGTCGCCGGCGAGGTGGTCGGCGCCGGCCTGGGCATCGGCGTGTCCTCTCTCGTCTCCGCCGCCTTCGGCTGGCGGGCGGCGTTCTTCGTGCTCGCCGTACCGAGCATCGCTCTCGCCTGGGCGCTGTGGGCCCGGCTGCCGGAGCCCGCCCGCGGCGGGCAGAGCAGGCTGGAGCCCGGGGCGACGGGCTTCGTACCGGCCGAAGAGGCCAAAGCCGCCTTCGTGCCGCACCCCGGGGACGGGGCCGTCCGCACCGACGACGCGGTGCTGGCCGAGGTCAGGAAGCGGGGCGTGCGGCACGACGAGGACACCGTCGTGGTCGCCGACCCGGCGACGATGTCGCTCTGGCAGGTCGTCCGGTACGTGCTGCGCGTGCGCACCAACGTGTACCTCATCGTCGCGTCCTCGCTCGGCTACCTGTTCCTCGCCGGGATCCGCACGTTCGCGGTGCTCTTCGCCCGCGGGCACTTCGACGTCGGGCAGGCGATGGCGACGCTGATCCTCGGGCTCGTCGGCACGGGGTCGATCCTCGGCTTGCTGACCGCGGGGCGGCTGGCCGACCGGTGGATCGAGCGCGGGCGGATCGACGCCCGCATCGTCGTGGCGGGCGTCGCGTTCATCCTGTCCGC
The DNA here is from genome assembly GCA_963741075.1 of uncultured Thermoleophilia bacterium. Classification (GTDB taxonomy): domain Bacteria; phylum Actinomycetota; class Thermoleophilia; order UBA2241; family UBA2241; genus CAIXSE01. The sequence goes on from CAVUGS010000022.1 coordinate 47,321, forward strand.
GGCGCTGTTCGTCCCCGCTCTGCTCTCGACGAGCTTCATCGTCTCGCTGCCGCTGCTGTTCCTGGGGCTGGCGGCGCTGTCGGCGCCCAACCCACCGCTGGACGCCGCGCAGCTCGACGTCGTGCCGGCGCAGCTGTGGGGTCGTGCCCAGGGGGTGCGCACGGCGCTGCGCAACACGCTCGAGGCGTTCGGTCCCCTGCTGTTCGGGGTCATCGCCGGCCTGTTCGTGCCGGGCAACGCGCGTCTGGCGGAGAGCACAGAGGCGGCGATCGTCCCGGCACAGACCCACGGGCTCCAGGTGGCCTTCTTCGTCATGCTGGTCCCGCTCGCGGCCGCCGGCGTGGTGCTCCTGGTCGGGCGCCGGCACTATCCCGTCGACGTCGCGTCGGCCGGGGAGTCGGAGCGCCGCGGGGTGCGCCGGCCGCGCGACGCCTCCTGACCGGCTGGCCAGTTCTCGCGAAATATCGTATGATTTTAGTCTTGTTAGTCGATCCCTCCTCGCTCCAGTCCCTCGCCCTCAAAGGCATGCAACTCGCGCTGCCGATCTTCCAGGGCGGCATGGGCGTCGGCGTATCCCTGTCTCCGCTGGCGTCGGCCGTGGCCGTCGCTGGCGGTCTGGGGCTGGTCTCCAGCGCCGGTCTCGACCGGATCGTCTCCAAACGCCTCGGGCGCAAGGTGGGCATCTACGAGGCCGTGCGGCTGGAAGTGGAGGCCGCCAAAGCTCGCGGTGGCTATCGCCGGCATCAACATCATGGTCGCGCTCCAGCGTGACTTCGTCGCCTCCGTGCGCGCGGCCCTCGACGCCGGCGCCGACGCCATCGTCTCGGGCGCCGGCCTGCCGCTGTCGCTGCCGGACATACAGCCGGCGCGCGACACCGCGCTCATCCCCATCGTCTCGTCCGCCAGGGCGCTGGACATCATCTGTCGGCGCTGGGAACGTCTGCGCGCCCGCCCCGACGCGGTCGTGCTCGAGGGGCCGCGGGCCGGTGGCCACCTCGGCTTTCGCGCCGACCAGGTCGACCTCGAAGAGAACACCCTGGAGCGGCTTCTGCCGCCGGTCAAAGACGTGGCCGTGGCTCACGGCGACATCCCGGTGATCGTGGCCGGCGGCATCTACTCGCACGAAGACATCCGCCGCTTTCTGGCCCTCGGCGCCGACGGCGTGCAGATGGGGACGCGCTTCCTGGCCACCGAGGAGAGCAGCGCTTCGGCGGCCTACAAACGGGCCGTCCTGCGCGCACGCCCGGAAGACCTGGTGGTGGCCGACGCGCCCGGCTCGCCGTGCGGCCTGCCGTTCCGCGTGCTCCGCGAGTCTCCGATGTACCGGGAGGCGCTGGTGCGGGGGCGTCGGCCGAGGTGCGCCAAGGGCTACGTGCTGCTGAAGGACGCGGACGGGCGGTTCACCCAGTGCGCCGCCAAGAACGACAACGAGCACTTCTTCTGCATCTGCGAGGGGTTGTTCAGCGCCGCCGGCTACAACCCGGAGCAGGAAGAACCGCTGTACACGGCGGGCACCACGGCCGCGAGGGTGGATCGCATCCTCACCACGAGCGACCTCATGGCCGAGCTCGCCGGCGCGCCGGCGCTGCTGCCGCTGGTGGCCTAGCCGGTCGTCCCGATCGGACGCCGGCCGGCCTCTTCCCGGCGCCGCGTCAGACGACGGATGCCGGCTCGGGGACCTCGCCGGCGGTCGTGCGTCCCTCCGCCTGGATGCCGCCGAGCACGCTCTCCAGGAATCCCATGGCCTCGTCCTCGCTGAGACCGCGCGCGTACATGAGCTCGCTGGCGAGGATCCGCTTGGCCTTGACGAACAGCTGCTTCTCGCCGGTGGGGAGGTCCCTGGCGGCGTGGCTGATGGCCAGGTTGCGTACGACCTCGGCGACCTCGAACACGTCACCGGTCTTGAGCTTGCCGATGTTGTGCTTGTAGCGGTGGCTCCAGTTCTTGGGCATGCCGGTGGCGTCGCCGCGCAGGACCTCGAGCACCTTGTCGACGTCGTCTGCCTCGACCACCCTGCGCAGGCCCGCGCGGTCGGCGTTCTCCACGGGGAGCATGACGGTCATGTTGTTGTGGAGGATCTGGATGGTGAGGTAGTCGCGCTGCCGGCCGAGGACCTCTCGCTGCTCGATACGCGTGATCTTGCCGGCGCCGTGATGCGGATAGACGACCTTGTCGCCGACTGAATACATCGTCTCAACTCCCTGCTGCTTGCTGGGCGCCTTGGGCTCGGCCTGCAATGGCACGCCCTCGCGAAGGAGGGAGGCGAGAACTCCGCCCGCGCTGCGGAGGACGCTGCGCGCGGGGGTCTTACGCCTGTCATTATAGTGGAAACGGTCGCGCGGCGCATGCCAGGCGCCGCGCGCTGCATCGCTCCGGCGCCGACGGGGCGGTCCCCACCCCTGAGCCGGTTGCCTTCCTACGAAAATAAGCGTAGAATGAGGTTCTCTACGGAAGGCTCGCATCATGGACCATCTCTCTCCCGCTCGTCCCGCGTCGTGAAGTCCCGTTCGGTCGGTGCGTTCGTGCCGACGGGTACCGGAAGACCCAGCGAGCGTATATCGGCCTACGGCATCGGCCGCATCTGCGGCGCGCCCGACTGCGACACCGTCCTCTCGGCGTACAACCCGGCGCCCTACTGCTCCGTGCACGACGCCGCCGGCACGTCCCGCCGCCGCTCGTAGTCCCCGCGTCCCGCGCCGTCGCGTCCGGGTCTGGAAGAGAAAAGACCGGGCGGCTCAGGACAGCCGCCCGGTCTCAGGTAGAGCTACGACGTTGCCGTCTCTGTTACGACAGCACCCGCACGTTCGTCGCCTGCGGCTTGTTGTTCTTGCCGGTGCCCGATTCGAACGAGACGGCCTGACCCTCGTCGAGGGACTTGAAGCCCTCGCTCTGGATCTCCGAGAAGTGAACGAAGAGGTCGTCGCCGCCCTCGTGCTCGATGAAGCCGTAACCCTTGTCCGCGCTGAACCACTTTACCTTGCCTGTCGCCATGCTGATCAAGTCCCTTCGCCCACTCGGGGCAAAACAAAAACGACGCGCCAACCGCGTAGAAGTGCGGTGTGTCACGTCGCAATCCTGCGGGCCCACTCGGCCCGTCTGCGACGATTATAGCAGATTCTGGGCGGCGGTGCGAGCAGGGTCCGCGTCCTCCTGATCGCTCTCGATGGAGTCGGCGTCGGTGACGTAGACGTCGCCCTGCGCCCCCAAGCCCCCTCGTTGCGCCGGCGCGTGTGCTAGTCCGGTGCGATGTCGCGGCGGCGGAACCTGGCCACGCCGGCCGCCGTCAGGGCGACGGCGACGGCGGTGAGGAGGGCGAGCGCCGGCCCGCTGACGTCGGCCGCCGGCGCCTTCTGGTGCGCGAAGGGCGAGAGGTCCAGCAGCCACTGCTGCACCTTGAGGTCGAACAGCGGGCTCAGCAGGACGGCCGTCCCCAGCAGCAGCCACGACGCCGGGACCGCTCGCCGCGGTAGAACGGCGTAGACGGCGACGACCGCGCCGGCGACGGCCAGGACCGCCGGCAGCTCCGCCAGCGCCGCCGCGTTCAGGTCGTGGAGCAGGCCCAAGGTGTCGCCCAGCGCCCGCCCCGCGGTCAGGGCCACCGCCGTCGCGTAGGCCGCGAGCAGGACCGTCCCGCCGACGGCCGTGCTGACGACGTAGCTCATCATCCACCGCGGCCTGCTCACGGCGCTCGAGAGGACGGCCTCGAGCCGGCCGCGGGCCTCCTCCTCGCGCATGCGCAACAGGACCTGCACGGCGTAGATCGCGACGGCCACTCCGCCCATCACGACCAGCGTGGTGAACCAGGCGTCGAGCATCTGGCCGGTTCCATACATGCGCCTGTACATCTCCTGGGCGCTGCCGCCCATGCTCTGGGCGCTCTGGCTCACGGAGCCGAAGATCAGGCCGAAGCCGACCAGCGCGACCAGCCAGCCGAAGAAGGCCGGCCGCTGCAGGCGCCAGGCCAGCCCGAACGGCCCGCGGAGCGCCGCGGAGGCGCGGGCGCGCCCCGTCCGCTCGGGGAGCACCCCGGCGCCGAGGTCGCGCCGGACGGCGAGCCGGCCGGCGACCGCGATCAGGGCGCCCGCGAACGCGGCGAACAGGACGAGCAGCCACCAGTGGTCGCCGCCGAACGGGCGCAGCTGGTAGCCCCAGCCGATCGGCGAGAGCCAGCCCGGCCAGGCGCTGGAGGCGACGGTGCCGCCGGCGTCCACGTCGCCGAGCATGTTGCCGATGCCGCTGACCAGGAAGGCGACGGCGAGCACGGCCGTCGCCAGCCCGTTGGCTCCCCGCGCCGTGCGCGAGAGCTGCGCCGTCAGCGCGCCGACGCCGGTGAACGCGATGCCGACCCCGGCGATCGCGGCGCCGGCGGCGAACGACCCGGCGACGGGCTGCCCGCCCGCGATCATCGCCAGGCCGAGCAGCGGCGCCAGCACGAGGTTCGCGCCGAGCGCCACGAGCGACCGCGGCGGTCAGGCTCGCGGCCGGGCCGACCACGCCGGCGCCGATGAGCTCGGCCCGGCCGGTCTCTTCATTCTGCCGCGTGTGGCGCACCACGCAGAGCACGCTCATGACGGCGGCCAGGACGGCGAAGGTGACGTAGGTCCGGCTCATGGCGTAGGCGCCGATGCTCGCCCCGGACGAGAGGCTGAGCATGCGGAAGCCGGCGTTGCCGGCCATGAACCGCGTCTCTCGCAGGACGTCTGCCTGGGTCGGCAGGCTGTCCGCGAACATGGCGGTGAACATCGCCAGCAGCCCCGCGAGCAGCAGCACCCAGGCCGCGAGCACGAAACGGTCGCGCCGCAGCGCGAGCCGGAGGAGGCGTGTGGTCCCGGTGAAGGCGTTCATGCCACACGCCCCAGACTGGTCTCCATCTCGGTGATGGCCGCGTCGGTGTCCGTGTAGTGCCGCAGGAAGAGCTCCTCGAGGGTCGGCGGCGAGGTGGTCAGGGTGACGCACGCCGAGCGCGACCAGGTGCTCCAGCACGCGGTTCAGGTCGGCGTGGTCCACGGAGAACTCGCGCGCGCGTGTCGTCGACGATCGCGTCGTGCACCCCGGGCAGGTCGCGCAGCCGGGTGAGAGGCGCGGCGGTCTCGACGACGACGGAGGTCCGCGTCAGGTGGCGCAGCTCCTCGAAGGTGCCCGAGTCGGCGGTCCGGCCGGCGCGGACGATCGTGAGGCGGTCGCACAGCGCCTCGACCTCCGAGAGGATGTGGCTCGACAGCAGCACGGTCCCGCCGCCGTAGCTGGCCTCGCGGACGCACGTCCTGGAAGACCGCGGCCATGAGCGGGTCCAGTCCCGAGGTCGGCTCGTCCAGGAGGTACAGCTCGGCGCCCGCGGCGAACGCTGCCACAAGGGCGACCTTCTGCCGGTTGCCCTTGGAGTAGGCGCGGCACTTCTTGGTCGGGTCGAGCTGGAAGCGCTCGATGAGTTCGGCGCGGCGCCGGCGGGTCCAGCCCGCCGCGCAGCGAGCCGAGCAGGTCGATCACCTCGCCGCCGGTGAGGTTGGGCCAGAGGCTCACCTCGCCGGGCACGTACGCGAGGCGGCGATGCAGGCTGGCGGCGTCTCTCCACGGGTCCTGACCGAGGACCGACACCGTGCCGGCATTCTTGGCCAGCAGCCCGAGCAGGGTGCGGAGGGTCGTCGTCTTGCCCGCTCCGTTCGGTCCGAGAAAGCCGTGGACCTCGCCGGCCTTCACCGTCAGATCGAGCCGGTCGAGAGCCGCTCTGGCGCCGAAGCTCTTGACCAAGCCCCTCGACTGAGATCGCCACCTTCATCTTGCTCACCCCAGACGTTGTGTGTATCATGTACACGATGAGTGTACGACATACACATCGCTTGTCAAGTATACTCCGTTTAGTGGATACGCCGACCACGGGAGATGAGATGGAGGAGAGACCGCCATCCGGACTGGAACGGCTCTGGAGGCGCGATGAGCCCGAGCGCAAGCCCAGGCTCGGCCTGAGCCTCGAGCGCGTCGTGCGCAGCGGCGTCGAGGTCGCCGACGCCGACGGCCTGGCGGCTGTGTCGATGAAGCGCGTGGCCGAACGCCTCGGCTTCACCACGATGTCCCTTTACCGCTACGTGACCAGCAAGGACGAACTGCTGCTCCTCATGCAGGACTCCGTGTGGCGGCCGCCGGACGGTCTGGATCTGCCGCGCGGCGGCTGGCGTCCGGACTTGGCCTGGTGGACCCGCGAGCAGTACGTGATCATGGAGTCGCACCCCTGGCTGGACGAGGTCCGGTTCATCGAGAGAGCCGGCACGCCCAGCCAGATCGCCTGGATGGACCAGGGGTTGCGCGCCCTGGAGGGCGTCCCCCTGACCGAGTACCAGAAGGTGGCCGTCCTGTTGCTGCTCAGCGGCTACGTCTCCACGCAGGCGCGCCTGGCCGCGACCGCCCGGGAGGGCGCGAAGCAGGGCCTCTTCGCGCCCGAAGAGGCGACCGCGGCCTTCGGTGAGCTGCTGCGCACGGTCGTCGACCCGGAGCGCTTTCCGGCGCTGCGGCGCGCCGTCGAGGGAGGGGCGTTCGCTCCTGCGCCGGGCGACCTGTATGCGCCGCTCGACTTCGGCCTCGACCTGATGCTCGACGGCATCGAGCGCCTGATCGAGCGCCAGACGCCGGCCTGACCTTCCTCCGCCGGCTCAGGCGGCCGCTCTGGACGCCGCCCGGCTGCCCGGCATGCGCTTGGTCCCTTGGTCCCATCCGAACAGATGGTGTGGCGATTGCCTCGTGTACAACATCGCGTACGCGAATGGTGAAGACGCGTACGCGCTGTTGTACACGGCCCAAGAAGGCATACCAGTCGGACCAGCGCTCGATCGGGGCAGCCTTGCGAGCCGCGCAAACGGGGCCGGAGACAGGCACGTTCCCAGCGCAGCCGGCCGGAGCCTGCTACACTAGCCCTCTCGCTCCGCACGTCGCCTGACGTCCCTCTTGGCTCGACCCGGCGCCCGCGTCGCCCGCCGCGAGTACAGGGTGCCGCTCTTCGGCCCCCTCCGGTAGTGGACGTCCCCCTCACCGCGAGGCGGGACCAACGGCAGGAGACGGCGCGTGGGCGTACCCGCTTCGACCGACGACACCGACACCCTCACTCCCGCTCTCATCGAGTGCGCGGAAGTCCACGGGCTCATCGAAGAGGGGCACGAGCTCGGCTGCCTCAGCGGCGCCGACGTGGCCGACGCTCTGCGTGACATCGAGGTCACGACCGCGCAGATCGAAGAGCTCCTGCTGCTCCTCTCCGACCTGGGCATCGAGATCACCGAAGAGGCTCACGTCGTGCAGGAAGTCGCGCCGGATCCGGACGAGGTCGAGCAGCCGCCCAAGCTCGACCTCTCCACCAAGCAGACGAGCAGCGACCCCGTGCGCCTGTACTTCCACGACATGGGCAGGGTGCCGCTGCTGACCGCGGTCGAGGAGGTCTCCCTCGCGCGGCGCATCGAGCGTCACGACGAGGAGGCCAGACGCAGGCTCATCGAGGCGAACCTGCGCCTCGTGGTCAGCATCGCCAAGCGGCACGCCGGCAGAGGCATGCCGCTCCTGGACCTCATCCAGGAGGGCAACATCGGGCTCATGCGCGCCGTGGAGAAGTTCGACTACCGGCGCGGCTTCAAGTTCAGCACGTACGCGACGTGGTGGATCCGCCAGGCGGTCACCCGCGCGCTCGCCGACCAGTCGCGCACGATCCGCGTGCCCGTGCACATGGTCGAGAACATCCACAAGGTCATCCGCGTGCAGCGTCTCCTGATCCAGGAGCTCGGCCACGAGCCGACGCCGGAGGAGATCGCCCTCGAGATGGGCGTTTCTCCCGAGCGCGTCCGCGAGATCCAGAAGATCAGCCAGGAGCCGGTGAGCCTCGAGAACCCCGTGGGCGACGACGGCACCTCCCAGCTCGTCGACTTCATCGAGGACGCTCACTCGGCGTCGCCGGTGGAAGAAGTGGCCGGCATCGTGAAGCGCGAGGACATCGAGGCGGTGCTCGGGCTGCTCTCTCACCGGGAGCGCACCGTGCTGCAGCTGCGCTTCGGCCTGGAGGACGGCTGCCCGCGGACGCTCGACGAGGTCGGCCGCGTGTTCGGGGTGACCCGGGAGCGCATCCGCCAGATCGAGGCCAAGACGCTGGCCAAGCTCAAGGCCTACCGCGAGGCTCAGTGCCTGCAGGAGCACCTGGACTGAGCCGCAGCTGACGAAGCTCCGCGCGGTGGCCCGACGAAGCTCCGGGCCGCGGCCTGACCGGCGCCGGCCTCAGGCCGGCTTCGCCATCTCGATCACGAACAGGTGGGACGTCGCCGAGGGCTTGATCGCGACGTCCTCCTCCACGATCTCCAGAGCATCGCGCTCGTCCAGCTCCACGCCGTTGACGCTGGACGAGCCCTCGATCTGCAGCAGGTAGGCCTGCCGGCCGGGGCCGACGGCGTAGCCGAGCTCCCGGCCGGCTTCGAGCTCCACAGCGCTGATGAGCACGTCCTGGTGGATGGTGACGGGCGCGTCGCCGTCCGGTCCGGACGCGATCAGCAGCCAGGCGTTCTTGCGCGCCTCCCAGGGGAACCGGTGGTCGCCGTAGTCGGGCTCGTGGCCTGTCTCGTCGGGGAAGATCCAGATCTGGAGGAACCTCAGCGTCTCTTTGCCACGGTTGTACTCGCTGTGCAGCACACCCTTGCCGGCGCTCATGTACTGGACTTCCCCGCGGGTCAGCGTGTGCTCGTTGCCCATGCTGTCGGCGTGGGTGAGGGCGCCGTCCACCACGTACGACAGGATCTCGAAGTCGCGGTGGGGATGCGTGCCGAACCCTCGGCCGGGAGCGACGAGATCGTCGTTGAGGACGCGGAGCACCCCGAAGTTGACCTTGTCCGGGTCGCGGTACTCCGCGAAGGAGAAGTGGAACCTGCTGCGGAGCCAGCCGAGGTCGCTGGTCCCGAGGCCGGCGCTGTCGATCTTCCTGAGCATCGGGCACCTCGCGGTCGGGCAATGTACTTGCTGCTGCAAGGAGCATGCCCGGGCGCGGGCCTCGCGATGCGCGTCCGCGCCCGTTGTCGTCGCGCCCTTTCCTGCGGTCTGGCTCTGCCTTCGCGCGCAGGGTGAACGAGTCTCATTCTTTAGACGGATGACATCTCATCCTTTGGGGGTATACTTCTTCTGTTGCACGAGCCGTGGCGTGTTCGTGTGTCAAGTGAAGGAAGCCCAGATGTTGGCCGAGCGCCTCTATCTTGCGAGCATCGTGATGTTCTTCATCGTGCTCGCGATCGTCATCCAGCTGATCGCTCACTGATCGGCCTGACACGCGAAGCCCCCGGTTCACCGGGCACGCTTCGCTCTCCGCCTTTCGGTGGACCTCCCGGCCGTCCGCCGGACCGTCGCCTCATTCGCCGCGCGTGCATCCGCGGCCTGACGGGATGCGCCTCCCTCGTATCTGCCTATACTCGGTAGGAACACTGCAGATACACCCATGGAGACTTGCATGTATTGCCCCGAGTGCGGCAACGACGCCGAAGAAGCCAAGTTCTGTCCCGAGTGTGGCGCCGACCTGAGAGACCTTGCGTCAGACCCGGCCTGCGCCGAGTGCGGGAGCGAGATCCCGGACGGCGCCAGGTTCTGCCCCGAGTGCGGTGAGGCCACCGGCGTGACGCGGACCGCGGATGCTCCGGAGGCCGCGACCGAGCCGGAGGCCGCGGCGGGCGCCGGCGCGGTCCGGAGGACCGGCTCGCGCGGGCGTAACGCCGGCGCCACGCGACAGCAGCAGCGCCGCCAGCAGCCGCGACCGCAGCAGAAGAACCGGCCGCAGCCGGCAGGCACCAGATCGGCCGCCGGCTCGACGAAGCGCCTGTCCCCGGCCGTCATCTGGGGCGGCTTCGGCGTGGCCGCCGTCATCGTCATCCTGGTCGTCGTGTTCGTGGCCGGCGGGGGCGGAGGTACTCAGGCTCCGGCCGCCACGACCGGGGCGCAGAGCGTCCAGCCGGTCGCGGCTGACACGAGCGGGAGCTACGGCGAACTCGTGCAGCGCGGCAACGGCCTGTACGACCAGGGAGCCACGGCCTTCCAGTCCAAGAAGTACGACCAGGGTTCCGCCTACTTCGCGGCGGCGGCCAAGGTGTACGCGGCGGCGTGGAAGCAGCAGAGCACAGACCCCAACGTCGGTACCGATTATGCGACGTCGCTCTTCTACTCCGGCAAGATCGAGCGGGCTCTCAGTCAGATCGACGGAGTACTGGCCCAGTCGCCCGAGTTCCAGACCGCCTGGTTCAACAAGGGCAACTACCTGGCGGAGAAGGCGCGCCTGGCGGAGCAGAACGGCGACGCCAAGGTGACCAAGGCAGCCTACGCGGACGCCCGCGTCGCCTACGAGAAGGCGGTCGCGCTGGGCGCCGACACGGCGTCGGGCCAGCAGGCCCAGCAGCGTCTGGACGCGCTGCCCCAGTAGGACGCGGCTGAGGGCGGCCGGCGGCTGACGCCGCCGGCCGCCCTCGCTCGCTCAGTTCGGCAGCACCACCAGGGTGCCCCGCATGCCGCTGGCGTCGTGCAGCAGGCAGATGTAGGGCAGCTGCCCGGGCGTCACGTCGCCGATCTGGATGGACCAGCCGGCTCCGGGCGCGGGCACCAGCAGGCCGGAGCTGTACAGTCCGGTCCGCGTGAGGTCGGCGGTCGGCAGGCTGGGGAACAGCGTCCCCGGGTCGATGTAGGCCACCGGCGGCCCGCTCGGCTGGTCGACCAGCGCCACGAGGTTGGGCTCGGGCTGACCGTTGAGGAACGTCACCGTGTGCGGCGCCCGGTTGGACGGCGCCAGTGTCCAGTCGACCTTGTCGCCGGGACGCACGTTCACGTGCCGGGGGAAGAAACGCATGAGGTCGATGAGCCCCTTGCTGTAGCCGACCATCACGTGATGCGTCAGCGAGCCGTCGACGTTCTGGGTCGGCGGCTGCACCTGCTGCCGCGCCTCGTGCAGCACCTGCGGCGCCTTCGCGAACTGGCGGGCGATCTGCATGCGCGCGAGCGCGTGCACCTGGTTCGGCGAGGGCACCTGGATGCCGGCGCCGACCACGGTCACCGTCCCCGACATCATCATGCCGTGGATGACGCACACGTAGTCGTAGGTTCCCGGGGCGGTAAAGGTCACATCGAAGGTGGGGAACTGGCCGGGCTCACGGCCCATCACGCCGGAGTTGACCCAGGTCGTGGTATCACCGAGGGACACGGGCGAGGCGGTCCTCGCCACGACCTGCGGGTTGAACACCAGCGGGCTCGGGTCGGCCGGGAGACCGAGACTCGCGGCCGGGATGATGGATTCGGGCAGCTGAGCGCCGCCGAGGAACGTCACCGTGTGGATCTCGTTGGCGTTCTGGACGAAGTGGACCGTGTCGCCCACGTGCACGCGTACATGCCCGGGGAAGTAGGCCATGACGTCGATGCCGCGAGGCGCGTTCTCGGCGCCCACGAGGACGGTGTACGTCCGCGGCGAGGGTGAGGGCTGCGCGCCAGCGACGGCGGCGTTGACGAGCACGAGCAGCAGAAGCGCCGCCAGAGCGACGGCGGAGAGTCGTGCGAAGCGCATCAGTGAAGACCTCCTGGGGAGTTGCAGGACCCTTGGTACCTGCCCAGCTTCTCGCGCGCGCCACAGATGACCGTTGGGAGAGGGGCGCCGCCGGCGCGCCTCATGGCGCCCGGGCGGCCTGCCGGGAGTATGCTCACAGCTTGCGACCTACGCCCCTCAGCGGGGCAGGACACGGGAGGGACATGGATCCCAAGTCAGGAGAGGGCCACCGGCTTCAGGCGTCGCTGTTCCCCATGAGCGCAGTGCGCGGCCGGCATCCCGACGATCTCAACGAGGGCATCCCCGACCAGTACGACGGCGTCCATCCGTCGACGAGCAAGCAGGCTTTCGAGTGGTGGCACTTCGACGGCCGCTTCACCGACGGACACACCTTCGCCGGCACCATCCAGGGCAAGGAACCGCAGATCTACATGCACATCACCACGCCCGGCGGCGAGCAGCTGGACGTCCGCGTGAACCACCCGCGAGGGGCGTTCAAGGGCTCGACGGAACGGTGCGACGTCGAGTGCGCCGGCAGCAGGGTGAGCGGGTCGTACCCGTCCTACGAAGTGCACATGAGCGGTGACGGCGTGGAGGCTCACCTGCACTTCGAGAGCCTGCTGCCCGGCTGGGCGCGGGGTGACGGCTCGGTCGTGATCGGCAGCTACGCGTACCCCGAGGTGTTCGGGTGGTGCGTACCGCAGCCGCGCGCCCGCGTGACCGGCTCGCTCACCTACGGCGGCGTCAAGCACCAGGTGGAGGGTGAGGGCTACCACGACCACAGCTGGGGCGACTTCAACCTCACCAAGTACCTCAGCCGCTGGCACTGGGGCAGAGTGACGACGCCGGATCTGACCATGGTCTTCGCCGACGTCGTCACGCGCAGCACCTGCGGCCGCGTGCACATGCCGCTGCTGCTCATCGCCCGCGGCGACCGGCTGGCGTTCGAGACCTACGAGATGGAGTGGCACTACGACGACTTCCAGCTCGACGCGTCCGGCCTGCAGGCGTACCCGCGCACACTCGGCTTCACCTTTGCCGAGCGCGACGTGAAGGGCCACGTCGACTTCGTGCCCAAGCAGGTCCTGGGGCTCGACGACCTGCTCAAGGACGCCAAGGTCCCCTCGTGGGCCGAGGGCGTCGCCGGCAAGGCGGTGGCGCAGCCCGTCTACTTCCGCCTCGACTCCGCCTACGAGGGCGAGATCGACTTCGGCGGCGAGATCGTCCCGGCCTCCGGCGACACGATCATCGAGTACATGATCTTCACGCCGCGCCGGGGCCATCACCCCTACGTAGGCACGTTCCGCCACTTCCTCAAGCCGCCGAAGCTCGGCCGTCTGCGCCGTCTCGGCTGAGCCGGGCCAAACGTGATGGTCGAACTGCTGCCGGAGATCACCCAGAGGCGAAAGCTCACGCCGGCGGAACGCGCCGCCCGCGGCAAGGCGGCGCGCAAGCGGGCGCCCCGTTCCGCGCACGCGCGGTGGCAGGCGCCCGCCGGCCGGCCGGACCCGGTCGGCCTGCTCGAGGAGCAGGCGGCCGACCGGGTCCAGGAGCTGGTGCCCATCCGCTACGGCCGCATGCTCGTCTCGCCCGGCACCTTCTACCGGGGCGGCGCGCTGCTCATGGCGTCGGACCTGGCCGGGACGCCCGACTCCGGGCTCACGGCCCAGCTGTGCGGCGACGCGCACCTCATGAACTTCGGCCTCTTCCAGTCGCCCGAGCGGCGGCTGGTCTTCGACATCAACGACTTCGACGAGACGCTGCCCGGGCCGTGGGAGTGGGACGTCAAGCGCCTCGCGGCGAGCTTCGAGATCGCCGCGCGCGACCACGGCTACGCCGCGCCCACGCGGCGGTCGATCGTCCTGCACAGCGTCCGCGCCTACCGCGAGGCGATGCTGGAGATGGCCGAGAAGCGCGCCATCCAGCTCTGGTACACGCGGCTCGACGCCGACCTGATCAAGAGCCACGTCGCGTCTCTGCGGCGGCAAGGACGCGAAGCGGATGGCCAAGGACATGTCGCGCGCGGAGATGAAGCACGACCTCCGCGCGCTCAGCCGCCTCACCACCGAGGTGGAGGGCAGGACCAGGCTGCGCAGCGCACCGCCGCTGCTGGTCCCGGCCAGAGAGCTGCTCGAGGGCGACGAGCGGGCGCGCTTCACGCACGCCGTGGAGGAGGCCCTCCGCAACTATCGGGAGACGCTGCCGAGAGACCGGCGGGCCGCGTACGACCTCTACCGCTACCGGGACATGGCGCGCAAGGTGGTCGGGGTCGGCAGCGTCGGCACCCGCGCCTGGGTCCTGCTGTTCTTCGGCCGCGACGAGGGCGACCCGCTGTTCCTGCAGGCCAAGCAGGCGCAGGCCTCCGTGCTGGAGCGCTTCGTCGGGCGCAGCCGGTTCCGCAACTCCGGTCGGCGCGTGGTCGAGGGCCAGCGGCTGATGCAGGCGGTCGGCGACATCCTGCTCGGCTGGTACAGCGTGACGGGGTTCGACGGCAAGCCCTACGACTTCTACGTCCGTCAGCTCTGGGACGGCAAGGGCTCGTTCAACGTCTCGGCGATGACCGAGGGCGCGTGGCACACCTACGCCGAGATGTGCTCCTGGGTGCTCGCGCGGGCGCACGCGCGCTCCGGCGACCGCATCGCCATCGCCGCGTACCTGGGCACCGGCGACATCTTCGATCGCGCCGTCGCCGACTTCGCCGACGCGTACGCGGAGCAGAACCAGCGGGACTACGACGCGCTGCGCGAGGCGGTGGACGCCGGCCGGGTCGCGGCGCAGGCGGGCATCTAGCGGCACGGTCGCGTGCGCCCTGGGCGGCGCGTACCATGAAGTGGTCGTGACGCCACCCGCCCCCTCGCTCGCCGCCCCCTCACGCCCGGCGGTCCCCGCCCGCGCGGCCGCTCCGCAGGATGCCGGGCGCTCCGAGCCCGCCGTCCTGCGCGTCGGCGGCATGGCCTTCGGCAACGGCGTGCTCATGCGCGCCGGCAGCCACTGGGCCTGGGCGCGCGACGACGGCAGCGTGCTGCACGGCGTCGTCCCCACGCCGCTCAGCGCGCGGGCGCTGGCTGCGCCTGCCGCTGCTGCGCTCGATCGTCGTCTTTCTCGAGATGGTCGCGCTGAGCGCGCGCCTGCATCGCCTCAACGGCGGCAGGCGCGCCGGCCGGCTCTTGCTGTCGCTCGGCGTCTGCGTCGTCGCGAGCGTCGCGCTGGGCGCCGGCGTCCACGCTCTGCTCGGGGAGCGGCTCCTGGCCGATGCCGTGCTGCAGGTCCTCGGCCTGCTGCTGGCGCTCGCCGTGCTGCAGGTGGGGATGGGCGCCGACATCTGGCGGTACCACGGCGCCGAGCACAAGGCGGTCAACGCCTACGAGGCACGCGCCGACCTGTGCGACGTGGCCGCGGTCGGCGCCTTCAGCCGCATCCACGACCGCTGCGGCACGAATCTCGTGCTCGTCGTCATCGGCCTGACGCTGCTGTACATCCCCTTCGAGCGCAGCGGGCCCCTGGGGCAGGCGCTGTCCCTGGTGGCCGCACTCCTCGCGCTGGCCGGTGCCCTCGAACTGCTCCGGCTGTTCCAGCGACGCCCGCGCTGGCTGCTCAGCCGCGCGGTGCTCGCGTGCGGCCGCGCGCTCCAGCGACTGCTCACCACGCGCGACCCCGGGCACGAGCACCTGGCCCTGGCCTGCGCGGCGCTCCGGCGCGTCGTCGAACTCGAGTCGGCCGCGGCCCGCTAGCCTCGTCCGCGCCCTCGACGCCACCAGGTCTCCGCGCCGCCCAGCTCCACGGACCACCTGCCGTCCACGCACCGGGAACTGTTAGCCCCCCGTGGAGCGGGGCATCAGGAGGACATAGAGCAAGGAGGTCCTTCAATGTACATCGGCGGCGGCATCATCCTGCTGATCATCATCATCATCGTCATCGTCCTGCTTCTGCGGTGAGCGCGGCCGGCGGTCTCCGGCCCGCCCGCCCGCGTTCGCGGGCGGGCCGTGCCGGGTAACTGACAGCGCAAAGTGGTCCGAGGCTCGGGGGGCGCCGCGCCCGGACGGCACCACTGCAGCATGTGGAAGGGGAAGCCCGATGGGGCCTGAGGGGTATGAGCTGGCCAGCCTGATCGATCTGGACCGCGTCCAGCGCCTCTGCGACAGCCTCTCCGAGGCGTTCGACGTCACGCTCGCCGTGCTCGACCTCTCCGGCAAC
Source organism: uncultured Thermoleophilia bacterium (assembly GCA_963741075.1). GTDB lineage: Bacteria > Actinomycetota > Thermoleophilia > UBA2241 > UBA2241 > CAIXSE01. The sequence continues at coordinate 63,039 of CAVUGS010000022.1, forward strand.
GTGCTCATCGCGACGGGCTGGCAGGACATCTGCACCCGCTATCACCGCGAGCACCCCGACACGCTGCGGGGGTGCCTGGAGAGCGACCTCCGCATCAACCGGCGTCTGGTGGAGGGACTGGGCCCATCCGAGCACTACGCGTACCGCTGCAGCAACGGCCTGTGGGACGTGGCGTTCCCGCTGGTCGTGGCCGGCGAGCACGTGGCCAACGTGTACACCGGCCAGTTCTTCTTCGAGGACGACGACGTGGACCGCGCGGCGTTCGCCGAGCGCGCGCGGCGGCTCGGGTTCGACGAGTCCGCGTATCTCGAGGCGCTCGACCGCGTGCCCGGTCATCTCCCAGGCGCACCTGCAGAAGACGATGGGGTTCCTCGCCGACTTCGTGAACATGCTCGGCGAGATGGGCCTGAAGGCGCTGCAGCACGAGCGCAAGCACGCGCAGCTCGTCGAGAGCGAGGAGCGGTACCGGCGGCTCTTCGACAACTCCGCCGAGGGTCTGATCGTCTTCCGCGTCGAGCCGGGCGCGGATGGTGAAGACGAGCGACCTCGTCGTCGTCGACCTCAACCCGACGCAGGCGCGGCGCACGAGGACCACCCGCGAACGGCTGCTCGGCCGGCGGCTCAGCGAGCGCGACGGGAGCGACGAGCGGCTGCGGGCCTACTTCGACTTCGTGGCCGGCGCGGTCGCGGCCGCACGCCCGGCGCGCTGCGAGGTGTACCTGCGCGGCCAGGGCGTCTACGAGCTGCTCTCGGCGTATCCGGCGGCCGACGACCTCTGGGTGCTCTCCGCGACCGACGTGACGGAACTGCGCGAGGCCGAGCGGGCGCTCCGCCGGCAGGAGGAGGGCATCCGGCACGCCTACGTGGACGTGCTGGACGCCGTCACCGGCGGCAAGCTGATCCTCCTCACGGACGAGCAGCTGGCCGACGATCTCGGGACGCCGCTCGGCCACCAGCTCGTCTTCGGCGCGCCGTCGGAGCTCGCCCCGGCGCGCCGCAGGCTCGTCCGCGCCGCCGAGACGTGCTTCCCCGGCAGGATCCGGCACACCGACCTGCTGAGCACCGTGGGCGAGGCGCTCGACAACGCGCTCAAGCACGCCGGCGGCGGCGCGTACCAGGCGTTCGCGCGGGACGATCGCCTGCAGGTCGCGATCAGCGACGACGGCCCGGGGATCGACTTCAGGACCCTGCCCCGGGCCACCCTCGTGCCCGGCTTCTCCACGGCGGCGAGCCTCGGCATGGGCTTCACGATCATGCTGCAGCTGTGCGAGCGGGTGCTGCTCACCACGCGGCCCGGCCACACGGTGGTCGTGCTGGAGTTCGTGCCGGCGCCGGAGCCGGCGCTGGAGCGGGCCGGTGGAAGCCCGGAGGCTTCGCCGGTCTAGCCGCCCTCTGCCGGTCCGGAGCAGACCTCGAGCAGCGTGCTGAGCAGGGCGTCCGGCGGGTCGCCGAGCGTCGCGTAGGCCGCCGCTCCGCAGGCGCGGGCGCGCGACCGGTCCTTGCTCGCGCTGAGGACGATCACGGGCGTGGGGTCGTCGCGGTGCATGAGGTCGGCGACCACCTGGCTGGAGACCGCCTCCCCCAGGCTCCAGTCGACCAGGACCACGTCTGGCCGCGCGGTGGCGGCACGGTCCATCAGGCGGTCGAAGTCGTCGACGACGTCGACGACCGAGATGCTCCTCTCGGACAGGAACAGGGACAGTGCGTGACCGAGATCAGGCCGGTCGGTGGCGAGCAGGACGCGCATACCCCTCCTTCCGGTCCGGCACATGCGGTCGGCACATGCGTGCGGGCACCCCCAGGGAATCTTCGTCCGGGCGGGGAGGCCGGCGCCACGGGCATACGGCCTATCTGGACCCGGACAAGTGTGATAGGTGCGTCAGGCCAGGCCGTGCTTCATGGCGATGGCGGCCGCGGTCGTGCGATTGGGCGCGCCGAGCTTGGAGAGGATGTTGCTGACGTGCAGGCGCACGGTGCCCACGCTGAGCGTGAGCCGCTCGGCGATCTCCTTGTTGCTGAGGCCGCCGGCGACGAGCGCGAGCACCTCGCGCTCGCGGGGTGTCAGGTCGTCGCCCACCTCGTCCTGGCGGCGGTCCATGAGCACGCGCGCCACGCTGCTGTCGATGGTGCCGCGTCCGTCGACGGCGTCCCTGATGGCCTGCGTCAGCGCCTCCGGGCGCGCGTCCTTGAGCAGGTAGCTGATCGCGCCCGCGTCGAGCGTCTTCTCGACCGACTCCTGGTCGATGAAGCTGGTGAGGGCGATGACGCGGATGTCGGGGCAGGTCAGGCCGATCTCGGCGGTCGCCTCGGGCCCGTCCATGACCGGCATCTGCACGTCCATGAGGACCACGTCGGGGTCGACCAGCCTGCACCGGTCGATGGCCTCCAGGCCGTTGGCCGCCTCGCCGACCACCTCGATGTCCGCGAACGTGGAGAGCAGCACCTTGAGGCCCTCGCGCACCATCTGGTGGTCGTCGACGATCAGCACCCGGATGTGGTCCATGTCGGTCACGCTCCCATTCTCTCCAGCGGGCGCTCGTCCAAAGCAGGCTGCAGCCACACGGCGCGGATGGTCGTGCCCGCGGCCCGGCGAGCTCTCCACCGTGAGCGTGCCGGCGATGCGCTCCAGGCGCTCGCTCATGATGCGCAGTCCCATGTGGCCGCCGCTGGGGACGGCGGCGGGGTCGAACCCTCTGCCGTCGTCCCGCACCGTGAGTGTGGCTCCGCCGTCCACGGCCAGGGCGCGCGCGCTCACGTGCTCGGCGCGCGCGTGCTTGGCGATGTTGCCGAAGGCCTCCTGCGTGACGCGGTAGAAGACGATCTTGACGTCCGGCGGCAGGGCCAGCGCCTCGTCGACCTGGACGTCCACGGTGACCTGCGTCTGCCCGGCGAGGGCGTCACCGAGACGCTCGAGCAGCCCGTCGAGCGGGGCCGTCTCGAGCGCCGCCGGCCGCAGCTCGAACAGCAGCGTGCGCATCTCGGCCAGCGCGGCGCGGACGAGCCGGCGCAGGCGCTCCAGGTTGTGCGCGCCCTCCGCCGGGTCGCGCGCCCACAGCGCCGGCAGCGCCTCGGCGATCAGGGAGGCGCTGTAGATGCTCTGCGTCACGGCGTCGTGGAGGTCGCGCGCGAGCGCCTGGCGTTCCTCGGCGGCCGCCTGCTTCGTCGCCTTGCGGTACAGGCGGTCGATCTCGATGACGGCGGCGAGCGCGTCGCCGGCGGTCCGGGCCAGCTGCTGCTCCTGGGCGGAGAACGGCCCGTCGCCGGCGCCGCGGGCGATGACGAGCGCCCCCGCGGGACCCGAGGTGGCCGCCAGCGGCGCCGCGAGGATCTGCCCGAGCCCCTCCGCGTCGGCCTGCCGGCGCGCGTCTTGCGGCAGGTCCGGCCAGGAGGCGACGTCCGCGGCGATCATGAGCGTCGTCCCGCATCGCCTGGGCGGTGACCGCGAGGTCGAGCGCCGTGAGGGGCGGGGCGCCGTCGTCGCCTGCCGCGGCCTCGCCGCCGGCCGTCGTCCGCGCCGCGTCCTGGCCGTATCCGTCGTCGTCGCCGGCGTCTGCGGTCAGCAGGCGCACGCGGGCGTAGCTCGCCTTGAAGAGCCCGGCGATGGCGGCGGTCGCCTCGTCGAGCGCCTCGGCCAGCGTGGAGCGCCCCGCGAGGACCTGCGCCATGCGCTGCAGGGCGTCCAGCTCCTCCTCCCTGCGGCGCAGCGCCTCCTCCGTGACGCGCCGTTCCCTGGCCTCCAGTTCGAGGAGCGCGTAGGCCTCGTCGAGCTCGTGCACGCGAGCCTCCACGATCTCGTCCATGTGCGTGCGGTACTTGCTGCAGCTCCATCTCCAGCACGAGCGACTCGCGCCGCAGCACCAGGCTGACGGCGATGATCACCAGCGCGAAGGCGATCTGCGAGAAGTAGAGCGCGTTCAGGCTGGTGAGGATCCGGTGTTCGTTGATCGCGTCGAGCAGCGTGGCCACGGCGAGGAGCCCGGTCATCAGGCCGAGGTACCGGGCGCGGTCGGGCGCCGGGCGGCGGTAGACGCGGAAGACGGCGTAACACATGAAGCCGAACGCGACCAGCGTGAGCGCGTCGGTCACGTTCTGCAGCGCGTGCGGCGAGGACTGGGTCATGACCATCACGCGACTGCCCAGCGCCTCCGCCTGCATGAGGCCGCCCCTCTCCGCGTGAAGGATCCCATTGGGCAGCACGAGGTCGACGACGAGCGTGAAGGCGAAGCCGGCCGTGACCGCGTACAGGAACCGCATCGGCCGCACGTCGGCGACGAAGGCGACGAACCAGACCGTCGCGACCGTGCCGACCACATCGGCGGGGAAGTACGCGTACTTCATCACCGCGACGTGGAGGCCGATGTCCTCGATGGTGTAGAGGGCGAGCACCGAGAGCGCTCCCGCGGCCGTCGCAGCGGCGGCGACCGCGAACGCGATGAGCGCCTTGTCGCGCGGCCGACGGGAGAAGCCGACGAGGCCGTGGCTGAGAGCGGCGAGGATCCCGATCCCCGCCGCCACGCCCATCAGCACTTCCGGTAGGTGCACGCGCCCTCCGTCCCCGGCCCGTCGAGCCAGCCGCGCGCCGCTCTAGCGGCGCGCGGGCTCGTGAGTCACGGGCGAGCGCGCACGCGGCCGGCCGTCGCCTCAGGGCAGGCTCACCTCGGCGGCCGCCGACCACGGCGACCAGCCGGCGGCGGCCTCGGTGCGGACGCGGTAGAAGTAGGCGCCTCCGCTCTGCGCGGTCGTGTCGGTGTAGCTCGCGGCGTCGGCCGCGACCGCGAAGCGTCTGCGACGCCTTCGGTGAAGCCCTCGTCGTCCGCCCGCTCCACCACGTAGCCGGTGACGGGCGGCGGGAACAGCGGCGCCGTCCACGCGAGCTCACGACGGCGCCCTCCCGGCGGCCGCCGCCGACAGCCCGCTCGGCGCCGTCGGTCGTGCCCTGCAGGACCAGCGGCCGGGCGGTGTGGCTCTCCTCGCCGCCGACGAGGTGGATGCTCCAGTACGCCTCGAAGCTCAGGTCGGCCGGCGCGTTGACGACCTCGTGCAGCAGGGGCGCCGCGGTGACCGGGTCCAGCTCCGTGAACCCGCCCTTGGCGCCCGGGTCGGCGCGTGACGTCGAGGTCGCCGGACGCTGGCCGGCAGCTTGAAGGGTACGCGGGGGAGCACCGGGCCGCACGGCGATGAGCACCGACTCCAGCGGGTCGACGCGCAGCGTGTCCTTCCAGCCCAGCTCGCCGGGGTCGGGCGCGCGCTTCTCGCCGTCGCGCCGCGCGCGCTCCACCACCTGCACGTCGAAGCCGCCGAACGCGATGCTGTGCGACTCCGTGCCGTCGTGCGTGATGCGCCACAGCTGCGTGGCGTCGCCCATCTGCGGCGCCGGCGCCTCCTCCTCGACGGCCAGGTACTCGGTGGCGGGGTCGATGGCGGAGTACGGCACCCCGGTCCTGACGCCGCTCGCCGAGAGCGGCGCGTCGACGCCCAGCGTGGCCGTCTTGCGCCCGTAGGTCGGGTCGAAGAGGTCGCCACCATCTTGCCCTGCACGGGGAGCGTCAGCCGGTAGCCGCGGCCGAGAGGGGTGAACGTGAGCGTGCTCGACTCGTCCTCCGGGAGGGTGGAGAGCGCCGCCTCCGGCGAGGCGCCGGGCTGGGCCTCGGGAGAGGCGGCGGGCTCTGCGGTCTCCTGCTCCGCCGGGGCTCCGTAGACGGCGTCGTAGCCCGCCGACGGGACCAGCACAGGGTCCTGCGCGGCCGCATAGGCGGCCGGCAGCGCGCGCTCCAGCCGCTCGAGGTCGAACGGCGCCGCGGCCGGGCCGTCGACCTGGAACTGCAGGATCGTGCGCGTGTTGGGCCCGTAGCCCGCAAGCGTGGCGGGCGCGCCGCCGATGGCGGTCTGGTCCACGTCGCCGGTGTAGTAGTCCACGCGGCTGTCCCCGTTGGGGGCCGGCGCGGGGGCGTCGTTGTAGAGGATGAGCTTGGAGCCGGCCGGGACCTGCGAGAAGTCGACGATCACGTCGGCACGCTCGCCGGGCGCGAGGTAGAGCGTCTTGCCCGTGATGGCGATGATGGAGGGGAACTCGCCCATCGCCTGATCCGCCGCGCTGGGCGTCCGCTCCTCCAGGCACGACCGGCGTGTTCTTGAGCGGGGCGGCCTGCGGCAGCAGGCCGCCGTCGTTGCCGATCTGGATCATCGTCGGGCCGACGGCGCGCGGGTCCGGCACGCCGCCCGGGCGCCCGTCCGTCGGCCAGCGCACCGGCCAGCCGCCCTCGATGGGGGGCACGGCCGGCAGCATGGCGACCTCGCCCGAGTCGGTCTGCAGCTCGGGCGTGCCGTCCGGGGCCGGTCTCGGCGAAGCTGTCGGAGCGCGCGTAGTACAGCTGCAGGTTCAGCTGGCGGTCGCCGCAGGCGTTGAGGACGCGCAGCCGGTAGGCCTTGCGCTCCACCTTCACGTAGGGGTACGCGGTGCCGTTGACGAGCATCGTGTCGAGGAACGCGTTCGGGCACCACCGACGGGTTGGGCGTGCCCGGGTTCTGCTCGGGCTGGGTAGGCCACGACCCCGTAGAGCGGGTTGTCCACGGGGCCGTTCTCCGTGCCCTCGTAGCCCTTCCAGTACCACGGGCAGGTAGTCCCAGCGCCCCTTGGCGTTGACGCTTGCCCGTCGGCGTCCTGGTTGGGCATGTACACGTGCGGATACCACAGGGCGCCGAGGCCTCCCCAGCGGGCGACGTCCCAGGTCGGGTCCTGGACGCGGAGCTTCTCGGCGTCGGGGACGAAGGTCTTGTCCTCGATGACGAGCGGCAGCTCGGCGGCCGGGACCGTGCCGGGCTCCACCGGCGCGTCGATGGCCCGGCTGGAGGCCGGCTCGCCGGTGTTGCCGGCGACGAGCTCGTCCTCCACGGCGTCGCCGACGAAGTAGGGCGCCGCCTCGCCCGCGTACACGCTCAGGCGCGTGAGGCCGAAGGTGTCGTCGTGCAGGTAGAGGAAGCGGGCGCTCTGGTCGTTGGGGAAGTACAGGGTCGTCGCGCCCGGGCCCGGGTCGTTGGTGGCCCCGGGCGTGCCTTCGCTCACCGGCCTGCCCTGCGGCGTCGAACCACATGTCGGGGACGTTGACCAGGCTCGGGCCGGATCGGTAGGGGCTGCGCTCGCCGGCCGGCGTGATCCACTGGTACTGCGAGCCGCCGCTGATCCAGGGCGTGAGCCCGCCGTGCAGGTGCAGCGACGCGCGGTTCTGCGGGTACACGTCGTCGCCGCCCAGCGGGCCGGCGCCGGCGCCCGTGATGGTCGTGTCGACCGGCAGGAAGAGGTCGCCGTCCTTGCCCGGCCGGCAGCTGGTTGACGAACTTGATGCGCACCGGCCGGCCGCGCCGGGCGCGGATCAGCGGCCCGAGGTAGTGGATGGGCGCCGGGCTGCACGCGTGTTGCGCCCGCTCGCGTCGGTGCCCAGGTTGAGCTGCACGTAGCCGCGCAGCCGGGTCGCGGGCAGGTCGCTGTGCAGCTTCTCCGTGTACTCGCGCACGGCGATCTCGTAGTAGTCGGAGCCGGGGTAGGTGACCGTGTCCGGCGTGGCCACCGGGATGTACTGGCCGAGGCCGTTGGCCGCCGGCGGCGCCCGACGCCGGGCAGCGCGTCGACGAACTTGCGGATGCTGCGGGGCTGAGCGCCCAGTTGGGCACGCCGCCGAAGTAGTCGGGCGTGGCGTCGCGGGTCGAGCCGCGGCGCCGGAGGGGCCGGCTGGCCGGCCATCTTCTGGCCGGCCAGCGTCGCCGCGTTGAAGCGCTCCGCCTGCGTGGGGGCGTCGGCCATCAGCGCCACGAGGTCGCGCGTGCTGTAGGTGATGGCCCCGTTGGTGACGCCGGCGTCGCACGCCGGAGGCGCCGCGGGGGGCGACGCCGGCCTGCGGCGCGTCGTCGCCGCCGGCGCTGCAGGCGGCCAGGCCGGCGGCCAGCGCGGCCGTCGCGAACAGCGCGGCCACGCGCCGCAGCCAGCCTCAGACGCGTCTCTCGATGCTCCAGGTCGTCCTCCCCGAGAGCGCCGTCCGCTCCGCGTCGACGCTTCGATGATGGACGGGCTCAAAACGCTACCATACAATCCTGACGCAGGAGGGGCTCCGGCTGTCGCCGGAGCCGTCAATGGGCCAAGGGGGGCATCGTGAAGGTTCTCGCGGTCCTCATCATCATCGTCGCGCTGGTCATCATCATCGTGCCGCAGTTCACCAACTGCGAGTACGGCAAGGACCACCCGGCGACGATCAACATGAAGACCGAGCGACGCCGGCGCCGTCGCGCAGTACGCCAGCATGGGCAGCATGGACGCCAGCGCCGCCGAGGCCTCCGTGCCGTACCGGATGATGAAGTGCTTCTGGTCGGCGCGCGCCGAGATCATCGCCGGCGTCCCGCTCTTCGCCCTCGGCGTGCTGCTCCTGCTTCGCGCGGCGCAAGGAGACGATCCGCGTCATCGGCATCGTCGCGATCGCTCATCGGCGTCCTCACGATCCTCATCCCGACGACCCTCGTCGGCACGTGCGTGAACACCGACGATGGTCTGCAACACCAGATGAAGCCGACCCTGTTCATCGCCGGCGGCATCACCGTCGCCCTCGGCATCGCCGTGCTCGTGCTCGGCGAGATGAGGCGCCCCACGGACGGCCGGCGGAGGCCTGGCCGCCGCGTGAGGAGGCTCCGCTCTGAGACCGCGCAGCCTCATCAGGCTCGCCCTCACCGGCATCTCCAGCAACCCGCTGCGCAGCTGGCTCGTCGGCGGCTGCGCGCTGCTGGTCGCGGCCATGGTGCTCATCCACGGTGATCATCTCGCGCGGCGGCCAGGAGAGCCTGCGCCTGGCGCGCGAGCGCCTGGGCGCGGACGTCGTCGTCGTCCCGCGCGGCTCCGTCACCGGCGTCGAGGGCGCGCTGCTGCTCGGCAACGCGACCAACACGTACATGCCGCGCGGCGTCGTCGAGACCGATCGCCGCCGTGCCCGGCGTGGCCAGGCCTCGCCGCAGCTCTACCTCACCTCGATGGCCAACTCCTCGTGCTGCTCGGTGTCGCTGATGTTCATGTTCGCGTTCGACCCGGTCACCGACTTCACCATCGAGCCGTGGCTCAAGGAGAAGCTCGGCCACGACCTCGGACAGGGCCAGGCGGTGGGCGGCTCGGACGTCTTCGTCCCGGACGGCCAGGACAAGATCAAGCTCTACGGCTACGACTTCGACCTGCGTCGGCAACCTCGAGCGCGACGGGCACCAACCTCGACCAGACGCCTGTTCATGACCTTCCCCATCGGCGTATCGAGATGCAGGAGGTCTCGCAAGACCAAGGCCAAGATGGCGCTGCCGGCTCCTGGCCGACACCGTGTCGTCGGTGCATGGTGAAGGTGGACCCCGGCGCCGACCGCAACGAGGTCGCCGACGGCGATCACCGCAGGCCGTGCCCGAGGTCCAGGCGGTGCCGGCCGCCGAGATGTTCGGCTCCTACGGCGCCCAGATCTCCGGCGTGCTGCGCACCATGGTCGTGATCGTGGTGCTCACCGTCGTCCTGTCGCTGGCGCTCATGGCCGTGATCTTCTGGATGTCGGTGCACGAGCGGCGCCGGCAGATCGGCGTGCTGCGCGCCCTGGGCGCCACGCAGCGCTTCGTGCTGCTGGCGTACATGACCGAGGCCGCCCTGCTCGCCGCTGGCCGGCGGCCTCGTCGGCGCCGTGCTGGCGGCGGTCGTCATGTACTTCTTCCACGACCTGCTCGTCTCGGCGCTGGGCTTCACCATCCTGCTGCCGTCGGTGCCGAGCATGATCGGCCTGATCGTCGCCGGCCTGCTCATCGCCCTGGTCGTCGCCGCCGCGGCGGCGTTCGTCCCGGCGCTGCGCGCCTCGCGCAGGAGCCGGCCGTCTCGATGAGGGAG
>CAVUGS010000023.1:0-16263 GCA_963741075.1 uncultured Thermoleophilia bacterium
GCAAGCCCCGGCGTGCTGACGGCGTTCGCTCAGGCGGCGCGGCTGTGCGTCCGTCTTCCTCCGATGCGCCTCACAAACCGCTCGATCTCTTCCGCCGCCTGCCGCGGCGCCTCGAACAGCGGGAAGTGCGAGCGGGCCGGCAGCTCCGCTGCGTGATACCAGTGGTGCTCGGCCTCCCAGGCGCGATGCCGCTCGAACGAGAACGAATCGCCTTCGGCCGGCACCAGGTGCAGGACCGGCAGCGCCTGCTCGAGCTCGGAGAGCGCGCGCAGCGGACTGCCGTGACGCGCGTAGGAGCCCTCGATCTCACGCGCCGCCCTGTCCCACATCTCGCTCGAGGCGGCGCCCATGTCGGCGAGCAGCCCGGCGAGGTCGGGATCGGTCACGCCGCCCTGCCAGCGCTGCAGCAGGCCGGCGATGGCTTCGTCCCGGTCGGCGTCCAGGCGGATGTCCTCCAGGGTCTCCAGGAACGCCTGCGGGGCCTCGGTGACGATCCAGTCCACCACCACCAGACCGGGGATGCGCCCACCAAGCCGGCGCCGCAGGTCTATGCCCACCCACCCGGCGTGCGCGAGCGCCACCGGTACCACGGATTGCGCGCCGCTGTCCGCGATCACGGTGAGCGCGTCGTGCACGAGGTCTTCCTCACCGAAGTCGCCGGGCGGCGCACCCGAAGCGCCGTGACCGCGCCAATCCAGCGCGAGCACGCGCCGCCGGGCGCGCAGCAGGTCGATCACGGGATCGAAGGCCGCCCGCGTGCTGCACCACCCGGGCAGAAGGAGCAGCGCCGGGTCACCGAGACCGTCGTCCGCGTAGTCGATGGTCGTGTCGCTCGATCTCACCTGAGGCATGACCGGCCTCCCTGGGTAGCCGATGTGGTTGAAGAGGGCGTTCCCGGGACGGCGCGGGCCAGTCCGTTGCCCCGCGCCGCGGTGACGGCGACGAGAGGGGTCCAGAGAAGGGGATGGGCCGCGGCGAGCGCCTTGCGCTCGCCGCGGCCCAGAGGGGCCAACGGCGCCCGGACGCCAGGAGGAAGGCGCGCCGGGCTGGCGGGTGACCGGCTCGGTGGGGGCGCACCGTACATCAGCCGGACCCTGCGACGGTCGGGGGGGCAACCGTCTCAGCCGTTCTTGGCTTGTGCACACTCTCGCAAGTGAATATGAAGCCTGTGTTCAGAAACGGTTGAGCGACGTTAGGACGAGGACGGCTCCCCGCCTGATTCCTGCTCGAACCGGCGCAGGAAGTCGTCGTAGCTGTCGTCGACGAGCGCCTGGTCCGGGCCGGCGGCGCTCGGACCAGAAGCTCCTGCGGCGGCGTTGCTGCTCGGGACGGCCGGCTCGGCGGCTCCGCTCGTGCCGACCGGCGGGGCGTCGTCGACGTCAAGAGGCTCGTCCTCGCCGTCCGCTCCGGCGGCGGACTCGGCGGATGCCTCGTCATCCTCGGCGGCCGGCTCCTCGTCGTCGGCGGCCGGCCCCTCGTCGTCGGCCGGCCCCTCATCGTCCAGCTCCGGCTCCGGCTCCATGTCCGCGAGCAGCCCGGGATGCTCGCGCGCGAAGCGCAGCTGCTCGAGCGCCGCCCGGGCCCACTCGCCGCCCACACGGTCGTCGAGCGTGACCACGAGATCGGGCTCGGCGAACCCGCCGAGCGCGACCAGCCCGTCCACGGCCGCGCCCTTGACCTGGTCGTCGCCGCGGCCGCACAGCACCTGGCAGAGGCCGAGGGATGCCTCGTCAGGGTCCATGAGGTCGAGTGTCTCCGCGGCGCGCTCCGGCGCCGGCCCGTCCGGGTCGTACACGTCGCCCAGCACCGCCTCGAGCAGGAGCTCGACGACGCCGGGACCCCGTGCGGCCAGGGCCACCTGCGCCTCGTCGACCAGCGGGTAGGTCTCGGCGGTGAGCGGCAGGTCGAGGATCGCCAGCAGGGCTTCGCTCGGAGCGGCGTCGCGGAACTCGGACAGGAACTCGGCCACGGACTCGCATGCGTAGTCCTGGTCCTCGCGCGTACGCGCCTCGCCGTAGGCGTCCGTCAGCTGGCGGGCGAGGCCGATGAGCGCCTCATCGTCGTTGCGGTAGCTGCCCATGACCGCATGGTACGCGTCGCCGGGCCTGCTGGGAATATCCGCCGCCGGCGTCTACTCCTCGTCGTCGAAGAGCTTCTCGTACTCGCCGTAGCCCTCGGCCGCCAGATCCTCCTTGGGCACGAACCGCAAGGCGGCCGAGTTCATGCAGTAGCGCTGCCCGGTCGGCTTGGGGCCGTCCGGGAAGACGTGGCCCAGGTGCGAGTCGCTCCCGGCGCTGCGGACCTCGGTGCGCGTGCTGAAGAGCTTGTGGTCCTCGCGCGTCGTCACGGCCTCGTCCCGCAGCGGCCTGGTGAAGCTCGGCCAGCCGCTGCCCGAGTCGTACTTGTCCTTGCTGCTGAAGAGCGCGTCGCCGCTCACCACGTCCACGTAGATGCCGTCGCGGTGTTCGTCCCAGTACTCGTTCTGGAAGGGCGCCTCGGTGCCCTCACGCTGGGTGACGTCGTACTGCAGCGGAGTCAGCTTGTCGCGGAGCTCCGCGTCGTCGTGCTTCGGGTGACTCACAGGGGACCTCCCCGGTCATCGCTGGTTCTGCGGGTGCTTCTTCATCCACTCCTCGTGCGTGGGCACTTCCTCGCCGACCACGTGCAGGAAGTAGTAGGCGCCGGTGTCGCCGAGAAAGCGGAACTCGCCGCGCAGCGCGGCGACCGTGGCGTCGAAGTCGTCCTGGGAGCGCAGCCAGCCGACGAAGCCGCCCGGCTTGCCGTCGAGGGCGAGCATCGCCTGGGCGTTTGTGACGGTCGCCTCGATCTTGCGCCGGTTGCGGATGATGCCCGTGTCCGCCACCAGCCGCTCGACGTCGTCGTCCGTGAACGCCGCCACGGTTTCAGGGTCGAATCCGGCGAACGCCTTGCGAAAGCCGTCCCACTTGGCCTCCACGACGCGCCAGCTCATGCCGCTCTGGAAGACGGCGCGGGTGATGACGTCGAGATAATCGGCCAGGCCGGTGGGTTCGATCTGAGTGGGTGCCTGCATCTCGGGACCCCCGAGTTCGTGGATGGTAGTGCCCTCTATTCCCGGCAGGGCGGGGAGTCCACGCGTGGAGTGCGGCGCCGGCGCCGCGCGGCCGTCAGTGCAGCGCGGTGGCGTCGTTGCCGACGGGCACGAGCTCGGCGTCGACGAACGCCTGGACCACCGCGCGGACGGTCGGCCTGTCCTCACCGGCGAAGACGCGCATACCGGCCTGCAGGCACGTGAGCAGCGGCCTGCGGCCGATGCCGGCGACGATCACGATGTCCACGGAGTTCTCGCCGAGCGTCAGGACCTGAGTCAGGCCGTGGTCGCCCTTTCCGTGGTGCTGGTTGGGGACCATGAACGAGTTGACCACCACGTCGTCGACCACGTCGACGATGGTGAAGCTCGGGCTGTGCCCGAAGTGCCCGGAGCGCGCCGCGTCCAGACCGCCGGGCAGGTCCGACGGCACCGCCAGCCGGAGGATCTGTCGTGGTTCTTCTCTCATCCCAGCTGATTCTCCATCCCTCGTGGGGGGAAAGCCTACACCTGAGCCGCGCAGGTGCCTTTCTCGGCTCCGCGGGCTATCCTGAATCCGACGCACGACGCACCGAACGTCCCCAAGGGGGCCGACAATGCCGCTTGGCGGCTACTGTACCGTCTGTCAACGCTGGGTCTGGCTCACGCCGTATGGCGAGTGCCAGAACGGGCACCCCGCACTCGCCGTCAAGGACGTGCAGCAGCTCAAGCCGCAGGCCGAGGCCGACGTGCTGGTCGGCGAGGTCCTGGAGGATGGCCAGCCGCGGGCGCGGTTCCGCTGGTGGTGGCGCCACTCGGCCTGGATCCTCTGGACCTTCACGCTCGGGTTCATGAACTGGCTGAGCTTCGTGTACGTGGGCGTGCGCGCCCGGCACACGCCGTGGACCCTCTTCGGGTTCGCCTACCTCGTGCCGCTGCTGCTCACGATCACGGCCGTGGCCACGGCGCTTCCCGTGTGGCCCTTCTTCCTGGTGCAGTTGCTGGTCTCGGCGCTGTCGGTGGTGCACGCCCTGTCCATCCGTCCGTACTACAGGGCGATCATGTTCGGCGACGCCTCGCCGCGGGCGCTGCCGGCCGCGCCGCAGCCGCCGGTGCTGGCGGCCGGCGCGCGACCGGCGCTACCCAGGAACATCGACGAGCGCGCCGCCGAGGTGCTGCAGCCGGCGCGCCGCCAGGTGGACAAGATCCTCGGCACGGCGAGCTCCATCGGCAAGCCGGCCGTGCGCGACGAAGTGGTCGGCCTGTGCGCCACCGCCGACCAGATCATCGCGGAGCTCGCCTCCCAGCCGCGCAAGCTCGACGCCGCGCGCGGGTTCCTCACCTACTACCTGGACGCCGCGCAGCGCATCGTCGAGGGCTACGTGAACCTCGCCCGCCGCGGCGGCTCCGGGACCGAGATCAACCAGACGCTGGCGCGCGCCGAGGCCTCCCTCAAGGTCGTGCAGGAGGCCTTCGACCGCCAGCTCGCGAACGTGCTCGAGGACCGCGCCATGGACCTCGACAGCGAGATCGAGCTGCTGGAGCGCACCGTCCGCAGTGAGACCATGTACACCCAGACCGGGGAGCTGCCATGAGCGGTCTGCCTACGGCGGCCCGCTCGTGTACGCCGGAAGAGGAGGCGTCATGAGCGACGACATCCAGAAGCAGGACGCGCCGCCGACGGCGGCGCCGGGCGTCCCGGCCGTGCCCGACGCGGCGGCCAGTCCCGCCACGACCACCGGCGACCAGCCGGCGGCCGGCCCGCTCACGCCGGCCGACCTGGAGCGGGTCGCCGAGCTGAGCCGGCAGGTGGACGTCTCCGACACGCAGAGCGTGCTCTCCTACGGCCTCCCCGCCCAGAGCCGCATCGCCAACTTCGCCGACTCGCTGCTGGGCGACGTCCGCACCAAGGACGCCGGCACCGGCGGGGAGGCGCTGCAGGACCTCCTCAAGAAGGTCCGCGAGATCGACGTCGACGCGCTCAGCGCCGGTTCCGGCAAGGCCAGGATCCCGATCCTCGGCCGCTTCGCCAACACCTTCGAGCGCTTCTCGGCCCGCTACCAGAAGGTCGCCACCAGCCTCGATCGCATCATCGACGCGCTCGAGCGCTCGCGCATGGCGCTGCTCAAGGACATGACGGTGCTCGACAAGATGTACGAGCTCAACCTCGACTACCTCAAGCAGCTCGACGTCTACATCGCCGCCGGCGAGCAGGCGCTGCAGGAGTTGCACGCCGTCAAGATCCCGGCGCTCGAGGCGGAGGCCGCGGCCAGCGGCGACGTCATGGCCGCGCAGCGGCTGGCCGACCTGCAGCAGGCCGCCACCAGGTTCGAGCGGCGGCTCCACGACCTGAAGCTCACGCGCATGATCGCCATCCAGTCGGCGCCGCAGATCCGCCTCATCCAGAGCAACGACCAGAACCTCGTCGAGAAGATCCAGAGCTCCATCCTCACGACGATCCCCCTGTGGAAGAACCAGATCGTCATCGCCATCAGCCTGTATCGCCAGCAGAAGGCCGTGGAGCTGCAGAAGCAGGTCACCGACACGACCAACGAACTGCTGGCCAAGAACGCCGAGCTCCTCCGCGAGGGCTCGGCCAAGGTCGGGCGCGAGGTGGAGCGCGGCGTGGTCGACGTCGAGACGCTGCAGAAGGTCAATGCCGACCTGATCGCCACGCTCGAGGAGACGATCCAGATCCAGGAAGAGGGCCGCACCCGTCGCGTCCAGGCCGAGGGCGAGATCGGGCGCCTGCAGGTGGAGCTCAGGCAGAAGCTGCTGGAGCTCCGGTCCCAGGCGCCCCAGATCGTCGCGGGTCCCGACGACCCCAAGCGGTTGACCGATCTTCTGACCGCCGCAGGCGGGTCGACGAGCGGGGCACGCAGGTGCACCGCTCACTGAGCCGGCCTACCAGCCGGAGGTGCCCGGCCCGCCCTTGAACGGCCCCTGGATCTCCGACGTGATCCAGCCGCCGTAGAAGTCGCCCGCCTGCGCCTGGACCTGCTCGTCGTCGACCCAGGCGGCGTCCACCCGCCCGGGATAGAAGGCGACGTAGTCGCGGATCGCCTCGAAGCGCGCATTGGGCTCGGGGTAGTACCAGGCGGCGTCGCGGACTTCGCGCTCGCCGGCGACGAGGTCGTAGTAGCTGGCCTCGCCCTTGAACTCGCAGAAGGTGCGCCTCCGGCTCGGGCGCAGGAACTCGCGGCGCACGTCCTCAGGCGGGATGTAGTAGACGGGCGGGTGACTGGTCTCGAGCACCCGACAGGCGCGCGTGGTCTCGGCGATCACCTCGCCGGCGAACTCGACGCGCACCAGCCGCTGGCTGGCCTCGACGCGAGGGGGCCGCGGATAGTCCCAGACGGATTCCATCACCGCAGCCTACCACCCGTTCCGGCCGGCGCAGCGTCGCCGGCCCTCAGCTCTTTCCGGCCTCCGCCAGCAGGCCCTCGACGTCGAGCGGCTCGACGACCATCGCGTAGCCGCCGTCGGGGTTGACCGGCCACTCGTCGCGGGGCCGGTCCCAGTACAACTCGATGCCGTTGCCGTCGGGGTCGTGCAGGTAGATGGCCTCGCTCACGGCGTGGTCGGACGCGCCCTCGATCGGATAGCGGCGCTCGATCAGCGCGCGCAGCGCGCGCGCCAGCGCCGGCCGGGTCGGGTAGCGGATGGCCACGTGGTACAGACCGGTGGTCCCGCGCGGCGGCGGCGAGCCGCCGCGCGACTCCCAGGTGTTCAGGCCGATGTGGTGGTGATAGCCGCCGGCAGAGACGAACGCGGCCTGGTCGCCGAGCCGTCCGGTGAGCTCGAAGCCGAGCACGCCCTGGTAGAAGCCCAGAGCGCGGTCGAGATCGGCGACCTTGAGATGGACGTGGCCGATGTCGGTGCCCGCGTCGAGCGTCGGAGGGTCGAGCTTCAGGGATTCGGGTGTGGTGGCCATGGAGTGCTCCCTAGGTGGATCGGGATGAGTGATCGGGGCCGGCGCGCCGTCGTCAGGTGCCGGCCTCCGTGGTGTCTGCCAGCCGGCTCAGCGACGCCGTCAGACGTTCGAGGTCCGCGGACGTGAGACGGCCGGCAAGCTGCTGCGCCACGCCGGCCGCGAGGGCCGGAGCCGCGGCCGCGGCCGTCCGCCGGCCCTCGTCCGTCAACCCCGCGTACACGACGCGCCGATCGCTCGGGCACGCGGCGCGCACCACGAGCCCGCGCTCGGCCAGCCGGTCGACGAGGCGCGTGACGCCGCTCTTGCTCAGACGCAGCGCGCGGCTGACGTCCGCCATGCGCAGGCGCTGCTCCGGCGCCTCGCTGAGACGCAGCAGCAGGTCTGCCTCCTCGGGCAGGATGCCGAACTCGGCGTCCAGGAGCTCCGCGAGCCTGGCCCTCATGGTGAGCGCCGCGCCCGTGAGCCCGTCCCACAGACCGAGCGCCGCGCGCTCGCGCTGCGTCAGTCCGGTGAGCTTCGCGTCTGTCGACTTGACTGTCATGGACTCGTTCTACCCATGTTTCATATGAAATAGTCCTGGACACAACTATTGCGGAAGCAATCAGTTCGGAGGACCACCATGAACATCGCGATCATCGGAGCCGGGAAGGTGGGCAAGGCGCTCGCAGGATCGGCCCTCAAGGCAGGACACAGCGTCACCGTGAGTTCGGCGAGCGGCGACTCCGCCAGGGCGGCGGCCGAAGCGACGGGCGCCCGGGCGGCGGAGTCCAACCGGGCGGCCGTCGAGGGCGCCGACCTCGTCGTGCTGGCCGTGCCCTACACGGCCATGGACGACGTGCTCGGGAGCATCGGCGACGCGATCGACGGCAAGGTCGTCGTCGACGCCACCAACCCGCTCAAGGCCGACTACTCGGGGCTCGCGACGAGCGACAAGTCCGGGGCCGAGGAGATCCAGGCCAAGGCGCCCAGGGCCCGCGTGGTGAAGGCGTTCAACACGGTGCTCGCCGCGCGCCAGGCCGACCCGAGGGTAGCCGGTGGCCTCCGCGTCGACGGCTACGTGGCCGCCGACGACGAAGAGGCCAAGGCGACCGTGCTGGGTCTGGCTGAGGCCATCGGCCTCAATCCGGTGGACGCCGGCGAGCTGGCCAAGGCGCGCGAGCTCGAGGCTCTGGCCTGGCTGAACATCTCGCTGCAGATGCGGCATGGCTGGAGCTGGCAGGCTAGCTGGAAGCTCGTCGGGCCCGACGGCGACGCGGCCTGAGCGAACATCGGGCGGTACGACGCCTGCCCGCGGGCAGACACTCAGACGTGCACAGGGCGGGGCGGCCATCCGGCCGCCCCGCCCTGTTCCACTGCCGGCCTGATCCGGCGCTGTCCAGGACCATGTCAGGCCGTGGCTCCCTCACACGTCCCGAGCGCCTCGTCGCACGCCGGCTTGCCGTCTTCGTGCACGGCCGAGCTCAGTCGCACGCGCCCGGGGGTCCACGTCGTGACGACGGCGACGATGAATCCGATGAGCGTGACCCCGCCAGCGATCATCAGGCCCGTCGAAAACCCATCCGCCATCGCCTGATAGAGCACCGGGATCGGGACGCCGCCGGGGCCTGTCGCGGCGCCCGCCGCTGCAGCGCCGGCGCCACTCGCCATCTGGGTCTGGACGCTGCTCGCGACCGCCGTCCAGGCGATCGTGCCGATGGCCGCGAGGCCGATCGCGCCGCCGATCTGCTGGCCCACGTTGAGCACCCCGGACGCCGCGCCCTGCTCGTCGTTCCGGACGTGCGAGACGACCATCAGCGTCAGCGGCACGAACATCAGCCCGAGCCCCCCACTCACCACAAGCATCGGCGGGAGAAGGTTGGCCCAGTAGGTGCTGGTGACACTGATCTGCGAGAGCCACATGAAGCCGATGCCGGCCAGCAGCGGGCCGGCGAGCAGCAGTGGCCGCACGCCAATGCGCACCAGGAGCACCCGCGCCACGATCATGCTGATCACGATGATCATGAGCGGGAACGGCACCCACGCCACGCCGGCCTTGACCGGACTGAAGCCCAGGACGGTCTGCGTGAACAGGGTCAGGAAGAAGAACACCGCGAACATCGCCGTGCCGATCAACAGCATCATGATGTAGGCGCCGGAGCGGCGACGAGACTTCAGCAGGTGCAGCGGAAGTTCCGGGTGGGTGCTGCGCGTCTCGATGAACACAAAGCCGATCAGCAGGATCGCCGACGCGGCCAGCGTCGCGACGACGTTGGTGTCGCCCCAGTGCGACACGCCGTCCTGCCCGGCGGCGGCCTCGGTGAGACCGTAGACGAGCAGCGCCAGCCCGGCGGTGCTGGTGATCACGCCGGGGATGTCCAGGCGTCCCCGCTGCCGCCCGGAGGTGGCCAGTGCGTACCGCGAGAGCGCGAACACCACCAGCCCAATCGGCACGTTGACGAAGAACACCCAGCGCCAGGAGACGTAGGTCGTGAGGATGCCGCCGAGCAGCAGCCCGATGGCGCCGCCGGCGCCGCTCATGCCGGCGTAGACACCGAGGGCCCGGTTGCGTGGCGGGCCCGGCGGGAAGGTCGTCGCGATGAGGGCCAGGGCCGTGGGGGCCGCCAAGGCGGCGCCGGCACCCTGCAGGACCCGAGCCGAGAGCAGGAACTCCTCACCGTTGGCGAAGCCGCCGAGCAGCGAGCCGATGGAGAAGACGGCCACGCCGGTCATGAAGATCCGGCGGCGGCCGTAGAGGTCGCCGAGGCGGCCGCCCAGCAGCAGCAGGCTGCCGAAAGCCAGTGAGTAGGCAGTGACGATCCATTCAAGGCCGCTGCCGGTGAAGCCGAGGGAACGCTGCATCTGCGGCAGCGCGACGTTCACGATGGTCGCGTCGAGGATGATCATCAGCTGGGCGGCGGCAATGACGAAGAGCGCGAGGCCCAGGTGGCGGGGGACATGTGCCCCTTCCTGCGCAAAGCCGCTGTCGCCGCCGAGAGTCTCATCTTGCATGACGTAGCTCCTTGGACTGAGGAGGAGATAAGCGGACGTATTCTGTCCTGCTTCCCGGTTGGCCGTGGGCGAAACGCAGGGCGCGGCGACGGCAGCAGGCCGCGGGGCGATGCGTCAGACGGCCTGACGGAGCGGGTCGGCCGCCAGGTGCTGCTGCACCAGCCTCACGGCCACGGCGCCCTCGCCGACCGCGGACGCCACGCGCTTGACCGAGTCCGTGCGGACGTCGCCGGCGGCGAACACGCCGGGGAGGCTGGTCTCGAGGCCGAGCGGCAGACGCTGCAGCGGCCACGGCCGCGGCAGGCCGGCGCCGACGATGTCCGGCCCGGTCAGGATGAACCCGTTGTCGTCGCGGGCGATCTCGGGCGGGAGCCACCCGGTGTGCGGGTCGGCGCCGATCATCACGAACAAAGCGTCGGCGGGGACGACCTCGCGGTCCCCGCTGTCGAGCTGCTCCAGCGTCAGCTTGCGCAGGCGCGTGTCGCCGTCCCCGTTCACCACGATGGTCCGTGGACGCATGGGGATCCTGTCCGCGTTCTCGAGGAACGAGACGAGGTAGCGCGACATCGTGTCGGAGAGCCCGTCGCCACGCGTGATCAGCGTGACGTGACGAGCGTACTTGGCCAGGTGGACGGCCGCCTGACCGGCCGAGTTGCCGCCGCCGACCACGAAGACCTCCATGTCCTGCAGCGAGCGGGCCTCGGCCGACACCGACCCGTAGAACACGCCGGCGCCGCGGAACGAGTCCAGCCGCGGCATGGCCAGCCGCCGGTAGGTGACGCCCATGGCCAGGATCACGGCGTGAGCCCGGAGAGAATCGCCGTCGGACAGCTGCACGACGTAGGCAGTTCCATCGGCCCGCAACGACGTGGCCTCGTTGGAGAACAGGAACTCGGCCCCGAACTGCCACGCCTGCTCGTAGGCGCGGAAGGTGAGCTCGTCGCCCGAGATGCCGGCGGGAAAGCCGAGGTAGTTGTGGATCATGGTGCTCTGCCCCGCCTGGCCGCCCAGGGCCTCACGCTCGAGCACCACCGTGCTGAGGCCCTCCGACGAGCCGTAGACCGCGGCCGCCAGGCCGGCCGGCCCGGCGCCGACGATCAGCAGATCGCACTCGTCGGCGGACGGCCGGCTCCGCACCCCGAGCGACTCCGCGACGTCACGGTTGGTCGGGTCGACGAGGACGCGGCCGCCGAAGACGATGGCCACGGGCAGCTGAGGCGCATCGTCCAGGCCGGCGTCCCGCAGTATCTCCCGGCCCTCGTCCGAGTCGGCCTCGTAGAACCCGTAGGCGACGCCGTTCCGCCCGAGCAGGTCGCGGAGCTCGTGCGAGCGCGGCGCCCAGCGCTCGCCGACGATGCGCACGGCCTCGTACACGGGCCGCTGCAGGCGGGCCCACTCGTAGAGAAAGCCCGCCACGTCGCGGTGGAACCGCTCGTCCGGCGCCGTGTGCCAGGGCTTGGTGATGAAGAACTCGATCTGCCCCACGGCGCAGCCGTCGAGGATCGCCTTGGGCGAGCTCCTGTCGCCCCAGGAGACCAGCATCACGCGCTTCGCCACGGGGTCGATGAGCCGGGCCTCGCCGAGAAAGTCCGCGCCCGGCATCTCCGGCATCACCTGGTCGGCCAGGAGCAGGGCGACCGGCTGCCCGGCGGCCTTGAGACTGCGGAGCTCCTCGAGCGCCGCGGTCGCCGACTGCCGGGCGAGCACGCGGTAGTCCCTGCCGTACCGCTTGCGCAGTTCCTGCTCGGTGATCGTCAGGCTGGTGATGTCGTCGTCGACGATGAGGATGACCGGCTGGGTGCTCACGCGTGGACCTCCGGGCTCGCCTACCGTTTCTGCTTGCCCGGCACGCGTCATCTCAGTCCGTCAGGCGTCGCCCGGTGGCCATCTGCTCGCACGGCAAGCCCGGCCGGCCGGTCCCGGCCGGCCGGACGCCTGGCCGAGTCTCAGCCGGCCGGCCGATTGCCCAGCGTCACCGTGACGTCCTGCGAGGTCCCACTGCGGACCACTGTCAGCGTCACCTTGTCACCCGGCTGCTTCTGGGCGATGGCCGCCGCCAGCTGATCCATGCTCGTGAGCGGCTGGCCGTCGAGCTTGGTGATCACGTCGCCGCCGGTGCGCAGCGGCACGCCTTGGACGACCGCGGACTGCGTGCCGCCCTTGACGCCGGCGGCCGCCGCCGCCGTACCCGGCTGCACCTTCACCACCAGGACGCCCTCGCTCGCCGGCAGCTTGAGCGCCTTCGCGAGCTGCAGGGTGATGGTCTGGCCCTCTATGCCGAGGAACGCATGCTTGACCGTCCCGGTGGTCGTGAGCTGCTGCATGACCGACTTGGCCGTGTTGATCGGGATCGCGAAGCCGAGCCCACTGAAGCTGCCCGAGGTGGTCGCGATCTGCTCGTTGATGCCGATCACGTTGCCGTACTGGTCGAGCAGCGGACCGCCCGAATTGCCCTGGTTGATGGCGGCGTCCGTCTGGATGCCGTCGGGGATCACGGCGCCGTTGGGGGCACGCAGGTCGCGCCCCAGACCGGAGACGATGCCCTGCGTCAGGGAGAAGTCGTAGCCGAGCGGGTTGCCGATGGCGACGACCCACTGACCGATGCCCACCTTCGAAGAGTCACCGAGGGGGAGCGGTGTCAGCTGATGGCCGGATGGGTCCACCGAGAGCACCGCCACGTCACTCGTGGGGTCGATGCCCACGACTTTGGCTTTGAGGTCCGCGCTCGTCTGGTCCTGCCCCTGGCGGAAGGCGACCGTGACCGCGGAGGCCTTGACACCGTTCTCCATGACCACGTGCGCGTTGGTCAGGATGGTGCCGTTGGTGTCGACGACGAAACCGCTGCCGAGCGCCTGCGAGCTGCCGCCGAAGCCGTTCCCTCCGGCACCGCTCGGGAACGTCGACTGGACGAGGACGACGCCGGCCGCGCTCTTCTGGAAGATGGCCGCCGGTGAGAACGTCGTGCCCGGAGCGACGCTGCCGCCCGGAGCGGTACTCGTCATCGGAGACGGAGTGGCGCCGGCGGCGTCGTCGGGACTGGGTCCGCCGACGACGGCATACACCAGCAGCCCGACCACCACCAGCGCCACGATGGTCACGCTGCCGAACACGTACTTCATTGCGCGGGACATGGGATACCTCCACCCTGCCGCGTCTCGTGCGGACGACGCGGCAAAGATGGCCGGCGTCCGCCTTCCTGTGGCTCCCCGGTGGCAAGCGTCCGATGCGGCCTCCCTGCGGCCGCTCCCCGCTCTACGATGTGGCATTCCCCGCCGGCGCAAGCCCACGCGCCGCGCCGTCAGCTCATCAAGCGGCGCGGCGCCGCGCGGCGAGCAACTCGGACACCTCGATCAACTCCCGCGGGGTGAGCGCCCAGGCGCCCGTCGCGGCGGCGTTGGCGCGCACCTGGGCGGGCTTGGTCGCGCCGGCGATCACGGAGGCCACCGGCGCGTGCGCGGCCAGATACGAGAGCGAGAGCTCGAGCAGCGTGTGGCCGCGCGCTTCGGCGTACGCGGCGAGGTGCTCGACTGCGTCAAGCTGGCCGCGGCTGATCACACGCTCGGCGGGACTGCCGTCGCCGCCGAGGCGCGAGCCGCGCGGCGTCGGCCGACCGCGGCGATAGGCGCCGCTCAGCAGGCCCGAGGCGAGCGGATAGAACGGGACGAAGGCCATGCCGAGACGCGTGGCCGTCGCCAGCACGCCGCCCCCTTGCGTGTCGTCGTCGCCCTCGGGCTCGCGCTCCAGGAGGCTGTACTCGTTCTCGACCACAGCGAAGCCGCGCAGCCGCCGCTCGGCCGCCGCCGCGGCGGCCTCCTCGAGTTGCGCGGCCGAGAAGTTGGAGCAGCCGATCTCGCGCACCAGGCCGCGCGCGAGGAGCCCGTTCATCACCTCGAGCGTCTCGACCAGCGGCGTCCGCGGGTCGGGCTTGTGGTAGTAGAAGAGGTCCAGGTGATCGGTGCCCAGGCGGTGCAGGGTGGCCTCGAGCGCCCGCGGCACCCAGTCGGTCTGCCGGCCGCCGCCGCGGGGAGGGCCGTGGTAGCCGAACTTGGAGGCGATGACGACCTCGTCCCGGCGGCCGCGAAGCGCGCGGCCGAGGTACTCCTCCGATCGCCCCTCGCCGTAGATGTCGGCTGTGTCGAAGTGCGTCACGCCGGCGTCCAAGGCGGCGGCGACCACATCACGGGTGGCCGCCGCGTCGAGCCGCCGGCCGAAGTTGTTGGTGCCCAGCCCCGCGAGCGAGACCTCGAGCACGCCTATCCTGCGCCGCTCCATGAGGGGACTGTTCCCCGCCCCCACGTGATGAAGCGGACCCCCGTGGCGCTCTCTCGGTCCGCTAGGTCGCGGCCGCGCGCAGCATCGCCGCGAGGCTGCGCTCCACGTCCTCCTCGGTGGTCGACCAGCCGGAGACGCTGATGCGCATCGCCGTGCGGCCCTGCCACACCGTCACGCCGGCCCAGCAGGTGCCGTCCTCCTGGATGGCGGCGACTACGCGGCGCGTGGTCTCGTCGTCGCCGAACGACACCAGCACCTGGTTCAGCACCACGTCGTTCAGGATCTCGTAGCCGGCGGTGGCCAGCCCCTGGGCGAACGCCGCCGCGTGGCGGCAGTCGCGCTCGACGAGGTCGGCGAGCCCCGAGCGCCCGAGCGCGCGCAGCACGGCCCACACCTCCACGCCGCGGGCGCGACGCGAGAGCTCGGGCGCGTGCGCGGCGGGCTCGCGCATCATGCTGTCGGGCAGGTACGCGGCCTTGACGCCCATGGCCGCGCGCAGCGGCTCGGGGTCGCGCACGAAGGCGAGGCCGCTGTCGTAGGGCACGTTGAGCCACTTGTGCGCGTCCGTCGCCCACGAGTCGGCGGTGCCGACACCGTGCACCAGGTGCGCGCGCTCCGGCGCCACCGCCGCCCAGAGACCGAAGGCGCCGTCCACGTGGACCCAGGCCCCGGCTGCGTGAGCCTGGGCGGCGATCTCCTCGATGGGGTCGAAGGCGCCGGTGTTCACGTTGCCGGCCTGCACGCACACGATCGTCGGCCCGGAGATCGCGGGCAGCGCGTCCGCGCGCATGCGCCCCTGGCTGTCCACCGGCACCCTGACCGCGCGTCCTCTGCCGAGGCCGAGAAGGCCGAGGCCCTTCACCAGCGACGGATGCACTTCGTCGCCGACGATCACCGTCACCGGCGGCGCGCCGCTGAGGCCCAGCTCGTCGACGTCCCAGCCCGCCCGCGCGAGTACGGCGTGGCGAGCGGCGGCGAGCGCGGTGAGGTTGGCCACGGTCGCCCCGGTCACGAAGCCCGCGACCGTGGTGGAGGGCAGGCCGAACAGCTCGACCAGCCAGCGCTGCGCCACCTGCTCGAGCGTCGCGGCGACCGGGGACGCCGTGAAGGCGCCGGCGTTCTGGTCCCACGCCGTGGCCAGCCAGCTCGCCGCCACGCCCACCGGGTGCGATCCGCCGATGACGAAGCCGAAGAACCTGGGCCCGGCCGAGCCCATGGTGGCCGGCGAGCCGGCTTCGTCCAGCAGCGCGATCACGCGCTCGGGGTCGGAAGGGTGGGCCGGCAGCGGCTCGTCGAAGCGCTCCAGCCCGATGATGGCATCGACCTCGGGCGTGACGCTGCGCTCGGGCAGCTCGCGCAGATAGCGGATCGCCCGCTGTGCGGTGGTGTTCAGGAGCTCCTGGCTCACGCCGCCGCCTCAGTCCTTCGGCGGCGTGGCGAGCTCGTGCGCGAGCCGGTGGTAGCGCTGGACCATGACGGCCGCCCCCGGCGAGGAGCCCAGCCGGTCGAACTCGCCGGCGAGCAGCTCCTGCTCCTGTACGCTGAGCAGCTCGTCGGTCAGCGAGAACAGGACCGTGTCCTCCTTGCCGATGTGCAGCGGCAGCAGGAAGGCGTAGAGCCTGAGGTTGTCGGCGATGATGCCGCGCGCGCCCGCGGCGCGCTCCGGGTTATCGCCGGCGGCGTCCGGTAGCGCCGCGTCAATCGCGCGGATGCAGTCGCGCGCGGCCTCGTGCTCGCTCAGCAGGACGCTGATCGTGCCGGCGGCGGACGAGCTCCGCTCCTCCAGCAGCGGGAAGAGGAGGTCCTCCTCCTTGGAGTGGTGATCGCCGTCGGTGAAGTTGCGCGTGAAGTCGACCATCTGTGCCACGCGCTCCACGTGGACACTACCGGTGCGCTCGATGTACGCGGCCTCGGCCTCCATCGCGCCCACGACCAGCATGACGTATTCGTGGTCCTCGGCGAGCTGACGCGTCGGGGTCTCAGGCATAGCGCCTCCTTCCGCCTGTGGTCCACGCATTCCCGG
>CAVUGS010000024.1:0-21436 GCA_963741075.1 uncultured Thermoleophilia bacterium
CCGTGAGCAGTTCGACGAACCTCATGCCGTCATGCCTCCTCTGCGATCTGGGCGAGCTCGTGCAGATGGTCCTCGATGTACTCCATGAAGCGGACCTGGTGACTGAGGTAGGTGAGGTACTCGACGACGTCGACGCTCGGGTCCTCGTAGTAGGCCATCAGGTCCCAGTTGAGGATGTACAGGTTGGCGTTGGCGACCATGCGCGGCAGCAGGGCCAGCTCCTCCGCGCTCATCGGCCCGGGGACCTCGAAGCGCGCCGCCTCGTCCTGGTAGCCGCGCACGAAGATGGCCGCCTTGTCGAGACGCACGTCGCCGTCATCGGGGCCCTCCCACGAGCTGCAGAAGTAGACGATGCCCTGCGCGACGTCGAAGAGCCGGTAGTCGAGCTTGGACCAGTCGAAGTCGAAGAGCCCGACACCCTGCTCGTCGATCCACTTGAGGTTGCCCGGGTGATAGTCGCAGTGCACCGGGACCCGCGGCATCCCCTCGAGGTCGGCGCCCATGGCCACGCCGCTCCGGACGGCCTCGAGGATGCTCGGCAGCTTGGCGAGGTAGTACTCGTCGAAGGCGGTGCCCCGGGACTGGGCCGCGTAGGCCTCGAAGATGCTCTGGAACTGGCCGACGAAGTCCATGATCGGCGGCTGCTCGCGGGCAAGGTCGCCGGGGTCGAAGTCGTGCGCCAGGGCGTGGAACCGGGCCAGCACGCGCGCGCCGTTCTCGAACTCCTTGTCGGTCAGGCGGTTGCTGATCCAGGTGTACTTGTCCTCGCCCTCGAGCATCTCGTAGACGGCGAAGATCCGCGTGACGGGCTCGCCGGCGATGGTCTCCTCGCGCAGGACGTAGGTCGAGCCGCCCTTGCTGGCGTAGACCTGGGCGGCGATGTGGAACCCCTTGCCGCTGATGTGATTGACGAGCGCGTGCTCGAACTGCACCTCGCGCTCGGTGTTGAGGCGGTTGTACTTGCGCACGAAGTACCGCTTCTCGCCCTCGGGCGTCCCGACGACGACGGCGAAGCTGAGGTTGGTGTAGCCGCCCAGGATCTGCTCGACGCGCAGCACCTCGCCGAGGTCGTAGTCGGTGGCCACCACCTCGGCCAGCTGGCCGCTGAGGAACTCGATCTGCAGAGCATCTCGGAGCGTCTCCGCGTCGGTCGCGAGGCGGACCGCCATCTCGAAGAGCTCGTTCGCTTTGCCTACGTCCACTCGACCTCGCTTCGTCCTGAGTTTCCTGACACGAGCTCCGGCGCGCTCAGACGACGATGCATCGCAGTCCCAGTCGCGCGATCTCGTCGCGCACGCTCTTGTCGGCCCCGTCGTCGACCATCACCGTGTCCACCTGGTCCAGGCCACAGATGACGACGTCGGCCACGACGCCGATCTTGGAGGCGTCGGCCAGGGCGATGACCTCGCCGCGCGTCTGCGCGATCATCGCGCGCTCCACGCCGGCCATGCCCATGGTGGGGGTGGTGAGACCCTCCTCGAGGTCGAAGCCGTCCACGCCGATGAGCATCTTGCCGGCGTGGAAGCGGCCGATGTGTTCCAGGGCGAGGGGCCCGCTGACCGCGTTGGACCGCGGCCGGTACAGGCCGCCGACGAGGACGACCTCGACGCGCAGGCCGCGGGCCTCCTGGACGGCGCCCACGTTGTGCGTGACGATGCGGGCCTCGAGCCCGGGGTCGAGATGCCGGATGACCTGCGCCGCCGTGGTCCCCGAGCTGAGGAACACCGTCTCGCCGGGCTCGATGAGGGCGGCGGCGTGCTCGGCGATGCGGCGCTTCTCCTCGGCGCTCGCGGACTCGCGCTCCACGTAGAGCGTCTCCTCCGAGATATGCCGCTTGAGGACGGCGCCGCCGTGCGTGCGCACGAGAACGCCTTCGACCTCGAGACGCTCGAGATCTCTGCGGATGGTCATCCCCGAGACACCCAGGTCTTCGCTGAGCGACGACACCCTGACCGCTCGCCGTTCCTTGACCAGATCGACGATGCGGGCGCGTCGCTCCGCGGGGATCATCTCGTGGACTTCCGGGACTTCTGGCGACACAGCGGTTCCCCCAGTACGTAATGCCTCACGGCCCGGCAAGACCGAACAAAGTCGAACACATCTTAAACGCGCTCCACCCAGTGTCAAGCGTAAGGCGGCGGAAGGACGCCACCGGGAAGGGGCCGGCAGTGCGAGGCGAGACACCGGCGTGTGCGAATGTGCGCAGCCGGACGCGACTGCGCAACGGTCCGGCGCGCTACCGGACAGCTCGGGAGACCTGACGGCCGGGCGTTGAACTGCCCACTACTACCTTCCTGCGCCGGAGGCTCCCACTGTTCGCATCCTACGACGCCCGGCCGCCACCCGTGCCTGCACGGGTGGCTCACGTCGGATCGTCCTGGCGCTCCGCGAGGGCCGGTCCGCGAGCGGACAGACACCCCGCGGGACCGCCGGTCGTCACCGACAGAGAGGTCCCGGTCCAGTGCTCGCGACCTTGTGAATCCGAGCACTTTCGAGCAATACCGAACGAAGTCTAACGGATGCCGGCGCGCCGTCAACCCCTGCCGCCGCGCGGTCGCGAGACGGCGACGACAGCGGGACGCGGCGAATCGGGCGGCAGCGCGCCGCGGCGCCGGGGCGGATCACGCGTGTGCGGGGGTGTTCAACTGTCGCCCGAGCGCACGCCGGGCAGAGGTCACGCCGCCCGGGTCACCGACCCTCGAACGCCCAGGTGTAGGAGGGGTCCCACCAGGAGTGCCCGTAGCCCTGGCGGATGGCGAGCGCCGTCGCCTTGATCTGGGCCGCGCCGTCGGTGATGTTCGCCGTCCGCCAGGGGTTCCAGCTGCCCTGCCAGGTGCTCGGAGCGTACTGGAAGAGCCCGTAGTAACCTCCGGGCCCGACGACGGCGGCGGAGCCGCCGGACTCGATCATCATCAAGCGGTACATGCCGCGGGCGCTCACGCCGTTGCTCGCCGCCGCGCCCTGGATGAGCGACCACCACGGACCGCTGCCGTCGCCACCGCCTCCGCCACCGCCCGCGGCGGGCGGCTCGACGGTCGGCGCGGGAGCAGGCGACGCCTTCTGCGTCTGG
The DNA here is from genome assembly GCA_963741075.1 of uncultured Thermoleophilia bacterium. GTDB lineage: Bacteria > Actinomycetota > Thermoleophilia > UBA2241 > UBA2241 > CAIXSE01. The sequence goes on from CAVUGS010000024.1 coordinate 3,071, forward strand.
GCGACGAGGCGGCGGATGTCGGAGCGCACGCCGGCCAGGGCCGTGCGACGCTCGTCGAGGCGCGAACGGATGGTGGAGAGCTCGGTCTTGCAGGTGCCGACGAGCCTCTCGGCCGTGCGTTCGTCGGCCGCGAGCTTGACCGAACGGTCCTTGAGCTCCCGCTTCGTGGACTCGATGGCGCGCACGATGTCCCTGTCGGACCGGGCGATGGTGCGCACCATGGTCAACTGCGTGACCAGGTCCCCGAGGTCAGCGGCGCCGAAGACGGCGTCCATCGGGGTCACGTCGTTGTGCTTGTACATGGCTATGGCCCGCGCGGCGAGCGTGGCGCGGGCCAGGCTGAGCTCCTTGTAGGCGAGGCGCTGCAGCCGGCGGTTCGCCTCGAGCTGATGACGCACGGCCTCGAGCCCACGCGTTGCGCGAGAGTACCGCGTGACGGCGGAGCCGATCTGCGCATCGAGGCTCGAGATCTCCGCGGCGATGGCCTTGGCCTTGTCGCGGTTCTGCTGGAGCGCTGCCGACCGCGCCCCGGCCGGAGCAGCCGTCAGCGCCACCGCGGCCGCGAGCGTGCAGAGCGCCAAGAGCGCGGCCAGCGACAGGCGACGTATCGGATGGTTCTGGTCCAGTTCGCCTCCTCGGAGGCACGCGGCTCGCGCCGTCGGCTTTGGGGGCCTCCCCGTCCGGGGTCAGGCCCGGCGGAAGGGCAGAGTCGAAACCTAGCACTCTGCCGCGCACGGCTCAAGCGCAGGAATCCCGCGCGCGCTCGCGACGTGTCGGTATCCGACCAGTGACGCCGTCAGATGTGGCGTAAACGGAAGCACGCGAGCGTAATCCTGTGTAGTTCCGGCAGACCTTCGTCATCTACTACGACCATCCCGAGGACAACGGAATCTCGCTTGACGCCGTCCTCAACGGATGATGAACTCAACGTGTGTTGAAGCGGGCTCGGGGGCGTGACCCGGGCAGACCAGAAGGGGAGCCGGCGTGCGCGCGATCGCGGTCAAGGAGTTCAGGGAACTGCGCGTGACCGCGGCACCGTCGCGATGCTCTTTGCCGGGCGGTGACGTCGCCGCCGTCCGCGCGGCCCTCGACGCAGCCGGAGTCCGGGCGACGCCCGAACTCGTGCCCGCCACCTTCGAAGAGACCTTCGTCCGCCTCGCTCTCGCGCGCCAGGACGCCGTCGAGATGCCCTCCGAAAGGACCCCACAGTGACCGATCCCGTCCTCCCCGCTTCCTCCGGCTCCGTCGCCGACGATCAAGGTCACCCGCGCAAGTGGTGGATCCTCCTCGTCGTGAGCTTCGGCATGTTCATGGCGCTGCTCGACGTCACCATCGTCAACATCGCCATGCCGGCCATCATCACGGACCTGGACGCCACGCTGAGCCAGGCCTCGTGGGTGCTCAACGCCTACAACCTCGTACTCGCCGTCTTCTTCCTGTCCATGGGCAGGGTCGCCGACCGCTACGGCCAGAAGCGCGTCTTCATCTTCGGCCTCGTCACGTTCACGCTGTTCTCGCTGGCCTGCGGGTTCGCGCCCAACATCCAGTGGCTGATCGGCTTCCGCGCCGGCCAGGGTCTCGGGGGCGCGGCGCTGCTCACCATCTCGCTGGCGATCGTGCTGGGCGCCTTCCCCAGGCGGCAGCAGGGGACGGCCGTCGGCATCTGGGGCGCGCTGGGCACGGCCGCCGCGGCCGTCGGTCCCGTGCTCGGCGGCGTGCTCGTGACCTACGGCCACTGGTCGTGGATCTTCTTCGTCAACGTGCCGATCGGCATCGTCGCCGTCATCGTCTGCGCGCGGATCATCCCACGGGGCGAGCGCAAGGAGAAGGTCGAGGGCGGCATCGACGTCCCCGGCATGGTCATCTCCGGCGCCGGCCTCTTCTGCCTCACGCTCGCCCTCGTCGAGGGCGACACCTGGGGCTGGACCTCCGCCACCATCATCGCGCTGTTCGTCGCCGCAGTCGCGAGCTTCCCGCTGTTCATGTGGTGGGAGACCACCACCTCGTCGCCGATGTTCCCCGTCAACCTGCTGCGCATCCGCTCGTTCACGGCCGCCAACTCCGCCGTCATGTTCGTCGGCCTGGCGATGGGCGGGACGTTCCTGATGCTCGTCCTCTTCCTGGTCTCGGTGCTGGGGTACTCCGAACTGCGTGCCGCCACCGCGCTGACGATCATGCCGGTGCTCGCGCTGATCGTCGCGCCCAACGCCGGCCGCATGAACGACCGCATCGGTCCCCGGTTCCCGGCCGCCGCCGGCGCGGCGTGCTTCGCCATCGGGCTCGCGTTGCTCGCGCAGCTCGGCGGCGACGCGCAGCTCTGGGACGTGATGTGGCGGGCCGGCTTCATCGGCGTCGGCATGGGACTCGCGATGCCGACCCTCTCGGCCGCCTCCATGGCGTCGCTGCCGCCGCAGGTGCGCGGCGTGGGCTCCGGCTCGCTCAACACCATGCGGCAGGTCGGCTTCACCGTCGGCGTAGCGTTGCTCGTCGCCGTGTTCACGCACACCGTCGCGCACAACGCGCAGCAGGCGACCAGGACGTCGGCCGCGGTGATCGCGAAGACCGTACCTGCCCCCGCCCTCAAAGGCGCGTACACGGCGACGCTGATCAAGAACGCCAAGGCCGCGGCCGGCAGCGGCGGCGGCGCGGCCAGGATGACGACGGATCCGCTGCAGGGCGCCCCGCAGCCGCCCGGCTCGTCGCCGGCCGCATTCGAGAAGCTCAACGCGCTCGTGGCCGGGATCTACCGCCGCGACATCGCCAAGTCGTTCACGTGGCCGTTCTACGCGGCCGCGCTGGCGGCACTGATCGCCATCATCCCGGCGCTCATGACCGGCCGACGGCTCGGCGAGCACGAGGGCCACGAGGAGATGAGCCGGGCCGAGCGCCTGGAGGCCGTCAGCCGGGCCGAGGCCGACGAGGCCGGCGCGCCCATGAGTGGACGGATGAACACGGGCGCCCTCCAGGACGGAGCTCCCGGGCGCCGCGCCGGCGTGACGGAGTCCCGGGAGGGCGGCCGCCGAAGCGGCCGCCGCCCGGGCGACCCTTCCACGCGCGAAGGCATCCTGGGCGCCGCGCGCGCGTCGTTCGCCGAGCACGGCTACGACCGCGCGACCATCCGCGACATCGCGGCCCGCGCGGCGGTCGATCCCGCCCTCGTCATCCACTACTTCGGCTCCAAGGAAGCGCTGTTCACCGAGGCGCTCCGGCTGCCGCTCCAGCCGGGAGAAGTCTTCGCCCGCGGCATGGCGGCGGGGCCCGAACACGTGGGAGCGACGGTCGTCCGTGCCTTCCTCGATTCCTGGGAGCCGCCGGAGACGCGGGTGCGCCTCATGGCCATGCTCCGGTCGGCGCTCACCAACGAGGCCGCCATGGGCATGATGCGGGACGTCCTCGCGCGCGAGGTCTTCGGGCCGATCACCGCGGCCCTCGGCGTCCCCGACGCGCAGCTGCGCGCGACGCTCGTCGGATCACAGTTCATCGGCCTCTCGGTGATGCGCTACATCGGCCACATCGAGCCGCTGGCCTCGGCGACCGTGGACGAGCTCGTGGCGGCGATCGGACCCACCGTGCAGCGCTATCTGACGGGGGACATCGGGACGGAGCCGGCCGCCGGCGGCGGCGCCGGCGGACCCGGTCAGATGTAGCGGGAGCGAAGCGCCGACGCCGCCTGCAGCAGCTCGTCGGCGTCCGGCTGTTCGTACCCCTCGAACTGCCGGTCCAGCGCGCGCCGGCGCGCGGGGTCGGCGTAGTCTGCGAGGCGCCGGAAGAGCCCGAGCCGGACGCCCACGGCGAACCGCGCCTGGTCCTCGCGCGGCCAGCTCAGGTACTCGTCGAGCAGCGCGGTGAGCCGCTCGCGGTCTCGCGGCAGCGAGCCCTCGAGCTCCTGCAGGAGGTTCAGCATGTGGTCGGAGCGCAGCTCGAGACGAGCCTCGCCGACCAGCTCGAGCAGGTCGCGCAGTTCCTGTGCCACCTCCACATCGTCGGGCAGCACGAACTCGCCCGCCGCCGCCCGGGCGCCCAGCGGGGTGCTCGGTACCACCGCCGCCGTGCGCAGGCGTACGACGAGCGGGTTGCCGGCGGGCGCGGCCAGCGCCACCGCGCGGATCACGCGGGCGGAGCCCGCGACGTGCGCGGCGGCGGCCGCGCGCCCGCCCAGCCCCGGCATGAGGTAGAAGCAGAGCTCGAGGCCGGCGCCGAGCACCCTCTCGCCGGCGGCGATGAGGTCGCCCCCGGTGCAGCCCTTCTCGATCGCCATCAGCACCTCGTCGGCGCCCGACTCGAGGCCGAGGTGGACGCGCGTGAGGCCGGCGTCGGCCAGCAGCGCGAGGTCCTCGGGCGCGCGCCGCGCCAGCGTGCTCGCGCGCCCGTAGGTGGTCACGCGCTCGACCGAGGGGAAGCGCTCGCGAATCCGGCGGATGACCGCCGCGAGCCTCTCGGGCTTGACCGCGCACGGGTCCGCGTCCTGCAGGAACACCGTGCGCGCCCCGTCACCGAGGAACAGCGACACCTGGTACGCCTCCTGCGGCACCAGGCCCTCGTGCACGGCGGCGACGCCGCGGCGGCGCAGCACCTCCGCGGCCTCGGCCATCGCGTCCACGTCTGCCAGCACCTCTTCCACCGGCCTTAGCGACGACTTCGTCCCCTTGTAGACCGGGCAGAACGTACAGCGGTTCCAGGTGCAGTTGCGGATCGCCCGCACCAGCAGGCTGTGCGCCTCGCTGGGCGGCCGGATCGGCCCCTGTTCGAACGATGGCGTCGTCACCGCGCTCTCCCCTTGCGTCCGTCTCATGGGCCGCCGCTCCCACTGTGGGCGCGCGCCGCTGCTGCCGGCGCGCCCCTCCGTCACTCGTAGTGGATGGCCTCCAGGATGTCGATCCGGGCCGCCCGCCGCGCCGGCAGGATGGCGGCGATCACGCCGACCACGACCGCGAGCACGAGGAACACCACCAGCTGGGCGCCGGGGACCGAGAACGTGATCCCCTGCCCGGCGAACCGGGTCGTGACCACCCACGCGAACACGATCCCGACCACGATGCCCATGATCGCGCCGATGATGGACGTGATCACGCTCTCGTAGCGCACCGTCGCGCGTACCTGCCCGCGCGACATGCCTATGGCGCGGACCAGGCCGATCTCCCGCGTCCGCTCGTACACCGCCAGCACCAGCGTGTTCACGATGCCGAACAGCGAGATGATCACGCTCAGGGCGAGAAGGCCGTAGATGAGCATGAGCAGCTGGTTCACGAGATCCACGGTGCTCTTCTTGTACTCCTCGCTGGTCTTCACTTCGGCCGTGGGCGTGGACGCCAGCGCTGCCGCTATCGCCTTCTGCGTGGCAGCGATGTCGGCGCCGGGCTGCGCCTTGGCGACCACCATGAACGTCTGCGGCGTCGGGAACAGCGCGGCGTAGCCGGAGGCGCTCACCGTGATCCCGTTGAGCATCATGGGATCGCGGTAGACGCCGAGCACCTTGAGCGTCGCCTGCTTGCCCTCGACGGTCGTGACCTTGAGCGTCCCGCCCTGCTTGACGCCCAGCGAATCCGCCGTCTGCTCTTCGACGATGGCCCCGTCGGTGCCCAGCTGCGTCAGCACGGCGTCGCTGCCGCTGATCCAGTCGAAGCTCCAGACCCGTTCGATGGCGTTCGGGTCGATGCCCCAGACCACCGGCAGAGACCCGTTCTTCGTCTGCACCTGCTGCGCGTCGAGGGAGACCGCGGTCTCGACGCCCTGGACCGACTGCACCTTGCCGGCCGTGTCGCTCGGGATGGTCATGAAGTTCTTGCTGGAGATGACGTAGTCGGCGCGCACCGTGCGGTCGTAGCTGTCGATGAACGAGCTCTTGAGGCCCTGCGCGAGCACGGCCACGAAGACGACCACGGCGAGGCCGATCATGAGCGCCGCCGCCGTCAGCGCCGTCCGGCCCGGGTTGCGGCGGCTGTTGTCGCGCGCCAGCCGGCCGCTGACGGGAGCGATCTTCTGCAGCGGCCAGCCGAGCCCCGCGGCGAGCGGGCCGACGAAGTAGCGGCTGGCGATCGCCACCGCGACGAAGACGAGCACGGCGCCGAGGGCGATGGTGCCGAGACGCACCACGGTGCCGCCGGGTCCGTACATGCCGCCGGCGATGAGGAGGCCACCGAGGATGGCGACCGCGACGGCGAGCGCCGGCATGAACCGCGCGAAGCGCGACGGCGGCAGGACGGCGCCCTCCTGCAGGGCCGCCATCGGCGGCACCCGCGTCGCGCGCTGCGCCGGGATCACCGCCGACAGCACCGTGACGACGATGCCCACGACAAGGGCGATGACGACCGTGCGCGGCTGCATCACGAGGCCGCTGCGCGGGATGTCGAAGCCGGCGGCCTGGAAGACCTGGTTGACCCCGGCCGCGACCCCGAGCCCGGCGAAGAGCCCGAGCACGGAAGCGAGGATGCCCATGACGAGCGCCTCGCCGGTGATGCTCCAGAGCACCTGCGCGCGAGAGGCTCCGAGCGCGCGCAGCATCGCGAACTCCCGCCGTCGCTGGGCGACCGTCATGGAGAACGCGTTGAAGATGATGAACGCGCCCACGAGCACGGCGATGCCGCCGAAGCTGAGCAGCACCGGGCGCAGGAACGCGCCGATGGCGTCGCTCAGCGCCTTGGTCTGGTCGGCGGCGGCCTGGGCGCCGGTCTTGACCTCGGTGTCCTTGGGCAGCGCGGCCCGGATGCGCTTCGCCAGCGCGTCGGCCGAGACGCCCGCCTCGGCCTTCGCGTCGATCTCGGACAGGCGTCCCTGCATGCCGAACCAGCTCTGCGCATCGGCGAGCGTGGTGTGCAGGAGCAGCGAGCCGCCCAGCGACGACTGGGCGGCGAACTTGAACGCCCCGGACACGGTCGCCTCGTGAGCGCCGTCCGCGGTGATCACGGTGATCGGCGAGCCGGGCTTGAGCTTCTTGTCCTCGGCGAGCTTCTGGATCACGGCCACCTCGCCCGACTTCTCCGGCGGGTGGCCCTCGATGTACTGCGGCGGGGCGATCTCGTTGGGCGAGTACGAGAAGAAGAGCGTCGGCGACCCGCCCGTCTCGACCACCTTGCCGTCGACGGCCACGGCGCCCATGCCGGTCACGTAGCCGAACGACTCGGCGACGCCGTCGACCGCGTCGACCTGCTGGACCATGTCCTGCGGCAGGCCCTCGGTCGCGCCGGTGAGCTGGCCGGAGAACTTCGCCTTGCGGGTGACGGTGACGTCGGTGCCCTTGTAGGCGTCGGTGAAGACCTGCTTGAACCCGCGGTCGATCTGGTCGGTGAGCACGTAGGTGCCGCTGATCATCGCCACCCCGAGGAGGATGGCGAGCGTCGTCAGGAAGGTCCTGAGCTTGTGCGACGTCAGGCTGCGCCAGGCGATGCGGACCATCAGGCGTCCTCGAGCGACTTGATGACGTCGTAGATGTCGTCGCGGCCGAGCCGCCCGCAGTCGTGGGCGATGGCGCCGTCCTTGAGGAAGACGATCCGGTCGGCGTAGGTGGCCGCGTGCGCGTCGTGCGTGACCATGACGATCGTCTGGCCCATGACGTCACGCGAGTGCCGGAGAAGCTGCAGTACCTCCTCCCCGGTGCGAGAGTCCAGATTGCCCGTCGGCTCGTCGGCGAAGAGCACCGCCGGGCGGGAGGCCAGCGCGCGGGCGACGGCCACGCGCTGCTGCTGCCCGCCGCTGAGCTCCGAGGGCTTGTGCGTCAGCCGGTCGCCGAGCCCGACGGTCTTGATCAGCTCGTCCACCCAGTCCGCGTCCCCCTTGCGCCCGGCGATGGTCAGCGGCAGCGTGATGTTCTCCGCCGCGGTCAGCGTCGGCAGCAGGTTGAAGGTCTGGAAGATGAAGCCGATCTGGTCGCGGCGCAGCTGGGTCAGCGCGCGCTCCTTGAGCGTGGTGATCTCCTGACCGTCGATCCACACGTTGCCGGCCGTCGGCCGGTCGAGGCCGGCGAGGATGTGCATCAGGGTGCTCTTGCCCGAGCCGGACGGGCCCATGATCGCCGTGTAGGCGCCGCGCTGAAGGTCGATGTCCACGCCGGCGAGCGCGCGCACGAGGGCGTCGCCCTGTCCGTAGTCCCGCTCGACGCCCCGTGCCTGGACGACGGCGTCCGTGAGGCCGACCGTCGTCCCGGCCTCGCAGGTCACGGACGCGGCGCTCTCGTCCTGCACGATCGTCGTGTCGAGGTTGTCGGTCACGTCTTCCCCCTTGGTCGTCGCCGCCGGAAGCGGCAGGTGGTGGGCCGCGCCTCAGGCGCGGCCCACCACCGCTTTGCTATCTGGTATCCCCGCGAAGCCCACCGGTCCGAACCCGGATCGCCGCGCGGAGGTCTACGCCTTCGGCGTGACCGGGCTGCTCACCGCCCGCGTTCGCGTCGCCGTCGCTCGGCTCGCCGGCCGAAGGCTGGTCCGCCTCCGGCGCGGCCGCTTGCCCGGCTGCGGGCGCCGCCTCCGCGGGCAACTGCGCGGGCGGCCCCTCGGGCGCGGGGGCCGCGGGCGCTTCCTCAGCCGGCGGGGCAGCCTCCGGCGCAGGCGCCTCCGTGACGGCGGTCCCGCCCACGGCGGCGGCGATGGTGGTCGGCTCGGGAGCCGCGGTGGCGTCGATCACCGGTACGGCCGCTGCGGGGGCCGTCGTCGCCACGACCGGCGGCTCCGGCGACGTCTGCACGATCGGCGTGATGGCGGCGGGCTGAGGCACGCCGACGGCGGGAGCCACGGCGCCCGCCGCAGCCGCAGCGGCGACCTGGGCGGCCGCCTCGCGGCGTTCGCGCCGCCATTCGGCCACGCCGAGGATGACGGCGCCGGTGCCGATCACCATCATCGCCATCAGCAGCAGCGGCCCGACCACGGGGATGCGCGACGCGACCGTCGTGCCCACGACCCCCACGACCACGGCGAGCATGAGGTTCTCCTTGCCGCCGAACCCGGTGAGCACCTTCTGGGCGAGGAACGCCGCCACGCCCGTGGTCGCGAAGAAGTAGGCGAGCAGCACGAACAGCCCGTAGGGCAGCACGAGCAGCAGCCCGATGACGCTGATCACGAGGACGATGAGGACCGCCGGAGCGGCGAGGAAGAACGTGAGCGCGCCCCAGCCGAGCGCGGCCCACGGCCGCCGCCCCAACTGGCGTTGCACGCTGCGAAGCTGCCGGGGCATGAGCGCCGCGGCCACCAGCGCCAGGATCAGGAAGAACGCCGTCTGTACCAGCCAGCCGGCGAAGCTCAGGCCCAGCAGCGGGCTGAAGAGGGCCCCCCGGCCGGCCCAGTTCAGAGCGTCGCCCCAATGGAGGCCCGTGAACTGCTGGGTCTCTCCGACGACCTGGGCGCCGGGCGCCTGCGTGAGCTCACCGCCGAAGAGGACGAGCGAGGCGTCGCTCGGCTTGAGGTCCCTTCCGACCACCGCGTTCGGGCCGAGCTTGACGTCCCCGCCGAAGGCGACCGTGGAGGTGCCCACGGTGCCGTTGATGACCACGTTGCCGCCGAAGGCGACCACCGCGTCGGTGACGCGTCCGTTGACGAGGATGTCGCCGCCGAACACCACGACCGACGGTACCTTGGTGCCCTTCGGGACGACGACGTCCTCGCCGAAGCGGACCTCGGAGCCGCGCTGCAGCACGATGGCGCCGGAACTCGTCGGCGACGGTGTGGCCGTCTTCGTGGCGCCGGGCTTCGCCGTCCTGCTCGCCTCCGGCTTGGGCGACTTGGTCACCGCGTTCGCCGGCCCGGCGATCGCCATGCCCAGCAGCACGAGGAGGGCGGCCAGGGCGGCGAGCGCGAGCGATGGGCGCAGTACTCTCATGATCCTGTCTTCTCTCATGGGGTCACCTCCGCGAGCTGACACGGTCAGCTCGCCGTCTCGTCGTCTGAAGAAGCGGCCGGCGGCTGCAGTGCAGGCGCAGGCGGTGCAACGGGCGGTGCAGCAGCCGGCGCCGGTGGCGCCGGGGCCGCCGCGGGCGCCGGGACCGGGCCCGGCGCAGTGGCCACCGGAGCCGTCGGCGGAACCGGGGCCGCCGGAGGTGCGGGCACCACCGGCGGCGCAGGCGCCGGCGCGGTCGCGGGTGTCTGCCCCGGGGCGCGGAACATGACCTCGGCCCAGCGGGCACACACCCAGCTCCACGCGTTGAGCAGGTGCAGGGCCACGAAGAACACGAGGATGCCCAGCGGCAGGCAGAGGATGCCGAACCACAGCGGCGGCACCCAGGTGTTGTTGATCACCGGCACGTCGAAGACCGCGAAGAACGGCATGGAGACGAACCAGAACACCATCGCGCCGGCGGTGATCAGCAGCGTGGTCGAGACGATGCCGAAGGGCAGCTTGGCGAGCAGGTAGACGAGGTCCTTCCAGGTCGCGCCGTTGCCGAAGTGCGCCCTGAGCTTCGCCCAGACGCCGTCGACGCTCTCCCACTCACGTGGGGCGGGCGGGACGTCCGCGCCGAGAAGGTGGTGGGCCTGCAACCGCTCGAAGGCGCCGAACAGCCACCAGGCGCCGGCGACGACGAGCAGGATCGGGATGCCGACCCACACCACCACGAGACCCACACCGAGCGAGAGACCCGTGACGAGGAACACGAAGTAGAACAGGCCCAGCGGGAAGGCGAGCAAGTTGAAGAGGATGCCGAGCCACGTCTGCGGACGGCGAACGACGCCGAAGAAGCGAGTGAGCGCCGAGTCGTTCAACGGGTGACCTCCATGGTCTTACGCAGCTTGCAGATGAAGCCTAGCTGCGAGACCGGCGGGGGTCGTCACCCCTGGGCGGGAATCTCGACGGACCGGCGGTGGGATTCGAGCGCCGGCCGGCATACCCCTCCGGGGGTACGCGGCCGGCCGTCGCCGTCAGCTCATTCTTCCGGTTCGCTCTCGCCCGCCCGCACCAGGCCGACCTCGTAGGCAAGGATGACGGCCTGGGTGCGGTCGTGCAGGCCGAGCTTGGAGAAGATGCGCTTCACGTGCGTCTTGACCGTGCCCTCGCTCAGGAACAGGTGCGCGGCGATGTCGCCGTTGGTCATGCCGCGCGCCACCAGTACGAGCACCTCGCGCTCGCGCTCGGTGAGGTCGTCGAGCTCGCTGGCGTCCCGCGCCGGCGTCGTCTCCGGACGGCTGCGGAAGTTCTCGATGAGGCGCTGCGTGACGCTGGGCGCCAGCAGCGCCTCCCCCTCCGCCACCACGCGGATGCCGGCGACGAGGTCCTCGGCCGGCGTGCGCTTGAGCAGGAACCCGCTCGCCCCCGCCTTGAGCGCCTCGTACACGTACTCGTCGAGGTCGAACGTGGTGAGGATCACCACGCGCGAGCTCTCCTCGCGCCCCAGGGCGACGATCTCGCGCGTCGCCTCGATACCGTTCATCACCGGCATCTGCACGTCCATGAGCACCACGTCCGGGTCCAGGCGGCGAGTGAGCGCCACGGCCTCGGCGCCGTCGTTGGCCTCCCCCACCACCTCGATGTCGTCCTCGGACTCGAGGATGAGTCGCAGGCCTGAGCGCACGAGCTGTTCGTCGTCGGCAAGCACGAGCTTGACGGTCATGTCCCCTCCGATTCCTGGTGGCCACTGTGAGGTGTGGCTCCGCCGCACCTCACCTTGGCCCCTCTGCGTCGGCCAATGGCAGCCGCGCGCGGACGCCGAAGCCGCCCTCCGGGCGCGGCCCGGCCTCGAGCTCTCCCCTGAACGTCGCCACCCGCTCGCGCATGCCGAGCAGGCCGCGGCCGCCGACCACGGTGGCCGCGGCCGGCGTGACGCCGCGGCCCTCGTCGAGCACTTCGATGCCGAGCGCCGCCTCCTCGTAGCGCACGGTGACGGTGGCGTGCGTCTTGCCGGCGTGCTTGAGCGTGTTGGTGAGCGCCTCCTGCACGATCCGATAGGCCGTCAGGTCCAGGCTCGCCGGCAGCGCCCGCGCCTCACCCTCGACGACCAGGTCGACGGGCAGACCGGCCTCGCGGACCTGGCCGCAGAGCGTCTCCAGCTGCCCCATGCCGGGCGTCACGTCGCAGCACGCCTCTTCCTCCGGCGCCCTGAGGATGCCGAGCATCCGCTCGATGTCTCCGAGAGCCTGCCGGCCTGCCGTCTCGATCGAGTCCAGCGCCTCGCGCGCCAGCTCGGGCTTCTTGTCGATGATGCGCTGTGCCGCGCCCGCGTGGAGGACGACCACGTTGAGCGCGTGGCCGACGCTGTCGTGCAGCTCCCGCGCCATCCGCGCCCGCTCCTCAGTCACGGCCTCGCGGGCGCGCGCCTCGCGGTCGGCCGCGAAGAGCGCGGCCCTGCGCTCGGCGCGCTCGATGCTGCCCCGGTAGATGCGGATGACCACGGCGACCACCCAGAGGACGGAGAGCGCCGCCCACGTGGCCACCGCCGCCTGCCACGGCACCGAGGGGAGCTCGACGAGCACGACGAGCACGCCCACCGCCACGACGAATCCCGCGACGACCGCTCGCTTCCAGTGGTCAAAGGCCACCGTCGCGAAGGAGGCGACGACCACCACGCAGACGGCGGCGAACGTGAACTCGTACCCGGCGAGCGCCTGAGCGCAGAGCAGCGCCATGGCGGCGACGAGGCTGACGAGCGGAGACCACCAGAGAAGCCCGAGGGTGAGTCCGCTGGCGACAGTGAGGATGATGAGCGCGACGCCGTCCTCGCGGTAGCCGACGGGCACACCGTCGCGCGTGAGCAACTCCACGAGCCCGGCGGCCGTGAAGATGAGCGCGAGGACGATGCTGGCCGGGAACGGCTCGAGCAGATGCGGGCGCCGGGTCGACGCGGAGGCGGCGCCCGGCGGAGCGGCGAGGATGTCGGCTGGCCGTTGCACGACCGCAGTATAGGCGAAGTTGGTGGAGGCGGCGGGAATCGAACCCGCGTCCACGGACGCCACGGCGGAGTCTCTACAGGCTTAGCCGGCGCATTTCATCTCGCTCGCAGCCCCCGCGTCGGCCGGGTGCCGGTCGCCAGCCCCGATCAGTCTCGGGTGCGCTCGCTCGGAGCAGCGCGACCGCACCCCAGCCCACTGAATGACACCGCGGATCCCGGCCGTGGGCGAGCCGGGTGCGATGTCGTCACCTAATTACTTAGGCGGCGAGTGCGAGAGAATTATTCTCGGCAAGTAGTGTGTTCCGGCAGTTTAACGAGGCCACCGGACCTCGGCCTGCTGCTCCCACCCCGGTACAGCCCATGTCGAGACCTGTTCGCCCCCAACTGGGCAGCCTTGGTGGCTGCTGCTGTCTCAGTATACCAGCCCCTGAGACGGCGAAACCGCGGCACTGCCGCGGTTTCGCCTGCAAATCTCGAATCTCTGACCGCGCGTCAATCTTCTACGGTCTGCACCTCACGCCGGTCGCGACGCCTGAAGTACATGTTGCGGCACAGCGGGCCCTCGCCGGTCGCGTAGCAACTCTGCACGGCGATGGAACACTGCGGCAGCGGCTGGCGGGCGACCTTGACGACGCCGAACCCACCCTTGCCGCGCTCGATCTCCTGGAACATCTTCAGGTCGATCTCGTGCGGGAACACCTTCTCGATACACCCGAAGAACGTGTTGCCGTCTTCCTTGAACGCGTACAGAAAGCGGCAGTTCATGGCGAGACACGCGGCCGGGTAGACGACCTTCTCGCACTGCGCCGAGCATTCCTGACATTCAAGCTGTTCTTCAGACAAGCGGATCAGCCTCCTAGACAGCACAACGGCCGGCGTTCGGTGCCGGCCCGCGAGGAATAGTAGCACGCGCCTTCAAGCCTGAACAGGCGTCTTAACGTCCGCTTAATACTTCGGCGGCAGGGGTAACGTGGGTCTTCCCGGGGCTCATTGTGCCCGCCGGCACAAATTTCCGTTGACAAAGCACCACGGCGATAGTGAAAATATGCACGTACTGCCCGCGCCGACCGGGGATGGCGCCGGCCCACTCGCTTGCCAAAGGAGGTGGTGGACACGCAATGGACGCCCTCATGCTCGCCCGCATCCAGTTCGCGTTGACCATCGGCTATCACTTCATCTTCGTGCCCATCAGCATCGGTGTGGCGATGATGGTCGTGCTCTCCGAGCGTCGACACTACAAGAGTGGGATCCCGGCCGACAGAGCCGCCTCCAACTTCTGGATCAAGCTGTTCACGACGACGTTCGCCATCGGCGTGGCCACGGGCATCACGATGGAGTTCGCGTTCGGCACGAACTGGGCCGAGTACTCGCGCTTCGTCGGCAACATCTTCGGCGCGCCGCTCGCCGCCGAGGGCCTCGTCGCCTTCTTCCTCGAGTCCACCTTCCTCGGCGTGCTGCTCTTCGGCCGCAAGAGGGTCTCCAAGCGCTTCTACTACGTCTCCGCCTGGCTGGTGTGGATCGGCGCGCTGCTGTCGGCGCTGTGGATCCTCATCGCCAACTCGTGGATGCAGACGCCTGCCGGCTACAAGGTCGAGGGCGGCAAGGCCGTGCTCACGAGCTTCTGGAGCGCGGCGCTCAACCCGTCCATCGGTCCCCGCTACTTCCACACGGTCGCGGCCGCCCTGCTCACGGGCTGCTTCGTGGTCGCGGGCGTCTGCGCCTACTACATGCTCGAGAAGAGGCACCTGCAGTTCGCGCGGCAGGCCATGCTGTGGGCGGCTACGGTGGGCCTCGTGCTCGCCATCGCCATGCCGTTCCTCGGCCACTGGGGCGCCCTCGTTGTCGCCGAGCACCAGCCGGTCAAGATGGCGGCCTTCGAGAACGTCGGCGACACGCAGCAGAACGCGCCGCTCTACCTGTTCGGCTGGGTCAACGGCGACGGCAAGACGACCGGTGTCAGCATTCCGAGCGGCCTCAGCCTGATGCTCGGCCTGAGCCCCGACCACGAGGTCACGGGGCTCAACAGCGTGGCCCCGGCCGACAGGCCGCCGGTGCAGCTGACGTTCCAGAGTTACCACCTCATGATCGCCCTGGGGGGCCTCTTCATCCTCGTGTTCCTGCTGGCGATCGTGATGCACAGGATGGGACGCCTCGAACGGTCACGCTGGTTGCTCTGGATCCTCATGGCCTGCATCCCGCTGTCCATCCTGGCCATCAACATGGGTTGGATGGCCGCCGAGGTGGGCCGGCAGCCCTGGATCGTCCAGGGGCTGCTGCGCACCAGCGACGGCGTGTCGCCGCTCGTGTCGGCCGGCCAGATCTGGACGACGATCGGGCTGTTCGTCCTCGTCTACCTCGTCCTCTTCATCGCCTGGCTGCGGATCTTCCTCGGCATCATCAGGAAGGGTCCCGAGGACACGGCGGAGATGCTCGAGGCCGAGACGGCGAGCGCCGGCTCGACCCCTGCTCCCGCGGGCGCGGGGAGGTGACGGGATGACTCTGGCCAACACCTGGTTCGTCCTCGTCGCCGTCCTGCTCACCATCTACGTGATCCTGGACGGGTTCGATCTCGGCGCGGGCGTGCTCTATCCGTTCGTCGCCAGGTCCGAGGACGACAAGAGCGTGGTCCGCGCCTCCATCGGCCCGGTCTGGGACGGCAACGAGGTCTGGCTGCTGACGGGCGCCGGCGCCATCTTCGCCGCGTTCCCCATGGTCTACGCCATGACCTTCAGCGGCTTCTATCTGGCGATCATGCTCGTGCTCTTCGGCCTGATCCTGCGTGCGGTGTCTCTCGAGTTCCGCCACCGGGACACGAGCTGGAAGGCCGTCTGGGACGGCACCTTCTTCGTCGGCAGCCTCGTGCCGGCGCTCCTGGTGGGCGTCGCCCTCGGCAACGTCATCCGCGGCGTGCCCATGGACGCGCAGGGCAACTACATCGGCACCTTCTGGGAGCTGCTCAATCCGTACTCCCTCCTCGTCGGCGTCACGGGCCTCTTCCTGCTCGTGCAGCACGGCGCCGCGTGGCTGTCGGTCAAGTCGGAGGGCGACCTCCACGACCGGGTCTGGCGTTATCGTAAGGTGACCTTCTGGATCTGCGCGGTGCTCGCCGTGGCGACGTCGCTCGCGACCATCCTCACGGTGTCGCGCGCGTCGGACAACGTGTTCGGCAGCCCCGTGGGCTGGCTGTCCCTGGTCGTCTTCCTGGCGGGTGTGCTCTACACCATCTGGCAGATGACGAAGGAGGGCGGCGAGCTCAAGTCGTTCATCGGCTCGGCGATCATCATCATCGGCCTCGCGGGCATCGCCGCCGTGGGCAACTTCCCGGACATGGTGCCGGCCCGCGGCACGCCCCGAGAGCACGAGCCTCACGGTGGAGCGCGCAGCGTCCGGGCACCTCACGCTGCTGGTGATGCTCATCCTCGCGGTGGTCTTCGTGCCCCTCGTCCTGCTCTACACCGCCCTGATCTACAAGACCTTCTGGGGCAAGACCAAGGCGGGCGACGCCGAGTATTGACCAAGACGGTGTGAACTGATTCACACATCGCCCCATGTGAACGGGCGGCGGGCCAGACGGCCCGCCGCCCGTTTTTCGCACACGAACTCCCATGAATGTCACAAGTTGGCACAACTCCCTTGACAGTTCTCCCTGCTTGGTACTGAATGGCGGTCAATACGCGCGAGCGTAGGCCAGTCGGGCGAACATGGGGGGTACCACCGTGCCAGACGAAATGTCCTCTTCACCACCGGTGAGGGAAGAACTCGACCAGGACACCAAGGATCTCCACGCAATGGGGTACGCTCAGGAGCTCGACCGCTCCATGAGCAAGTTCTCCAACTTCGCCGTCTCGTTCACCATCATCTCCATCCTTTCGGGCTGCCTCACCCTGTACGGCTACGGCCTCCTGCACGGCGGCCCGCCGGTCATGCTCTGGGGCTGGCTCCTGGTAGGCGTACTCGTGCTGTTCGCCGGCATGTCGATGGCCGAGATCTGCTCGTCCTTCCCGACCGCCGGCGGCCTGTACTACTGGGCCGCCAAACTGGCTCCCGGCAACAGCGCCCCGATCTGGTCCTGGTTCACGGGCTGGTTCAACCTGCTGGGCCAGGTCGCCGTCACCGCCGGCATCAGCTTCGGCTGCGCGTTCTCCATCTCCGCCTTCATGGCCATCCTGACCGGCAGCCAGACCTGGCTCGAGGCCTACGCCACCATCCTGATCCTGGCCGTGGTGCTCGGCCTCCAGGGCCTGCTCAACACCTTCAGCGTCAGGCTCGTCGCTTTCCTCAACGACGTGTCCGTGTACTGGCACCTCGTCGGCGTGGCGGTCATCTTCGTGCTGCTCTTCTGGGCGCCGTCATCGGGCAGCCATCAGTCGGTCAGCTTCCTCTTCGGTTCTGAGGGCTGGCAGGCGTTCGAGGGCCTCTCCGGCTTCACGATCCCGCTCTACGTCTTCCTCATCGGCCTGCTGAACGCGCAGTACACGTTCACCGGCTACGACGCCTCGGCGCACGTCTCCGAGGAGACGTTCCAGGCGCGCGTCTCGGCCCCGAAGGGCATCGTCAACTCGATCTGGGTCTCCCTGGTGGCCGGCTTCATCCTGCTGGTCGCCGTGAGCTACGCGATCCCGCATGCGTTCCCGGTGACCATCAACGGTACCGAGTACACCGGCTACGACACCATCGCTACCGACCTCGTGCCGTGGGCGACCATCTTCGAGTACGCCACGGGACACACCGTGGGCCTGCTGCTCATCCTGGTCGTCATCGTGGCGCAGTTCTTCTGCGGCATGTCGTCGGTCACCGCCAACTCGCGCATGGTCTACGCGTTCGCGCGTGACGGCGCGCTGCCGTTCTCGAACTTCTGGCACCACGTCAGCCCGGGGCCCGCGTCCCCGTGCGCACCGCCTGGTTCGGCGCGATCGGCGCGTTCATCCTCGCACTGCCGTACCTGTACAACGTCGCCGCGTACGCCGCGGTCACGTCGATCGCCGTCATCGGCCTCTACATCGCCTACCTGACCCCGGTGTTCCTGCGCCGCATCAACGGCCAGGCCTTCCAGCCGGGCCCATGGGTGCTCAGCAAGACGTGGGGCCCGATCATCAACTGGATCGCGATCATCTGGGTCGTCTTCATCGTCATCCTGCTGATGCTGCCGCAGTACAACACCGCAGTGCCGTGGAGCGCTGACTTCACGCTCACGGCCTTCAACTACGCTCCGATCGCCGTGCTCGTGGTGATCGGCGGCGCCGGCCTCTGGTACGCCGTCTCGGCCCGCAAGTGGTTCAAGGGCCCGAAGGTCCAGGGTTCGGCCGAAGAGCTCGCCGAGATCGAGAAGGACCTCAGCATCTGATCGTTCGCACGGCAAGCGCAGCGCTCCCGAACGGGGCGGGCCTCACGGCCCGCCCCGTTCTCGTTGCGCGCCGACCGGACGCCGTTCCCTGCCGCGCACGCGCGAGGTGACGCCGGGCTCTGGACTCGCCCCCGCTCTCGGGGGGGGCGCCTGGAGCCACCGCCTCGTCGACGCTAGACAGCCGGGAGCGAGTGCACTACGATGCGCACTGTGGAGCGAATAT
>CAVUGS010000025.1:0-29201 GCA_963741075.1 uncultured Thermoleophilia bacterium
GGGGTCACCAGGTAGCTGTAGGTGATGGTGCCGTGCCGGTACTCGTTGGTCATGCCGAGGATGCCGAAGACGAGCAGCACCAGCGGCACGAAGGTGCTGGCGGTGTTCAGGAAGTCGGCCACGCCGTCCGTCTCCAGCCAGTCCCTGGGCAGCGCGAAGATCAGCACGACGAGCGGGACGAGCGTGACCACCAGGATGACGATGAAGAGGCCGAGGGCGGTGCGCGTGCTGCGCAGCTTGAGCAGCTCGGCCCGCGCGAGGGCTGATCACTGCTCCCGCCTCGTGCCGGCGATCTGCAGGAAGAGCTCCTCGAGGCTGGGCTGCTCGGTCAGGAGCTCGTGGAGGGCGACGCCCTGGGTGTGGGCCAGCGTCGCCGACCTCGGCGGCGGAGGGCCCGCGCACCGCCAGGGCGTCGTTCAGGCGGTTGACGGCCGCGCCGGAGGAGACGAGCGCGGCCTCCAGCTTCTCGGCCTGCGGCGAGCGGACGCGCACCACCGGCTGCGTCGACGCGGTCAGCTCCTGGATGGGCCCCTGCGCGAGCAGCCTGCCCTTGCTCATGATGAGCACGTCGTCGACGGTCTGCTCGACCTCGGCGAGCACGTGGCTGGAGACGAGGACCGTGCGGCCCTCGCCGCCTGCTTGCGCAGGAACGTGCGCAGCCAGCAGCATCCCTTCCGGGTCGAGGCCGTTGGCCGGCTCGTCGAGGATGAGCACCTGGGGGTCGCCGAGCAGGGCCGCGGCGAGCGCCAGGCGCTGTCTCATGCCCGTGGAGTAGCCCTTGACCGCCCGTTTGGACGCGCCCTCCAGCTCGACGAGCTCGAGCGTCTCGTCCACGCGCGCGTCGGGGATGCCGGCGCCGGTGGCGATCACGCGCAGCGCGTTGCGCCCGGAGCGGCCGGGGTGGAAGCCGGAGGAGTCGAGGAGCGCGCCGACCCTGGTGGCGGGCGCGCGCAGCTCGCGGTACCGGCTGCCGAGGATGGTCACCGAGCCGGCCGTCGGGCGCACGAGGTCGAGGATCATGCGCAGCGTGGTCGTCTTGCCGGCACCATTGGGGCCGAGGACGCCGGTGATGGTGCCTTCCTCGATGGCGAAGCTCACGTCGTCGACGGCGAGGACCTTCTTGCCGAAGCGCTTGGTGAGGTGATCGGCCTTGATGACGGACATCGTCCCTCCAGGATGGCGTGCGCACGACGAGCGCCCGCGGGGAGTCTACACGAGGACCGCGGCGCGCTTGCGCGCGGCGGAGGGCGTCAGGGGAGAAGCGTCGGGAGCGTCACGGGCGAAGCGCCTGCCGGTACAGCTCCCACTGGCCGCCGCGGTCGTCCGCCCAGTACACGCTTCCGGCGACGATGACGGGGCTCGCCTGGCGACCGCCCTTCGCGACCGGGTAGGCGCGGCCCCGGGCGAAGTCGTACACCCACACCTGCGAGCCGGTCGTCTCTCGGCTGGTCACCCACGCCGCATACTTGCGGCTGAGGACGAGGGAGGACGCCGAGCCGAGGACCTTGCACAGCACGGTGGCGCGGCTCGAGCCCCGGTCCCAGCCGACGATGCGGGTGGAGTGGCGTCCGGCCCTTGCGGCCCAGAGGATGCGGTCGTGGTCGATGGCGACGGCCGTTCCCGCACCTGCCAGGCGGTAGCGGGTCTTGTCGCCGTACGGCCCCGCCCACACCTCGGCCTGGTCCCCGCGCCCGGAGATCCAGGCCGCCCAGCTGCCCCACGCCGCCACGTCGCGGATGCGGCCCCCGGTCTTGACGGCGTATTCCTCGTCGGTCAACGAGTTGCTGCCGCGGATGACGTCGCTGCCGGGGCCGTCGCCGTCCGGCTCGACCCAGATCACGCTCTCGCCGGCGGCCCTCGGGTCGCGGCCCTGCTCGGCGGCGGTCCAGCGCCGCGTGCTCGCGGTGTCGTATGCCTCGATCTGCGGCGGGCCGGCGCCGCGCCGGCCGGACCACGCCGCCCAGACGATCAGCTCGCCGTCGGCGGCCGGGAAGCCGGCCGCCTTGCCCGTGGCCGAACGGCCCAGCACCCGGTCGGTGCGGCCCGTGCGCGTGTCGTAGGCCCAGAGGCCCGCGACCGTGGCGCTCGGGTCGCGCTGCTCCCACAGCACCTTCGTGTCGGTCGCCGCGAGACCGAGCGGCTCGTCCG
The DNA here is from genome assembly GCA_963741075.1 of uncultured Thermoleophilia bacterium. Classification (GTDB taxonomy): domain Bacteria; phylum Actinomycetota; class Thermoleophilia; order UBA2241; family UBA2241; genus CAIXSE01. The sequence goes on from CAVUGS010000025.1 coordinate 2,149, forward strand.
GCCAGGCAAGCGACGTGACGCGCGACGCTGAAGCGCCGGAGGCGACGTTCGCAGAGGCCTGCGTGGGGCTGGGGAGGACGCCGGCGTCGTACGCGAGGTAGGCAGGCACCATCGCCATCGCCACGAACGCCGCAACGACCACGAGCCTCAGGCCCACGATGCCACCTCCCGGCGGCCCGCCCCGGCCGCCCCAATGCCCCTGACGCGCCGTCCGTGAGTCGGAGGCGCGTCGCTCATCTTCCCCGTGCCTGCGGTCCAAAACGCCATCCGCCGTTCAGACGAGGAGACTGTGGGGACGAGTATCGGCACGGTCGCCGGTGCTGATGAGGGAGTGGGCGTACGGACAGAGGCGGCGGAGGCGCGCTTCCCGCGCCTCCGCCGCCTCAGGGGCGCGCGTCAGGCCCGGTCCGCCCCTGCGGCGAGCGCGTCGATCCGCCGCAGGGTGTCGCCGTCCAGGGTGAACGACGGGCCCGCGGCCCGGATCTCGGCCACGCGGGCCCGGACGCGCTCGAGCAGGGTGGGGCTGCCGGCCGCTGACCAGTGGTCGTAGGTGCTCTGGTCGATCAGCGACGCCCGCCAGAAGTCCCGGAAGTGCCGCCGCGTCATCTTCGTCCCCAGGTGGTTGCCGCCGGGGCCGGCGGCCTCGATCTCGGCGAGCGCCAGCGCCTCGTCGTCCACCGGCAGCTCGCCCAGCAGGGCGCGGGCGTAGCCGGCGACCTCGTCGCCGAGCACGAGCCCCTCCAGCGCGCTCTGCAGGCCGCTCTCCAGGTAGCCGACGTCGTGGAGCAGCGTGGCGCGCGAGAGCGCTCCCAGGATGGTGGCGACGCCGAGCTCGAGCGCCCACTGTTCGTCCAGGCCCTTGCTGTCCGAGTGACCGGCGTAATGCCAGCTCGGCAGGCCGTACCAGCGGATCAGGTCGAGCTGGGCCTGGTTGCCGAGGAACACGCCGGGCGCGTTGTACACGTCCACCGCGGACTGCATGTTCATCACCCCCACGCCGACGCCCATGACGAACGGCGCGCCGGCCTTGCCGAGCTGGTGCACCACGAGGCCGGCGAGGACCTCGGCGTTGGCAACGGCCACACAGGCCGGGAGCGACGCCGGCCCCTGCGCGCCCGCCGACACCGAGGGCGCCAGCACGAGGGGCACGTCGAGGTCGGCGCAGGCGAGCGCCTTGGTGCAGCACACGTCGTCCAGCTGCAGCGGCGGAGAGGTCATGGCGAGGCAGGCGAAGCTGCCGGCCTCGCCGCAGGCCGCCGCCATGGCGTGCATGGTGTGCACGGTCTCACCGCCGAACGGGCTCGAGACGACGATCGGCTTGCGCGTGCCGCGGAGCATGGCGGCGAACTGGGCGACGTCCACCACCTCGTTGGCGACGTCCGCCGGCAGGGCCATGCTCATGGCGAAGTCCATGTTGGGCAGCGCCTCGACGAAGCGCGCGGCGGCCTCGACGTCGGCGAGCTCCGCGCGCCGCCGCTCACCCGTGTCGGGGTCGGTGACGTAGAGGCAATCCGGGCCGCTGCCGAGGTAGCCGGCGCCGTCGCGCAGCTCCAGCGGCGCCGTCTCGCCGCCGCGCGGACGAAGCGTCCAGGTGCGCGGCGCGCTCGCCAGCGCCTGCTCGACGAGCTCGCCCGGGATCCGCACTCGCCTTCCGTCCACGGCGGCGCCCGCCGCCGCGTACAGCTCGCGGGCGCGGTCGTCCTTCACGTCGACGCCGGTGCGCTCCAGCACCGTCAGCGAGGCCTCGTGGACGCGGCGGCAGGCGTCGTCGTCCCAGACGTTGAGCGTGGCTTGGTTCACGGTGTTCCCCTTCGCGTGCAGTGCCCAGCGCCAGTAGATGCCACCGGCACAGAGTGCGTCAAGACGCCGCGAGCGCCGGGCACGACGGGCGGAGCGCGAGCCATCCCGCATCGGGTCAGCCGGCGGGGATGAGCCTCTCGAACAGGAGGGTGGCGCCGCGCGACGAGCGAAAGCCGACGGACTCGTGCAGACGGAGCGCCCCCGTCGGGTTGGCGGCGTCGACGGCGAAGAACGCGTTCTCCATGCCGCGTCGCCTCAGTTCGGCACATTCCTGGAGCATCAGCGCTCTGCCGATGCCGCGGCCGCGCCAGGGCCGGCGCACGAAAAGCTCCCCCATGTAGCCTCCGCGTGGGGTCTCCATGGCCTCGATGCCGCCGACCACCTCATTCCCGTCCCAGGCGACGAGCCACAGCCCGAGATCGGGGCCTTCGTGGCCGAGACGGGACTGGATCCACTCGTCGAGGTCCGCCTCGGCGGGGCCGTAGTGGTCGGCGAACGCCTCCTCGTGGGCGGTGTGGACCGCGGCGTCGTCCACGCCCGGGCGGAAGGGGGCGACGACGATTCCGGCGGGCCAGAGCGGAGCCTCCAGACTGTCGTCGAGGTCGCGCTCGAGCCGGAGGAAGGCGCGCTCCTGCCGGTAGCCGCAGCGCTTCAGGAGCTCGAGCCTGCGCGAGTCGGTCTCGTGGGCCCAGACGCCGAGCGTGACGCCGCCCAGTCCGCCCGCACGGGCCAGCTCGGCCGCCCGCGTCTCGCACAGGCCCAGCAGGAGCTCGTTCAGCCCGCGTCGTCTGTGCGCGGGGTCGACGAGCTGCTCGGCGGCGACCTCGTCGGGCGGCGCCTCCATCCAGCACAGCCCGTAGGCGACCACCGTCCCGTCCGCGTCCTCGACGACCCACGCGTCGTCATCCAGCGACAGCCGCGGCAGCGCCCACTCCAGGCGCACCTCGTCCGCGGTGACCTCCGACGTTCCGTGGCGGTGGACGTCGATCGCCCGTTTGAGCGCGGCGACCGCCTCCGCGTCGGCGAGGGACGGCCGGCGGAGGACGTAGCCCGCGGGCGGAGAGGGATGTCCGGAAGAGGGGCTCATGTCGGGCACAGGGCACCGTGGATTCTACAGCCGGACGCGAACGCCCCGACGGCGCCGCGCGTCTCCGCGAGCAGACGACGGCGCCGCTCGCGGCGCGAGGAGGTGCGCTCATGAGACACACGAGCGGAGCGCTGGCGGCCTTGGCCGCTCTCTTCCTGCTGGGGGCCGCCGTCGTCGGCGGCTGCGGAGGCGCGACGGCAGCCCAGCCGGCCTCGCCGTCGCCCTCCGCCCCGCCGTCTGTTCCCGCGGACATCACCGGCGCCGTCGGCGACCTCACCGTGGGCGCCGACTCGCTGCCCGTGCTCCTGGTGGTCGCCGACGCTGGGGCGACGGGTTCGGTCGACCGCGCGTCGGTACGGGTGACCAGGGACACGGTGGTGTGGACCGCCGGCGGCGTGCGCGGCGCGGCGTCCGATCTCGCCAAGGGCGGGCGCGTCGCCGTGTGGTTCAGCGGGCCGGTCGCGGAGTCCTACCCGGTGCAGGCCACGGCCGGCGTCGTGCAGATCCAGCTCTCGGACTAGAGCCGGGCGGCGTCCCGGCCGCGAAAGGGCGGCGACGCCGGACTCAGCCGGTGTGCATGAAGTTGATCACGTCGCCGTCCTGGACGACGTAGTCCTTTCCCTCGGTGCGCAGCAGCGCCTTCTCGCGCGCGGCGTGGAACGACTTGAGCTCGATGAGGTCGTCGATGTTGACCACCTGGGCGCGCACGAACCCGTGCTCGATGTCGCTGTGGATGCGGCCCGCCGCCTGCTTGGCGTTCCAGCCGCGCGGCAGCTGCCAGGCCCGCGACTCGCTGCTGCGGAAGTCGCCGGTGAAGAAGGTGATGTAGCCGAGCACCTCGTAGGCGGCGCGCAGGACGACGTCCAGCGTGCCGGCGTCGTCGGCGCCGAGCTCGGCGCGGAACTCCGCCGCCTCCTCCGGCTCGAGGTCGGCGAGCTCGGCCTCGAGGCGCGCGGCGACGGCGACCACCTGGTCGCCGCGCGCGCGCGCCCACTCCACGAAATCCGCGTGCTTCTCCAGTGCGCCCTCGGCCGACTGGTCGTCGTCCGTGTTCAGCACGAAGAGCACCGGCCTGTCGCTCACGAGCGCGAGCTCCCGGAACAGCGCGGCGTCGTCGTCGGAGCGCGCGATGCGCTTCGCCAACTTGCCGTCGAGCAGCTCGGCGTTCAGCGCCTCCAGGACCTCGAGCTCGTGCTTGGCCGCCCTGTCGCCGCTGCGCGCCGTCTTGCGCGTCTTGTCCAGGCGGCGCTCCACCAGCTCGACGTCGCTGAGCACGAGCTCGGTCTCGACGAGATCCACGTCCGCGCGTGGGTCGAGGCTGTTCCTCACGTGCGCGACCTCGGGGTTGGAGAAGACGCGAACCACGTGCGCCACGGCGTCGACGCCCCGGATGTCGGCGAGAAAGCGGTTGCCGAGCCCCTCGCCCCGGCTGGCGCCCTCGGCGAGCCCGGCGATGTCGACCACGTCGATGGTCGCGTTGACCTTTCGCGGTGTCTCGAGCACCTCGTCCAGCCGGTCGAGACGCGGGTCAGGCACGGCGACCACGCCGAGGTTGGATTCCGCCGACGTGAACGCGTAGGCGGTCGCGGCGGCTTGCGCGTGGGTGAGCGCGTTGAACAGGGTGGTCTTGCCGACGTTGGGCAGACCGACGATGCCGAGCTTCACGGGCGCCTTCCCAGTTTGCTGGTGAGCAGGGTCTCGAGGAGGAGCGACATGTCACGCAGCTGCGCCCTCACTCGTTTCGGATACCTGGTGTCGACGTACTTCACCGTGTCGCGCGGAGTATGCCAGATGGGCGGGCCGTCGGCGGTCTGCGCGACGTGGCGCCCCTTGCTCGCCTTCCAGGAGACGGCGCTGAAGATGGCGGTGGCGATGTCGGCGTCGGCGAAGGGGACGTCGTCGGCCGGCGCCAGCACGGTGCCGGCCTCACGGACGAGCGTCTCCGGGCTGGTGACGAGCGGGACGCCGAGCGAGTCGGCGGCGCTGAGGGCGTCGTCGCGGAGCCAGGTGGGTCCGCCGGAGCGGCTCGCGACCGAGAGCTCATCGCCGCCGGCCGGCGCGTCCAGGTCGATCATGCCGATGGTGGCGCGCCGCTCCACGTCGCTGATGCTGCGGACGTAGTCCTGGGCGCCGAGCGACCCGTCCTCCTCGGCGCCGAACGCCACGAAGACGATGGTGTAGGGCGTCGGCATGTTCTTGATGCGCGCGGCCACCTCGAGCAGCAGGCCGATGCCCGTGGCGTTGTCGGTGTAGCCTTGGCCGCCCGTCGCCGAGGAGTCGTAGTGGGCGCCGACGACGAGGCGCTTGGCGCTGTCGCCTTCCTTGAGCGCGATGATGTTGGCCGAGTGGATCCGGCGTCCGCCCGAGGTGGCGATGAACTCGTCCAGCAGCGGAAAGTAGCCGTACTGCTGGAACGCGCCGGTGATGAACTCGCGGGCGTGGATCTCGCCCCATGTGTCCGCCGGGCGCTTGCCCACACTGGTGGCGAGCACCTTACCCGTCGCGTAGGCGACGCCGCCGTGGGGAGAAGACGACACGGCGGCGGACGGGCGGCCGACCTTGCCGCCCTTGCCCCGGCAGCCGTCGAACGCCCCGCCGGCGGCGAGCGCGATGACGATGACGAGGACCGCGGCCGTGGCCACCGCCACCTGGCCGCCGCGTGTGCTCAGGGCGTGCACCTCACACCGGCGCCGGGACGAGGAGCACCCAGACGGCGCCGAACACCAGGCCGTAGGCGAGGCCGCCGAGCACGTCGCCGAGGTAGTGCACGCCGAGGTACACGCGGCTGAAGCACAGCACCAGCATCAGGGCGACGAGCACGGGGATCCACTCCGGGTAGAGCATGCCGAGCGTGAACGTCGCCACCACCGACATGCTCGCGTGGGACGACGGGAACGACTTGCTCAGCGGGAGCGGTATCTGCTCCGGCTGGCTGGGGTCGGCGATGGGCGGCCGCGCGCGGCCGACGAACTGCTTGATGACGAAGCCGGTCATCTCCACCAGCGTGACCGGCACGGCGACGTACAGGGCCTTCCACAGCGGCTCCGAGGCGCCGAAGAGCCACGGCAGCAGGCAGAGCGCGTACCAGAGGATGCCGTAGTTCGCCGCCAGCGAGAGGCCGCTCAGCGGCCACGTGAACCAGCGGGGGTGCGGCCAGCCGATGGCGGCCCGGCGCGACAGAGCGCGGTCGAGGCTGTCGAGGCGGCCGGGGGAGGGAGGCGGCACGGCGTCTGTGGGGCCGGGGGCGGAGGGCATCGGAATCGGCGTCTAGTATACTAACCACCGCAGGCCAGTTAGCTGGCGGTGCGCCGTAGGCTCACCGCCTACTAGCGGCTGTTCCCGGCCACCCGAACTCCAGGGACGTCCCCCCATGCGCACAACGGTCATCGTCACGGCTCTCGGCCCCGACAGCCACGGGCTCCTCGCCCAGGTCGCGACCACCATCGCCGAGCAGAACGCCAACGTCGACGACGTCAGCCAGACGGTCGCCAACGGCATGTTCACGATGATCATGTTCGTCTCGTTCGACCAGGGCGAGTCGACCATCGCCGACCTCAAGGAGGCGCTGGAGGCGACGGGAACACGCATCGGGCTGCAGATCAGCGTGCAGCACGAGAACATCTTCAAGTTCATGCACCGGATCTAGAGAGGCGCGGCGTGGTCTTCATCACCGCCCAGGAGATCCTCGAGACCGTGAGCATGATCCGGTCCGAGAACCTCGACGTCCGGGCCGTCACCATGGGCATCTCGCTCGCCGACTGCTCCGCCGGTGAGACGCGCCGCACGGCGGAGCGCATCCACGCCAAGATCGTGCGCCGCGCCGGCCGGCTCGTCGAAGTGGCCGCCGAACTGCAGGAGAAGTACGGCGTGCCGATCGTGAACCGGCGCGTCTCGGTGACGCCGATCGCCGACGTCGTCGGCAGCGACGACCCCGAGGCCTATCTCGAGGTGGCGCACGCGCTCGACGCGGCCGCCGACGAGGTCGGGATCGACTTCCTCGGCGGCTTCAGCGCGCTCGTCCAGAAGGGCTTCACGCGCAGCAACACCGCTCTCATCGAGGCGATCCCCGACGCCATCGCCAGCACGAACCGCGTGTGCTCGTCCGTCAACGTCGCCTCCACGCGCGCGGGCATCAACATGGACGCGGTGCTGCGCATGGCCGAGGTGCTGCTGGCGGTGAGCAAGCGCACGGCGGAGCACGACTCCATCGGCTGCGCCAAGATCGTCGTCTTCTGCAACGCGCCGGAGGACAACCCCTTCATGGCCGGCGCGATGCACGGCAGCGGCGAGGCCGAGTGCAGCATCAACGTGGCCATCTCCGGGCCCGGCGTGGTGCGCAACGTCGTCGCCGCCAACCCGGACGCCTCGTTCATCGAGCTGGCCGACCTCATCAAGCGCACGACCTTCAAGATCACCCGCGTCGGCGAGCTCATAGCCCAGGAGGCGTCGCAGATGCTGGGCGCCGAGCTCGGCATCATCGACCTTTCGCTCGCGCCCACTCCGGCGGTGGGCGACTCCATCGCCGAGATCCTCGAGTGCATGGGCCTCGAGGCGGTCGGCGCTCCCGGCACGACCGCCGCACTCGCCATGCTCAACGACGCCGTCAAGAAGGGCGGCACCATGGCGACGTCGTCGACGGGCGGCCTCTCCGGCGCGTTCATCCCCGTGAGCGAGGACAAGGCCATGGCCAGGGCCGCCGCCGACGGAAACCTCCCGATCGAGAAGCTCGAGGCCATGACGGCGGTCTGTTCGCTGGGCCTGGACATGATCGTCGTGCCCGGCGACATCACCCGCGACGCGCTCGCCGGCACCATCGCCGACGTGATGGCGATCGGCATGATCAACTCCAAGACCACCGGCGCGCGGCTCATCCCGGCGGCGGGCAAGAAGGTCGGGGACTGGGCCACGCTCGGCGGGCTCTTCGGCGAGGGGCCGGTCATGAAGGTCAGCACCGCCGGCAACAGCGCGTTCGTGCGGAGGGGCGGGCGCATACCCGCGCCTCTTCAGAGTCCTGACGAACTAGAGGCCCCGGCGCGCGACGGGCGCTCTACTCGCCGCGGATCTCGTTCATCATCGCGCGGATCCGTTCGGCCGACTCGTGCATGCCGAGCGCCCGCGAGACCTTCTCGGCTTCGGTGAGCTGCAGCACGGCGTCGATGGTCTGGCCCTGCTTGCGGAACTCCGCGGCCTGGTCGATCTCGAACGTCACCAGTTCGGTGAGCATGCGGCGCACGTCGGGATCGTCGAGGTCGACCATCTTGCCGCTGGTGGTGACGATGATGTCCGAGAGCGGCACCAGGCGACCGCCTGAGCCGGACTCCTGTGCCGCCACGTCGTCGGCGGCGGACCCGCTCTCAGCGGGCCGCGCGGGCTGCGTGGCGGTCACCTGGTCGCCGCTCTCCCCCTCGGGGGCCGGGGGTGTGTCGTTCGGGGAGAGCGCCGGCGTCTCGTCCGGCCGCAGCTCACCCGTTATCTCGGCATCGTCGTCTCGTGCCGGGGGTTCTGACCACTCCGGCTCGTCGGCAGTCGTGCGGACGCTCAGGTCCGGTCCCCAGTCGAGCCCCAGTCCGCCCGGCGCGGGCTGCCGTTCCTGCTGGGCCCGCTCGGCCGCCTCTTCCCGCCGGGCCGCCGCCAGCCGCTCCAGCGCGGGGTCGAGGGTGATGTCCTCCACGGGCTGTTCCGCCTTGCCGAGTCCGGAGAAGGTGTCCTGCGGAGCCTCATCCAGGAACGAGCTCGCGGCGGCACGCGGCTCCTCGTCCGGCTGGTCGCTGCGCCGTCGCGTCACGATGAGGGCGACGATGAGCAGGAGTATCGCGAGCGACGCGACTGCGATCCCGATCATCTGCACGGTGGTCATTGCGCTGAGGGTTCCCGGGTCGTTCGTGTGTGGCGAGTACACCTCTTCGCGTTCGCCTCCCTCATTCCCTGCTCGGCGTAGAATTGCCCCGTGCTCGATCCCGATGTCATCGCGGCCACCTTGGCCGACCTGGGCCAGCCCGCTTATCGCGCGCGGCAGGTCTACGAGGCGCTGACGCGCGGGCTGGTGACCGACTTCTCTGTCGTCAGCACGCTGCCGTTGCCTTTGCGAAAGGCGTTGTCTGAGCGGCTGACTGCGCTCTCGCTCACCGAAGTCGAGACGCGCGCCGCGGCACAGGGCACGGCGCGTAAGACGCTCTTCTCGACCGCCGACGGACATCCCGTCGAGGCCGTGCTCATGCTCGTCGCCGGCCGGGCGACCGTGTGCGTCTCCACCCAGGTCGGCTGCGCCGTGGGCTGCGCCTTCTGCGCCTCGGGGAGGCTCGGGCTGCGCCGGGACCTCACGGCCGAGGAGATCGTCGACCAGGTCCTGCACTTCGCCCGTGTCCTGCGCGACGAGCGCGGCGCGCACGTCACCAATGTGGTCTTCATGGGCATGGGCGAGCCGTTCCACAACTACGAGCAGACGCTGCGCGCCTGCCGGCTGCTCAACGACCCCGCCGGGTTCGGCTTGGCCGCGCGGCACATCTCGGTCTCCACCGTCGGGGTCGTCCCGGCGATCGACAGGTTCGCCGCCGAGCCGCTGCAGCTGAATCTGGCCGTCAGCCTGCACGCGGCCACCGACGAGCTGCGCGACCGGCTGGTGCCGCTCAACCGCACCTACCCGCTCGGCCCGCTGTTCGCCGCGTGCGCCCGCTACGTGGAGCGCACGAACCGCAAGCTGCTCTTCGAGTACGTGGTGCTGCGCGGGGTCAACGACACGCCGGCGCAGGCGGCGGCGCTGGCGCAGAGCCTGCGCCGCCCGCTCTACCACCTCAACCTCATCGCCTACAACGAGACCGGCGGCGAGTTCTCGCGGCCGGCGCCGGGCGAGGTCGAGGCGCTGCGCGACCGCTTGGAGCGCACCGGCGTGAGCGTCACCGTGCGGCACTCGCCGGGCGGTGACATCGAGGCCGCCTGCGGCCAGCTCGCGCTGCGGCACGACGCAGGCTGCTGAAGGAAGAGCCGGCGCGAGGCCGGCGGGCGTCCGGTCAGGCGGAAGGCAGGGCCGCGCGATACTCCGCCGCCGCGGCCTCCGGCGCCTGGGTCACCACGGCGATGTCCGTGCCGAGCTCGAAGCCGGCCAAGCGTGGCCGTGCGGGGGGCGAATTCGAGGTGCCAGTGGAAGGAACCGCGCAGTTCGGCCGGCGCCGTGTGCAGCCAGAAGTTCAGTGGTGCCCCACCGATGGACGCCTTGACGGCGGTGAGCGCGCGGCGCAGCGCCGGCGCCACGGCGCCGGGGTCCGCCGCGCGGAAATCCGCCTCGTGCGCGGCCGGGGCCAGCCACAGCTCGCCGTTGAAGCGGCTGGCGTCGGGCACCCACGCGCCGACCTCGCCGTCGAGCACCAGCCGATCCCCGGCTCGCTCGAGCTGGTCGCAGACCACGCAGGTGCCGTAGCGGTTGCGGTACCGCTCGGCCTCGAGGAGTTCCTCGAGGAGCAGCGGCGGTACCACCGGCGTCGCGAAGAGCTGCTCGTGCGGGTGTTCCAGCGAGGCTCCGGAGCCGGCGCCCAGGTTGCCGATGAGCGTCACTGCCGCGGCCCCTCCTTCGAGCTGCGCCGCGATGCGCCGCTGCCACATGCCGAGGACCTCGGCCAGCACACCGTCCGCGAGGTCCTCCAGTTCCGCCTCGTGCGCCGGCGCGTGCACGATCACCTCGTGCCGGCCTTCCAGCGCGGGATACTTGTTGGGGACCACGCGCACGGTCCAGCCGGGGCCGTCCGGGACGCCGCCGCCGGGACGCAGGGCGTCCACCTCCGGCGGCGTCAAGGCCTCGTGGCCGGCGCAGAAGGGGCACTGGGGAGCGGCGGAGCGCGCGGTGGCGTCCGCCGGCCGGGAGGCTCGCGCCGGCGCGACGATGGTCAGCTTGCCGCTGGCGGGGTTGCGGCGCAGCTCGCCGCCGGCAGGCGTCACCGCCGGCCTCCGCCGGCGAACACCGCGAACTCGTCGCGGCCGCCGTGCTTGGCGGCGTACATGCCGGCGTCGGCGCGTCCCAGCGCCGCACGCTCGTCGGCGTCGTCGGCGGCGACCAGGGAGCCGCCCGCCGAGACCGTCAGCCGCAGCCCGCTGTCCTCGGCGGGGGCGAAGCGAGAGTCGTGGACGATGCGCACGATGCGCCGCCCGTAGATGGCGAGATCGTCTTCGGTGGCCAGACCGCAGATGATCACGAACTCGTCGCCGCCGAAGCGGGCGGCGATGTCCATGTCGCGGACGTTGTCGGCCACGATGGCGGCCACGAACCTGATCGCCTCGTCCCCGGTGGCGTGCCCGAGCCGGTCGTTGATCTGCTTGAGCGTGTCGATGTCCAGCTGGATCACGCCGTACCTGCGGCCCAGCCGCTGGAACATGGCGAACTGCTGGGCCAGCACGGCGTCGAGGTACCTGCGGTTGAAGAGGCCGGTCAGCGAGTCTGAGACGGCCGAGTCGGAGAGTTCCTGGATGCGTCCGGCGAGCTCCTTCCCGGCCACGCTCTCGAGCTCGCCGAAGATCTCCACGCCGTGCCGCCGCCCTTCGATGTCGAAGACGGCGGTCTTCACGTAGACCGCGAGGCGCACGCCGTCCTTGCGCCTGAGGAACACCTCCCGGATGGTGTGCTCGCGGCCGGTGTCGATGCAGTCGTGGAGCGGGCAGCCGGACACGCACAGCCGCGTGCCGGAGAGGTCGGTGTGCACGAGGATCTCCTCGTCGCAGCGGCGGCCGACGACATCCTCGGGCGCGTAGCCCGTGATGCGCTCGGCGCCTGCGCTCCAGTAGACGATGGTACGGTCCGGGCCGACCACGTACACGCCGTCGCTGATGGCGTCGAGGATGTGCCTGAACGCCCCGTCTATGCCCTGCTCACCGGCCACGCGCACTCAGTACCCGGTGAGGGAGTCGCTCAAGCGGCGGCGCCTGCATCCACTATTCAGAATCCAGGGAGGCGTCGAGCTCGGTCTTCGTGTCCGCCTCGCGCGAGCGATAGAGCTGGCGTGCGTCGCGCAGGCGATCGCTGCTCTCGTCGAGGACCGCGGCCATCTCCCGCCAGAGACAGATGTCCTTCTTGAGGTACTTGGTCTTGATGCCCGCCCCGCACTCTTCGTCGAGCGGGCACGCATAGCAGACCTCGTTGTCCACGACGTTGCGGGACTTGCGCGCACGCTCGCCCTCGTCGATGCGCCGGTACGCGTCGAGCAGCAGGCCCTGGACGTCCCCCTCGATCGCCACCTGGAAGCGCGGCATCAGCTCGGGCTCCTCGTACAGGAACACCCCGCTCGTCCAGTGGGCCAGTTCGAACACCTGGTCCATGGTCTGCCGCTCCATGATGTGGCGGATCTCGTCGCGCGTCGTGTAGCCCTTCTCGATGAGGCGCTGGCCGAGCGGCTTGAACTTCTTCTGGTCGTGCGAGAGGCCGGAGTCCTCCATCAGCGCCTCGGCGAGCTGCTGCTCGGTGAGGCAGCCGGCCTTCACGAGTCGCGTACCCAGCTTCTCGTCGGTGATGGGCAGCGAGATGGCCTCGACCCGGCCGCGGACGAGGTAGATGAAGCCGTACTCCTCGAAGTCGCGGACCTCGAGCACGCCCGTAGCGGCGCCCTGCGCGAGGAATTGCAGGACGCCGGCGAGGTTGAACCTGTGGATCGAACCTTCGAGCAGCATGGTCTCTATCCGCGGTGGACTGCCTACCAGTAGCCCATATCGGCAACGTCCGGGGAATCGTGAGCGTGGCGGAGGCCGGGTCCGGGCCCTCGGGCCAAATTGACCCGGCCTCCGCCGCACGGCTATACTCTGCGTTCTGACTATCGGCAATCGTGCGAGGAAGCAGTGAAGAGGACCTACCAGCCCAACACCCGTAAGCGCAGCAAGACCCATGGCTTTCGCAAGCGCATGAGCACGCGCGCGGGTCGGTCGGTGATCAAGAGCCGCCGGCAGAAGGGGCGCAAGCGCCTCTCCGCATAGCCGCGGGCCCTGATGGCCGCCAAACGCTCTCGACTTTCTCGCTCCTCCGACTTCCAGCGTATCTATCGCCAGGGGAGCTCGACGGCCTCTCGCTTCCTGGTGCTCTACTGGTTCAGGCGCCCGGCCGAGCCGGGCGGCGAGGGGCCGCGTCTCGGCCTCTCGGTGTCGAAGAAGCTGGGCGGAGCCGTCGTCCGCAACCGCATCAAACGGCTGCTGCGCGAGGCCTTTCAGGCCAACGCGGGGCGGCTTGCCGAGGAGTACGATCTGGTCGTGATCGCGCGCCCGCAACTCAATGAGCTCGTCACTCGCGAGGGCGAGGGCGAGAAGGGCCTCGTGGCCGCGGCCGTACAGGAACTCCTGGACCGGTCCGGACTCCTCACCGCGGGACAGGCATGAACCGCGTCCTGGGCGCCGTCAACGCCGGGCTCAGCGCGGTCTTCATCGGCCTCATCCGCGTCTACCAGTACGCGCTCTCGCCCATGCTCGGGCAGCGCTGCAAGTACTACCCGTCGTGCTCCAACTACGCCATCGGCGCCCTGCGCGAGCACGGCCCCATCCGTGGGCTCGGACTCGCAAGCTGGCGGCTTCTGCGCTGTAATCCGTTCAGCAACGGCGGCTACGACCCCGTGCCACCCAGGCACCACGACTGCGGGCACGACCATGTCCACGAGAATGTGAGCGCACGTGTATAACCTCCCCATCCTCTCCCAGCTCATCCTGCTGCTGCACTGGATCCTCGTCACGATCAACGACTTCCTGTCGGGCATCGGGCTGAGCTACAGCTGGACCTGGGGCCTGGCCATCATCGGCCTCACGATCATCGTGCGGCTCATCCTGTTCCCGCTCACCTGGAAGCAGTACAAGTCGGCCCAGCAGATGCAGGTGATCCAGCCGCAGATCAAGGAACTGCAGAAGAAGTACAAGGGCGACCGCGGCAAGCTCCAGGAAGAGACGATGAAGCTCTACTCGGAGCACCGCGTGAACCCGTTCGCGTCGTGCCTCCCGCTGATCCTGCAGCTGCCGGTGTTCATCAGCCTCTACGCGGCGATCAAGGGCCTCGGGCCGCTGTCGGCTCCCGCCTACCAGCAGTCCGTCGAGCTGCTGAACCAGGCCCCGTTCCTGTGGATCCCGCACCTGGGCAACCCTGACCCGTACTACATCCTCCTCGTCCTCTACGTCGTGTCGCAGATGATCTCGACCGAGCTCATGGTCGCGACCCAGAGCGACCAGACGCAGAAGTGGATCATGCGTGCGATGCCGATCATGTTCGTGCTCTTCCTCTTCCGCTTCCCCGCCGGCCTGTTCGTGTACTGGGTCACGACCAACGTCTGGACCATCGGCCAGCAGCTGGTCATCCGGCGGACGATGCCCAAGCCGGAGGAGCTCGCGGCGCGCGCCAAGGCCCAGCCCAAGAAGCGGAGTCGCTTCATGGACGTCATGATGGCGTCGCAGGGCGAGGCCATGAAGCAGCGCGACGAGAAGATCGCGAAGAAGAGCGGCCAAGGGGGCGCCCCGGCCAAGCAGGGCACGGTGGCGGCGGGCAAGAAGCCGGCGCCCGGCGGCAAGAAGCCGCCACCCGGTAAGGCCAAGCGCAAGGCGCCGCCCCAGGGCGGCAAGCCCGGCCAGAGCGGCGCGGCGAGGCCCAAGAGCGGCGCCGGCGGCCAGCAGGCCAAGCCGAAGCCCAAGCCCGCGGGCAGTCCGGCGGGCGAGTCGTCCGGCGGCGGGTCCGCCGCGGGCGGCGACGGAGGAGCGACCACGAGCTCGGGCGGGCCGGCGGAAGACTGACGCCGGGGTACCCAAGCCCTTCTCACCCGACCAGGGAGCATGATCGATGGAAGAGCCGGACGACCTCCAGCCTCTCGACGAAGAGGAAGAAGAGACCGAGTTCGCGACCATCGCCGGCGGGGCCACCATCGAGGAGGCCAAGCGCACGGCGCTCGACCAGCTGCGCAAGATCGTGCCCTACGTCAACCCTGCCGACGTCGAGTATCTCGTCGTCGAGGAGGGCAGCAAGGGCGGCTTCTTCGGACGCGGCAAGAGCGAAGCGCGCGTCGAGGCGCGCCTGCGCCCGTCGGACGAGCGCGTCGAGGCCGACCTCCCGCCGGGCGCCGAGAAGCTCCGCGAGTTCGTCCAGACCGTCGTCGATCTCATGGGCGTCGAAGCGCACGTGGGCGCCAGCGAGGCGCCCGACTGGGTGCGCGCCGAGATCAGCGGCGACGACCTCGGCCTGCTCATCGGGCGCCACGGCGCCACCATCGACGCGCTCCAGTACATCTCCGCGATCGTCGTCAACGGCGACCGCCGCGAGCGTCGCCAGGTGATCGTCGACGCGGAGGGCTACCGCGACCGCCGCGCCGCCGCCCTCACCGCACTCGCCGACCGCACCGCGCAGAAGGTCACGCGCGAGGCGGCGAGCATCGCCCTCAAGCCCATGTCGGCAGCGGAGCGCAAGGTGATCCACCTGCACCTCAAGGACCACCCGCGCGTCGAGACCGTCTCCGAGGGTAACGAACCGTTCCGCGCCGTCGTCGTCTCCCCCAAACAGCCTTCAAGCTGACCCGGACGGGGCATCTCTCCGTAAAGGAGGGAGCCCGCCCGGACGAGAACAGGAGCGGGCGCGGCCCTCGCGCCGACAAGACGACAGGAGGAATACCTATGCGTGCCATGATCTCCAGGCGGGCGGCGATCCTGGTCCTCGTGCTGGCGCTGGCGCTCGTCGCCGTGGCGTGCGGCGGGAGCGGCGACCAGGCGTCGACGGCCAGCTCGGCCGCCGCCACCGCGGCCTCCGGCGCCTCGGCCGGCCAGATCGTCAAGGACAGCGAGGCCAAGATGGCGACGGTGAACAGCGCCTCGTTCGCGGCCGACTTCGCGCTCAAGGTCCAGGGTGACACGGCCAAGATGACCGACCCGACGGCCAAGGCGCTGCTCTCGCAGGGCATCACCTTCCACGCCGAAGGGGCGAGCGCCAACGACCCCACCGCCGTCAACGTGACAATGAGCCTCGGCATCGCCGGCCAGAACCTCGAGTTCGGCATGATGAGCGAGGGCAAGAAGTCGTGGCTCCAGTACCAGGGCACCTGGTACGCGCTCGACGCCAGGAACTCCAAGGCGCTGGACAAGCAGGCGCAGACCGGCGCCGCGCCAACCGAGCAGCTCAAGAGCATGGGCATCGACCCCTCCAGGTGGGGCACGAAGTACGAGCTTGCGGGCACCGAGACGCTGGACGTCAACGGCAGCAAGGTCGAGGTCTACCACGTCAAAGCCGTCGCCGACCCGCAGAAGCTCGCGGAGTCCCTGACGAAGGCGGCCGAGGACCCGAGCCTCCAGCAGAAGCTGGGCGGCTCGGGCAGCGAGCTCGGGCAGCTCAGCCAGGGCCTCACGCAGAACAAGCAGCAGGCCGAGGAGCTGAGCAAGAGCCTCAAGGACGCCACCGTGGACTACTGGATCGGCGTCGACGACCAGCTCATGTACAAGGCGCAGTTCGCGGCCTCCATGGACACGTCAGGCCAGAAGGACATGCAGGGCGTCACCGGCGTGACCGTGAACGGCAGCGTGACCATGGCCGATTTCGACCAACCGGTCGAGGTCACGCCGCCGGCCGACGCGAAGTCGTTCAAGGAGTTCATGAACCAGCTGTTCGGCGGCATGTTGGGCGGCGGGATGACGTTCTGAGCCGTCCCGTCGCGGCGGCGCGGGACGCGCCGCCGGGGCGCCAGATGCAAAGGGCCGGGGCCGCCGTGAGGCGGCCCCGGCCCTTTGCACTTCAGGCGGGCGCAGGCGCCCGGCTCGTCAGGGAGCTCAGCGGTCCCAGTCGAAGTCGCGCGCCTGGGTCTTCTCCCAGGACGCGCTCTCGTCGTCGCTGCGCTGACCGAGCAGAGACTTGCTGAGGAACTCCGGCGGCTTCTGGGCCGCCTCGCGCGGTGTCTCGGGCTCGGCGGTCGGCCCGGCGGGCGCGGCCGCGGGTGGCTGGGCCGTGAGCGGTGCCGTCTCGGGCGCCGCCTGCGCGCGCACGGCGGCGGCGCGGCTGATCTGGGCCGGCGCGAGCTGCACCGTACCGTCGGCGCGCACGCCGGCGTTGGGCTGCAGCGTGAGCTCCTCGTAGCCGCGGTCGCGCATGGTGACGTCGCCGCCGTCCAGGTCGACGTGGAAGCGGTACCAGCCCATCGTCCACATGAAGGTGACGGCGACGGTCTGGTCGTCGAAACCGACGTGCACGTGCGGCAGGCCCAGCTGCTCGTTGGTCTCCGCGATCTTGTGCGGCACGCGGCTGACGTTGAGCAGGTCGACGCCGCGCTGCAGGAGCGTGAGCGACGCAGCCGCGGCCTCCGCCTCGGCGGCGGACGGCACGGGCGGCTCCTGCGCCGCCGGCTCGCCGGGAAGTCCGCCGGCGCCGGCGACCACGGCTGCCGCGGCGTCGGCCGCGGCGATATCGCCGGTGCTCTGGTCTTCGTCTTCGTCAGCTGCGAGCATCTCGTCGGAGACGACGTCGAGGGGCTCCGTGTCCTCGAACACGGTCGGCGAGACGGCCGGCGGCTCGACGGCTTCCGGCGCCCCGACCGCCTCTTCGGTGACGCGGCTCGCCGGCGCCTCGACGACGGCCGCTTCGACCACGGGCGCGGCCTCGAGCGGGGGCTCAGCCGGCTCGGCGGCCGGTTCGTCCCAGACCTCCTGCGGCTGCGCCTGAGCGGTCTCGGCCTCGCGCAGCGCCGCCATCTCGGCGGCGAACTCGGCCGGCGTCTCGCCCCAGGTGCGCTCGCCCGGCTCGGACGAGTCGCCGGTGAGCGAGCCGGGCTCCGGCTCCTCCTCGGTGCCGCCCAGACGCGCGAAGCGGCCGGCGAGCTCCTGCCGCTCGGCCTCCGCGCGCGCCAGGCCGGCCTTGAGGGTCTCGATCTGGGCGTCCTTGTCCTTGAGCGCCTGCCAGAAGGCGTCGCTCTCGGCGCGCGTGTCGCGCGCCGGTGGGTCCGTGGACACGGGCGCAGGGCGTTCCTCGGAGCGCGCCTCGCTGCGCGTCTCGCGCATGCGTCCGTTGTTGGCCGGCGCTGGGGCGGCGGCCACGGACTCACTGGTGCCCGCGTACGCCTGTCCGCACAGGGAACAGATGATCCGCTCCTCGCCGTGCTCGTCCACGACGGTCTGTGTCCATTCGCCGGCGAGGAGGGTGCGACCGCACTCGGCGCAGACGGCCTGGTCCTGGTCGTCCTTGCCGCGGCCGAAGATGCGTCCGAACATCGTTACTCCCGTGTCTGGAACGCCCCGCAGGGCCGAAAAAACGCTGCAAGAAGGCACATGATAGCAGACGGCGGGGCGCCGGACTCCGGGTCAGTCCTCGTCCTCCTCCTCGTCCGGCATCGTCTCGTACTGGTCGAGGATGTCGCGCGCCCGCGACAGGTCGCCTTCGTCGACGAGGATGTGGAAGGGGTGCACGGACGGCATGGGGTAGACGTCCGGAGCGCCCGGGCCGCCGACGACGGCCTCCACGCCGGCCTGCTGAAGCACCCCCACGACGACGTTGGCAAGGCCGGCATCGCTCACGGTGGTCACGGTCACGAGTTCCATGGAATCACCTCGCAGTAGTCGTTGCACCTGTTGCGGCACACCGCCAGCGGACCCGCCTGCGGGAGTCAGTCCGGGTCCTCGCGCCTTGCGCCCGGCGCAGCCCGAGTATACCCGCAGGTTCGCGAAGGCTCCCTGATGGGCCGTGGGTCCCGGCGTCTAGCTCGTGAGGACCCGCAGGCGGGCCAGGTTCTCCTTGTCCGGCCCCTGGCCGTCGAACCCCGGAACCTCGAGGATGCCGGGCAGGCCGGCGAACGCCGGTTCGTTGACGATCGTGCGGAAGCCGTCCATGCCGAGGTCGCCCTCGCCGACGTTCTCGTGACGGTCGCGGTTGGAGCCGAGCGGCGTCTTGGAGTCGTTCAGGTGCAGCGCGACGAGACGATCGCGGCCGCAGCCGGCGTCGACCCGCTCGAGCGCCTCGGCCATGCCCTCGGGCCTGCGGAGGTCGACGCCGGACTCGAAGATGTGCGCCGTGTCGAGGCACACGCCGAGGCGCGGGTCGCCCCCGGCGGCGTCGATGATCTGGCCGAGCTCGAGGAAGTCGACGCCCATGGTCCCGCCGGCGCCGGCCGTGTTCTCGAGCAGGAGGCGGACCGGCGAGCCCTCGCTCGCGGCGAGGGCGCGCCGGAGGCCGGCCTGCACGCGCTCGAGGCCGGCAGCGAAGCCCGCGCCCTGGTGCGAGCCGATGTGCGTGACGATCGCATCGGCGCCCAGCTGGTCCGCCGCCGCCAGGGCGCCGCACAGCGACGTGACCGACTTCTCGTAGAAGTCCTCCTTCTCGCTGGCGAGGTTGATCAGGTAGATGGTGTGGATGAGGACGAAGCGGATGGGCGACGCGGCGCGGGCTTCGCGGAACTGCGCCGCGTCCTTGTCCTTGTAGACCGTCGGCGCCCACGTGCGCGGGCTGCCGGCGAAGAACTGCACTGCCTCCGCGCCGAGGTCCACGCCGTTCTCGATGGCGTGCCACACGCCGCCCGACGACTTCACGTGCGCGCCGAAGTACATCCTCTGCTCCTCCTGCTCAGACGAGGTCGCGCGGCGCCTGGTGCCACCACGACCTCGTGAAGACCTCGCGTTCGTCGCCGTCCTCGCCCTCGTACACGGCGACCTCGTCGGCCACATAGAACGTGTCCGCGTCGCACGTCATCTCCCCGCGCGTCACGATGTGAAACCGGCCCTGGGCGCCGCGGCGCAGCACCGACTCGGCCGCGACCTCAACGCGCGCGGAGAGCGGGTCGCCCTCGCGCAGGCCGTAGCTCACCCGGTTCCACTCCTCGCTCTCCCAGCCGTTGGGGAGGACGACGTTGCCGCCGTCGACGTAGCGGAAGGTCCAGGTGATGTCGTCGGCGGCGAGGTCGCGGGTGTAGGCGCGGCCGCCGGCTCCTCCGCCGATCGTCTTCTCGCCGAGACCCTCGGGGACCGCGGGCGGGTCGAAGGGCCGGAGGCCGGCGTCCTCGGGCCGCTCCGGCCGTACCGGGAGCTCGAGGGAGCTCTCGCCGGCGACGACCGTGAGCGTGACGGGCGCGGGCGAGGGCCACGCCCACGGCCAGTAGGTCGGCGAGAGGGCGAGGCGCAGGCGGTGGCCGGCCGGGAACGACTGGGCGATCGCGTCCAGCGCGATGGTCGCCACGTACTCCCGGCCGGGCTCCAGGTGCTCGCGCGTGCTCGTGGCTCGTCAGGTGCGTCAGGTTGAAGACCTGCGTCGTGACGAGCCTCGAGACGCCGCCCGGCGCCACGTCGTCGAGCCGGGCGGCGACCAGCGCCCGCGGCCGGTCGCTCGCGAAGCGGAGCGTCAGCCGCGGGTGGCCGAGGATCTCGAGGTCCGCGGCGAGCGGCGCCGAGGTGAAGCAGAGCGACTGCCCCTCGGCCGCGCGCTGGTCGGGGGCGAAGTCGCTGGGCTGGCTCTCGGCGCACCAGGCGCCGGCGTCGGCGCCGCAGAGCTGGGCGCCGAGGATGCTGAGGCGGCCGCCCTCCGCGCCG
Organism: uncultured Thermoleophilia bacterium; assembly: GCA_963741075.1. Lineage (GTDB taxonomy): Bacteria > Actinomycetota > Thermoleophilia > UBA2241 > UBA2241 > CAIXSE01. Next base: position 22,517 of record CAVUGS010000025.1, read on the forward strand.
TGCGCGGCGGCCGCCTCAGCATCCGGCCCCCCGCCGTCCGCGGCGTCGCGCAGCACGCCGTCCGCGTCAAGGCGCAGGGTCAGGGGATCGAGCCGCGGCGACGGCCACACGTCCTCCGCCACCCAGCGTCCCGGCACTTCGTCCATCCACGGCGCCGGCGGCGCGGACTCCTGCATCCACACGCGCAGCGCCGGCTCGTCCATCACGCCGGTGTCGACGCCCTTGAGCCAGTGGTCCCACCAGCGCAGCGCCTCCTGGAGGAAGCCGATGGCCGGACCGGGCGCGGCGAAGTGCGGGAACGCGTGCGGCCACGGGCCGATGAGCCCCTTGCGGGGCCCGGGCAGCCCTTCGAGCAGGCGCAGGACGCTGTTCGTGTAGCCGTCCGTCCAGCCGCCGATGGCGTACACGGGGATCTCGATGGCCGCGTAGTCCTCGCAGACCGATCCGTGCCTCCAGTAGGCGTCCCGGCGCTGGTGCGCCAGCCAGGTGTGGATCCACGGCCGGTTCGCTTCGAGCCGCCGCTCCCAGAGCTCGCGCCAGCGCTCGCCCACGGCCACCTCGTGCGGGCGGCGGCACTGCCAGTGCAGCATGCACGTGCTCCAGTGCAGCAGGTCGGTGGCGAGCACGCAGCCGCCCTTGTAGTGCACGTCGTCGGCGTAGCGGTCGTCGGTGCTCATGAGCGTGATGATCGCCTTCAGCGCCGGCGGCCGGCGGGCGGCCAGCTGGAGGCTGTTGAAGCCGCCCCACGAGATGCCGGTCATGCCGACGCCGCCCGAGCACCACGGCTGGGCGGCGAGCCAGGCGATGACCTCGAGCAGGTCCTCCTGCTCCTGCGGGTGGTACTCGTCCTGCAGAAAGCCGTCCGATTCGCCGCTGCCGCGCAGGTCCACGCGCACGCAGGCGTAGCCGCGCGCGGCCCAGTACGGGTGGATGAGGACGTCCCGCGTGGCCATCCCGTCGCTCAGCCGGTAGGGCACGGCCTCGAGGATGGCGGGCACCGGGTCGGTCTCGGCGTCCACCGGCAGCCAGACGCGGGCGGCCAGGCGCGCGCCGTCGCGCATCGTGATCCACACGTAGTCCAGCTGGCGGACCTCGCGAAGCGCCTCGTCGCGCTCGGCCATCGTCGACCTCCATGTCGGGCTGACGGCAGGGGCCCCGAGTGTACCGGGCGGCCGCTCGAGGCGGCAACGTGCGTGCGAGCGCCGATCGGTCTCGCCTGCATCCCGGCGGGCAGGAGCGGGCGCCGGGCTCGTGGAATAGAACGTACCACCGACTGGAGGACAGATGGACCAGGAGAGCATGGAGCGCTGCCGCACCTGCCCGGCGTTCGCCAAGATCCCCGGGCCGGGAGACGCAGGCACGTGCAGAGCGGCTCCGCCGGTCGCACTCCAGGGAGAGAACCACTTCCGCGGTTCCACCCGCGAGCTTCCCTTCGGCTGCTTCCCGGTGGTCGGTGCGTTCCCGCTGGTCACGCAGGACGACTACTGCATGTCCCATCCGGGGAACCGGACGAAGCTGATGTGACGCGCGGCGAGCGGCGCTCGGACGTGGCCGGTCCGCCTGCGGGGGCTCGGCCGGCCACACCCCGGCGCCGCGGACCGCGTCTGCTCTCCCCGACGGCTCGCCGGCGCCGGCGCACCGGTGGTAAGGTTGAGCGGCGCGGAGCCCGGCAGGGCCGCCGCGCCGCCAACGGCCCCAAATCCCAGGAGAGCTTGCGCTCATGTGCGGCATCTTCGGCTTCGCCGGCTCGCCCGACCGGCAGCTTCTCGGGCGCATGGCCGCCGCCATCGTGCACCGCGGCCCCGACGACGCCGGCGCCTTCGAGACCCCGTCCGTCAGTCTCGGTCACCGGCGCCTGAGCATCATCGACCGCGAGGGCGGCCACCAGCCCGTCGCCAACGAGGACGAGACCGTCTGGCTCGTCTACAACGGCGAGGTCTACAACTACCGCGAGCTGCGTGCCGAGCTCGAGGCCGCCGGCCACGTCTTCCGCACCCACTGCGACAGCGAAGTCATCGTCCACGCCTACGAGGAGTGGGGCGCCGCCTGCGCCGCGCGCTTCAACGGCATGTGGGCGTTCGCCGTGGCCGACCTGCGCGGCGCCGACGAGGACGGGCGCGGCGGCAAGCTCGTGCTGAACCGCGACCACTTCGGCATCAAGCCGCTCTACTACGCGCGCTCGCCGCACACCGGCAGGCTGCTGTTCGCCAGCGAGATCAAGGCCCTGCTCCAGGATCCCGAGCTGGTCGCCGAGCCGGACGAGCAGATGATCTTCGAGTACCTGCAGCACGGCTTCCACGACCACCGCGCCGAGACGTTCTTCAGGGGCGTGTACCACGTGCCCGCCGCCACCTGGATCGAGCTGCCGCTGGATGAGGCCCGCCGCCGCGCCGGGCAGGCTCGCCGCCCCGCTCGAGAGCACTGCCTTCTGGACGCCGGTGCTCACGCGTGACGGCGGCGACGACCCGGCGGACTTCCGGCGCCGCTTCCGCGAGAGCGTCGAGCGGCGCCTCGTCTCCGAGGTCCCGGTCGGCTCCTGCCTCTCCGGCGGCCTCGACTCGACGACGATCATCAGCTTCATGAGTGAACTGCTCCAGGAGGACGCGCCCGACGCCGCCTCCCTGCGCGGCCAGCTCAAGACCTTCAGCGCCGTGTTCGACGGCGACCCCATCGACGAACGCGAGTACATCGAGACCGCCGTCGAGAGCACCGGCGCCGACACCACCTACACCAACCCGACGTCGCACGAGTTCATCGGTGAGCTGCGCGACTTCGTCTGGCACCAGGAAGAGCCCATCGTCAGCACCGGTCCCTACGCGCAGTGGTGCGTCATGCGCTCCGCGCGCGAGCAGGTCACCGTGCTGCTCGACGGGCAGGGCGGCGACGAGCTGATCGCCGGCTACGTGCCCTACCAGCTCGTCTACCTGCGCCAGCTGCGCAAGGAGCGCAAGTACGACCTGCTGCGCGAGGAGGCGACTGCCTCGCGCGACGTGCTCATGCCACTGGCCAGGCGGCGCATCAAGCAGCGGCGCAAGCAGCTGCCGACGCGCAAGCTCCTGCGGCAGGACTTCCTCGCCCGGACCACCGATCCCGGGTACGGGCGTTCCCAGTCGGACCTCAAGGAACGGCTGCTGCAGGACCTGCTCACGTACAGTCTGCCGTGCCTGCTGCGCTACGAGGACCGCAACTCCATGGCGTTCAGCATCGAGAGCCGGGTCCCGTACCTGGACCAGGAGTTCGTCGACCACATCCTCAGCCTGCCGGAGGACGCCATCGTCCGTCACGGCTGGAGCCGCTGGATCCTGCGCGCGGCGCTCAAGGGCACGCTGCCGGAGAAGATCCGCCTGCGCCGCTGGAAGGTCGGGTTCACGACGCCGGAGATGCGCTGGATCAAGGCCCGCCGCGCCGCGTTCACCAGCCTCTACCAGTCGCCGACGTTCCAGGCGCGCCCGTACTGGGACGGCGACGCCGTGGTGAGCGCGTTCCGCGCCTGCTGCCGCGGCGAGGTGGAGGAGAGCATGTTCTTCTGGCGCGCCGCCAACATCGAGCTGTGGCTGCGCGAGTTCGTGGACACGAGCGTGGTGCTCGTGGACGCCGACGTGGAGGCGGCGCTCAGCGCGCCCGTCCCCGTCGGCCCGGTGCACCGCGGCAGCATCGCGGAGGCGGGCGACGCGCGCGTGCCGGCGCTGCTGGGGGCGGCTGAGGGCACCGCTGCGGCCGCCGAGGCCGGGCGCCTGCTGGCCGGGTACGCGCCGAACGAGGAGAAGCACCTGTTCGGCGTCGCCGGCCGCACCGTCTTCGCCCGTCTGCCGCTGCACACCGACCTCGTCGCGCGCGGCGACGACCTGGACGACCTCATGCGGCGGCAGGTCGCTGGGCACGTCCGGCCCGGCGACCTCGTGGTCATGGCCGAGAAGCCCATCGCCGCCAGCCAGGGCCGCAGCTACGCTCTGGACGAGATCCATCCGACCCGGCTGGCCAGGATCCTCAGCAAGGCCGTGACCAAGACGCCGCACGGCATCGGCCTGGGCATCCCGGAGACCATGCAACTGGCCATCGACGAGGCCGGCGCGCCGCGCATCGTGGCTGCCGCGGCCGTCTCGGCCGCCGGCAAGGTGGTCGGCAAGCGCGGCCTCTTCTACAAGGTCGCCGGCGCCAACGTGGAGGCCATCGACGGCCCCACCTGGAACACGCTGCCGCCGCACAATACGCACGCCAAGCTCGGTCCCGCGGACCCGGACGGCGTCGCCGCGCACCTCGCGGACGTCCTGAGCGAGGCCGTGGGCGGGCGCGTCGAGTTCGTCGTCATCGACGCCAACGACCTCACCGCGGCCGTGCTGGGCGCCTCTGCGGGCGCCGACCGGGCGCTCGCCAAGCGCCTGATGCGCGACAACCCGCTCGGGCAGGGACACGAGCAGACGCCGGTCTGCGTCCTGCGCCCGCTCGGACCGTTGACGCTGCCCTCTCTCACCTGACGCCTCGCCGACGCCTGCGCGTGCGGCGGTTCACCCTTTCCGGGTGAGGACTGCCCGCCCGGCCTGCCTCTACTGTGCTCACGAGGGCGGCGCCGGGGTGACGGGCCGGTGACGCCGGAGTGCGGCACAGGGAGGATCACCGATGGCGACCATGGCGGCGAACCCGACTACCGAGACGACGGCCGGTCCTGCGGTCATGCGCCCGGCCGAGACGCCGGCCGCGGTCTGCGGCGAGTGCATGTACCACGTGCCGCTCGCCACGAGACCGGGCGGCTGGTGTGCCTGCAAGACGGCGCAGTCGAAGTGGATGCAGGTCTCGGAACGACGTCCGGTGTGCGACGCGTTCGCGTCGTGGCCCGAGAGCAGTCCGACGATGCAGTTCTTGACGGCGATGCGCGGCTGAGACCTGGCGCACGATCTTCTTCGCGCTGCGAGGCGGGCGGCGGTGCTCGGGTACGTGACCGCCGCCCGCCTCGAGGTGTATAACGAGGCTCGGCGGAGGCACCTACGAGGAGGGTGGGCCGGTGAGCATCGTCGAGGTCAAGGAGCTGCGCAAGCAGTACGACCCACCCAAGGGCGTGCTGGCCGTCGACGAGGTGAGCTTCGACATCGAGCGGGGCGAGATCTTCAGCCTCCTCGGCCCCAACGGGGCCGGCAAGAGCACCACGATCTCCATGCTGAGCTGCCTGCTGCGTCCCTCCGGCGGCGACGCGACCGTGGACGGGCACTCCGTCGTCAGCGACGCCCAGGCGGTCAAGGAGACCATCGGCGTCGTGCCGCAGGACATCGCGCTGTACCCGGATATGAGCGCGCGCGAGAACCTCGTCTTCTGGGGGAAGATGTACGGCCTTTCCGGCGACGCGCTGAAGAGGCGGGTCGACGAGGTGCTGGAGCTCATCACCCTCGTCGACCGCCAGAAGGACCGCGTGGACAAGTTCAGCGGCGGCATGAAGCGGCGCGTCAACATCGGCGTCGCGCTGCTGCACAAGCCCAAGGTGCTGTACCTTGACGAACCCACGGTGGGGATCGACCCGCAGAGCCGGCGGTCGATCCTCGACGGCATCCTCGCGCTGCGCGACCAGGGGATGACGATCCTCTACACGACGCACTACATGGCCGAGGCTCAGGAACTCAGCGACCGCATCGCCATCGTCGACCACGGCAAGATGATCGCCACGGGCACGCACGAGGAACTCGTGAAGATCGTCGGCCAGAGCGCCCGCGTCACCGCCCGCGTGGACCACTACCTCGAGGGCATGGCCGAGCGCTGGCGCGAAGTCGACGGCATAGAGAGGGTCGACATCGAGGAGGACGAGGCCGTCCTGCTCGCGGAGGACGCGAACGAAGTGCTGCCACTGCTGTTCGAGGCGGCCGCCGCGGCGGGCGCACGCATCACCGAGATCAACGTCAGCGAGCCCAACCTCGAGATGGTGTTCCTGCACCTGACCGGACGCGCGCTGCGCGAATGACCTACCCAGTCGGGTCATCGCCGGGAGTGACGAAGTGCGCGAGGCTGTGATGGACGTAGTCGAATCACCGTCGGCTGCACCGAAGGGGCACCCACAATGATCGCCGCCGGTGACCGATGAGCAAGATCCTCGCCATCGCCTGGAAGGACCTGCGCAGCACGTCGCGCAACGTGCCGGCGCTGGTGATGATGCTCGCCGCGCCGCTCGCGCTCGCCGCCCTGCTCGGCTTCGCCTTCGGCGGGGGCGGCGGGTTCGACATCGCCGCGACCAAGGTCGTGGTGGCGAACCTGGACAAGGGCGGCGCCGAGTCCGGCCAGAGCGCCGGCGCCGCCATCCAGAGCATCCTCACGAGCAACGACCTCAAGGACGTGCTCGAGACGAGCACCAGGAGCTCTGCCGCCGCCGCCCGGCAGGCCGTCGACAACGGCAAGGCGGCGGTGGCCGTCATCGTCCCCGAGGACTTCAGCGCCGTCGTGTTCGGCAGCGATCCCTCCGCGACCAGTCATGTGGAGCTCTACGAGAACCCGACCAGCGACATCGGCGGGTCCATCGTCGAGGGTGTGGTGGGGCAGGTGCTGGCCGACTTCAACGGCGCCCGCGCGGCGGCCGCCGGCGCCGTCGCCCTGCGCTCCGACGCGGCCGGCGATCCGCCGGCCGCCCAGCTCGCGGGCGTCGCCGCCGAGCAGTTCTCCCACGCCGGCGGCGTGTCGGCCGGCCTGCAGATCAGCCAGCGCTCGCCCA
>CAVUGS010000026.1:0-268626 GCA_963741075.1 uncultured Thermoleophilia bacterium
CCGCGTCCGGCTCGCACGCCAGCTCGCCGTCGCGCCCTCGCGCTCGCCGCGCTCCAGCAGCGAGACCGAGTCGGGCACGACGTCCTCGCTTCGGCGGGATCGCCACCGCGGCGACGCCGGCCAGGGCGACGGCGATCGCGCCGACCCACACGGCGGCGGTCATGCCGTCCACGAACGCCTGCGGGCTCAGCGTAGCCGCCCACGGCGCTGAACACGCTCGCCAGCACCGCGACGCCGAACACGCCGCCGACCTCGCGGATGGTGTTGTTGACGCCGCTCGCCTTGCCCTCTTCCTTGCGCCGCACGGTGCTCAGCACCAGGTTGGCGACCGGGGCGAAGTACAGGCTCATGCCGACGCCGGCCATCACGAAGGCGGGGACGAGCTCCATGTAGGCGACGGTCGGGCTGGTGACGACGGCCATCCACGCCAGCCCTGCCGGCCATCAGCGCCATGCCGGCGACCAGCAGCGGACGGGCGCCGATGCGGTCGCTGAACATGCCGGCGATGGGCGCGACGAAGATCGGCATGGCCGTCCACGGCAGCGTGCGGATGCCCGCCTCGAGCGGCGAGTAGCCCTGCACCACCTGGAAGAACTGCGCCAGCAGGAAGATCGAGCCGAACATCCCGAAGCTCATCAGCAGCGAGGTGACGTTGGCGGCCGAGAAGGCGCGGTTGCGGAAGAAGCGCAGCGGCACCATCGGCTCGGGCGTGCGACGCTCCCAGAGGACGAACGCGCCCAGCAGGACGATGCCGGCGGCGATGGGCCCGGCGACGCCGAGGCTGGTCCAGCCGTGCTCGTTGCCGCGGACCAGGCCCCAGACGATGCCGAGCAGGCCGGCGCTGGCCAGGCCCAGACCGGGCAGGTCGAGCGAGCGGTTCGGGCCCTTGGACTCGGTCAGGCGCGTCAGGGCGATCGGCAGCAGCACGAGGCCGATCGGGACGTTGAGCCAGAAGATCCACTGCCAGGAGAGGCCCTCGACGATGGCGCCGCCCACGACGGGGCCGAGCGCGACGGCGAGGCCGCTGACGCCGCCCCAGATGCCGAGCGCCATGCCGCGGCGGGCCGGCGGCACGGCCGCCGGAGAGGATCGTCAGGGTGAGCGGCGTGACGATCGCGCCGCCGACGCCCTGCAGGGCCCGGGCGGCGATGAGCGCGTCGATGCTCGGCGCGAGCGCCGCGGCGGCGGAGCCGGCCGTGAAGATCGCAAGGCCCACCAGGAACATCCGCTTGCGCCCGAACCGGTCGCCCAGCGCGGCGCCGGTCAGGAGCAGGACGGCGAAGGTCAGCGTGTAGGCGTTGACCGTCCACTCGAGCCCCGAGAGCGAGGCGCCCAGGTCGGCCTTGATCACCGGCAGCGCGGTGGTCACGACCAGGTTGTCGAGCGACACCATGAAGATGGCGACGCTCGTGACCACGAAGGTCCAGAAGGTCGCTGCTCGTGCACTCATTCTCTGTCATCTCCTTTGCCTTACTAACTTAGCAATCACTTACTTATCGAGGACCTGAAGAAGGGCGGGTCCGGCCAGGAGCCGGGCGCCCGCCCCGCGTCTACTTCGTCTGCGCCTCCACGCCCGTGCGCTCCGCCTTGCCGACCGCGTCGGCGGCCATCGCCGCCAGCGCCGAGCCGGTGACCGGGCACATGATGCGCGCCCAGTCGGCGTCGACCTCGGTGAGGTCCATGGCGGCCACGACGTTCATGAGCATGCCGTAGGCGAGCCACTCACGGATCGCCGCCTCCGGCGCCCCGGAGGCCGACTGCACGAAGCTCACCAGGCGCAGCATCTCGTCGCGCACGACGTCGCGGATCTCCTCGTCCGCGCACGCCGCGTAGGCCTGCATCTGCATGAGCAGGAGGCTGCGGTCGTCCAGCAGTCTGCTGGTACGCGACGCCCATGGCCATGAGGATGTCGGCCTGGCTCGGCGTCTTCGCCCGCCTCCGCCGCGGCCGTGCGGAACGCCGCGACGGTGCGCTCGAAGGTGCGCTCGCACTGCGGCGATGAAGAGCTCCTTCTTGGTGCCGAACAGCTGGAAGAGATACGGCTGCGAGACGCCGACCTGCTTCGCGATCGCCTCGACCGGCGTGCCGTGGAGGCCGCCAATGGCGAATTCACGCGTGGCGGCCTCGATGATCTCCCGCCGCCGCTCTTCCTTGCTGATGCGTGTCGTTGCCTTCATGGTGACCAGTGTACCATAAGTTAGTGGTCACTAAACACCATTCATCGGCGTGTGTCAAGAGGGCACTCCGGCGCCAGGACCCTGGCAATCCGTTGGCACGGCGCCGCCCAGCGGCAGCGGAGCGGGCTCACATCATCTGCGGTGACTGTGCCTCGCCCAGCCGATCATGGCCTCGTAGTGGGAAGCTTCGCAGACCTACAGGCCCTCCCCGATCAACCTGACATGGTGCTTGCAGGTAGGGCAGACGGGCTGCATCGTCAGTCCACCGGTTCCGCATCTGCATCAGTCACGACGCGCACCTGATCGTCGCCGTCCCGGCCCGCCAGCAGACGTTCGATGCGCTCCAGCTGCTGCGCCATATCGCTGATCTGCACCTGCATCGTGTCGCGCTGGTGCCGCGCTTCCACTTCGCTGCTGGACTCCACGAACAGGGACGCCAGCGCAGCCGTCACCCAGCCGAACAGCGCGATGCCCGCGAACATCAGCACAGTGGCTGCCACCTTCCCGACGATGGTATGCGGATACGTGTCGCCGTAGCCGACGGTGAACATGGTGACGATGGCCCACCACAGCGCATCGAACGGCGTCTGGATGTGCGAATCGGGATGCTGGCTTTCCTGCGCGAACACGGTCAGCGTCGCCAGCACGACGATGCCGCCCGTCACGAGTGGCGATCCACTTCACCTGTCCGCGCTTGAAGGAACGGACTGCCGCCGTCCCACACGCGCCTGGCGATGACGCCCAGCCGAACGATGCGCACGACGCGCAGCAGGCCAGTCCACTGCACGGGCGTGAACACGCGCGATGACGGGCGTGAAGATCACCAGAAGGTCGGCCAGGTTCCAGACGTGGAGGACGAAGGCGCGCCGGTTCGGGGCCATGTAGCAGCGCAGCCCGTAGTCCACCGCGAACACGCCCGACATGGCCCAGTCGAAGGCGTTCAGCACCGGCCTGTACGACGGGTGGCCGAACAACTGCAGCAGCATCACCGCCAGATAGACGAACGACACCGCCAGCCAGAACCACACGGTGTGCGCGGTCGTACCAGTCCAGCGATTCCTGACTGCGCGGCCTGATGCCGCGAGTGAACGAGCTGACTGCGGAGTCCTCCATACGCGCATCATATCGGGAAGGCGAATGAAAGCGGCGGACGGACGTTCGGCATCCGGATGCGCGGCACGCGCTGAGTCAGCTTCGCCCTAGTACGCCACACGTTACTCGTCGTGATGGGGCTCGCGCCGGCCAGCTCTTAGAGCGCTGGCGACAATCGTCCTACGCCAGGAGCTCCACGAGCGTCACGTACCCACGCGCCGATCGCCTCCCAGTCCCGCTCGTCATGCGCAGTCTCGCCGTGCAGCGGCGAGGCCGGCAGCGCGGCGATCATCTTGTCCTTGAAGCCGAGCCGCGCCGGGTCGTAGGCGCCGACGAAGACGGCCGTGGAGGCCGGAGTCGGCACCGGCAGCTTGGCGAGCGCGTGAAGAGCTGCTCGCGCGAGCCGTCGATGCCGTCGTCGGCCTTGATCGGGCCGAGCGCGAAGAGCGCGAACGGCGTGTGCTCGAGCGCCGCCCGGTTCTTCTCGAGCAGGGCGCGGACGTCTTTGTGCAGCGCGCCCATGTAGAGCGGCGTGCCGAGCACGACGGCGTCGTAGCCGTCCAGCGAGCGCACCTCCCTCGCCGTCTTCACGTCCGTGTCGATGCCTTGCTCCTCGAGCGTCGCGGCCACCGCCTCGGCGACCTCGCGCGTGGAGCCGTACCGTGTCCCGTATGCGACCAGGACCTGCGTCATCGTCCTCACCCCATCACTTCTTCTTGGCTTCTTCTTGTTCTTCTTGGCGGGCGCGGGCGCTGCGCTCTCGCCCGTGATCAGCCGGCGGATCGCCTGGACGGTCGCCTCCTCGGGACGGCTCTCCGGGTCGTCGTGGATCTGCCGCACCGCCTCCATGCCGATCGCCTGCACGAACCTGCTCGTCAGATCGACGTCGGCGACCTCGAACTCCCCCGCCGCGACGCCCTGCTCGAGCAGGTCACGGATCATGGGGCCGTACACGCGGTCGTTGACGCGCGTCTGGAGCTCCGGCGGCTCGGCGAGGTCCACGCCCGGGTTCTGCCGCGAAGCCGGCGCGCGCGTCGGAGAGCGCGATGCGCGTGATCTCGAGGGAGCGGCCCAGCGCCGTGGTCTCGGTGAGCAGCGACTCGACCCGCCGGCGCTGCTGCAGCGCGGCCAGCTCCAGCGCGTACTCGAGCATCGCGTCCTTGCTCGGGAAGTACTCGTAGATGGTCTTCTTGGAGATGCGCAGCGCCCTGGCGACGTCCTCCACCGCCGTGCGGCTGGAAGCCGTAGCGCACGGCCAGGCCCATGAAGGTCAGCGCGATCTCGTCCTTGGTCGCCGGCATGCGGATGCTCCCGTGAGTACCTGTAAACGATTCTGGTTTCTCGGTACATCCTGCGCGCGACAAGACGACCTGTCAAGTAGTGAGCGAGCGCCCGTCAGTGACGCTTGCGGCCGGACTCCATGATGGCGCCGGCGACGGTACCCAGCGCGGCGCCGCACGCCAGCCCCAGCGCCAGGTTGTCCAGCATGGTGCCGAAGACGAGGCCGATCCCGGCGCCGATGCCGATGGCTGCTCCCATGCCGATGTAGGCGGTCATGGGCGCGGACTTCTGCTCGGCCTCGTCCGTGCTGGTCTCGCCGGCCGGCCGATCGTCAGCTGGAGTCGTCGGGTCGCTCATCGGTCTCCTCGTGGTCGCTTGCTCGAAGCCTACGCCCGTCAATGCGGTCGCGCAGCTGAAGTATCGTCGCCGCGCCCCCTTGAGGCCTCGCCGAGTTCGGCCGATACGGGAGCGATGACCCTGACCGCATCGACAACCGGCTCGAGCGACCGTGCGCCACGTACTGCTCCCCGCCATCGCGCCGCTCGCGATCGTCGGGCTGTACTTCACGCCGGTCTCGCTGATCGGATGCGCCAACCGCGGCCTGTTGGCGCTCCTGGTCGCCGGCGTCTCTGCGATCGCGGCGTTCGTCACCGTCGCGCTCGCCATCCGCGGCCGCGCCCGCGGGGATGAATCGTCCTCGTGGTGGATCCTCTCCACGCTCATCCTCACGCTGCCCCTGGCCCTGCTGCTGGGGCCGCTGGGGTAGCCCCGGCGCGGCAAGTGGCGCTCGTCACGCCTCCGGCATGCGGTCGCGCAGCCGGAAGTACGCGGCGAAGTCGATCACGGGCACGCCGCACTCTCTCGCCTTGCGTGCCTTGCCGCTGATGGAATCCGGGTCGGACGCCACCACGACCTTGGTCTTGCGGCTGACGGAGGACATCGGCCGCAGCCCGAGCGCTTCCGCCTCCGTCGCACAGCTGCTCGCGGCTGACGCCCGGCGCCTCGCCGGTGAAGACGATGCGGTCGCCGGGCTCGAGCGCGAAGGCGCCGACGGGCGGGCTGCAGGCGTAGCCGGCCCGCGCGCCCACTCCCTCTGCCGCGGCCTGGATGGAGCCCTGCAGCTCCGGCTCGCCGATGCCGAGCAGGCCCGCGATGTGGCGGATGTCGGCGATCTCCGCATCGCTCAGCTCGCCGTCGGCCCAGGCCTGCCTGCACCAGCGCGTCCAGGTAGTCGCGGTGGGCGGCGTCGGTCTGCTGCCGCGAGAGGCCGAGGTCGCGAGCGAGGCCGATGAGCTCGTCCATCTCGTGCAGCGCCAGGATGCGGTCGATGAGCGCGCGGTCGAGGACCTCGAGGTAGCTGTCGGTGACGCCCGAGCCACCGACCGCCGGCAGGTGGGCGGCCAGCCGCCCGACGTAGGTGTCGGCGGCTTCTGCCTCGGCTGCGCCCCGCGCGGCTTCACGCAGCTCGGGTCGGCGGCGAGCGCCGGCCACTCCACGTGCAGCGACTGCGCGTAGCAGTGGGCCCAGCGGTCGGCGAAGTCCGCGTCGACGCTGATGTAGCGCCCGAGCAGCTGGGTCGTCGCTCGGGCGTCCGCCAGCGCCGAGTGCGCATCGAGCAACTCGACGCCGCAGCAGTCGCAGCAGGCCTGCAGGTTGCGCGGCGAGTGCGGGATGTAGGTGCTCGCCAGCGTCATCGTGCAGATGCCCGAGCCGCGGTCCAGCTGCAGCTCGTGCCCCAGACGCCCGAACTCGCCCATCAGGAACTGCGCCTCGAAGGAGAGGTTGTGCGCCACCAGGACCCGGCCGCGCAGCGACTCGGCGAGCAGCCCGGCGACCTCTTCGAAGCGCGGAGCCCCGTACACGTCGCGCGCCGTGATGCCGTGGATGTGCCCGGCGCTGACGTCGCGCCCGGGATTGACGAGCGTCGTCCACTCCGAGACCACCTCGCCCGAGTGGTCCATGCAGACGACGCCGATCTCCACGACGCGGTCGGTCTTGCGCGCGCTGAACCCCGTCGTCTCGAAGTCGATGACGACGAAGCCGTCGCCCGCGGCGCCCACGTCCCACCGCCCGGTCAGACGCCCGGCTCGCGCTCCCAGCCGCGATCGTCGTAGACCTCTTTCGGGCTGAGGCGCATCACGTGGACGGTGGTCTTCACGTGCACGGCCGGCCTGGGATGGAGCGGGTCGAACTTCTCGCCCTTGTCGCGCGCGTACACGAAGCTGCACTCCACCACGCGGAACGGCGTGCGCGTGCCTCCATAGCCGAACGCCTGCCTCTTGGTGTCGCCGGTCACGTTCCTCGGCAGGTGGATGATGTCCCCGGGCCGGGGCAGCGGATCGCTGCCGGAGAGGTACTCCAGCGGTGTCGTCTTGTGGCCGAACGGGGGCCGCTTCTGGTCCGGGTCCGAGAGCCAGACCTCGATGAGCGGCGGCTCTGGTGCGACCTTCTCTCTCTTGGGCATCGCTGTCTCCTCTTCCATCGCCGGCCGTGCTCGCCGGGAGTATATGCGAGGGCGCGCGGCTACAGAGCGTCTTCCTCGGCCAGCACCAGCCGGAGCTCCTCGAAGAACCGGTCCCGGGCGTGCTGCACCTGCAGCGCCTCTCCGGCGGTGAGGACCGCCTGGTCCTTGAACCGGTGCGCCGCGGGTTCCACCTGGAGCGTGTAGGAGTTCACCCACTGGTCCCAGAACCAGTCGGCCGACCCGAACTGCACGTAGGCCGGGTCTGTCTCCGGCACCCGCGAGAGTCTCTCCAGGAGGGCCCGGCCGCGGTCGCCGGCGTCGACGCAGAAGGCGACGTAGGCGATCCGGTAGCGCACGGCGCCCGCGTGGCCATCCGGCAGCGGCGCCAGACTGTAGTCGTCCTGTGCCGGCGAGGTGAGGAAGTGCCCGTAGCAGCACTGCAGGGTGAAGCAGTGCGGCAGGGGGCGAAAGGCCTCGACGATGTCGCGGATCGGCGCGTCGACGGCGCTGAGGTCGAGGGTCTCGAGCGCCGCCTGTCGCGCCGCGGCGTACCCGTCGTTGCGGACCAGCGTCCTGGCTTCGGTGAAGGTCTCCATCGTCCGCACTCCTCGGCGTTGCTCGTTCAGCGCAGACTATCGCAGCGGCGGGCACTGGTGGCCCGGCGGCACGCCTGAGCGGCCACGCCCTCTGGACATCGCGCGCACGACTCCCTAGGTTGGTCGACGGAGGCACAGAGTACCGACGAGAGGGGATGCAAGATGGCCGACAACAGGGGCGGCGCAGGCGCGGCGGGAGCCGGGGCGGTGTACGGGCTCGGGTTCATCGGCGCGCTCGTCTACTTCATCGGCAGCGCGACGTCGTTCTGGGACGGCGTCTGGGGCGTGCTGCAGTCGATCGTGTGGCCCGCCTTCCTCGTCTACGGGCTGCTCGACCTGGTCAAGATGTAGGCCGCTCGCCGCGGCCTCGATGGCAGGTCAGGACTCGGCCGACGCGCTGGCCGCCTGGGAGTGCGACGGCGCGCGGTCGGCCCGCGGCGCGCTCGCGACGACGAGCACGGCGCCACCGAAGGTGACCAGCACGCCCGTGACGAGTTGGGGCGTGGGGTGCAGGCCGAACAGCACGACCGAGAAGACGATGGCCCACACGGCGTACAGCGAGTTGAGCGGCATCGCCCGGCTCGCGCCCACCAGGTGGTTGGCGGCGTAGTACGTGAGGTAGGACGCCGCGCCGGCGGCCGAAGCGGCGAGCACGACCCAGAAGCTGGTGCTGCGCGAGCGCGGCGCTCAGGACCCCAGGCCGCCGACCAGCGGCAGGACGACCACGACGTAGACGACGAACGAGGTCGCCATGCGCAGCGTGCCGGCGACGACCGGCTCGATGGTCTTCATGGCGTGGATGGCGAGCACACCCTCGATCCCCCAGCCCAGGGTCGCGACCGTCGCCAGGCCGATGCCGAGGTAGAAGTACGGAGCGTCGCCGGAGGGCGGCGTGTACGTGACGACACCGCGCCCGCCACCGTGACCACGACGCCGGCCCAGCCCCGGCGCGTGACGCGACTCGCGCAGGAAGGCGTGCGAGAGCACAGCGCCCACTGCCGGGATAGGTGGCGCTGATCGCCAGCGTGTAGGCCGGCCCGGCGTACTTGATCCCGAACAGGTAGCCGGACATGGCGATGGGGCCGCCGATGACGGCCGCCGCACACAGGACCAGGCCCCTGCCGGCTGGCGAGACTGCGCGGCAACGTCCTCAGGCGGCCGGTCGCGCCGTTGAAGGCCAGCATCCAGCCCGTGGCGAGCCCGTCGTGCAGGGCGGCGACGGCGAGCGGCGCGACGAGCGCCGCCGCGCCCAGGAAGGGCGCCATCGCGAGGACGAGGCCGAGGATGACGCCGTCGGCGCCCCAGGTGACGCCGGAGAGCACAGCCCACGAGAAGCCGGATCGCGGCAGTGGCTGGTCGTTGGGCTGCAACATCCTCCCTGGGCGTGACGTCTCGATGCGGCTTACTCACCCGACCGGGTGAGTCTACACCACGAGACGTCTTTTACCCACTCACCCGAACGGGTAGTCTGCGAGCGCAGCCGCGGACAAAGGGGTCGAGATGTCGGATGTGGAGACGTCCGGACTCGAGGAACAGCGGGCCGGCGCAGCCAGAGGCGAGGACGCCGGCCTCGGTGTGCACAGCTCCGTCCCGCACCACGCTGCACCCCACGGCCCAGAAGATCCTGGCCGCGGCCACGGAAGATCCTCACCGAGCGCGGCTATCAGAGCATGACGCTGCAGGCCATCTCGGCCGAGGCGCAGGTCAACAAGGCCGGGGTCTGGTACTACTTCGGCGGCAAGCAGCAGCTCGTGCTCGCCCTGCTGGAGGACGTGACCGTCCGCGAGTCTCTCCACTTCGGCACCATGCCGCCGAAGAGCGCCACGCTCGCGGAGCGGGTGGACCTGATCGTCGGCACGGTCGCGCAGATCAAGGAACGAGTCAGCCGGTTCACGGCGTTCTACGAGCTCCTGCCCGAGGCCGCACGAGACGCGGAGCTGCACGACCACCTCAGGACCTACTACCAGGGCTGGTACGACTGGGCCGCGGAAGTCCTCTCGCCGGCGATGGGCGCCCCGGCCGGCGCCGGCGCGTCGACGACGCTCGGCCAGTTCGCCTCCATCCTGCTCGACGGGATCATCGTGGCCATGGTCGTCGCGGCCCCGGAGTTCGACCTGGAGGCCGCGCTGGACCACGCGCGCCGCTCGCTGCTGCTCGTGGCCGGCGCCGCGCCGGACTAGGCTGCGGGGGCGGCCTCCACGATCTCCTTGAGTCGCGCCAGATCTTTCCGGTTGGCGCGGCGCATGGACGAGGCCATCATGGGCGCGGCCAGCGAGGAGAAGCCCGCCGGCTCGCCGCGGTTGCGCAGCGTCATCTTCGTCTGGCCGTCTGCCGCCGGCTGCCAGGTGTACGTCGTCTCCATCGGAAACGGACCTTGGGACGTGCGCATCACGAGTCGAGCTCCCGGCTCGTAGTCGACGACCTCGTACGTGTAGGCGAGTCGGCGCCCAAGAAAACGAGCAACGAAGGCGATGCGCGAGCCAACGCCGAGGGGAGGTCCGGCCTTCCACTCCACACGCTCGATGTTGGCGTACCACCGGGGCGCGTTGCCCGGGTCCGCCGCAAAGTCTGCGACCTCCTGCGGAGGCCTCCCGATCACGATCTCACTGATGACATCGACGGCCATCTCGCACCTCCCTGCCCGTCGCCGCGAGCACCTTCGCGTCGTCCACCGTGCCCTCCATCGCCGTCCCGGACGTCCTCCCCCGTGGGCGGTGGTTGCAGTCCTCCGGCCGTCAAACTCCACCGCCCGCAACGCGGCCAGACCGTGTACACTGCTGACAACACGCGCTCCCCGGGCCGCCACGTGCGCCGGGATCGCGGTCACGGTGACCGACACGAGGAGGAGTGGAGCCCCCCGATGCCTGCCACCTCTCATCACCCCGCGCGCACGCAGGGTCGCACAGCTCAGGCCTGCCCTTCCCGGCGCGCGTGACCCGTCGCCGTCCACACCGGCCCCTCGCCGCACTCCTCGAGATAGCGGCCATCCTCGCGTACGGCTACTGGGGGTGGGCGGTCCACGCCGGGCCGGGCCGGTACGCGTGGGCGCTGGGAGCCATGGTCGCGGCCTGGATCCTCTGGGACGTCTTCCGCGTGCCCGGCGACGGCAGCGCGAGCCCGGCGGTACCGGTGCCCGGGTGGGTCCGGCTGGTCATCGAGGCCGCCTACTTCACCGGCGTCGCGACGGCGCTCGCGGCCGCGGGCGTCCCGCAACTGGGCCTCGCCTACGCCATCCTCGTCGCGATCCTCTACACGCTGACGCACCAGCGCGTGATCTGGCTGCTGCGCGAGGGCGCCGGCGACTGACGCCCCGGGGAGGGTACCCCGTGACGGCCCCCGGCGCCCCTTCCCGGGTGCAGGCGCATGACCCAAGGCTGCAGGCCTGGCCCTGCAGCGGTCGCCCGCTTACCACGCCGGGGGGCGGGGTAGTCCTCACGGAGAGACATCCACCGGGAGGACACCATGACCAACCTGCAGATCTCCGCCCCTCCGGGCGTCCCGCAGATCATCACCACCGTCGACTTCGACGCGCCGCGCATGCTCGTGTTCCGGGCGTTCATGGAGCCTGATCTGCTCGCCCAGTGGCTCGGCCCGCGAAGAGTCACCATGACCATCGATGAATTCGACCCTCGCGACGGCGGGCGTTACAGCTACTCGCATCACGACCCCGAGGGCAACACGTACACCTTCCACGGCGTCTTCCACGGCGAGCCCAGCCTCGACGGCGCCGTGCAGACGTTCGAGTACGAGGGTGCTCCGGGGCACGTCTCGCTGGAGACCCTGACGCTGGAGGAGCGAGACGGCCGCACCTACGTCACGACCAACTCCGTGTACCAGTCCGTCGAGGACCGCGACTCCATGGTCCAGGCCGGCATGGAGACCGGCCTCACAGAGGGGATGGAGCGGCTCGAGGAGTTGCTCGAGAAGCTGAAGAAGCAGAGCCGGGGAGGAACGTCCCGGGCGGCCTGACGCTCCCGCCCGGCCGTGGTCCGGCGATTCTGAGCTCAGCTCTCGCCGGCCATCGGCCGCCAGAGCCACCACCGTCCGCCAGTTCCTGGTGGTGGCCGCCGTGCCCAGCTTGCGCTCGAACCAGCCGTTGTTCAGCTTGGTGCGCCCGTAGCCGTGCGGCAGCTTCAGGTAGATGACCGGAGCGGCCAGCGGCGGCGCCCCTACGAACGCCGCCTCTTCGCCCTCGTCCGCCGGCAGCTCCAGCTTGTTGAAGGCCGCCTTGTACACGGCGCAGTAGGCGGCGTCTGACGCCTCGCCGAAGTCGGCCTCGCCGTGCGGCCCGAAGAGGAAGGTCGCGTGCAGGATCCCCGTGTCGCCGCCGCCGTCGAGGAACGGGTTGGCGGCCGCGACGTCGGCCGATGCACTCGCCCGGCAGCACCAGCACGCCGACGCGCGGCCCAAGGTCGCGCTCTATGCGCATCTCGATGGCGGTGGCGAGCGCCGACGCCGGCTCGGTGTCGTCCCCGGCGTCGAACACGGCGTTGCCGCTCTGCAGGTACGTGCGCACGTTGGCGAGGCCGAGTCCCTCGAGGAGGGCTCTCAGGTCGGCCATCGGCAGCTTGGTGCCGCCGACGTTGACGGCTCTGAGGAGTGCGACGAAGCTCATGGCTGAGTGATACCCACCCGGCGGAGTTCCCCACAAACGGGCGAGGGCGGCAGCACTTCCGGCCGGCCGCCCTCGCCCTTCGCTCGCCCGTCACGCCGCGAGGCGTGCCAGTGCGTCAGGTCTCAGGACCTGTCGCTCAGAACGCGTCGTCCTGATACACGGTGTCCCCGCGGAACATGGTGAGCAGGACCTTGTTGCCCACGCCGATCTCCTCGGGCTCGCACTTGATGATGTTGCGCGCCAGCACGACCATGTCGGCTGACTTGCCGACCTTGATCGAGCCGGTAGTCTTCTCGAGCATGTTGGCGTAGGCGCCCTCGATGGTGAAGCTGCGGATCATCTGCTGGATGGTCACGCGCTCCTCCGGCCACAGGATGTCGCCGACCGGGATCGTGCCGCCCATGGACGACTCCGGGAACCAGCGCATGACGCCGATCTGCATGGCCGCCAGAGCGTCCGGGTTCGGGGTGACCGGGAAGTCGCTGCCCGACGCCACGTGCACGCCCTGGTCGAAGAAGCTCTTCATCGGGTACTCGTCGTCGGCGCGCTCCTGGCCGAGGAACGGCACCTGGACGTTGTGGTAGTAGTCGTCCATCAGGAACCAGTACGGCTGCGGCAGCGCCGTCACGCCGAGGTTCTTGAAGCGCGCGAAGTCGTAGGCGTCCACCAGCTGCAGGTGGGTGATCATCGGCCGGTGGTTGCGGTGGCCGTTCACGGCCTCGGCGTAGGCGATCGCGTCCAGGCTCTCGCTCACGGCGGCGTCGCCGATGGCGTGCACGTGGATCTGCATGCCGGCCTTGTCGGCCTTCATCACGGCGGCGTTGAAGTCGGTGGGCTGCCAGATCGGCACGCCGCGGTAGGCCGCGTCGCCCTTGAACGCCTCGGCGTCCGCGTAGGGTTGTAGCAGGTAACCGGTGTGGCCTTCGATCACGCCGTCGGCGAAGAACTTGACGGCGTTCGTCTGGTAGAACGTCGTCTTGTGCAGGGCCTTCTCGGCCACGACCGCGTCGACCTGCGGCGCCACGTCGCCCAGGTTGGGCATGATCTGCAGCGAGCCGCGGATGCGCACCGTCAGCTCACCGGCCTGCGCCAGTTCCTCGAACGCCTTCGAAGTGTTGGTGCTCGGGGAACTCCACCGCGTCCTGGGAGAGCGTGATGCCCACCGGGTTGGCGATCTCGTGCTCGTAGAACAGGATGCCTTCCTTGTACTGCTCCACGGTGAAGTCCGGGAAGACCGCCATCATCATGTCGGTCGCCGACTCGCGCAGGCAGCCGGACGGCGTGCCGTACGGAGGGTCGGTCACCTTCGAGCCCGGGACGCGCTCGATCACGCCGCCGATCGGATCGGGCGTGGTGTTGTCGATCTCGGCCAGGTCGAGCGCCGCCTGGTTGACCCACAGGCTGTGGTGGCCGTCCGACCAGAGCGCCATCGGCTTGGTGGTGAGGTCCGCCAGGTCCGCCTTCAGCGGACCGATGCCGGGATACGCGGCCTCGCTCCAGCCGCTGCCCTGGTACGAGTCCAGCGCCGGGTTCGCGGCGATGAAGTCGGCCAGCGCCTGCTTGTACGCGGCCGTGCCGTCGAGGCCGTACAGGTTCGCCGCGTAGAGGAAGCTGACCGCGGCGGACGGGTGGGCGTGCCCGTCCGAGAAGCTCGGCATGAGCATCTTGCCGTTGAGGTCGACGACCTTGGTGCCCTTGCCGATGAACGCGCGGACTCCCTGGTTGGAGCCCACGTACTGGATCTTGGCGCCGCGCACGGCGACGGCGTGGGCCGTGCGCTGGCCCGGATTCACCGTGTAGACGTAGGCGTTCTTGAACACCGTGTCGGCGGTGCGCGGCTTGACGGCGCCGGCGACGCCCGCGAACGCGAGCACCACGATGAGTGCGGCGAGGAGCACCCCCACCGCGACGATACGACTCCCCTTCATGAGACCCCCCCTGGTTGTGTCCGACTCCCCACCCCACAGTCCGTCGCACGGCGACGTGACTTCGCGTAGGCTGTACGGAAAGTCTCTGGTACACTCCCTCCCATGTCAAGGTCGGGTCGCCCCAGAGTGCACACGCATCTCAGTCGCGAGAACATCGCGCGCGCCGGACTTGAGATCATCGACCGCCGCGGACTGGAGGCGCTCAGCCTGCGCGCAGTCGCCGAAGCGCTCGGCGTCGGAACCATGACGCTCTACGGGCACACGCCCGACCGCGAGACCTTGGAGCGCGACATCGTCGAGCTGCTGCTGGACGAGGTGGACGTGCGCGAGGTCCCCGGCGAGGCCTGGGACGACAGCCTGCGCCGCGTCGCCCGGTCCCTGCGCGAGATGACACTGCGGCACCCCCGCGCCTTCACTTTGGTCGCGGACGCACCCGTGTTCGAGTCGCCCGTGCTGGAGTACGCCGCGCGCATCCGCGCGCTGCACGCGCGGCAGGGGATCAGCCAGGAGCAGTTCGTCGCCATGTGGAGCGTCTGCGACGCCTTCCTCACCGGGTTCATGGTCATGGTCGCCCAGGCTGCGACGCGCGCCCGGGTCCAGACAGACCGGCCGGTGATTCCGACGCAGGACGGCAACCAGGTCGGCGTGGAGGGCGTCGACCTGGCCGACAGACCTGACCCGGGCGCTGTCAGAAGAGGTCTTCGCGCAGAGCCTGGAGGTCGTGATCGCAGGTCTGCGCATGACCGTTCTCGCCTCCTAGAACGCCCCCCACTGCTGCTCGCTGGGGATGTAGTAGGCCGAGCAGATGAACCGGAGCATGTTGGCGACATTGTCGGCCTCGAGCGGGCTCAGCGTGCGATGGCGGGCGAGAGAGTGCATGCACGGCCGTCTTCCGGCGTGCCTTCGTCACCCGGGACTGCACCGCCTGGCGGCTCGAGGGCCTGAGTGATCCGGTCAGCCGGCTCCTGCCAGTGCGCGTTCGGGAGGCCGCGCTGGGCCGTCGGCGGCCGCGTGCGTCCCGGCGGCAGAGAACAGCATCACCGCCACATCGTCGTTGAACGAAGCGCCGCCGGCTGCCTCGACCTCGCCGATGAGCCGGTCGAGGTCGTCCGCACCGACGGACCCCGTCACCCGGCGACCCACGGCGTCGATGAGCCGCCTCTCCCCGTAGCGCTCGGGACTGCCCGGGCTGGCGCGTCCCTCGATCAGGCCGTCTGTGTAGAAGAACAGGCGCCAGCCGTCCGGGAGCGCCGCCGTCAGAGGTTCCTCCACCGGCCAGTCGACGGTGCCGAGGGGCGGCATCGGGGTCGTGGAGAGCTGGGTCACCCTGCCGTCCGCATGCACGAGAAGGGGCGACGGGTGGCCCAGGTTGAGGATGGTGACATCGCCGAAGCGCGAATCGATCCACGCCAGACAAAGGGTCGCGAACGTCGTGGGGTTCTTTCGCTCACGCTCGAGTACCGCCCGCAGGCTCCGGACGATCGTCTCCGCGTCCGCACCGCTGTCGGTGAGGGCCTGCCAGCTCGCGCGCAACATCGCTCCCATGGCCGCCGCGTTCGGTCCGTGGCCGCTGACGTCCCCGCAGATGATGGCCATTCCGCCGTCGCCCCGCTCCAGCACGTCGATGAAATCCCCGCTCAGGGCAAGGTGGCGCTCGCTCGGGCGGTACCGGATGAGGATCTCGAGTCCCTCGTGCTCGACGGGGACGCTCGGAACGAGCGCCTGCTCGAGACGGCGGTGCATCTGCTCGGCCTCTCGCAGATTGGCGACCGCGATCGCGTGCGGGCGGGCGAGTCCGTCGTCGACGACCGCCCGAAAGACGAGCAGCGCCGAGAGCGACGAGGAGGAAGTGCCCGACCAGGTTCGGCCACGTGTGCGCCGACTGGTAGAGCGTGAACCAGAGTTCCGCGGCGATGGTCACCACGAGCGCGGCGCGGAGCAGTCGCCACGTCTGGCCGGGCATGCGGTCTCTCTTGCGCCACAGCAGGACGATCGCGACCAGGAACAGCGCACAGAGCACGTATTCGGCGAGCTTCTTGAACGGTGTCAGCCCTGTGGCCGTGAGAGTGGCCGGGAAGACGCGCCACCAGTAGATGGCAGCCACGAGGGCGATCGTGTAGCCGGCGCACGCCGCACCGACGACCCACATGCGCACGCGCTTCCCGATGACGAACGCGGAGGCGATGAACGCCGCCACGAGCAGGAGACGCGCGCCCAGCCAGAGCTGGGTCGGAGGGTCGGGCGAGCCGCTGACGAGACCAAGGCCCGGGTAGTCCACGATGTGCATGATGTGCAAGCCGGTGACGAACACGAGGGCCACGCCGAGGAGCATCGCGAAGTCGTCGTCGAGAAACGGCCGCAGCGACCATGCGAGCACGACCACGCTGAGGCACACGACGATGAAGACGATCTCCGCGAGCGTGTGGAACAGCAGGTACGAGAACAGGCTCGCGACGTAGAGCAGCACGAAGAGGACGGCGGCGAGCAGCGCCGTCGACCGGTCGTCGAGCGACCACACCATCGTCCGTTGCTCACGCTGGTCCATCCGCCGACTGTACACCTCGGGGCGGGGCCGCGGCCGCGCCTGCCGTCGACCCTGCTGCACGCACAGGCGCGGCGGCCGGCCGGAGCATTGCCCACGCGGCGGTTGACACGTCTTCCATGTCGTTCTATACTTCGACAAGTATCGAAGTATGCACCGGGGCACCACCCGGGCGGCGGCCACCGGGGAGGCGGCACGTGGCGGAAATGACGAAGATCTTCAAGGCTCTGGGCGATCCCACACGCCTCGCCATCTTCGAGCTCGTGCGCGACTGCAACAGCGATGGCTGCAGCGACGACCAGGTGTCCGACAACCTCACCGAGATCGCCGAGCGCTTCGGTCTCTCGCTCTCGACCGTCTCGCATCACGTCAAGGAACTGCGCAGCTCGGGTCTCATCACCTGCGAGAAGCGCGGACAGCGGCTTCACTGCTGGGTCGACCCGGAGGTGCTCAGCCAGCTCGAGTCGTTCGCCAAGGGGCCGGCAGGGTGACCGGCTCCGGCCACCCCCTTTTTTTCGCATCGTACTTCGATACTCGTCGAAGCATCGAACAAGCGCAGACACGACGACAAGGAGCAGGAGATGAAGGCGGGATCCATGTGGTTCGGGGCAGTGCTGGTGGCCGTGGGCATCTGCGGCTTTCTCGATGCGGCGGGGGTCGTGGACTCCGCGCAGACCATCGGGCAGTGGTGGCCGCTCGCGATCGTGGGCTGGCCACTGGTGGAGATGGCCGCGGCGAGGCGGGTCACCCTTGGCGGCGCCATCTGCGCGGCCGTCGGTGTGACCCTGCTCGCGGACGTGCAGGCCTGGGCCGGCGACATGGTCGTGTGGTCGAGCCTGGCCGCGTTCACCGGCGCCGCCATCCTGGTGGCTGCCGTCGTCCGGCGGCACGAAGAGCAGACCGGGTCGCCGGTCAACGGCGGCACGCCTGTCAACGGGGCGGCGTCATGAGCGCCGCCGGATCAGCGCACGGCGACGTGACGACACGCCGGCGGCCTCGTGCCGGCGGCGTGTCGGACCGGCTCCCGGCGCTCGGCTCTCGCGGCGGCGGCTGGGTCGCGATCCAGATGGGACTGCTGGCCGCGGCAGTCGTGGCCGGGTCGTCGGAGCGGCCTGGCCGGCCGGCGCGGGCCGTGGCTCGCGGCCGCCGGCGGCGTCGCTGTGCTGGCCGGCGTCGTGCTGCTGCTCGCCGCCGGCGCCGGCCTCGGGCGGCAGCTCACGCCCTTCCCGAAGCCGGTAGACGACGGCGAGCTGAGGCGGACCGGCGTCTACGGCCTCGTGCGCCATCCGATGTACGGCGGCGCCCTGCTGGCCATGCTGGGGTGGGCCTTGCTGTCCTCGCCGCTGGCCCTCGTGCCGCTTGCCGTCGCGGCCGTGTTCCTCGACGCCAAGCGGCGCCGCGAGGAGGCCTGGCTGGTCACCGAGTACGTGGGCTACGCGGACTACCGCCAGCAAGTGCGGCGGCAGTTCATCCCCTTCGTCTGGTAGCCGTCCAGGCGCCGATGCCGGCGCCGAACGCGACGTGCCCGAGGAACATCGCGCGCACGATGCGGCGGGCGTCGCCGCTCCGCCGGCCGCAGCACCCGTAGCCCATGGAGGGGTACATGAGGAGGAGCGGCAGCACGCCCGTGGCCACGCCGTAGGCGAAGGCCGCCGGAACGCCCGGCCGCCGGCCGCCACGGCCGGCGGCCGCGAGGTAGACCTGCGTGAGCGTGATGCCGGTGAGGTAGTGCGCGGCGAGCCCGATCCACAACTCGCCGCGCACCGGCGCCTCTGCGGAGACGTCCTCGTGCCGCCACCGGCCCCGCGCGAGGCCGGCGGCCCAGCGGCCGATCATCTCAGGGCTGGTCTTGTCCGAGGCCAACGTCTCCGGCGCCAGCCGGGCGGCCAGCACCATCGCCGCGTCCATCGTGACCGTGGCGAAGATGCCGCCGGCGATGCCGGCCACCTTGCCTCCTCTGCTCGGAAGCATCCTCATGATCCAGCATTCTACGCACACCTAACGACGACCAGCCGCGGCGCACGGTCGGCGCTGAACTGATCGACGTCGCCAATTCGCTCAAGGTGTACGGCGACGTCGACAGACCGCTGCCGGCGGAC
This sequence comes from uncultured Thermoleophilia bacterium, assembly GCA_963741075.1. Taxonomy (GTDB): domain Bacteria; phylum Actinomycetota; class Thermoleophilia; order UBA2241; family UBA2241; genus CAIXSE01. The sequence continues at coordinate 18,795 of CAVUGS010000026.1, forward strand.
TACATGAAGTAGGGGCAAGGGCGGGACGGGGCCGGAAAAGGAGCCTCCCGCCCCGTCCGGGGTGTGAGGCCAGCTCCGCACGCCTCAGGTGAGGCCCTCGGCCAGCTCCGCCTGCTGGGCGAGGCCGCCGAGCAGGACTGCGCGCATGGTGTCGAGCGCGTCGATCACGCGATGGTCGGCGAGCGAGTAGCGCACGCTGACGCCGTCGCGTTCGTTGTAGACGAGGCGCTGTTCGCGCAGCATCTTGAGGTGCCGTGACACCGTCGGCTGCGGCACCTTGAGCGCCTCGGTGAGCTCCGTGACCGTCTTCGGACCCTCGTGCAGCTCGTACAGGATGAGGATGCGCTTGGGGTCGGCCAGCGCCTGGCAGATGCTGGCGTGCAGCTGGTTCACTTCGCGTTCGAGGCGTTCTTCCATGTGGCGCTCCTCGCCGTCATGCGGCCGTGCGGTCGTGCGGATGAACGACCGCGCCGCGTCCGTCGATTGTCCGGCCGGGGCCGTGCGGCGTCAATTCCCGGAGGCGCGGTCGCTCCCGCAGTCTTGCAAACCCGACAAATCGGACTGCCTCTGTCTCGGTTGACTCGTTCATTCGGATAGGCGTATATAAGCAAGTATGCAAATTCACAAGCTCGCACAGACGCCCTCGCCGGCCACCCAGACCGCGGACCTCAAGCCCCTCTTCCGCATGCACGCGGAGCTGTGCAAGGCCATGGCCAACGAGCACCGGCAGGCCATCCTCCACGCCATCTGCAGCGACGAGAAGTGCGTGGGCGACCTCGCCGCGGAGATCGGCATCTCGGTCCACAACGTGTCGCAGCACCTGCGCGTGCTCAAGGAGCGGCGGCTCGTGACCTCCCGCAAGGAAGCCCAGACCGTCTACTACCGCGTGACCAACCAGAAGTTCATGGAGGCGTGCGCGCTGATGCGCCAGGCGCTGGTCGAACAGCACCTCGAGCAGGGCGAGACCCTCCAGGCGGCCGAGCTGTACGACGCCCGGCTGCGCACCACGCCGGCTGCGTCCGCGTAGCCGAGCCACACGAGCCAAGGGGAGAAGCGACCAGAAGGTGACAAGCAGGCGGAGACCCAGGCCGTCGCTTGCGAAAGAAAGCACAAATACAAGCGTCCACAAGGAGCGAAGGGAGACCACCATGTCAGAGGACCTCACCACCATCCAGGCCGAGAAGATCGTCGACGCCCGCGGCACCAGCTGCCCCGGCCCGATCCTCGCCGCCAAGAAGGGCATCCCGAGCGTCATCCGTCGGCGGGATCATGGAAGTCCAGGCCACCGACAGCGGCACGCACCAAAGACCTCCCCGCCTGGTCCAAGAAGATGGGCCACGAGTACATGGGCGTCGTCGAGGAGCCCGGCTTCATGCGCCTCTTCGTCAAGAAGATGAAGTGACATGACGGACGTAGAGGCACCCGAGGGCCAGCCGTACGACCCGCGCATCCTGGTCTTCAGCACCAACAACATCTCCGACCCGGGCATCGACCTGGCGGGCAGCTCGCACATGCACTACTCGCCCACGGTCATGGTCATCAACCTGCCGTGCACCAGCGCGATCAAGCCGAGCTGGATCCTGTACGCCATGCAGCAGGGCTTCGACGGCGTGTTCATCGCCGCCGACGGCGAGGAGTGCGCCTACCTGCCCGACTGCGCCGAGCGCACGGCCGGCATCATGACCACGGCGCAGGAGCTGCTCAAGGAGCACGGCCTGGAGCCGCAGCGCGTGCGCATGGCCGCGGTCTGCTCCGTCTGCGCGGAGCCGTTCACCAACTACATGCACGAGTACGCCGCCGCCCTGGCCGGCCTCGGGCCGGCCCGAAAGGCGGCGGCATGAAGGAAGCGCGCAAGTACGACGCGCTCGTCGTCGGCAGCGGCATCGGCGGCATGGAGTCGGCGCTCAAGCTCGGCGACATGGGCTACAAGGTCCTGGTGGTCGAGAAGGAGCCGAGCGTCGGCGGCAAGATGATCCTGCTCAGCAAGGTCTTCCCCACGCTCGACTGCGCCAGCTGCATCTCCACTCCCAAGATGGGCGCCACCATCCACCACCCCAACATCGACGTGCTCACGTACGCCGAGGTGGAGGCCATCCGCGGCAACGGCGGCGACGGCAACGGTCCGGCCCGCTACCACGCGAAGATCAAGCAGAAGCCCAAGTTCGTCGACGAGGCCGCCTGCACCGGCTGCCGCCAGTGCGAGATGGCCTGCAACGTCGCCGTGCCGGACGAGTACAACGCCGACATGGTGTCGCGGCGGGCGGCGTTCATCGCCTTCCCGCAGGCGGTGCCCAAGAAGGCCGTCATCAGCCGCGAGGGCGTCTCGCCGTGCACGCTACGAGTGCCCGGCGGGCATCAAGGCGCACGGCTACGTGGCGCGCGTGCGCAGCGGCGAGTACGACCAGGCGTTCGACCTGGTCCTGGAGACGACGCCGCTCGTCGGCTCGCTCGGGCGCGCGTGCTACGCGCCCTGCGAGGGCGAGTGCACGCGCGGCGAGCTCGAGGGCCCGCTGCCGATCCGCCGCCTCAAGCGCTTCATCGCCGACCAGCGGTACGGGCAGACGGAGCCTAAGCCCGTCGAGAAGCCCGAGCAGAACGGCAAGAAGGTCGCCGTCGTGGGCTCGGGCCCGGCCGGCCTCACCGCCGCCTGGCAACTGGCGCGCAAGGGCTACGGCGTCAAGATCTTCGAGAAGGCCGAGCGCGCCGGCGGGTTCCTCGCGCTCGGCATCCCGGCCTACCGGCTCCCGAACGAAGTCGTCGACGACGACGTCGCCAACGTCACCGCCATCGGCGTCGAGATCGAGACCGGCGTCACGGTCGACGACCCGGCGAAGCTCAAGGACGACGGGTTCGACGCCGTCCTCGTGGCGACGGGCACGCACAAGGCCGTCCAGCTGCGCGTGCCCGGCGAGGACAAGGACGGCGTCATGAGCGCCCTCACCTTCCTCGCCGACGTCAAGCTCGGCAAGAACGTCGACCTCGGCGGCCGCAAGGTCCTCGTGGTCGGCGGCGGCAACGTGGCCATCGACGCGGCGCGCACGGCTCGCCGCCTCGGCGCCGCGGAGGTCCACCAGGCCAGCCTCGAGTGCTGCGAGGACATGCCCGCCCACGACTTCGAGGTCGAGGAGGCCAAGGCCGAGGGCATCACGCTGCACGACGGCTGGGGCGTCAACCACTTCACCGGCGACGGCAAGGTCGAGACCGCCGTCCTCAAGGTCTGCACCTGCGTCTTCGACCCATCGGGCAGGTTCGCCCCCGAGTACGACGAGAGCCGGCAGCAGACGGTGGAGTGCGACGTCGTCATCGTCGCCGCCGGCATGGGCGCCGACACCGAGAGCTTCGGCCTGGAGACCAACCCCAGCCGGACGCTCAAGGCCGACGCCGCCACGCTGCAGACGGCGGTCCCGCACATCTTCGCCGCCGGCGACGTCGTCACCGGCCCCACGCATGATCACCACCGCCGTCGGCCAGGGCCGCCGCGCCGCCTTCATGATCGACCGCTTCCTCCAGGGCGAGGCCCTGGACGCGGGCGCGTTCGACGAGGCGCTCCCGGTCGCCGACAAGAAGAGCGTGCTCGCGCGCCAGGACGTCTACGACCGGCGCGAGCCGTTCGAGTCGCACGCCGCGATGAGCGCCTCGCCGACCGACTTCACCGAGACCGAGGCGCCGATGACCGAGGATGAAGCCCTCCTCGGCGCCTCCCGCTGCCTCGACTGCGGCGTGTGCTCCGAGTGCCACGCCTGCGTCGACGTCTGCCCGGCCGACTGCATCGACTTCGAGCATGCGCGAAGAGGAGATCGAGGTCGACGTGGACGCGGTCGTCCTGGCCACCGGCTTCAAGCTCTTCCCCGCCGACGCCAAGCCGGAGTACGGCTACGGCAGGTACGCCAACGTCATCACCGGCATGCAGATGGACCGCCTGCTCGCCCCGACGCGCCCGTTCAACTCGGTGGTGCGTCCCGGCGACGGCAAGGTGCCGGACCGCATCGCCTTCATCATGTGCACCGGCTCCCGCGACGCACAGGTGGGCAACCCCCTCTGCTCGCGCATCTGCTGCATGTACTCCATCAAGCACAACCAGCTGATCATGGGCGCCCTGCCGCTCGCCGACGTGACCGTCCACTACATGGACGTGCGCGCCGTGGGCAAGGGCTACGACGAGTTCTACAAGCAGGCCATGGACATGGGCTCCATGTTCATCAAGGGCCGCGTCGCCAAGATCACGGAGAAGGACAACGGCGACCTCATCGTCCGCTACGAGGACGTGGAGGGCGACGGCGGCATCGTCGAGGCTGAGTACGACATGGTCGTCCTCGCCGTCGGCGTGCAGCCCAACACCCAGGTCGCCGGGCTCTTCGAGGACGGCGCCCTGGGCCTCGACGAGTACTTCTACGTCGGCGAGGCCGACGAGGACCTGGACCCCGGCCGCACCAACCTGCCCGGCGTGTTCGTCGCCGGCTCGGCCTCGGGCGTCAAGGACATCCCCGACTCGATCCTCCACGCCGGCGCCGCGGTCGCTCAGGCCGCCGCGCACATCGAGAAGACGCGTGGGGCGACGGACGCGGCCGTCACTGAACCGGCCAAGGTGGAGGTGACGGCATGAGCTCCGACAAGATCGGCGTCTACATCTGCCAGTGCGGCGGCAACATCGGCGACTACGTCGACGTGAACGAGGTCGTCGCGGCAGTCGAGAAGGAGCAGGGAGTCACCGTGGCCAAGACGGCCATGTTCACCTGCTCGGACGCGACCCAGACCGAGATCATCGACGACGCCCGGGAGCAGGGCCTCGACGGGCTCGTCATCGCCTCCTGCTCGCCCAAGCTGCACACGTTCACGTTCCGCGACGTCGCCAAGCGCGCGGGCATGAACCCGTTCCAGTACACGCAGGTGAACGTGCGCGAGCAGTGCTCGTGGACGCACACCGACGACCACGAGGGCGCGACCGAGAAGGCGGTGCGGCTCGTCCGCGCCGGCATCAACCGGACGCGCCTCACCGACCCGCTCGAGCCCATCGTCGTCGAGACGACGCCGAAGAGCCTCGTGGTGGGCGGCGGGATCGCCGGCCTGCGCGCCGCCCTCGGCCTGGCCGAGGTCGGGCTCTCCGTCTTCCTCGTGGAGAAGGAGGCCAAGCTCGGCGGCTGGGTGGCCGGCTTCCGCGAGATGTACCCGCACGGCCGCAACGGCCGCGAGCTGATCGCGCAAGCTCGAGGAGAAGGTGCGCTCGCACCCGGCGATCACCGTGTTCACCAGCGCCGAGCTGATCGCCAAGAGCGGCAGCTTCGGCAACTACCAGGCGACGGTCGCCGTGACAGAACGGCGACGAGCTCGAGACGATCACCGTCGACGTGGGCTCCATCGTCATCGCCACCGGCTTCGACACCTACCAGCCGGACGAGGGCGAGCTCGGCTACGGCATCGACGGCGTGGTCACCATCGCCGACTTCAAGAAGCTCCTCGACGAGACGGACGGGCCGCTGGTCTACAACGGCAAGCCGGTCAGGACGGTCGCCTACATCTACTGCGTCGGCAGCCGTCAGGACGAGAGCCTCGAGGGCGCCAACACCTACTGCTCGCGCTACTGCTGCACGGCCGCCGTGCACGCCGCGACCCAGGTCGCGGACCGGCCGGGGCGGGTGCACCAGTACCACTTCTACCGCGACATGCGGACCTACGGGAAGTTCGAGCTGCTGTACGCCGAGGCGGTCGAGAAAGGCTCGGCGTTCGTCAAGTTCCCCGACGACGAGCCGCCGGCGGTGGAGAAGGACGCGAAGTCCGGCGGCGTCACCGTGACGGCCAAGGACCTCCTGTCCGAAGGCGAGGAGGTCGCGCTCACCGCCGACCTCGTCGTCCTGGTCACCGGCATGGTGCCGCGCGAGAACGAGGGCCTCACCAAGGCGCTCAAGCTCCCGGTCGGCCAGACCGGCTTCTACAACGAGATCCACCCCAAGCTGCGGCCGGTCGAGACGGTCGTGGACGGCGCCTACATCTGCGGCGCCTGCCAGAGCCCCAAGACCTCGTCCGAGGCGGTGGCCTCCGGGCTCGCCGCGGTGACGCAGAGCGCGTCCATCCTCAAGCGCGGCTACGCGGAGCTCGACCCGCTGGTCGCCACGGTCGACACCGACGCCTGCACCTGGTGCGGCGCCTGCGAGACCACCTGTCCCTACGACGCCATCACCAAGGTCGAGGAGGGCGGCAAGGAGCTCGCCGCCATCTCCAAGACGGCCTGCAAGGGCTGCGGCGGCTGCGTCCCCGTCTGCCCGTCCGACGCCATCGACCTGCAGGGCTACACCGACGCCCAGATCAGGTCCATGATCGACGGCATGCTGGAGGTGGTGTGCCCATGAGCACTCCGGCCAACGAGCAGTCCCCGCCCCGCCTCCGCCCCGTGCGCGAGGTCATCCGCGACGAGCAGTCCATGCGGGCGCCGATCCTCAAGGCGCTCGGCAACGGCCCGCTCACCATCCCGCAGATCGCCGAGGCGATCGGCAAGCCGACCCGCGAGGTCACCTTCTGGGTCATGGGCCTGCGCAAGTACGGCTGGGTCATGGAGATCAAGGAAGTCGACGACGAGGGCTACTTCCCGTACGCGCTCGTCCCCCGAGAGGAGTCCTGATGGAAGCCACGACGATCCCGAACGTCGAGGTCGAGGCGACCCCTGCCGTAGCAGAGGCCGACGCCCCGTCGACGCTCACCAAGAAGACGATCATCCTGTTCAGCGGCGATTTCGACAAAGTCATGGCGGCGTTCATCATCGCCAACGGCGCCGCCGCCATGGGCGACGATGTCACCATCTTCGCCACGTTCTGGGGCCTCAACATCCTGCGCAAGCCGGAGAAGGTCGAGACCAACGGCAAGAGCACGCTGCAGGCGATGTTCGGCAAGATGATGCCGAAGGGCACCAGGAAGCTCGGCCTCTCCAAGATGAACTTCGCCGGCATGGGCGCGCCCATGATGACGAAGGCCATGAAGGACGCCGGCGGCATGTCGCTCGAGGACCTCTTCGACTCGCGCCCGCGAGCAGGGCGTCAAGTTCGTCGCCTGCACGCTCAGCATGGACATCCTCGGCTTCAAGGAGGAGGAGATGATCGACGGCCTCGAGTACGCCGGCGTCGCGTCCTACCTCGGCGAAGCCGACGAGGCCAACGTCAACCTGTTCATCTAGGCGGAGGACGATGGCCACACAGATCAACCCGGGGCTCGCGGACGAGCTCCAGGCGTACGGCGCCACCGACGCCGACAAGTGCTTCAACTGCGGGACCTGTTCCGCCGTGTGCACGCACTCGGAAGAGCCCTACGTGCTGCCGCGGCGCCCGATCCACGCGCTGCAGCTTGGGCTCGAGGACAAGCTCAAAGGCAGCCTCGAGCCCTGGATGTGCTACTACTGCGGCGAGTGCTCGGAGCAGTGTCCCAAGGAGGCCGAGCCCGGCGAGACCATGATGGGCATGCGCCGCTGGCTCACGGCCAAGTACGACTTCAGCGGCCTCAGCGGCCTGTTCTACCGCTCGCCGGCCTGGGAGATCATCGCCATCGTCATCGCGGCGATCCTCACCGGCATCGGGTTCGTGACGTTCGGCATCCTGCAACGGCGGCAGCTTCAGCGTCTACGACGGTGAGAACGCCTTCCTGCCCGGCGCACTACGTCCACCGCTTCGACTGGGGGATGGCGATCATCCTCGTCGTGCTGCTCGGCATCAACGTGCTGCGCATGTGGCGGAACGTGATGAAGGGGTCGGGCGCGGGCATCGGCTCGTACCTCGCGGCCCTGCCGCAGCTGCCGTACCACTTCTTCACGCAGGCCAAGTACCAGCAGTGCGAGCGCAAGCGCCCCTGGGCGATCCACCTGGCGCTGATGCTCAGCTACGTGACCATGCTCATCCTGATCATGTTCTTCCTGTACAGGATGCAGTCCGGTCCGGCCATCGACTGGCGCGTGCACGCGTTCGGCTACCTCGCCTCGGTCGGCCTGATCGTCGCCGTGGTCCTGAACATCCGCGGCAGGCTCAAGAAGGACCTGCCGCAGCACCAGCACTCGCACGAGAGCGACTGGATGTTCCTGTACCTGCTGCTGTACGTGGCCGTCACCGGCGTGCTGCAGACGGGTCTGCACCGCCTCGGCTTCAACGAGGCCGCCAACGTCATGTACGTCATCCACCTCATGGGCGTCGTGCCGATGCTGGTGCTCGAGGTGCCGTTCGGCAAGTGGGCGCACCTCGCCTACCGGCCGCTGGCCGTCTACTTCGGCCGCGTGCAGGTGCACGCGGAGGCGACCGAGGCGGCCAGGGCGCAGAAGGCCGCGCAGGCCGCGTGACCCCGCTCACCCCGACAAGGAGTCCCGCATGAGCACCATCATCCTCCGAGCCACATGAGCGAGACCAGGAACACCCGTATCGCCGTCCCCTCGGAGCTCCCCGGCGGGCTCGACGCGCAGCGCGCCGGCCACTTCGGGCGCTGTGCCTGCTTCACGCTCGTCGACATCGCCGGTGAGGAGGTGCGCGACGTGGAAGTGCTGCAGAACGCGCCGCACACCGAGGGTGGCTGCATGGCGCCGGTGCTGGTCCTCGCGGAGCACAACGTGGACGCCATCGTGGTGCAGGGCATCGGCGGTCGCCCTCTCATGGGCTTCAATCAGGTCGGGATCGCCGTCCTCGCTGGAACGGGCGTGGACGTCAGGTCCACCACGGACGCCTATCTCGCCGGCGATCTCGCGGTGGTCGGACAGGGGACCTGCAGCCACCACTGAGCCGCAGCGACACCACAGGCATGGAAGCAGCCCGGCCCGACCGCCTCCGGCGGTTGCGCCGGGCTGCTTCGACTCAGGCCTTCTGCGCGACCACCGCCACGTGGTACGGCAGCAGGCCGCCGGGCGCGTGTGCCTCGAGCACGTCCAGGCCCATTCCGGCGACGATCCCACGCACGGCGTCCAGGCCGAGCACGTGGCCGGGCGGCGGACCGACGGGCCTCTCCTCGTCGCCCCAGTCGAGCACCACGAACAGACCGCCCGTACGCAGCAGCCGGACGACCTCCTCCAGCGCGTCCGGCTGGTCGTACAGGTGGTGGAGCACGTCGACCATGACGACGCGGTCCGCCTCGCCGTCGTCCAGCGGGACCACATTGTCGTTTGTCTCGCACACGCAGATCCGGTCGGCGAGCTGCGGCGTGATCTTCTGGCGGAGCAGCTCGGCGAGCTGTGGAAGCGCCTCGACCGCGAACACCTTTCCGTTCGGCACGGCTGCCGTTACGGCGACGGTGTAGATGCCCGTACCGGCGCCGTAATCGACGACGGTCTCTGCGCCCTCCAGCCGCAGCAGACCGACGACAGCCGACTGCGGCAGAGCCTCGAGCCGCGCGGGGTCCTCCAGCCTCTTGCCGTGCTCCGGGTTGAATGCGTCGGCCATCAGGCGTCGGTGGTGACGATGTTGAACTCAGGCGGCTGGTGCAGGTGCTTCTTGACCGTGCAGAGGTTCATCGCGTTGATGATCGCGGCCTTGTACTTCTCGGGAAAGCCCTCCGGGAGCTTCATCTCGAGGTCGATCTTCGTGATCAGGCCGACGTTCGGGTCGAACCGCGGCGACATCGAGATGCTCGAGCCCTCCGGGTCGATCCCGCGCTGCTGCATGAAGCCGAGGGCGAAGATGCCCGCGCACGTGCCGATCGAGGCCAGGAAGAGGTCGAAGGGCGCCGGCGCGGAGTCGTCACCGCCGCCGCGCGCCGGCTGGTCGGTCTCGACGGTGAAGTTGCCGTAGTCTGCGTACACGCGCTTGCCGCCGGGGAAGTAGACCTTCATGTCCATACTGGATCCTTTCGCGCCGCCCGGGCCGCCCGGGCGTTTCTCTGCGTCAACGGTTTCCATGTTGCGAAATTTCGAAACTTGGTGATAATGGACTCATGAACGATGACCGACAGCGCTACGCCATCCACGCCGCGGTGTTCGCCGCCCTGGCCAACCCTACTCGGCACGAGCTCATGCATCACCTCTGCGACTCGCCGCGCACGCCCAGCGAACTCGCCGAGCTGCTCGAGGTGAGCCGGCCGAACGTCTCGCAGCACCTCGCCGTCCTCCAGCGCGACGGCCTGGTGCGCCGCTATCGCGAGGACGGGCACGTGCTCTGGCAGGTCGTGAACCCGCGCCTGGCCGAGGCCTGCGCCCTCATCGACGAGATCCTCGGACCCGAGCTCGCGCTGCGCGCGCACGCACTGGTCCACGAAGCCTGACCCGCCGCCGCCCAACGCAACCAACGGGAGGACCAGCATGATCGCCGTCAACGTCCACGCTTGCCCGCAGAACCATCCCTGCACCGAGTGCGGCGCGTGCACCAAGGTGTGCCGCGTGTTCTCCAGGGTGCAGGACGAGGCCCCGGTCGGCTGATGGCGCACTTCGACCTCATCTGCAAGGACTGCAGCCACAAGTTCGTGGTCGTCACCAGGGCAGCGATCCGCGACAAGCAGAAGCGCTGCCCCGAGTGCGAATCTGCCAACGTCCGCCAGAGCTTCGGCAGCTACCTCGCGAACGGACCGCTCTCCAGTCCCACCTGCGGCGCCCCCCAGCGCAGCAGCGGCTACGGCTGAGGCTGCTAGATCGGCGGCGCGTCGCGCCGTCATCACAGCGTCCCGTCTCCACCTTGCCGGCCGTGGGGTAAGCTAGTCGGCGATCATGGATCAGCCGCAACGTGACCTCAGCCTGGATGCCTTTCTCGTCGAGATGAGCCGCGAGCCGGTGGGCTCGCTCACCCATGAGCGGCTCATGCACCTCGCGGGCCGTCTGTGGCTGCCCGACGAGCTCGTCGGCAACCGGATCGCCTTCGCCCGGCACACGTACGCGCGCAATCTCGTGTGCCGCACGCCGTTCTTCGAGCTCCTCGTCCTCTGCTGGCGTCCCGGTCAGGAGTCGACCATCCACGACCACGCCGGCGCGCTCAACGCCATCCGCGTGCTCTCCGGCGAGCTCACGTCGCGGACGTTCAGCCGGACGAGCGGCGCGTCCTCCGGCGGCGGCCCGGTGGCGCAGGACGGTGAGGAGCGCGTGCCGAAGGACGCCCGCATGATCGGCTTGGACCGCAGCGGCATCCACCAGCTCGCCAACACGACGGGGGACGATCTCATCACCGTCCACGTCTACGCTCCCGCCCTGATGGAACTCAACGTGTATTCGACGGCGACCGCCGAGGTAGAGCGCCGGCCGCTCCGCTATACGCTCGCCGACGACCTCGACTGACCCCGATGAGCCATCCGCAGGACTGGCGCGGGTTCAGGCCCGTCCGACCCGCGCCGCTGACGGCTCAGAGCTCGAACGTCAGGTACTCGGCCTCACACGGCTGACCGCCGGCGATGTGCGCCCGGCCCTCGGCCGGCTCCCAGACCATGCTCGCCGTGGTCACGCTCTGATCGGGGTCGGGGTCGTCGTCCTCCCAGTGGTCGCAGATGCTGAACGGCGCGTTCTCGTGGTCGCTCAGCACGCGCTTGCCCAGCTCCACCAGGTCGGTCCCCTCTGCAAGTCCCTCGAGCAGCAGCTGCTCGGCCCGCTCGCGCCGCAGACGCGAGCCCTCCGAGCGTGACGCGTCGCCCGGCGTGAGCTCAGGCGACACGTAGTGGTTGGTGTGCGCGAAGAGTGCGCTGGCGCCGAGGCTCACGGCCTCGGCCGGCGCCGGCGCGCCATCCAAGAAGGCCCACCTCTCGCCGGTCGTCTCCACGTCCCACACCCGTCCGCGCGCATCGCAGAGCAGGTGGTTCGACCCGCGGGCCCGCGGCGTCGCCGCCAGCAGGTCGCGCACGTGCTCCAGGTCCGGCTGCCCGAGTACCGTGGCCAGCAGGAAGTTGTTGGGCACGCCGACGCGCTCATCACGGTAGTAGACGGTGTTGGCGGCGGAGCTGAACCCGGCCGCCGTGACGCCGGTGATCGGCAGGTTGTAGGCCGGGCCGGCGCTGATGTACGCCGCCGTTGACCAGCGCCCCTTGAGGCGCACGACGCGGATGGTCTGCGCCTCGATCTCCTCCGGATACCAGTCCTCGTTGTGCCCGGAGACGGGCCTCTCGTCGACGACGATCGCGAAGGACGTGCAGTGCTCGGGCGGCCAGGTCCGATCGGCCTGGCACGTGAACTCCTCGCTGCAGTTGAGCGCAAAGAGGTGGTCGAAGCGGACGTTGGCCCCCTCGGCCATCCCGAGAAGCTGGTCGACGGCCTGCGGCGTGACGTCCTCGGCGGGCCGCAGATACGCCGTGGCGCGCTCGACGGCCTCGGCGAAGCCGAAGCCGGCGAGCTCCTCGAACCGCTCGGCGTACCTGTCGAGGCCCCAGGCGATGATGTCCCGTCCGGCCTCGCCGACCTGCCGCCCCACCTCACGGTGGGACCCGGTGGCCTCGATGATCAGCGGCGACGTCATGAGCGCCATCCTACGCCGCCGTGCTGATTCGGACCACGGGGCTATGGGAATGCCGTGGCCATGGACGGTGACCGCGACTTCCGGTTCTCGCCGCGCCCGAACCGCGCGGCGGAGATCAGGTGGCGCCCGTGGGGCGAGCCCGCCTTCGCTGAGGCTCGCCGGCTCGGGCGCCCGGTCCTGCTCTCCCTCTCGGCCGTGTGGTGCCACTGGTGCCACGTCATGGACGAGACGAGCTACTCGGACCCGCGAGTGATCGCCGCCGTCAACGAGCACTTCGTGCCGATCCGCGTGGACAACGACCGCCACCCCGACGTGAACCGCCGCTACAACATGGGCGGCTGGCCGACCACCGCGTTCCTGGCCGCGAGCGGCGACGTCCTCACCGGGGGCACGTACCTGCCTCCCGACCAGATGCTCGAGAGCTTGGCGCGCGTCAAGGCGTTCTTCGACGCCAACCAGGCCAAGATCCTGGCGCTCGCGGGCGAGCGGGCCAGCGACGGGGACGGCGCCGCGATGGCCCGGCTCACCGGCCAGCCGCTGGACCGCGAGCTGGCGCTGGAAGCGCTGGAGGGCGACCCGGACGTACCCGGCGACATCTCCGCCGAGGTGGCGCTTCAGGTCGTCCGCGGATTCGACCCGCTCTGCGGGGGCTTGGGCGCGGAGCCCAAGTTCCCGCAGCCTGACGTGTTCGGCTTCATGCTCGCCTACGGGCTGCTCCGGGGCGCCGGCGACCCCGAGCACGTGCCCGAGGGCGGCAGCGCGCTCCTGCGGCCGGCGCGCGTACACGAGGTGGTGCGTGCGACGCTCACGGCCATGGCGAGCGGCGGGATGTACGACGACGTGGAGGGCGGCTTCTTCCGCTACGCCACGCAGCGCGACTGGAGCGTGCCCCACTACGAGAAGATGCTGGAGGACAACGCGCGGCTGGCCTGGCTGTACCTGGAGGCCGCGCTGCACGCCGCGGACCACGACCTCGGCGACCCGGAGCTGTACCGGCGGGCGGGGGAGGGCACCGTCGACTACCTCCTCGCCACGCTCTGGCGCGACGACGTCCCCGCCTTCGGTGGCAGCCAGGACGCGGACGAGACCTACTACGCTCAGGACGCCGGCGCACGGGCGGACCTCCCGGCGCCGTTCGTGGATCCGACCATTTACGTGGACTGGAACGCGCTGGCGGCGCGGGCCCTCCTCCGAGGGGCGTCGGTGCTCGGGCGGCCGGAGCTGGCCGACCGCGCTCTGCAGCTGCTCGGCCACCTGTGCGAGAAGGCGCGCCACGGCGACGCCATGGCGCACTTCGTGCACGCGGACGGCGCGGTCGGCGACGGCGCGCCGCTGCTGGGCGACCAGGCGGCCGCGGCCGCGGCGCTGCTCGATGCGTACGAGGCCACAGGCGAGCGGCGCTGGCTGCGCCGCGCGGTGAGCCTCATGCGCTGGGCGCGCGAGCACTTCTGCGCGCCCGACGGCCGCCTCGTGGACCGGCGTGGCCGTGCCCGGCGAGAGCGCCGGCCTGCTCGCGCAGCCGGTGCCGGCGATCGACGAGAACGCGGCCGTGGCGGAGGTCCTGCTGCGGCTGGAGGCGTACACCGGCGATCCGCGGCTGCGCGAGCAGGCGCTTGAGATCCTCGCCGGATGGGGGCCGTTCTACGAACAGTACGGCGTCGCGGCGGCCGCGTACGGCCAGGCGCTGCTGCGCTACCTGGAGCGGCCGGACCAGATCGTCGTCGTCGGCGGCCGCTCCGACGACGAGGCGCGGCGGCTGCACGCCGCCGCGCTCACCGCGCCGCGCCCGCTGCGCACCGTCCAGTGGCTCGATCCCGCCGACACCCTCGACGCCGAGCGCCTGCGCGAAGCCGGCCTCCCCGACGAGCCGGCTGCGGCAGCCTACGTCTGCCGCGGCCGCACCTGCTCGCTGTTCCGGCCTTGAGTGGAAACCCGCCCTGCTGTGGAATAGGCGGCACGACGCAGCCATCCACGTCCACGGAGGGACGATGATCACGCTCTACCAGTCCGAGTGGTGCTTCTACAGCCATCAGGTCCGCCAGGTCCTCACGGAGCTGGGGCTGACCTTCACGGCGGTCAACGTCCCCGCGGCCCGCGAGGAGCGGGCCGAGCTCCTGGCGATCGCCGGCCAGGACACCGCCCCGGTGCTCACCGACGGCGACAAGATCTACGGCGAGTCGGACGAGATCATCGAGTACCTGCGGGCGACGTATCCCGCACCTGAGGATGCGGACGAGCACGCCGCGATGGGAGCCTGGCGCTCGGCGTTGATGGTCTCGCTCGCGCCGCGCGCCGCGCTCGCGCGCCTGAAGGAACTGCTCGAGCAGAAGGGCTTCGTAGTCCTCGCCCAGATCAAGGGCCCCAAGATCAACGAGCGCCTGCCGGCGGAGTACGTGATCCTGCAGGTGACCGTGCCGGTGGCCGCGGTCAAGTCGCTCGACGTCGACCCGCTCGCGCCGGCCGCCATCATGTTCCCGATCGCCGTGATCCCGACGGAGGACGGCAAGAGCGTGGTGGCGTCCGCCGACCCCGTGGCGCAGGTGTGGCTCTACGGCGAGACGGAGCTCAGGAACGTGCAGGCGGCCGTGAAGAAGCGGCTCGCCGAGCTGCTCGAGGAGCTCTGAGAGCACGGCGGGAGGCGCCACGCGCCGCCGTCACCCCCAGCGGTACACCCGCAGGCTGAGGAACCCGGCGACGACGAGCGATGCCGGCGAGGACGATCGCGGCGGGCCAGTCCCAGGCGCCGCCGCTCCACGCTCCCTGCAGCAGGTCGACGCCGTAGGTGAGCGGCAGGAACGTCGCCGATCCTCTTCATCGTGCCGCTCATGACCTCCATCGGCACGGAGGCTCCGCTCAGGAAGAGCATGACGAAGAAGAGCATGAGGCCCGCGCCCTGGGCGGCGCGCGGGCTGGGCATCACCGCGCCGAGCAGCGTGCCGATGGCGGCGAAGGCGGCCGAGCAGAGCACGAACCCGGCCGCCAGCAGCGCCAGCGAGTCGGGGGAGTGCACCGGGTAGAAGATCGCGGCGAAGGCGGCGACGAGCACGGAGCCGATCACTCCCAGCACCAGCGCCGCCAGCACCTGCGAGCCGAGGACCGCCCAGATCGGCACGAGCGACGCCCGGAAGCGGCGCAGCACGCCTCCGCTGCGGTAGTCGGTGAGCCGGGCGGGCAGCATGATGACGCCGACCGACATCGTCACCACGGCGATGTAGGCCGGGGCGTAGTAGTTCATCGCCCCCAGGCCGCCGAACACGCGGTCGTTGGCGCCGCCCGGCTGGTTTCCGAACACCTCGCCCAGGACGAACATCAGCACCACGGGGAAGGCGAAGGTGAACACGATGGTCATGGGCTCGCGCAGAAAGAGCTTGAGCTCGATCCACGTGAGCTTGAGCAGCACGCGCAGGCCGCTCGGATGGCTGACCCTGTGCCGCGCGGCGTGCGCTGAGGCCGCACCGTCCTGCGTCATCAGTCCTCCACGAGGTGGCCGGTGAGCTTGAGGAAGACGTCTTCGAGGCTCGGCTCGATGACGCGCAGGTCGTCCGGGGTCAGGCCGCGCTCGACGAGAGACGCGGCGACGTGCGCGAGCAGCGGACCGGTGCCCTCCACCATGATGCGCGGGCCGCGCCGGGTGACGCCGCGGGCGCCCGGCACGCGGCTCAGCCACTCGACGTCGTCCAGGTCGCAGCTGAACACCACCTGCTCGAGCGGGTCGTAGCGGACGACCAGGCCACGCGGCGTGTCCGCGGCGATGATCCTGCCCTTGTCGACCACGGCGACGCGGTCGCAGAGGCGCTCGGCCTCGTCCATGAAGTGCGTGACCAGAACGACGGTGGTGCCGCGGTCGCGGATCTGCTCGATGAGGTCCCAGGCGACCCGGCGTGCGGCGGGGTCCAGACCCGTGGTCATCTCGTCGAGAAAGACGACCTCGGGGGAGCTGACCAGCGCCAGCGCGATGAACAGACGCTGACGCTGCCCGCCGGAGAGGTTCGAGAACGACGCGTTGCGCTTCTCCGCGAGCCCCCACTGCTCCACGAGCGTCTGCCAGTGGACGGCGCCGGGCGCCAAGCTGGCGAAGAGGTCGAGCGCCTCCCACACCTTCATGTGGTCGGGGAGGCGCGACTCCTGCAGCTGGCAGCCCATGCGCCCGCGCAGGTCGCCGGCATGGTGCAACGGGTCCTTGCCGAGCACCCGCACCGTGCCGGCGGTCGGCGTGCGCAGTCCCTGCACGCACTCCACGGTGGTGGTCTTGCCGGCGCCGTTGGACCCGAGCAGGCCGAAGATCTCGCCCCGCTCGACCGCGAACGACACGTCGTCGACGGCCACCACATGGTGGCCGTAGACCTTGCGCAGGTGTTCCACGGTGATGACCGGCGGCATGCGGATGAACCTACCCGAAACGCAGAGCGGCACGCCGGTTGGCGGCGCTTCGATCGCTGGGACACGTCACGTCCGAGTACGCGCCGCCGCCGCTCAGGGTGAGCTCGGAGTTCGGCACGACGGACGCGAGGGGCGCGAGCAGGCGGCGGCTCACTCCACCGAGGCCGAGTACCCGCCGAAGAGCGAGAGGTTGCCGGGCGGCTGCTCGGGGTCGCTCCACTGGCCGAGGCGGCGGAACCGCTCGCGGCGCTGCCGCCGCCGCTCCAGCGCCGGGATCTGGTCGAGCTCGGCGAGCGCTTCGCCTATGGCGTCTCCGAGCCGCTGCGCCGCAAGCTCGGGATTGTGGTGGGCGCCGCCGCGCGGCTCGTCCACGACCTTCTCGACGGCCATGAGCTCGAGCAGCTGCGACGCGGTCGGACGCAGCGCCTCGGCGGCCTGAGGGGCGTAGTCGGCGTCGCGCCACAGGATGGCCGCGCAGCCCTCGGGCGTGATCACCGAGTAGGTGGCGTTCTCGAGCATGAGGACGCGGTCGGCGACGGCGAGGGCGAGGGCGCCGCCCGAGCCGCCCTCGCCGATGATCGTCGCGATCACCGGCACCGTGAGGCGCGCCATCCTGAGCATGGTCTCGGCGATGGCGCGCGCCTGGCCGCCCTCCTCCGCCGCCACGCCCGGATACGCGCCCGGCGTGTCGACGAAGGTGAGCACGGGCAGACCGTGCCGCTCGGCCAGCTTGAAGAGGCGCTGCGCCTTGCGGTAGCCCTCGGGGTTGGCCATGCCGAAGTTGTTCTGCGTCAGCTCGTCGAGGGTGCGGCCCTTCTGGTGGCCGACCACGAGCACGGCGCGGCCGCGGAACCAGCCGAGCCCGCCGACGATGGCGGAGTCGTCGGCCCGCAGGCGGTCGCCCTTGAGCTCCTCGAAGCCGTCGATCAGGTAGTCGACGTAGTCGCGCGTCCGCGGCCGCTCCTTGTGCCGCGCGATCTCGACGGTGACCCACGTGTCATGGCGACTGCTCTCGTGCTGGAGCTTCTTCAGGCGGCTCTGGAGTCTCTCGATCTCCTCGGACAAGTGAACGCCGGGCATAAGTGGCAAGCGTCCGAGCTCGCTCAGCCGCTGCTTGAGCCAGCCGGCCCGAGCGTCCTGTTCCGTCTTCGGATCCTTCTCCTCGGTCAGGTTCCTCACCTCCCCCCAACAGTCGCAGGTAGTTGCCGACCTTGGCGCGGAGGTCCTTGCGCGGGACGACGGCGTCGAGGTGGCCGAGCTCGAGGTTGCGCTCCGCGGTGCTGAAGCCCGGGGGCAGCTCCTCCTGAGTGGTCTGCTGGATGACGCGCGGCCCGGTGAAGTACAGCCGCGCGCCCGGCTCCGCGACGCAGATGTCGGCGAGCGTCGCGAAGCTGGCGACCACGCCGCCGGTGCAAGGGTCGGCGAGGATGGTCACGAACGGCGACGTCGCCTCGTTGATGAGGTCGACGGCGCAGCTCGTCTTGGCCATCTGCATGAGGCTGAGGATGCCCTCCTGCATGCGCGCGCCGCCCGAGGTGCACACGGCGACCAGCGGCAGGTCCTCGCCGCTCGCCAGCTCGGCGCTCCTCCAGAGCTTCTCGCCGACCACGCTCCCCATGCTGCCGCCCATGAACCCGAAGTCCATGACGGCGAGCACGCAGGGCGTCGCGTCGATGCTCGCCGTGCCCGTGACGATGGCCTCCTGGAGGCCGGTCTTGGCCTGCGCCTCGCGGACGCGCTCGGGGTAGGTCTCGAGGTCGACGAACCCGAGCGGGTCCAGCGTGGTGACCATCGTCCAGAGCTCGCGGAAGCTGCCTTCGTCCGCGAGCTGCTGGATCCGCTCGCGCGCGCCGATGCGCAGATGGTGGCCGCAGTGCGGGCACACCATGAGGTTGGCGCGTACCTCGCTGTGCCGGGCGCCCTGATGGCACGACGGGCAGATCCACTCAGGGCGCGGCGGCTCGTTGTTGCGACGCTCGATCTGGACGGTGACGTTCATGAGATGCTGCGCCCTTTGGCCGGTGAGACCGGGTCGCGGCGCCGGTCAGCCGTCGTAGCGGCTGAACACCAGGGCCACGTTGTGGCCGCCGAAGCCGAAGCTGTTGCTGGCCGCGACGTCGACCTTGGCGAACCGGGACTGGAGCGGGACGTAGTCGAGGTCGCACTCGGGGTCCGGGTCGTGGAGGTTGATCGTCGGCGGGATCAGGCTGTTGACGATGGTCAGGACGGTCGCGACCGCCTCGAGTGGCGCCGGCGGCGCCCAGGCAGTGACCGATCATCGACTTGTTGGACGAGATCGCGACCTCGTAGGCGTGCGCGCCGAGCGCGTGCTTGATGGCGCGGGTCTCGGCGATGTCGCCGGGGCCGGTCGACGTCCCGTGCGCGTTGATGTAGTCCACCTCGGACGGGTCGATGCCGGCCTCGTCGAGCGCCATCTTCAGGGCGCGGGCCTGCGCCTCGCCGCTCTCGTCGGGCAGCGTCATGTGGAACGCGTCGCTGCTCATGCCGTTGCCGGCCATCTCGGCGTAGATGTGGGCGCCGCGCGCCAGGGCGTGCTCGAGCTCCTCGAGCACGAGCACACCGGCGCCCTCGCCGATCACGAAGCCGTCGCGCTTGACGTCGAAGGGCTTGGAGGCGCCCTGAGGATGCTCGTTGTCGGTGCTCAGCGCGCGCGCGGCCGCGAACCCGGACACGCCGACCGGGCTGATCGGCGCCTCGCTGCCGCCGGCGAACATGACCTCGGCCGCGCCGTCGCGGATGAGTCGCGCCGCGTAGCCGATGGCGTCGGAGGCCGCGGCGCAGGCCGTGCAGGTGGTGCTGAGCGGGCCTCTGGTGCCGAGCTCGAGCGAGACGTGCGCGGCGCCCATGTTGGGGATCATCATCGGGACCAGCAGCGGGTTGGTGCGGTCTGGTCCCTGGTGGAGGAGCTTGTCCGTCTCGACGTGGAGCGTCTGCAGGCCGCCGACGCCGCTGGCCATCACGGCGCCGACGCGCTCGGCCTCCGCGGCGGGATCGAACTCGGCGTCCTCGTTGGCCATCTTCGCGGCGGCCACGGCGTAGCGGCTGAAGAGGTCGAGCCGGCGCGCCTTGCGCTTGTCGATGTAGTCCTCAGCGACGAAGCCCTGGACCTCGGCGGCGATGTGCACCTTGTAGTCGGTGGTGTCGAAGCGGGTGATCTCGCCCACGCCCGAGTCGCCGGCCACGAGGCGGCGCCAGAAGGTGTCCACGTCGTTGCCGATGGGCGAGATGACGCCCAGACCGGTGACGACGACTCTGCGCTGGTGTGCCATGCTGACTCGCCGGCCCCTCAGATGCCCAGGCCGCCGTCGACGGGCAGGGTGACGCCGGTGACGAAGCGGGCGGCCGGCGAAGCAAGGTAGACCACGGCCATGGCCACGTCGTCGGTGGTGCCGATGCCCTTGAGCGGTGTCGCGTCCACGATCAGCTGCCTCGTCTCTTCCGGAAGCGCCTGCGTCATCGGTGTGTCGATGTACCCGGGAGCGATGGCGTTGACGCGCACCCCGCGCGCGCCGAGCTCCTTGGCGAGCGACTTGGTGAGGCCGATGATCCCCGCCTTCGCCGCCGCGTAGTTGGCCTGGCCCGCGTTGCCACGGCGGCCGACGACGCTCGAAAGGTTGATGATACAGCCGGTGCGGCGGCGGAACATCCTGCGTGCCGCCGCCTTGCTGACGAGGAACGTCCCGCGCAGGTGCGTCGCGATGACCGAGTCGAAGTCGGCGGGGTCCATCATCATCACGACGTTGTCGCGCGTGATGCCCGCGTTGTTGACGACCACGGTGAGCGGGCCCAGCTCGGTCTCCGCCCGCTCGACCATCGCGTTGACCTGCTCCTCGTCGGAGACGTCGCCCATGACGACGAGGCCTTTGCGCCCGAGCGCCTCGACCTCGGCGACGACGGCCGCGCAGGCCGCCTCGTCGGCGAAGTCGTTGATGGCCACGTCGGCGCCGGCGCTCGCCAGCGCAAGCGCGATGCCGCGGCCGATGCCGCGGCCGGCGCCCGTCACGAGCGCGGTCGCGCCGCTGAGATCGAGTTCTACAGTCACGCGTCCTCCAGATAGCGGCCGCTCTCGCGCAGCGCCGTCAGCGTCTCCATGTCGGAGACCCGGGCGGTCTGCGCCTGCGGCTCGATGCGCTTGACCAGGCCGGTGAGCACGGCGCCCGGGCCGACCTCCAGGAACGAATCATATCCCGCTGCATACAACGTCCTCACGGACTGCGAGAACCGCACCGGCGAGACGAGCTGCACCTGCAGCAGCTCGTTGAAGTCGTCGCTCTCGAAGCGCACGGTGCAGCCGGAGAAGAAGGCGGGGTCCGGCGTGTGCCACTCGGTGCGGTCGAACTCCTCGCGGAGCGGCTCGAGCGCGCTCTTGACGAGCGGCGAGTGGAAGGCGCCGCTGACCGGCAGCGAGATGACGCGCTTGGCGCCGGCGGCGCGGGCCTTCTCGGCCAGGGTCTCGAGGTCGACCTTGCGGCCGCTCACCACGACCTGGCCGGGGCTGTTGAAGTTGGCCGGCCAGACGCCGTCCTGCTCGGCGCAGAGCTCCTCGACGACGGCGTCGTCCAGGCCGATGATGGCCGCCATGCCGCCGGGGTTGGCGTCGGCGGCGCGCAGCATCTCCTGGCCGCGCCGCCGCACGATGCGCAGCGCGTCCTTGAAGGCGACGGCGCCGGTGGCGACCAGCGCCGAGAACTCGCCCAGGCTGTGTCCGATGGCCACGTCGAAGCGGAGGCCGTCGCGCTGCAGGATGCGGAACATGCCCACAGAGGCGGCGAGCAGCGCCGGCTGGGTGAAGTCCGTCCGGCTCAGCCGGTCCATCGGCCCCTGGCAGCAGAGGTCCTGCAGGTCGTAGCCGAGGACCTCCGAGGCCTCGGCGTAGGCCTCGCGCATGACGGGGTCGGCGGCTGCCAGGTCGCAGCCCATGCCGACGGCCTGCGACCCCTGGCCGGGGAACATGACGACGAGCTTCTCCACGAGGCTAGGCTACAGCTCCCACTTGGTGAGGCACGAGCCCCAGGTGAGACCCGCGCCGAAGCCGGCCATCAGCAGCGTGTCGCCCTTCTTGAGGCGGCCGCTCTCGCTGGCCTCGTGCAGACAGATCGGGATGGACGCGCACGACGTGTTGCCGTAGCGGTCGAGGTTGGCGAACACCTGGCCCTCGGTCATCCCCAGCCGGCGCGACGCCGACTCGATGATGCGGATGTTGGCCTGGTGCGGCACGAAGAGGTCGACGTCCTCGACGCCGATCTCGGCGTCGGCGAGGACCTTCTGGCACGAGTCGACCACGGTGCGGGTGGCGAACTTGAAGACCTCGCTGCCGGTCATGTGCATCGCGTGCTCGTGGTCGCGAACGGTGTCGAAGGTCGCCGGCATGCGGCTGCCGCCGGCCGGCACCAGCAGATTGTTGGCGCCGCTGCCGTCGTTGCCGAGGTCGAAGCTGAAGATGCTGCCGTTGTCCGTGGGCTGCACGAGCACGGCGCCGGCGCCGTCGCCGAAGAGGATGCAGGTGCTGCGGTCCTCCCAGTCGACCATCTTGCTGAGCACCTCGGCGCCGACCACCAGGACGTTGGTGTAGATGTTGGCCGAGACGAACGCCGTGGCGATGGCGAGGCCGTAGACGAAGCCGGTGCAGCCGGCCTGCACGTCGAACGCGCCGGCCTTGGAGGCGCCGATCTTGTCGGCGACGATGGAGGCCGTGGCCGGCATGATGTGGTCCGGCGAGATGGTGGCGACGATGACCAGGTCGAGCTCGGCGGCCTCCAGGCCGCCCTGCTCGAGGCAGCGGCGGGCGGCGATCTCGCCCAGGTCGCTCGCCGCCTCGTCCACGCGCGCGATGCGCCGCTCGCGGATGCCCGTGCGCGTGGTGATCCACTCGTCGGACGTGTCCAGGAACTGGCTGATCTCCTCGTTGGTGAGCACGCGCTCGGGCACGTGGACGCCGAGGGCGCTGATGCGCGCTCCGCGCACGAGGCCGCGGCGGAGGCCGATCACAGCTTGGCCTCTCCGGCGGCGACGGCCGCGGCGTCGACGATGGCGAACATGAGCTCGCCGCGGCAGGCCAGCTGGCCGTCCACGGTCGCCTTGACCTTGGCGCGGCCGACGGGGCCGTGCACGGCGATGATCTCGGCCTCGAGCGTGATCGTGTCGCCGGGCTTGCAGACGCGCTTGAAGCGGACCTTGTCGATGCCGGCGAACAGGCCGACCTTGTCGCCGCCCGGCGCCGCGTCGGCCGCCGGGATGGTCTCGCCGTTCGCGACGGCGTCCGAGCCGGCGCTCGCCGCGGCGATGGTCGCCGCCTGGGCCAGCGCCTCGACGATGAGCACGCCGGGCATGACCGGGTTGCCGGGGAAGTGCCCGGCGAACCACCAGTCGTCGTCGCGGAGCGTGCGGACGGCTACGCAGCGCACGCCCGGCTCTCCGTCCACGACCTCGTCGACGAGGAGGAACGGCGGGCGATGCGGCAGCAGCGCGCGCACCTGCTCGTGGTCAGCTTCACAGCGGCTTCAGCTCCCTGGTGCGGCGCAGGTAGCGCTCCACCTGGATGAGGACGGCGGTCGCGGCGATGCCGTCGCCGAGGACGTTCTTGACGGGGATGGTGCGGCCGCCGGGCAGCGGCAGGCGGCCGAGCGCGTGGTCGAGCGCGTCGAGCGCGTCGTTGACGACGCGCCCCACGGTGGCCTCGCCCGGCTTGGCCTCGAGCGCAGCAGCCGCGGCGACGCGCTCGGCGAAGCCCGGCGGCGGCGCCAGCTCGACCTCGCCCCACGCGGCCATGGCGCCGCGCACCTCGCTCAGCTGAGCGAGCTCGGCGGCGCAGTGCGGGCAGAAGCTGAGGTGTCCCTGCAGCTCGGCCACGTCGATGTAGCCCAGCTCGCCGTCGACGTACTGGTTGAGGCGGGCGCGGAAGTAGCTGCAGTCCATCAGGCCTCCCGCTCGGCCTGCAGGCGGAGGCGCAGCGACGCGCGCCCGCGGTGGACCATGACCTTGACGGTGCCGAGCGGGCGCGCCGTGACGTCGGCGATCTCCTGGTACGGGCAGGCCGTAGATGTCGCGCAGCACGGTGGGCACGCGGTAGTCGTCGGGGAGGTCGTGCAGGGCCGACGTGAGGGTGGCGGCGGTGATGCCGTCGCCCAGCTCGGCCTGCTCGCCGGCCGGCGACGTCCGGCACCTCGACGGGCTCCGGACGCCGGCGCTCGCGGCGCTGGTAGTCGACCGACGCGTTGAGCGCGAGGCGGAACAGCCAGGTGCTGAACGTCGCCTCGCTGCGGTACTGCGGCAGCTTGCGGTAGCAGCGCAGGAACGCCTCCTGCGCCGCGTCTTCGGCGTCGGTGTGGTTGCCGAGCACGTTGTAGGCCACCGAATAGACCATTCCTTGATACCGCTCCACGATCGTCTTGAAGGCATCCACGTCGCCCGTCCGCGGCCCGCGCCAGGTCGGCGGAAGTCGGGTCGGGCAACGTAGCCCACTTGAGGTTAGACGGCGTCATGCGGCAGGGAGTTACACCTGGTGAGGGGCGGATTCACGGAGCATCCAAGTGTACACCCCTGCGGACGGGCTGCTCCCGGTGGCGTCTGTGGGCGGCCCCGAGGCCGGCCGGCGCCGGCCCGGAGCAGGCCGGGCACGTGTGGTCTTGCGGCTCCCGGTCGGATCTACTCGGCCGACGTGTGCACGCGTGCTCCCTGATCCGCGAACGCCTCGTCCAGGAGCGCGTCGAGGCGGGCGTCCTGCTCGGCGGTGAGCGTGAAGGGACGCTCCTCGGCGAGCAGCACCGCGAGGCGCGAGCGCACGCGGGCGCCGAGCGTCGTGGCGCCCTCGGCGGCCCAGCGGTCGTGCACGGAGTGGTCGAGGAGCGCCGGCGTCCAGAACTCCCGGTGGTGCCGGCGCGTGTACTTCGTCCCCAGGTGGTTGCCGCCCGGGCCCGCGGCCTTGATCTCGTCCAGCGCGAGGCTGTAGTCGTCCACCGGGACCTCGCGCATGAACTGGCGCGCGTAGCCGACGAGCTCGTCGCCGAGGACGATGGACTCGTAGCTGCTCTGCAGGCCCGACTCGAGGTACCCGACGTCGTGCAGCAGCGTCGCCCGCGAGAGCGAGCCGTAGGCCATGCTGAGCGCGGCCTCGGCGCTCCACTGCTCGTCAAGCAGCTTGGAGTCGGACATGCCGGCGTAGGAGAAGCTCGGCAGGCCGTAGTGGCGAGCCATGTCGGTGCCGACCTGCTGGGCGAGCAGCGCGTCCGGCGAGACGTACGGATCGGTCATGGTGCGCATGTCCATGGCGCCGGCGCCGACGCCGTAGACGAACGGCGCTCCCCTGTTGACGTGCTGGTGCAGCACCAGGCCGCTGAGCGTCTCGGCGTTGCCGACGAGCACCGCGCCGGCGATGCTGCGCGGCCCGGTCGCTCCCATGTTGGGCGCCGGGGCGTAGATGAGCGGGATGAGCAGCTCGGCGCAGCCGATGACCTTGGTCAGCGCGTCGGGGTCGTGCATGAGCGGCGGCGACGGCATGGCGTAGATGCCGAAGCTCTCCTTCTCGCCGCAGAGCTCCGCCATCTGCTGCATGCGCGCGAGCACCGAGCCGTCGCGCGGCGCAACGAGCAGCGGCTTGCGCGTGCCGCGCAGCATCGCGACGACCTGGACGAGGTCGTCGATCTCCTGCGGTGCGTCCTCGGGCAGGCCCATGCTCATGATGAAGTCGATGTCGGGCAGCTTCTCGCAGAGCGCCGCCATGCCCTCGACGTCGGCGCGGCGGACCCGGCGACGCTCGCCGCTCTCCGGGTCGCGCACGTACAGCACGTCGGAGCCGGTGCCGTAGTAGACCTCGCCGTCGCGGAGGACGAGCGGCGCGGTGTCGCCGCCGCGCGGCTTGAGCAGCCACTCGCGCGGCGCACTCGCAAGGGCGTCGTCCACGAGGCGCGCAGGGATGCGGACGCGGCGGCCGTCGACCGACGCGCCGGCGGCCCGGAAGAGCTCCAGCCCCGGCTCGTAGCGCACGTCCACGCCCGTGTCGGCCAGCAGCTCCAGCGTGGCCTCGTGCAGGCGCCGGCACTCGGCCTCGCCCCAGACGGTGAGTCTCGCCTCCGGCATATCGGTCCCCCCAAGCGCGGTGCGGGCAGGACGGCGTGCGGCGCCGCCCATCCCGCACGGATTCCCTGACTTCGCCGTCAACCTATTCACGCACGAAATGGAATGTCAAGCAGGTATGGCGTCGGGTACTGATTCACAAGTGAGCGTGAACCGTGTACCATGCGCCAAGTAACCGGCGGCGCGGGGAGAAGACGGTGGTCGACAAGGCGGGCGTGCAGAGCGTGTCGGGAGCTGCGGCGTTCCCGCCGATCGGCGACGAGTCGGCCTGCCTGCACTGGCTCTGGACGACGCTGTACGCCCCGGACGGGGTCAGCACCGTCTGCCGGCACTGCCGCGTGATGCGCCGCTTCCACCGCGTCACGCGGCGTCGCGCCTACGCCTGCGACCACTGCGGCACGCAGGTGTATCCCACCGCCGGCACGTTCATGCAGGGGTCCGGCCTCGGCGTCGCCACCTGGTTCGCGGCCGCCTGGCATCTCATGGAGGGCGACGCCAACGTCGCGCCGCGCGCGCTCGCCGACGAGCTCGGGCGTGAGCTACAAGACGGCGCTGCGCATCAAGCGGAAGCTCGAGGAGGCGCTCGCTCCGGGCAGCGCCGACGCCGACCTGCTGGAGCGGCTGCGCCGCGACGCCGGCGGGCCCGGAGCGCTCGCCGCCGGCGTCCCCGCGCGCGACCGGTCTTCACGCGCGCGGGAGAACATCCGCGCCGCGGCCTGCCGCGCCTTCGCGGCGCGCGGCCCCATCGGCCACGCGCATCGCCGACATCGCCCGCGAGGCCGGCGTCTCGAGCGCGATCATCCACTACTACTACAAGTCCAAGGACGAGGTGCTGCTCGCCGCCCTGCAGTGGGCCAACGAGCACACCAGCCGACAGCTGCACGAGCTGCGGCGGCAGACGGACGACCCCATCGAACTGCTGCGGCGCACCATCGACCTTGCCATCCCGTCCGAGGGCGTGCTGCGCGACGAGTACGTGCTCTGGATCGAGACCTGGGCGCGGGTGCGCCTGCACCCGCGCCTGCTCGCCGAGTGCGCCGCGATGTCGGAGAGCTGGACGAGCTTCTTCGAGCACCTCGTCGAGGACGGGACCGCGGCCGGGGTGTTCCACCCCGTCGCCCCGGCCGCCGAGATCGCCCAGCGCATGGTCGCCCTCTCGGACGGCCTCAGCTTCCGCTCGGCGATCGGCTACACGGGGATGCAGGTGCAGCGGGTCCGAGAGCTGCTGGTGAGCTTCGCCGCCCAGCAGCTCGGCGTGCCGCCGGCCGCGCTCGCCGAGGGCTGAGCCGGCGGCGAAGGGCACCCCGCCGAAGCCCGCCGCAGGCGCCTCATCCACTTCGGGTCCCGTACGCGCGAGGGGCGGCGGCGCTTCTGCGCCGCCGCCCCTCGCGGACTCGCTTCTTCGGTGGCGGCTCTTGCTCAGCCGACCCCGAGGATGGTCTTGGCGGTGGCCACGGCCTCGATGGCGTCCTCGGCGTAGCCGTCGGCGCCGATCTCGTCGGCCCAGGCGCGCGTGGTCGGCGCGCCGCCGATCATGACCTTGACGCCGTCGCGCAGACCGGCGGCCTTGAGGGCCTCGATCGTCTTCTGCTGGTTCGGCATGGTGGTGGTGAGCAGCGCCGAGAGGAGGAGCAGGTCGGCGTTCTCGTCCTTGACCTTCTGCACGAAGGTCTCGACCGGCACGTCGCAGCCGACGTCCGTGACCTCGAAGCCGGCGGCGCGAGAGCATGCTGCAGACGATGGTCTTGCCGATCTCGTGGATGTCGCCGGCGACGGTGCCCGCGACGGCCTTGCCGAGGCGTCTGGCGGCCTTCCTTGCTCGCGTCGAGCGCGGGCTGCAGCACGGCGACGGCGGCCTTCATGGCCTCGGCGCCCTGGACCAGCTCGGGGAGGAAGAACTCGCCCTTGCCGAAGAGGTCGCCGACCTCTTCGATGCCCTTCACGAAGCCCTTGTCGAGGATGTCGCCGGGCTTCAGACCCGCGTCGAGA
This sequence comes from uncultured Thermoleophilia bacterium, assembly GCA_963741075.1. Taxonomy (GTDB): domain Bacteria; phylum Actinomycetota; class Thermoleophilia; order UBA2241; family UBA2241; genus CAIXSE01. Next base: position 46,634 of record CAVUGS010000026.1, read on the forward strand.
CCCTCTTGGGCGAGGCGCTCAGCGTCCTCGACCTCACCGTCGATGACGCTCTGCTTCATCTGCTCGTACAGCTCTTCCGACATTTGGATCCTCCTTGCACACTGTCCGCCGTGCGTCCGCAAGAACGCGTGTGGGTTCCACCCAGGGCGCCACGATACGACCGCGAACGGGGCGCGTCAACCAAGTAAATCGGAGAACCACTTGCGCCAAGTATCAGGGCCGCTGGCAGGGGCAGCAAGTAACGGACAGCGCCGGTCCGAAATCATCCTCTTGCAGCGAATTCAGTTCTGTGCGCGCAGGAACCGGTCGAAGGCGGCGACGCCCTTCTTCGAGCCCCAGCCTGCCGATTCCGACACGGAAGTGATCCGCCGGCGCGTCGGCGATCTCCGAGTAGTACATGCTCGCCGGCAGGACCAGGACGCCCTCCGCGTCGAGCAGCCGCGCGCAGAAGTCCTCGACGTCGCCGCCCTTGTAGCGCGGGAAGCAGACGCAGCCGCCTACCGGCGGCTGCCAGTCGAACAGGTCGGCCCAGCGGGCGAAGAAGTCGTCGAAGAGCGGCCGGTTGGCGGCGACGATGCCGCGGTTGCGCGCCCAGATGGGCTCGCGATTGCGGAGGGCGACCGCGGCCAGATACTCCGCGGGCCCGGCGTTGCAGATGGACGTGTAGTGCTTGCGCTTCTCGAGGCGCTCGAGCAGTCCGCGGTCGCGGCAGGCGAGCCAGCCGACGCGCAGGCCGGGAAGGCCGTAGGACTTGGAGGCCACGTTCAGCGAGACGGCCGTCTCGGAGAGGTCGGCCGCCTGCGTGATCGTCCGCGCCGGGTCCACCTCGATGCCGCGGTAGACCTCGTCGCAGAAGAGGCGGATGCCGCGCTCGTCGCACAGCGCCACCAGCTCGCGGAACGTCGCCTCGTCCGGGACGTAGCCGGTCGGGTTGTTCGGGAAGTTGACGGCGACGAGCTCTGGTCTCGGGGCGCAGCAGCGCGCGCAGCTCGTCGAGATCGAGCGCCCAGCCGTTCTCGCGGCGCGGCATCCAGGCGCTCACGTCGGCGCCCGTGGCCAGCGTCACCGTCTCCATCGCCTGGTAGCACGGGACGGTGACGACGGCGTGGTCGCCCGGGCCGACCAGCTCCTGCATGCTCCAGAAGAGCGCCTCCTCGGCGCCGGCGAAGGCGAGCACGTGGTCGGCGTCCACGCGCTCGTAGGTCCCGGCGACCGCCTCCCGCAGCTCCGGCGTGCCCCAGGTCTCGATGTAGGACAGGGGCAGCTTCATGAGGCCCTCGCGGTCGGCGTCCGTCCCCAGCGCCAGAAGCTCCTCCACGGTGATGCTCTCCGCATCGGAGGCCGTGAGATGGTGGCGGACCTTGAACTCCCACTCCCCGAGGTACTCCTCGAGACGGAACGTGCGCAGCGGCTTCATGAGCGTGCCTCCTTGAGCAAGGCGTAGACGGTGGTGCGGGACACGCCCAGGGCCCGCCCGGCGTGGGCGGCGGCGTTGCGGGTGGCGAAGAGGCCGCGCTCGTCGAGGGCGCGGACCAGGTCGAGGCGCTGCTCGCGCGTCAGGCGGTCGCGGCGCAGGCGGCGCGAGCGGCACTCCTCGTCGACGACGAGGGAGATCTGCTCGCGCCAGTCCTTGTCGAAGAGCTCGGCCGGCCGGTCCTCGACCGGCGCCGCGAAGCGCACGAGCACGTCGATCATGCCGTCCAGCGGCGAGCGGTCGAAGTTGATGCACAGCAGGCCGCGCGGCGCGCCCTTGGCGTTGTGCAGCACGACGCTGACCGAGGTGACCTGCCGGCCGTCGGCCAGGACCTTCGGGTACGGGCCGATGACGCGCGCGTCCTCCGGGTACGGCGGCAGCTCGTCGATGAGCGAGCGGTCCCCGACCTTGCGCGCGGAGATCGGGTTCCAGATGCCGACGATGCGGTCGCGGCGGATGTCGTGCACCGCGACCTCGGCGTAGGGCGCGAACAGCGCGACGATCGCCTCGCACACGGGCAGGTGCGGCTCGAGCCAGTTGGGGACTGGGGACTTGACGGGCATGTCCGGACGATACGTCCAGTCCGGACGTCTCGTCAACTCAGCGGATGGCCGGCCGACCTTCTTCAGGCTCGCATGTCCGACCAGCCGGTAGCCCGTGGCGCACGACCCATGCGAGAGGTGGCGGCGGCCGGTGCAGACGCGAGCCGCCGCCGGGCCCGTCGCCGCGACAACGAGAATGGCTCCGGGCGCCCTCGGCTACACGCCGTACTCGTCCAGCGCCTCGCGCAGGGCGAGGACATTCTCCGGCTTGGCCTGGTCGGGGAAGCCGCCCACGCCGTCGAGGATGAGCCGCGTCGCCCATGATGTCGACGAGCTCCTTGACCTCGTCCTTGACCTGCTGCGGGGTGCCCGTGGCCAGCGTAGAGTTCTGCACGTTGCCCCAGAAGCACATGGTCTCGCCGCAGACCTCCTTGAACTTCTTGCGGTCGATGCGGTCGAAGTGGGCCGCGACCTTGCCCGGCGGCAGCTGGGCGAGGTACTTGAGGCGCGGCGTGTAGTCGCCCTCGAAGAGCGGCATCGGCACCATGCCCTCGGCGAGCAGCGCCTCGATCAGCGCGACGAACGTGGGCCAGTAGAAGCGCTCGAACTGCGCGTCGCTCATGAAGCCGGCAGCGCCGCGGTGCATGGGGATGAAGATCCGCGGGTTGCCGAGCATCTTCGCGCCCGTCACGGCCGTGGCCACGGCAGGCACGTGCATGAGGTCGATCATGGCGAGCAGCTTCTCCGGCTGGCGGAAGATGTCGAGCGTGCTGCCGCGCAGGCTGCGTAGCGTGTCGGAGACCATGTCGAACGCCGGGATCGTGGCCACTCCCCAGGTCACCGGATAGCCCATGCCGGCCATCTGCCCGGCGTAGGCGCCTACGGCCGCGTTCAGCGCGCCTGCGGCATCGGAGAGCGCGAGCAGCGATTCGAGCGCCTTGCGCAGCGGCGGCGCCGTCAGCAGCGGTCCGCCGACGCTCTGCAGGTTGTACATGTTCGAGAACCAGTAGAGCGGCGGCAGCGGCATCTGCCCGAGGCCCTCGAGGCCGCCCGAGATCCGCGGCAGGATGGTGGTCAGGGTGAAGCCGTTGGGGTCGGCCAGGAAGGCGTCGACCTCGTCGGCCTTGACGTACTCGCTCTCGACGAACTGGAACCCGGCGTCGTCGGGCAGGTCGCCGCCCGGCCAGCGGAACTGCTTGGTCGCCAGCGCCTCGTAGCCGTCGTGACCGGCCATGCCGTTCGGCGGGGCGAAGTCCCAGCCGAACTCGAGCGTCGCGTCCCGCAGCGCGTCCATGCGCACCGCGTGGTCGTAGCCGGCATCCCGGTTGGAGATGCCCTTGATGCGCGTCGGGAAGTAGTGCTGCACGAGTGGCACCAGCGGGATGCGGTCCGGCTTCTTGAGCGCGACTGACGTCGTTGAAGCGCTGCTCGCGCTGTGCGTAGAGCTCGGCGTTCGGCCCCGGGGCCGAGCCCATCTCAGAGGACGCCATACTCGTCTGCCGCCTCTTTCAGGGCCAAGATGTTCTCCGGCTTGGATTCATCGGGGATGCCGACCGTGCTATCGATGATGAGCCGGTCGCCCATGATGTCGATCAGTTCCTTGACGTCGTCCTTGACCTGCTGCGGGGTGCCCGGTGGCCAGGAGCGACGGCGGCACGTTGCCCCAGAAGCACATGACGTCCCCGCACGTCTCCTTGAACTTCCTGCGGTCGATCTTGTCGAAGTGCGCCGCGACCTTGCCGGGCGGCAGCGTCGCCAGGTACTTGAGGCGCGGCGTGTAGTCGCCCTCGAAGAGCGGCATCGGCGTGATGCCGTTCTCGATGCAGCGCGTAGATGAGCGCGCTGAAGACGGCCAGTAGAACTTCTCGAACTGCTCGTCGTTCATGAACCCGCCGGCGCCGCGGTGCATGGGGATGAAGGCGCGGGTGGTGTTGGTCGCCTTGCACGCGCCGATGATCAGGTTGATCGAAGCAGGCAGCATGACGTCGATCATGGCCAGCAGCTTGTCGGGCTGGCGGAACATGTCGAGCGTGCTGCCGCGCAGGCTGCGGAAGTAGTCGCTCACCAGGTCGAAGGCGGGGAACCCGACGCCGACGAACGGGCACGGATAGCCCATCGCGGCCATCTCGCCCCAGTAGGCGCCCTCCGCCGCCATGTAGTTCTGCGCGTCTGCGGCGAACGCGGCCATGCCCTCGAACATCTCCTTCATCCCCGGCGCCGAGAGGAAGGGGGCGAGCAGGATCGTCGAGTACGCGTTCGCCAGCCAGTACGTCGGCGGGAACTGGATGAAGCTCAGCGGCTGGAAGATGCCGGCGATGCGCGGGAGGATGGTGCGCATCGCGAAGCCGTTCGGGTCGGCGAGGAACTGGTCGACCTCATCGGCCTTGATGTACTCGCCCTCGACCCACTGGAATGGCGCGTCGTCCGGCAGGTCGCCGCCGGGCCAGCGCAGCTGCTTCATCTGCAGCGCCTCGCACGACTTGGCGGGCGGCACGCCGACAGCCGCTCCCCACTCGAACCCGAACTTGAGCGTCGCTTCCTTCATGAGCTTGGTCATGAGGAAGTGGTCCGCCTCGACGGCGGCGTTGCTCACGCCGGCGATCTTGTTGGGGAAGTAGTGCATCATCAGCGGCATGAAGGGGATCTTGTCCGGCTTCTTGAGCGCGACGATGTCGTTGAAGCGCTGCTCGCGCTGCTGCGTAGGAGCTCCTCGGGCGTCGGCGTCATGACGCACCTCCCGTCCACTCGGCGGCCAGGGCGAGGGCGGCGGCGGCGTCGCGGCCCCAGCCGTCGGCGCCCGCGTAGACGCAGACCTGCTCGTCCACCGGCGAGCCGCCGATCATGATCTTGACCTGGTCGCGCAGGCCGGCGGCGTCGATGCCCGCGATGGTGTCCTTCATCGAGTCGAAGGCGAGAGTGAGCAGGCCGGAGAGGCCGACGACCTGGGCGCCGTGCTCCTTGATCGCGGCGACGAAGCTCTCGACCGGGACGTCGATGCCCAGGTCGTGCACGTCGTAGCCGGAGACCTCGAGCATCATCACGACGACGTCCTTGCCGATGTCGTGGATGTCGCCGTGCACGGTGCCGATGACGACGGTGCCGCGCTTCTCGCGCCGTGTCGTCCGCGGTGAGACGCGGCTTCAGCTCGGCGGCGATGCCCTTCATGATCTCGCCGCCCATGATGAGCTCGGGGATGAAGGCCTCCTCGCAGGCGAACTTGTCGCCGAGGGTGGTCATCGCCGAGCGGGCGTCGTCGAGGACCGCCTCCGGGGCTTCGCCCGCGTCCAGGCGGTCCTTCACGATCTTGAGCGCGCCGTCCTCGTCCATGGCGAGGATGGCGTCGGTGAGCTCAGTGGACATACGGCCTCCTTGCGGTCGTCGCTGTGGTCAATGTGATGAATCGTCATTTCATCTGCTGGGCTCTGCCGTGACTGCCGGTGTCGGTCACGGACCGATAGGACCGGCTTCTAGGGCTTGAGCTCCTCGGGTACGGGCGGCGGCAGCTCGGCCACCTCGTCGAGCAGCTTCCCGTACCTGGTCGTCAGCTCGCTGATGTCGAGGTCGCCCTGATACACCGCCCGGACCGCAAGGAACACGCCCAGGGCGTTGTGCGACGACGTCGCGCCAGGAGTACTCGCCGTCGAGCGAGGCGCGCGACGAGCATCTGCTCGAACGCCCCCACGATGGCGTAGGTGATCGAGCTCGTCGGAGAAAGGCGGATCGGCCTCGGGAGCGGCGCATGCTGCGGAAGTCGGCGACGGTCTCGCCGACGATGATCTCGTAGGCCTCGCGCAGGTCGCGCCGCGCCTTCTCGTCGTGCTGCGCGACCTCAGCCGCGAGGATCATCAGGTTCGGCGCGAACGCCTTGATGCCGGAGTCTGCGTACATGTACCACACCTGCATCTCCGCCGAGTCTCGCGCGTTCTCGAAGCGGGGCTTCAGGAAGTCGTTCATGTAGCGGACGGCCACCTTGTAGCAGGCGACGAACAGATCGCGCTTCGTGGCGAACTGCCCATAAAGGACCTGCGGAGTGATGCCGAGCTCCCCGATGAGGTCCGCCATCCGCGTGCCCCTGTACCCCTTGGTCGCGAAGCTGCGCGTAGCGGCTGCAAGGATGGACCGGCGGGTCTCCTCTTCGCGCTTGGCGACCAGGTCGACGCCGTTGCTCCCGGCGGCGCGCACGCGCCCCTCGAGCCTCGACTTGATGGCGGAGCGGCGCAGTCCTTCCTCCCGCAGCGACTCGATCTCCCGCAGAAGTGAGAGGTGATCCTCGGTATAGAGGGCCCGGCTCGGACTGGCCTTCTGGGCGGACGGGAGCAGCCCGGTGCGTACATAGTAGTAGATGGTCTGCCGGGCGATGCCCGACTCCCGCTCGAGCTCTCCGATGGTCAGCGCGCGCACGTCACCCCCTTTGCCTGCCGAGTCAGAGCCTGCCGGCCGATGATGCCCCGCAGTCGATGCGGCGGGGAGGGGGCTCCGGGAGGGCGCTGCTGCCCTCCCGGAGCCCGAAGCGCTACGCGGTCTCAGTTGATCGCGGCGTCGCCCGATCAGCATGTACTCGCCGTTCTTGATCTGGTACAGCCACATGCCGCCGTGGATGCCCACGTGGTCGGTGGCGGAGTAGTTGTACTGGCCGGCGAAGCCCCAGAAGCCGGTGATGGACTCGAATGCGTCGCGCACGGCGGCCTTGTCGGTGCTGCCGGCCTTCGTCACGGCCTCGGCCATCAGGTTGACGGCGTCGGCGGCCCAGGCGGCGAAGTTGTCCGGCGGGGCCTTGGTCTCAGCCATGACCGCCTCGTAGAAGCCCACGACCATCGGCTTGGCGGGATAGCTGTCCGGAAGCTGCGGACCGGCCGTGACGGCGGTGGAGATCAGGTACATGCCGTCGACGTTCTTCGTGCCGGCGGCGAAGAGCGGGATGGCCTGCGCGAGCGGCGGGCCGCCGATGACCGGGATGGTCAGCCCGGCGCCCTTGAGGGCCTTCATCATCGCGTCGGCCTGCGGCGCGGTGATCATGAGGGCAGAGCGCGTCCGCCTTGGCGCTGTCGCAGGCGGCGACGATCTTGGAGGCGAGGCCACTGAAGTCGGTCTGGTCGAGCGGCCACTGGTCCTTGAGCTTGGTGAAGGTGATGCCCTGCGCAGGGAGCCATCTCGCCGACGTAGTCGAGCGTCTCCTGCTGGATGCCGAGCACGTCGGCAGCGCCGACGACGTTCTTCCAGCCCTTGGCGGCGAAGACCTTGACCAGCGCGTCGGCGTTGTCCTTGGCGCCCTGCGCGTTGGCGAAGGTCCAGTTGAACGTCTCGGTCTCCTTGCCCTTCGCGGGCGAGTAGGAGAGCACGCCCGGCATGCCGGCCTTCTCCTCGATGCCCCGCGCGACCGGGGCGATGAAGTCGACCCACGGCTGGAGGATGAAGTCGACCTTGTCCTGCTGGATGAGCTGGGTGACCGCAGCGGACGCCTTGGCCACGTCCGAGCCGTCGTCCTTGCTGATGAGCTCGATCTTCCACTTGCCGTCGATGCCGCCCTTGGCGTTGATCTCGCCGACGGCTCCCATGCGTCGCCCCGACGATCGCCTGGTTCGGCGCCGCGCTGACGCCGGTCGCCGAGTTGACGAAGCCGACCTTGATGGTGCCGCCCGATGCAGCCGGCGACCCCGAGGACGTGGCCGTGGTGTCGTCCGAGCCGCCGCAGCCGCCCAGGACGATCGCCGCCCCGACGATGACGATCAGCGCCACGAGCGCCACCGCCATCCATTTGCGTTTACTCATTGACTCCCCCTTGTGTCGATTTCGTGCATGTCTGCAGACAGACTGACGGGTCAGGCCTGACCCAGGTAGCACTCCTTCACGCGCTCGTCCTCCCGCAGGTCGGCCGCGATGGCCCGAGAGGGCCACCGATCCGGTCTGCAGGACGACGGCGCGGTCGGCCACGGAGAAAGCCATCTCGGCGTTCTGCTCGACCATCAACATGGTCAGGCCGTCCTTGTTCAGCGCCCGCAACGCGTCGAAGATCCGCTCCACCGCCAGCGGGGCGAGGCCCATCGACGGCTCGTCCAGCAGCAGCAGGTCCGGCTTGCCCATGAGCGCCCTGCCGATGGCCACCATCTGCTGCTCGCCGCCGGACAGCGTGCCGGCCGGCTGCGCGCGACGCTCGGCGAGCGCCGGGAACAGCTCGTAGACGTAGGCGAGATCGTCGGCCTCGCTGTCGCGCGTGCGGCGGCCCGAGGCGCCCAGCAGCAGGTTGTCCTCGACCGAGAGCGACGGGAAGAGCCGGCGCCCCTCGGGGACCTGGCAGACGCCGCGTCCGACGATCTTGGCCGGCGCGAGCTTGGTGATGTCGGCGCCGGCGTAGGCGATGGAGCCGGCGCTCGGGCGCAGCACGCCCGAGATGGTGTGCAGCAGCGTCGTCTTGCCGGCGCCGTTGGCGCCGAGGACGGCGACGATCTCGCCCTTGGGCACGGCCAACGACACGTCACGCAGGGCGTGGATGGCGCCGTAGCGGGTGGAGAGGCCGCTGACTTCGAGGAGCTTCTCGACGGAGGCGATGTCGTCCGGCGTCGCGGCCTGGATGTCGCCGAGGTCGGCGCACTCGTCCCGGGCGCCCTCGTGACTCACGCCGAGGTAGGCCTCGATGACCGCCGGATCCTTCTGCACGTCGTCGGGCGCGCCGTCCGCGATGCGCTTGCCGTAGTCGAGCACAGTGACCCAATCGCACAAGCCCATGACCAGTTCGATGTCGTGCTCGACCAGCAGGACGGTGACACCCGCGTCGCGGATGCGGCGGATGCGGTCGACGAGGTACTCGCGCTCGGCGGCGTTCATGCCGGCGGCAGGCTCGTCGAGCAGCAGCAGGCGAGGCTCGGAGGCCAGGGCGCGGGCGATCTCGACCAGGCGCTGCTGGCCGTAGGGCAGGCTCGCCGCCGGCTGGTGCGCGGACGAGTCGAGGCCGACCAGGCGCAGGGCGTCCATGGCGCGAGCTCGCGAGGCCTTCTCCTCCCGGCGCTGCTTCGGCAGGCCGAACCCGCCGGAGATGAACCCGGCCTTCTCGTGCCGGTGGCACCCCACCAGGACGTTCTCGAGGACGTCCATGTTCTCGAAGATGCGCAGGTTCTGGAAGGTGCGCGCCATGCCGAGCCGTGCGCTGTTCGCCGGCGAGAGCTCGGTGATGTCCTCGCCGCCGAGCCAGACCCGGCCGCCCGACGCGCGCTGCAGCCTGCTGACGACGTTGAACAGGGTGGTCTTGCCGGCTCCGTTGGGACCGATGAGGGCGACGATCTGTCCCGCGAGCACCGCCATGGAGACCTCGTTGACCGCCCGCAGCCCGCCGAAGTCGACCGACACACAATCGATCTTGAGCAGTTCCTCGTCCGCGCTGCCGCGTTGCGCTCCAGATCGGCGAAGAGCGCGCCGGGCGAGCCGTCGTCGATACCCGGCCTGGTGTGCTCGGGCACGTAGACGGGCAGCGCCACCTGCGTCTCGCAGGCCCCGGTGGAGCCGTCGGCCTCCGCCACCGTGGCGCATTCGATCGTCTCGGCGCGGCTCTGCCTGCGAAACGCGTTCCTGACGCTGACCAGGCGCTGCTTGCTGAACAACCCGGTGATGCCCATCGGCAGGAAGAGCAGGAGGAGGATCATGATGATCGAGTAGATGACCCCGCTCCACTGCTGCGTGCTGGAGAGCGTGTTGGAGAGCCAGGTCATCAGGATCGCCCCCACCAGGCCGCCCCAGATCGACCCGCCGCCACCGATCAGCATCATGATGATGGGCAGGATGGCGGCGCTGAACGCGAACGCCGACGGCGTGATTGCGGCCAGCGTGAAGGCGTACAGGGCGCCGGCGATGGCGCAGAAGATGGCGCTGGCCACGAACGCGACGAGCTTCCAGTTGGCGGTGCGGACGCCGAGGGTCTCCGCCGCGATCTCGCTGGTCGCGATGGCGCGGAGGGCGCGGCCCAGGCGCATGCCGAGCGCGCGCTCGGTGAAGATCAGGATGAGCAGAGCGACGATCCAGACCAGGTAGTACTGGCGGAAGTAGGTGTCGATCTTGAACCCGAAGAGGTCGAGCGGCGGCACCGGCGCGAGGCCGAGCGTGCCGCCCGTGACCCCACGCGCCTCGACGACGATCGCGCTGAAGATGATGCCCAGGCCGATGGTGGCCAGCGCCAGGTAGAAGTAGCGCAGGCGCAGCACGGGGCGGCCGATGACGATCGCGATGACGCCGGCGAGGGCCGCCCCGGCGAGGAGCGCCAGCAGCGTCGGCACGTTGTACTTGATCGCGAGGATCGACGCGGTGTAGGCGCCGACGCCGTAGAAGGCGGCGTGGCCGAACGAGAGCTGGCCGGCCTGGGCGATGATGAGGTAGACGCTGACCACGACGATCAGGGACAGGCCGGCGAACGTCATCCAACTCAGCGTGTACAGGTCCTGGTAGAAGAACGGCCACGCGGCCAGCACCGCGACGACGGCGAGCTTCGCGATCGTCGCGGCCGGCACGGATCGCCTGCGCTGACGCGGCGCGGCCTGCACGGCCGGCTGCTCGACCTGGCCGCTCATCCGCCGGCCTCCACAGAGCCCTTGCCGAGGATCCCCGACGGCCGGAAGTACAGGATGATGATGAGCAGGATGTACGCGATGGCGCTCCGGTAGCCGCCCGGCAGGAACCCCGAGGCCAGCGACTCGGCGATGCCGACCGTCAGGCCGCCCACGATCGCGCCGCTGCTCGAACCCCACCCGCCGACGATGGCGGCGATGAACCCTGCCAGCCCGAGCATGCCGCCCGACGCGTAGCTCATCGGGCTGATGGAGCCGACGCAGATGCCCCCGATGGCGCCGATGGCGGCGCTGATGGCGAACGCCAGCACGATCATCCGCGTGGTGGAGATGCCGGAGAGGCTGGCGGACAGCGGGTCGCTCGCCGTGGCCGTCATCTGCTTGCCGACGCGCGTGCGGTTGGAGAGCACCCACAGACCGCTGAAGAGCAGCAGCGCGACGACGATCACCCAGATGCTCTGCACCTCGAAGGTGAGCCTCCAGAGGTGGAGCGTGCGGTCTCCGGGGAAGGAGGGGATGCCGAGACCGTAGCCGCCCCACTTCACGAGCGCCAGGTTCTCGAGCAGGAGGCTCACGCCCACGGTCACGAGGATCATCGAGACGAGCGAGACCTTGATGATGGGCGCGATGACCAGGAAGTACATCGCCACCGCGATCGCCACGACCGCGACCACGGAGATGATGCCGGAGAGCCAGAATGGCAGGCCCTGCTCCTTCAGCAGCGAGTAGGTGATCAGGGCGCCGAGCATGACGAACGAGCCCTGGGCGAAGTTCACCACGCGAGATGTGCGATAGATGGTCACGTACCCCAGGCCCACCAAGGCGTAGATCGAGCCGGTGGTGATGCCCGCGATGAGCAGCTGCAACCACTGAGGCAGACTCATTCCCCGCCCTCCTGGGACGTCCGGTCGGCCGCGGTACCCTCAGGCTTCAGCGGGTACCGCTCGACCGGCACGTCGTGAAGCGAGACGGCCATCTCGCCGTCCGCGTCGCGGACGTCGATCCACTTGAGGAACTGCGCATCGTCACGCTCGGGGAAGTCCTCGCGCAGGTGCCAGCCGCGGGTCTCCTCACGCACCAGCGAGGCGCGATAGAACATCTCGGCGCCGAGCACCATGGACTCCGCGACGTGGCAGGCCGCCAGGTAGTGCGGATCGCCGGCGGCCAGCGTGGGCACCTGGCCTTTCAGCGCCAGGACCTTGTCCAGCGCTTCGTTCATCCGATCGGCGCTCTTGTAGATGCTGTAGCCGACCGGCGCCATGACGTCCTGGACGGCGCGCACCATCTCGGGCGCGGCCATGCCGGTGCGCCCGAGCGGCGCGAAGATCCTGGCCTTGAGAGCCTCCGCCTGTGCGGCGTCGGGACGACCGGAGGCGGCTCGGGCCGCGGCCACCGCCGCCGGCGCGCAGCGAACGCCGGAGAAGGTGGCAAAGCCAAGGCCCGAGCCGCGCATGCGGCCGGGGGGAGCCGGCACGGCGCCGGCGAGGCAAGTGCCTGCGTAACACGTGTCGCCGATGGCGTACAGACCAGGCACGGTGGTAGCCATCTGGTGATCGACCTTGACCGGGGCGAGCTCGGCGTTGAGGCCGGGCATGACCGGCTGCATGGGACCATGGACGGTGGACGCAGCCATCGCCTTGCCGATGGTGAGCCCCCAGAACTTCATCGAGACCGGACGGACGGCGAGCTTGTCCTCGTGGAAGGCCGGGACGATCTCGTTGTTCACGTAGTTCTCGGCCATGTTGGCGCAGATGGGCCCGTTGCCGGCCTTCATCTCGCGCCACCACTCCACGACCTCCTTGGAGTGCACGTCCGACTCGAGAGCCGGGCGCACGCGCTTGGAGATGTTCTCGCCCTTGTTGTTGTAGAGCACGTCCTCGGCGCCTTGGCAGACTTCCTTGGTGTCGGCGAACACCCAGTTGATGAAGTTGCCGAACTCGGCGCCGCGCATCCGGGCGCCGGCGCGGTACGCGGCGGCGATGCCCTCGCCGCCGGCGCTCGCCCAGCGGGGCATGAGCTTGAAGCACTGGTTGCCGTTGGCGAGCACCACGGCGCCGGCCTCCACGAGCACGCAACCGCCGTCGAGCATGCCGAAGCCGATGGCGCCGCAGACGCGCTCGCCGTCCTTGAGCAGGTCGACGATCTCGATGCGGTCCTGGAAGCGCACGCCGAGCTTGCGCGCGTGCTTGGCCATGTTGAGCGTGAGGTCCTGGTCGAGCACCGCAAGACGCCACGGATGCTCCGGCAGCCAGCGCACGTACTTGGGCTCGCCGGCGTCGTCGCGGTAGATGTGCACGCCCCAGCTCTCGAGCCGCTCGAGGTCGGGGCGCGTCTCGCGGGCGAAGTCCAGGAGGAGGTCCTGGTCCTCGAGGAAGTCACCCACGTTGTGGACGTGGAAGTCGAGCACGCCGTCCAACTCGGATGGGTCGACGAACACGATGTTGCCGCCGCCCTTGTTGGCCTTGCCGCCCCAGCCGGACACGACCTTGTCGACGACGAGCACGTCGACCTCGGGGTCGGTCTCCTTGGCGCCGATGGCGCAGGCGAGGCCGGCCATGCCGCCGCCGACGATCAGCAGGTCGGCGCTGAGCACGGTGCCGAGAGAGTCGAGGGCGGCCATGTCACACCACCTCCGGCCAGGCGATGCCGGCGAAGTCGATGACCACCTTGATGCACTCCTCTGGGCACTCGAGCTCGCACTTGTTGCAGCCCACGCAGTCCTCGGGGTAGGCGATCACGGGTTGGCTCGCGTCCGCGTCCCAGCGGTAGACGTCGACGAAGCAGGCCTCGTAGCAGGTCTGGCAGCCGCTGCAGGCGTCGCGGTCTATCTCGATGGCGTTCACGCAATCCCCCTCATCCTGCAGTAATAGTCCACTTAGCTAAACGTAATCTAGGCTAGTCGCCGTATTGAAGTCCACGTATCTAAATGGGAATTAGTGAAATTGTCAAATGAACTTGCGTGGTCCAAGAAACCGACATGCGACGGGCGAGCGGAGCGGCCCAGGAGGCGGTGAAGGGCCGCTCCGCTCTGTCGTGGTAGTCGGTCACGCGCCGGCCTCGTAGCCCTCCGGCAGCGTCGGGTACATGCGGTCGCCGACGTCGTTCGGGTCGAACGCTTCCTTGATCCGGCGCTGGTAGTGGAACGCCTGCGGCTGCTTTGCGTGCGCGAGCGCATCCCAGATCTGCTCGTCGGTCCAGCCGATCTGCAGGTAGAGGAACTCTTTGCCGGGCGGGTAGCCGATGGCGCCGGCGTCCTTGACGGCGTCCTCCATGTGCTTGATCCCGGCCACCGTGGACTCGTAGTCGTCCGGGTCGTAGCTGACGAACTGCTCGAGTCCGGTGGCGCCGCCCAGCGGGATGCCTGAGCCGGAGCCCATCATCGCGTCGCCGCCGCACTGGACGAGCTTGCCGCCGGCGGCGTCGCGGGCCAGGCCGTCGATGGCCGCCGGCACGTAGCCCTTGACCCAGTCCGGCGTACCGAACTGCATCCAGCTGCCGATGTAGCCGCCGGCCCAGACGAAGTTGATGTGCTTGTGGCCGAGCCGCTGCAGGTACACGTTGGTGAACTCGGCCATGTCCTGCTCGCAGAAGCGCTCGACCTTCCAGGCGCCGACCTCCTCGAGGATGGCGTCGAGGACCTTGTCCTGCAGCGCGATGTCGTCCCTGGACCGCCCGGCGAGGATGAGCTGGAAGCTGATGCGCATCTCCTCCGTGAGCTTGGCGACCTCAGGATCCGCGACCATCGCAGGCACGTCGGAGAGCGTCTTGGACGCGTCGTTGTACGTGAGCCAGAAGGCGGGGGAGAGGTCGGCGCCGGCCAGGTTGAACTGGCGGTGGAAGATGTAGCCGATCTCGTTGTCGTAGATCTTGTAGTAGATCTCGGCCCAGGCATCCCAGTCGGGGACGGCAAGCGTGTAGACGCGCAGGTTCTCGTGCACGGGCAGACGATAGGCGGGCAGAGTGCCCTCGACGTTCCACTCCGTCTGACCGAAGTGGGGGGCGAGCTTGACGGCGCACTTGGTGTACACCCCGAGGCCGCCGCGGCTGCCGAGCGTGCCCCGGCAGATGCCGCGCACGGACGGGCCGGGGCCCTCGCTGCAGAACCAGCCGTCGCCCGAGCCGAGCGAGCCGGTGCGGACGATCTCGCCCTCCGGCGTCACCCACTCCATGCCGAGCACGTTCTCGGCGTTGCCGCCCATGTAGTAGGTGTCGGGGCCGGCGCCGTGGTAAGCGCAGGCGCTGGCGACGATCGAGCTGGAGCAGCCGACGCCGGGGATGTTGAGGTTGAGGCCCAGCGGGAGGATCTCCGCCTGCAACTGGGCCGCGATGACGTAGGGCTCGACGACGGCGTACATGTTCTGCTCGTCGATCTCGACGATGGCGTTCATGCGGCGCATGTCGAGCTGCAGCGTCGCGTCCGAGTCCTTGATGGGACCGGACCAGTGGTACCAGCCGGTCCCGTGCGGCTTCACCTTGAGGCCGTACTTGTTGGCCAGACGGACGATCGCCTGGACCTCCTCGGTGGAGCCGGGCAGCACGACGGCGGCCGGGCGCGGCATGTAGTGGCTCTGGTCCGGCCGCACCAGCTCGGCCAGCCACTGGAAGGCGTAGCCGTCGAGGATCGCCGCGTCACGCGAGACGTTTCGGCGCCGACGATGTCCTCGAGCGCGCGGTAGGCCTCGTCGGAGAGCTGGGCCGACTGCGCGGCCATCTCGGCCGGCGTGGTGGGCTTGGCGTAGCTCGGGCTCATGACGCCTCCTTCGTGACGCCGGCGGAGAGCGCGACGAGCTCCAGCACGTCGTGGACCCTGAGGTCGGCGCCGGGGCCGCCCGACGCAGCGTCGGCGGCCACGGCCTCCGTGAAGTTGAGCTCGCAGCGCGAGCAGGCGGTGACCAGGGCCTCGGCGCCGGTGGAGGCGGCCTCCTCGACGCGCTCGGCGGCGGTGGCGGCCGAGTACTCGGGGAACGCCTCGCGGCAGGCGCCGCCGGCGCCGCAGCACCAGGCGGCCTCGCGGGACTGCGCTCCATCTCGACGAGCTCGACGCCGGGGATGGCGGCGAGCAGGTCGCGCGGCGGCTGGTAGACGCCGTTGGCGCCGTTGTGCCGCGGCCGCGGCGGGTCGTAGACCACGGCCTGGCCGTAGATCTTCGTCTCGACCCCTTCCCACTGCGCGTAGGGCTCGCCCTGGCGCCCGAGGTTGCAGGGGTCGTGGTAGGTGACGGTCATGGGGACGGGCGTGGTGAGCTCGAGGCGCCCGTCCTTGACGAGCTGGTCGGCGAGCTCGACGGTGTGCAGGACCTGCGGCATGTCCTCCCGCGCGCCCTCGAGCTCGGGGTAGACGCGCGTGAAGGTGTGGCGGCAGTCGGCGCAGGGCGTGACCACGGTCTTCACGCCGGCGTCGGCCCACTGCCTGAGCATCCTCGCGCCGGCCTCGGCGGCCTCCGCCGCGGTAGCCCATCTTGTCGGCGAAGGCCGCCGCAGCAGCCGTTCTCGAAGAGGCCGACGGTGAGGCCGGCGGCCTGGAGCAGGCGCACCTGCGTGCGCACCGTCTCCCGCAGGCTCTCCTCCAGCGAGTACTTGCAGCCCGCGTAGAAGACGACGTCGACGGGCTCGGCCGTCGGATCCTTGAGGCCGAGGCCCTCGGCCCAGGCGTTGCGGTCGGCCGGCGTCTTCGGCCCTTGCCGGCGAGGCGCCGCCCGCGTGCGCTCGATCAGCGGGCGGTAGGACTCGGGCACGCGGTCCATCTCGACGAGGTGGGCGCGGAACTCGCGCAGCGCGAGGATGGGCTCCATGTCGTAGCGGCACATCTTGCAGGTCACGTCGCAGTTGCCGCAGAGCTGGCAGCGGAAGGCGACGTCGACGAGCTGGTCGGTCGCCTCGCTGCGCCCGTCCATCAGGCTGAGCGCGGTGATGAGCTTGCCCCCGCCCGAGTAGGCGTGGAACCTGCCGGCTTCGACGGAGGGGCAGCCCTTGGCGAAGCGGTGGCTCCTGCACGAGGTCGAAGGGGATCCACTTGCAGTAGCTGCAGCGCGTGCAGCGCATGGCGTCGGGGCGGTAGTCGGTGAGGGCCATCAGCAGGCCTCCTTCGCGGCGAGCGCGCGGAGGCGCGGCGGGCGCTCCGAAGCAGAGCTTGCCGGGGTTCAGGACGCCGGCCGGGTCGAAGATCGCCTTGACCTTGCGCAGAGCGTCGCGCGCGGCGGCGTCGCGGTTGTAGACGGGCTGCGCCCAGGAGCCGTAGGGGCGGCTGAAGTAGGCGCCGGCGGCCATCAGGTTGGCGGCCAGGTCGTCGGAGAGGTCCTTCATGTCCTCCCGCGGTGCCCGGCGACCGAAGCGTCGTAGGGCAGGCTGAACTCGACGTGATGCGTCACGCCCTGGTGCTGCGGCTGGATGTAGACGCCGACGTCCTCGGCGGCGTAGCCGTGACCGTCGGCGACGATGTGGGCGATCTCGGTGAAGGCGGGCGCCTCCTCGAGCGTGCTGACGAAGAACACGTCGGCGCAGGCGCCCTCCGCGGCCAGCTTCCACGGCGTCTCGCAGCAGCCGGCGAGGGCCGCGGCGATGTCGCCGGTCGAGGCGCCGGGGATGGACGACCGCAGCGTCAGACCGAACTCTTCGGCGAGTGCCGCGGCGTCCTTCTTCTGGACCGCGACGCGCTCGGCGGCGAAGTGCTCGCGGCCGCCGAGCCCGAGGACGAGCGTCCAGGTGGGCAGCTCGTCGGGCTCGACCGTGACGCCGTCGCGCGAGGCGAGCAGCCGCGCCAGGTACGCGTCGTTGACGATGAGGACTTCGTCGCCGAGCCGGACCCGGTCGAGCCGGTAGGTGAAGTCGACCAGCTCTTCGAGCTCGGCGGCCGTCACGAAGGCGTACTCGTGGGCGGCGGGGACGAGCTCACACTTGACCGCCGCCCACGTGACGACGCCCATCGAGCCTTGCGCGCCGGTGAGCAGGCGGAAGAAGTCGGTCTGCGCCGGCCCCTTGGGGTCGGCCTGCACGCCGCCGGCCTGCCACTGGGCCTCCAGCGACTCCGGGCCGGCGCCGGCCTCGCCGGTGAACATGGTCTCGCCGCTGCCCCACACCACGCCGCAGCTGCGCAGCGGCTCGGGAAGGTGGAAGTTGTAGCGCGGGAATGAGCGTCGGCTGGCGCTCGAGCAGGCTCGCGACCACGGACTTGTTCGCCCGCGGCAGCAGCGGCGGCGTGACGCGCATGCCCTGCTCGGCGAGCGCCGCCTGCAACTGCGGGTACGTGACGCCCGGCTCGATGACGACCATGCGGTTGCGCCGGTCGACGCGCAGGATCCTGTCCATCCGGCGCAGGTCGAGCATCACGGCGCCGGGCACGCTCGGCACGGTGTCGCCGTGGAAGTGCGGGCCGCTCGAGCTGACCGGCACCAGCGGCGTCGCCGTCTGGTTGGCCCAGGCGACGACCGCCTGGACTTCCTCGGCCGATCCGGGCCGCACGACGGCCCACGGCGTCAGGCGCGGGACGAAGCTCTCATCCTGCGCGAACTCTTCGAGGCTCGCCGGGTCGGTCGCGACGTTGTCGCGGCCGACGAGCGCGGCGAGCCCGTTGACGATGTCGTTCACGGTCGCTGTACCTCCCGGACCCATGGCTGCACGTACTCAAGACGCGCCGACGTCGAGGCGGCGCGCGACAAGGGCAGTCTCGAACACTGACGCGGGTCAGAGTCAACGGCGGCGATGGACAAGCCGCTTCGCCGGCGACGGGCGGCGGGATGGCCACGTCCGCGGCGCGATACTAGAGTGGGGCCATGGGACCGGAGGGACGAGAGGGCGATGGGGCAGACCCAGGCAACGAGCGGCTGATGCCGATCGGCATCTTCTCGCGCATGACCGGGCTGAGTCACCGTGCGCTGCGCCTCTACGCCGATCGCGGGCTCCTGCCGCCCGCGCACGTCGACGAGACGACCGGCTACCGCTACTACGACGTGCACTCCATCCGCGCGGCCGAGATGATCCGCCTGCTGCGCCGGCTGGGCGTTCCCCTGGGCGAGATGCGCCTCTACATCGACGCAGCCGCGACGGATCGTCTCGAGGAGACTCTCACGCAGCAGAAGCAGCGTCTCGAGCAGGAGCAGGCCCGCCTGGATGCCGCGCTCAAGCTGCTCGGGCGGATCGACGAGCTCGACGGCATGTTCCGTGCGGCGCCGGCCGTCGAGCTCGTCGACGCTCGCGCCGGAACTCTGCCTGCGCTGGACGGGCACGATGGCCAGGGCGGAGTTCCACGAGTCCTACATCGAGCTGGCGGGCGTCCTGGCGGAGCGCGCGGGTGAGCTCGGCCTCACGCCGAACGCACGAGAGGTGGTCGTGCTCCGCGACCCTACGGACAAGGGCCTCGCGGGCGGGGACGAGACGGTGCTGCGCTACGAGCTGTGCCTTCCCGTGAACGGAGGGACCACCGGAGCGCCCGAGGCAGACCTGGTGGAGCTGGAGGGCGGTCTGTTCGCGCGCAGCGTGTTCACCGGTCTGTACGAGGACGGCTACCGGTTCGCCTACGCGAGGCAGCTGGAGTGGCTCGCCGACAGCGGCCGCAAGCTGCGGGGCCTGCTGCGCATGCGCTTCATCCGGGACGAGCGGGACACGGCCGACCCGGCCGACTTCGCCACCGAGCTTGTCTGGCCGGTCACCGAGCCGCTGACCGCGGGCGCCGAAGAGCGGCAGCCGGACCTGCTCCATGACTGGCTGCATCCGGCCGAGCGCGACCCCGCCGACGACCGGACCTGACAAGCAGAGGGCGGGGCCGCGCCGGCCCCGCCCTCGGTCGACTCAGTCGTCGATGCCGACGGGATGCCGCTAGCAGTACATCCCCGAGCCCAACTCCGCGTAGATCCGCGGCAGGAACTCGCGCCACCGCGTGAACTCCTTGACGTTGTGGCGCGCGAGGCCCTGGACGGCTTCCACGGGCACGCTCACGCCGGGCGGCAGGCACAGCTCGGGCTTGCCCTCCTCGTTGAAGCGGTAGCCCATCCAGAAGCGCGTGCGGTGGACCAGACCGCCGCTCGGGGGCGTCGTAGAACACGTGGCACATGATCGCCGGCGCGGTGATCGACTCGTCGCACTTCTCGACCGCCACGGCCCAGCCCATGCCGCCCGCCATGGTCGCCGCCACCTTGTCGAACTTCTCCATGTCGAAGCCCATGTCGGCCGGCGAGCGGAAGGCGATGTCGATGTTCTCGAAGCCGCAGTCGCAGTTCTCCGTCACGTTGTGGACGACGCCCCAGTTCTTCTCCCGGTTCGGGATGGAGTCGTCGAGGATGCGGGCCCGGTCGATGGGGCTCAGCATGATGCCGGCGTGCTGCGGCGGATACCAGATGCGGTACCGCAGGTCCTCGAGCGGGTGCCAGGCGAACCACCAGTCGACCATCTCGGCGGTGAACTCCGGATAGAGGATCTTGTTGGCGATGTAGCCGGCGCCGTTCGGGCAGGTTGCACCAGCCGACCTCCACGCCCGCCTCGAGCGCCGGGACGTCGAGCAGGCGGTTGATCTCCTCCGGGTAGAACGCGTCGGCGGGATCGATCGGCTCGTCCATCATGCGCGAAGTGCGCCGGGTCCGGCTCCGGGATGTCGTCGTAGTAGTACTTGGCGAAGGGCCTCGCTTCTTCCTCGGGCGTGAGAGGCGGACGGGTGGCCTTGATCCTGCAGTCGGCCAGGTTCTGGTCGTAGGTCTTCTGCGCCTGCCACTCAGGCTTGGTCATGTCTGCCATGGCGACTACTCCTTCGGCGACGCGTCGTCGATGATCCGCACCGGCCGCACGTAGAGGAAGAACGACTGCGACCAATCGGCGAAGTCCAGGGCGCTCTTCGTCATGGCGTCGAAGTACTGCCGGAACGCGCCCACCTGCTCCATGCTGTCGAGCGTGAACGAGACGACAAGGTCGTACACCGGCGGGTCGACCATCCTGAAGTGCGCACGAGCCGCCGCGTCGTTGTCGTTCACACGCGAGCGCTTGCTCACGATGATCTTGCGGAACATGCTCGTTGGCGTAGGAGCTCGCCGCCAGAGCCTCGTCGTGAGCCTGGCGCCAGAGCCGGTGGAAGTCCTGGGGGAAGACGTCGGGCCGGCGCATGATGTACTGCATGACCTTGAGTGCGCCGTGTCCCGGCTCGCCCAGTCCCGGGTTGAAGGCCGGCATGGGATTCGCGACGGGAAGCTCCGTCTCCTCGGCCATGACGAAGACGTTGGTCGGCTCGTCGGCGAAGAACCGGCCGTCCTGGTTGGCCCGCGACTGGGTCACTCCCTCGGGCTCGAGGGTGGCCAGCATGTCACGGAAGCTGTCGAAATGGAGCTCGACGACCGCGTCCCTGTCGGCGACCTTGTTCTGGTGGCGAGTCGTCGGAGAGCACGCCGAAGGCGCCGTCGATCACGTGGTTCTGGATGTACTTCTCGATCTTGAAGCGCTCGACGCGCGCCACCGTGCCGTGGTAGTGCTCGATGTAGCGGAAGTACTCCGCCCTGGTGAGTCCAGGCCGGCGGCGTGATGCCGCCATCAGTTTGATTGGCATGAGGTTCCTCCCTGCCCGGCTTCACAGAGCCGGGGCGGCGTCCTTGAACTCGGCCCAGATCTCGGGCAGGAGCGACTTGAGGTTGCAGTACTCCTTGACGTTGTGGTCGGCGAGGCCGAAGGGGACTTCGGCCGGCACCGACTCGCCGGGCGGGATCGAGAGCACGGGCTTGCCGTCGATGAGCTTGTAGCCCATCCAGAAGCGCGAGCGGAACTCGATCCCGCCGTCGATCTCGCGGATGAAGTGGCACATGATGGCGGGCGCCCGGATGTCGCTCGGCTTGGCGCCCTGCGGCTGGTCGAAGCCGTAGCCGCCGTAGACGGCCGCGACGTTCGGCGCGTGGAAGCGGCTCATGTCGAAGCCCATCTCTTCAGGGGCGCAGAAGCTGATGTAGATGTCCTCTGCGCCCGTGCCGATGTCCTCGACCACGTGGTCGGTGCGGCCGTAGATCTTCTCCTTGGCCGGTACGTTCGGGTCGCTGAGCTTCGCGCGGTTCTTCTTGCTGATCGAGATGCCGTAGTGGCCCGGCGGATACCAGAGGCCGTAGCGCATGCTGGCCATGGAGTGCCACCAGAACCACCAGTCGAGCATCTCGACGGTGACGCCCGGCATCCGGTTGTGCACGGCCAGGTAGCCGGTGCCGTTGGGCATGATGCACCAGCCGGTCTCGACCTCGTGGTAGCCGGGGTCGAGCAGGTCGCTGATGCGCTCCGGCGGCAGCGCCAGAGCCGGGTCGATCTGCGCATCCGGCTTGATCTGCGCGATCAGGTCGGGGTCCGGCGGCGTGACCGGCCGGTGGTAGTACTTGGCGTAGGGCTTCGCCTCTTCTTCTGGAGTCAGCTGTCGGACGGCCATCAGGAGAACCTCCGGCGGATGGGGAGCGGGGCGTTGGCGTTCACGGGCGGTAGTAGCGGGTGTCGCGGAGGAACTCGTCTGCGGGGCGCTCGAGCAGGAAGGTGCTCACGAAGTCCACGCCGGGCTTGAAGAACGGGTAAGCGGCGTAGCCGTCCTTGTAGAAGTCGTCGGTCGCCCACTCCGGCGCGGTGTACGCCGGCGGCTCCTCGATGACAGCCTTGCGCCAGGCGCTGAAGCTCGGGTACCAGAGTTCGACGACACGGTCCCACTGGACCATCATCATGTCCTGCGGCGGCGTGGCGTCCGGGTGCCACATGCCCGGGAGCGGGATCGCCTCCTGCTCGCACTTGTAGCTGAAGAAGCGGGTGAGCCCCGGCTGCTTGCACACCTCCGGGGCATGCACGTTGACGAACCAATCCTCGCCGTCCTTGAGGCGTACTCCCAAGGGATAGCGCATCAGGATGTACCAGCGGATGCTGGGGCCGTCGGTGGAGAACCCGTCCCAGCCGAAGAAGTCGTTGTCCGGCTGCGCCTTGACGGTGCAGGTCGCGATCGGGTTCCAGACCGGGGCCGGGGTGAAGCAGTAGGCGCCTCGCGCCCCGGCCTCCGGCATCTCGCGCCAGAAGGTCTCGGTGACGCGCCAGTTGTAGAAGCCGAACTGGCGCGCGTCCTCCGGCGCGTCGAGCGCCACGTAGCTCTCGTGGCGCTGCAGAAAAGGACCGTACCGCCGCGAGATCTCCGAGGAGTGCGCCTCGTAGTACCAGCGCTCCATCGGCGCGATGTCGTCGATGGGCAGGTCCATCATCACGATGCTCTTGAGCACGGTCCCTCCTCAGGCGTAGGTGCCGCCGAACTCCTGGTAGACGAGCGGTAGCAGCGACTTGAGCCGCGTGTACTCGTGGACGTTGTGGTTGGCGAGGCCGAACACGGCGGGTTCCGGCACGCGGATGCCGGGCGGCAGCAGGGGCACGGGGTGCCCGTTCAGGATCGTGTAGCCCATCCAGAACCGCGTGCGCCACTCGATGCCGCCGTCCATCTCGCGGATGAAGTGGACCATGATGGCCGGCGCGGCCGGGATCTCCGGCGGCTGGTGCTCGTTGAGGCTCCAGCCGAAGCCGCCCACGAAGGTGCCGACGTTGGGCTTGTGCCAGCGGCTCATGTCGAAGCCCATCTGCTCCGGCGTGAGGAAGTGGATGTCGATGTGCTCGGTGCCCATGCCGGTGTCTTCGGTGACGTGATGGACGACCTTCTCGCACTTGTCACGCACGGGCACGGCGGGGTCGAGCAGCCGCGGCTGCGCCCAGTCGTCGACGTGGACGCCAAGGTGGTACGGCGGGTACCAGATGCGGTAGCGCAGGCCCTCGATCGGGTGCCAGGCGAACCACCAGTCGACCATCTCGACGGTGACGCCGGGCATCTCGTGGCGCATGGCGATGTAGCCGGCGCCGTTGTCCATCATGCCCCAGCCGATCTCGGTCTCGAAGTTGCCGGGGTCGAGCAGCCGGTTCATCTCCTCCGGCAGGAGCATCTGATCCTGCTGGATCGGCCGGTCCGCGGCCATCAGGGCGACCGTCTCCGGGTCGGGACCGGGGAACTCCATCGTGTAGAACTTGGCGTAGGGCTTCGCCTGCTCCTCGGGAGTGAGCGGCTGCGGCTGGCGCTCCATCGTGGCGGCCATCGGTCAGCTCCTCTCGGAGGTCGGCTGGAACTGGTAATCGGCGACGGGGACGTCCTCGGTCCAGATGCGCATCCCGTCGCCGTCGGGCTCGGCGTAGACCCACTTGAGCCACTCGGCGTCGTCGCGCTCGGGATAGTCCTCGCGGATGAACCAGCCGCGCGACTCCTTGCGTGTGAGCGCCGTGCGGTAGAACAGCTCGGCGCTCAGCGCCATGTTGCGCGCGTCGTGGGCGGCGACCAGGTAGTGCGGGTCGGTCGCCGTCACCTGCGGCAGGCGCTCCTTGACGTCCAGCACCATGCCGAGCGCCTCGGTCATGCGCTCCTCGCTCTTGTAGATCGAGTAGCCGACCGGGTTCACGGCGTCCTGGATGCCGCGCACCAGCTCCATGGCCGGCACGCCGTCCGCGCGCCCGAGCGGAGCGAGCGCGTCGCGGACGAGCGCCTCGGCCTGCGCCGGATCGACCTGGGCGCCGGCGGCGGCGACCGCCGCCGACTCGCCGGCGCGGATGCCCATCCAGGTGGCGCCGTAGAGCCCCGCCCCGCGCATGCGGCCGGGCGAGGCCGGCACGGCGCCCGGCAGACCGGAGCCGTTGTAGCAGGCGTTGCCGCAGGCGAAGAGGCCCGGCACCGTGGTCGCCATCTGGTGGTCGACCTTGATCGGGGAGAGCTCGCCGAGCACCGCCGGGAACACCTCGAGAAACGCGCCCGGCGCGTCGGCGGCGCGCACCCGGCTGATCAGCGTCGTCCAGAACTTCACGGCCTCCGGGCGGTCCCACACGGTGCCGCCCTCCACGTCCTCCGTGGTGTTGGCGAGCATCCAGTTCTCTGGGTGGAACGTCACCAGCGGGCCGTTGCCGGCCATCATCTGCTGGTACCACACCGCGCTGGTCATGCCGCAAACGTCGGCCTCGAACTCGCCGCGGAACCGCGGCGAGAGCTTCTCGTGCCAGGCGTTGTACAGGGCGTCCTCGGCGCCGATGAGCGGCTCCTTGCCGCGCTTGCCGGCGAGCTGGGCGAAGGGTCCCCACTCGGCGTTGCGCATCTGCGCGCCGGCGCGCCAGGCCATGCCCAAGCCCGTCGCCGCGCTGGCAGCTCCACATGCCCATGATCCGGTAGCTCTGGCCGCCGGTGGCGATGATCGCCGCCGGCGCCTTGACGACGATGGGCGAGCCGTCGAGGAGGCTGAAGCCGACGGCGCCGGCGACGCGGCCGCCGTCGGTGAGCAGGTCGGTCAGCGACGTCTTGTCGATGAAGCGCACGCCCAGCTTGCGTGCCGTGCGCTTGAGCACGCGCATGAGGTCGAGGTCGGCGCCGGTGAGGCTCCAGGGCAGGAACGGCTTGAAGCGCTTGTGGATGAACTGCCCGTCCTCGCGGCGCTGGAACTTGCCCGTCCAGCCGTCCATGCGCTCGAGCGTCTCGAGGCTCTCGCGGCCGAAGTCGGCGAGCAGGTCCTGGTCCTCGATGTAGTGGCCGATGTGCTCGCAGTGGAACTGGACGAAGCGGTCGGCGTCGTCCTCAGGCGCGAGATACCACCAGATGCCGGCGCCCTTGTTCGCCTGGCCGGCCCAGCCGGAGCTGGCCTTCTCGACGACCAGCACGTCCGCGTCCGGGTTCTTCTCCTTCGCGGCCGTGGCGGCGGCGAGGCCGCCGATGCCGCCGCCGATCACCAGCACGTCGGCGGACTCGACCCGGCCGAGCTCCTCCAGCGCCGTCATCGCTTGCCTCCCACCGTGTACGGGAAGCCGCGCTCGATGACCGGCGGGAAGTCCATGTCCCAGTCGGCCTCGACCTTGATGGCCTCGTCCTTGCAGTTGATCTCGCAGACGTTGCAGCGCACGCAGTCTTCCGGATACGCCACCACCGGGCGCTTGGCCTCGGTGTCCCAGCGAATGACGTCGGCGAAGCAGGCCAGATAGCAGGTCTTGCAGCCGGTGCACGTGTCGAGATCGATGGCAATGGTGTTCATGCCAGGCCGGACCTCCTCGCTCGGCGACTCCCCGGCGGGCGCCGTGAGCTGTTGCGGACTCAACAACTATAGGACTTGGAACGCTTGCTACGCATGCTAGAGTTGTACCGTCCGCGTGTCAATGCGTAGTGTTCTCAGGAGGACGGTACTCACCGAGGAGGGAAGTCGGACGGTGCGGGCGCTCACCATCACTGAACTCGAATCGGCCACGGGCACGCCGCGCAGCACGATCTACTTCTACGTGCGCGAGGGACTGCTCCCGGCCGCTCAGAAGGCTGCCGCAAGCCGGGCGCTCTACAGCGACGTGCACGTCGGACTGCTGGAGGAGATCCGCCGTCTCAAGAGCTCGGGGGCGGATCTCGAGACCATCAAGACGAGCATCGGGCCGCTGCTCGAACGCCAGACGGCGGCCGAGCCAGATCTGGTCGCGCGCCGCGCCGCGGAGACCCGCGGCGCCATCCTGCAGACGGCGGCGCGCCAGTTCGCCCGGCGCGGCTACAAGCGCACGCGCATCGCCGACATCATCCGCGAGGTCGGCATCGCGCCACCCGTCTTCTACACACACTTCGCCACCAAGCGGCAGCTCTTCGTGGAGTCGTTCAACGTATTCGTCCACTGGATGAGCAGCCTCATCGAGCCGCCACTCGCCGAAGAACCGGACCCGGCGGTGCGCCTGATCTGGCGCATCTACGCGTTCTGGGGCCTGCAGCGCCTCAGTCCGGATCTGCTCGGCCTCGCGATGGCGGAGGGCATGCAGGAGGACGCGGAGACGCGCGCGGCGGTACAGGAAGCCCTGAGCATCATCGCCGCCGGCCCCACCGCCGACCTGAGCGGGCTCAGGCGCAGGCCGGACAGCCCGCCCATCTCGGACGAGCTGATGGCCTACAGCCTGTTCGGCGCGACCGAGCAAGCCGCCATGCGAGCCACGTGGGACGACGAGTTCGACCAGCGCGACGTCATGCTGACGCACCTCTTCCTGTTCCTCTCGGTCCAGGCGGCGTACACGGGAGCCAACGACGTCGCAAGCAGGCTGGACGGCTACCGGGAACTGATCGACCGGCTCATCGCGGAAGGTCCCCCGGTGCCCGGTCCCGTGCTGCCCTAGCTCCCACAACGGGCACCGGCTCCGCCGGAGATCCCCCCCTGCGGCGGCGAGCACGCTCAGCCCCTGTTGACCAACTCCGGGGAGAGCTTGAGCCGCTCGATGACCTCGTCCACCGTCGCCGGCTCACGCTGCAATGACCTGGACACGCCGACGAGCAGTTCGACCAGCTGAGCGTTCGACTCCGCCAGCACGTGCGACGCCACCATGAGCGTGTCCTCCATGCCGGTGCGCGCGTTTCCGCCCATGGCCAGCCCGATGGTGGTCATCGGCAGGTTGGCCCTGGCGATGGCGATGACCTGCCAGCTCGTGCCGGGCGGGAGCTCGCGCACCAGGTACGACAGCAGCGTCGGGTCGCCGGGCATGCCGCCCTTGACGCCCATGACGAACGACACCTGGAGGGGCTCGAGGAGCAGCCCTTCCTTGACGAGGTCCAGCATGACGCCGAGGTGGCCGATGTCGTACAGCTCCACCTCGGGCTTGACGCCCAGCTCGATCATGCGTGCGGCGAGTTGCCTCATCTGCTTGGGTGGATTGCGGAACTCGCCGTCGGCGAACGACATGGTGCACGGGTTCAGCGTCGCCATCGCCGGCCTGGACTCGACGATGCGCATGCGGTCCTCGTAGTCGAAGATTCCGCCGGTGGACAGCTGGACGATGCCGGGGCAGGACTCGCGGACCAGCTCGACCGTGCGTCTGGCGACGTCGAGATCGGTCGTGAACCTGCCTTGGTCATCCCGCAGGTGGATGTGGATGACGGCAGCGCCGGCGTCGTAGGCGCCCTTGGCGCTCGCGGCGATGTCGGAAGGGCTCTCCGGCAGGCTGGGGTTGTTCTCACGCGTGGCGATCGGGCCGTTCAGGGCGGCTGTGATGATGGGGTTCACCTCTCCAGCTCCTCCTCTTCTAGAGGTGCGCGATGACGTCGTCCGCCGTCGTCACGAGCGCGATCACCGGCATGATGCCCTCCATGATCGCCTCGTGCAGCCTACGATTCCCGTCGGTGACGCAGTCCGAGGGCACGATGAGGTTGAAGAACCTGTCAGCCAGCTGGTACGCGGCGATGTTGATGGCCATGCCGGTCGCCACCCCGACGAGGACGACGGTCTCGACGCCGCGCTCGCGCAGCCACTGCTCCACGTCGGTACACCGGAAGATGTCGAACGGCCAGTTGTGGACCACCGGCTCCCCATCCTGCGGAGCGAGCTCGTCGACGACCTCCAC
Source organism: uncultured Thermoleophilia bacterium (assembly GCA_963741075.1). Lineage (GTDB taxonomy): Bacteria > Actinomycetota > Thermoleophilia > UBA2241 > UBA2241 > CAIXSE01. The sequence continues at coordinate 74,541 of CAVUGS010000026.1, forward strand.
ATCGCGGGTGCCCAGCTGGTTCACCCGCAGTTCCGGAAGAGCGCCCCAGAACCCTCCGTATGCCGGGATCTCGGGCTCATCCGGATGGACCGCGACGATGTAGATCACCGGCAGATCGTTGCTCCGGAACGCCGCGAGCAGGTCCGCGATATGCGGGATGATGCCGTGCTCTGCGGCCGCGCGCTGGTGCCCCATGAAATCCAGGGGACTGGGGGACTTGCAGATGGCATTCTGCATGTGGACGACGACCAGCGCCGTCTTGCCGATCAACGTCCAGTCGGTCACGTCGCCGCCCTCTCATCGCCATCCCACCGGGCTCGCCCGGCGGTACCAGGATGACAGGCATTCTAGTGGGTGCGGGGTCGTGCATCGCGAACCCCGCCGTGTCCCGCCCTGAGAGTTGCGCCTCCCGCGACCCGCTCGCGGACGCGAGGTTCGGGCCGCGAGAGCCCGAGCTCACGACTACGGGAGTCGTGCGCGGCTGCAAATCCCAGCCGGGAACCCACCAGCCCGTGTAGCCCTGCGCGTCGACGATCGCCTCGAGCGTGCCCTCCTTGAGGACCGCCGGCTGCGGGCTGATGTGGCCCGGCGTCACGAAGTCGAAGACGACCCGCTCGGTCGTGACCATCGAGTAGGCGCCGTCGCCGACGAACCCCGCATAGCTCTCGAGCAGGCCGGCCCGCCGCTCCGGGTCACCGCAGAACTCGTACACGGCGTCCACGTCGTCGAACCACAGCTCCTCGACGCCCGAGTACGTGTTCACACCGCCGAGCTCGAACAACGTGCCCTTGAAGTACGCCGGATCGCCCTGCGTCTCGGTGTTCTGGACGTACTTGCGCAGCAGACCGCGCCCGCTCTCGACGAGCAGGTCACCGTGGGCGCGGTACTTCGCCTTGAACTCGTCCAGGCTCACGTCAGGCCGGCGGGGCAAGAAGTGGACCAGCTTGATGCCGCCTGAGTAGTAGCCATCCTCCGCGTACAACTCTTCGCCGGTCATCAGCTGGATGTCGAAGTTGCTGTCGCCGAAGTTGTGCGGCTGCATGCGGTTGGGATAGTCGTCGGCCTTGAACGGGAGCACGAGGTCTTCCCAGGTCTCCAGCCAGTGGTCGGCCATGTTCTCCCAGGCCATCTTCGACAGCGGGAACAGCAGCCTGGCGCCCTCTATCCCGTCGGGCACGAAGTGCTGGGCGTACCGGCGGAAGGTGGACATCACCGTCGGGGTGGTCAGCATCAGGGCGACGTGGATGATGCCCCACTCGAAGTAGTAGCGCTCCTTCGTGTGCTCCGGCTTGCTCCGGCTGGCCAGCATGAACTTCAGCATCGGGCTCCTCCCATCACCGGCCTCTACAGGATCCGGAACTACGTCGTAGGTCACGCCATCGTCCCCTGCTTGCCGACGGAGACGCTGACGATCTTGCTGCGCCAGTCGTACTTCTCAGGGCCGGTCTCGAACATCGGATCCAGTGCGCCCACGCCATCCGTCCGCGGATGAGCGGCTGGGCCGGCCGTCTGCTCTAGAGCTCGGCGTACCGGGCGTCCCGGCCGCTGCCCTCGACCCTGAACGAGTAGTACGGGGCGATCTCCGGGTCGGTGATGACGCGGTAGAGGCGGACCAGACTCGGCAGGAAGACCTCCCAGTTGCCGACCTCTTCGTTGGCGTGCGCGGCCCAGATCAGCCCGTCGTCGGCCGCGTTCTCCTTGGCCTCGATGGCCGACGACATGCCGACGACGCCGTTGTCGCTCTTCTGCCACTGGTGGCAGCGGTAGCCGAGCACCGGGTCGTCGGGCTTGACGTCGTCGCCCATGATGCTGATGGCGCCGGCGAAGACGACGTGGTCGTACTTGATGAGGTCCCTGATACTCGGCGGGGACGTCCTCGAGCCTGGGGAACTTGATGTACGGGCCGGATCTTGACGCCGTCGTTCCACGTCTGCGGAGCGATGTGGACGCTGCCCAGCGGGCCGCCGGCCTCCTCCAGGCTGATCCACCACTCGAACCCCTTGTGCTGGTTGGGGTGCCAGAGGTAGTCGCCCTTCTCCATGTTGCACCAGAACCAGTTGAGCTGGTACGGCGTGACGTCGTTGAGCTCCCACTCGATGTGCGTCCAGGGATGGTCGTCCTGCCAGGTCGTGCTCTTCATGCCTCAGGTCCTTTCGTCGTCAGCGGGCTCGACAGGTTCGACGAGCTCGACCAGATTGCCGGTGTTGTCGCGTCGCAGCCGGAGCCGTCGCTCAGACGGCGACGGCGCCGACCTCGCGGCCGAGGCGGAATGCCTCGAGGTTCACGTCGAGCGTCTTGGGCGGCACCGACCGCCGGATGACACTCTCGAGCATCTCGGGAGTGAAGGGCAAGGCGCTCGCCATCGCGCCGAGCATGACCACGTTGGCGGCCTTGACGGTCCCGGCCCTGGCGGCCAGCGCGCTCGCGTCGACGGCGCGCACGTTGGGCCACGCCGACGCGATGCGCTCGGCGATGCCCTCCGGGTACTCGGCGGCGCCGGACGACACCGTGCTCGGGTTCACGCGTGCGGCGTTGTAGACGAGCAGGCCGCCGGGCTTGAGCCAGTGCACGTAGCGCATGGCCTCCACCGACTCGAACGACAGCAGGACGTCCACCGTACCGGGGGTGATGAGCGACGAGTAGACCTTGTCGCCGAAGCGCAGGTGGCTGGTGACGCAGCCGCCGCGCTGGGCCATGCCGTGGACCTCGCTCTGCTTGACGTCGTAGCCCTCGGCGAGGGCCACGCGGCTGAGCACGTAGCTCGCGAGCACGACGCCCTGGCCGCCGACGCCCGAGATCAGGATGTTGAAGGTGGGGCGCTCGCTGAGCGGTGCCTCTCCGACGCCCCGCTCGATACCTTGGCTACGCTGGGTATTCATCAGGCGTCCCTTCCGTCGTCGGCGACGGGAGCGACGATCGCCTCGTAGCGGCAGAGCTGGGCGCAGACGCCGCAGCCCGTGCACTGACACGGGGTCGATCTCGACCCGCGGCTCGCCGTCACGGTTCCTGTACATGCTCAGAGAGGTGCAGCCGGCCCGCAGGCAGACCTTGCAGCCGGTGCAGAGGTCGGGGTCGACCTGGTAGGCGTCGCCGTTGATGCGGTACTCGAGCACGCACGGCGACGTGGCGATCACGACCGACGGCTCGTCGGCGGCGATCTCCTCCTTGAGCACCGCCTGAGTCTGGGCGACGTCGAACGGATCGATCTCACGCACGCGGGTGATGCCGATCGCGCGGACGAGTGCGGGGATGTCGACGATCGGGCGCCTGCTGTCCGGAGAGCGTCTTGCCCATGCCCGGGTTCTCCTGACCGCCGGTCATGGCCGTGGTGCGGTTGTCCAGGATGATGGTGACGACGTTGCTTCTGTTGTAGGCGACGTCGAGCAGCGAGTTGATGCCGGTGTGGAAGAACGTGCTGTCGCCGATGATGGCGACCGGACGGTTCTTCTGGTCCGCGTTCTCGTCCATCACCTTCGCCATGCCGTGCGCCATGCTGATGCCGGCGCCCATGCAGGTGCTGCAGTGCATGGCCTCGAACGGCGGCAGCGCGGCGAGGCTGTAGCAGCCGATGTCGCCGCTCACGAACGCGCGCAGGCGGCGCAGCGCGACGAACACGCCGCGGTGCGAGCAGCCGGGGCAGAGGGTCGGCGGCCGGTCCGGGCAGATCGTCGGCCGCCTCGGGCAGCTCGAGCAGCAGGCCCTCGTCCACGCCGGGAACGCCGGCCTCGGAGAGCTTGCGCGCCACGAGACCCGGGTTGAACTCGCCGCAGATCGGCAGGATGTCCTTGCCGCCGTCGACCTGCACGCCCTGCAGCCGGATGTGCTCCTCGAGGAACGGGTCGAGCTCCTCGACCACGTAGAGCTTGTCGACCTGGCGCGGAAGTCGGCGATCAGGCGCTGCGGCAGCGGGTAGCGTCATGCCCAGCTTGAGGAAGCTGGCCTGCGGGAACGCCTCCTTGGCGGAGCCGTAGGCGGCGCCGGAGGTGATGATGCCCACGCGCGTCGTCGCCCATCTCGACACGGTTGAGCTCCGTCGTCTCCGCGAACTCCGCCAGCGTCCAGCAGGCGCTGCTCGATGAAGGCGTGCCGCGGCATGGCGTTGTGCGGCATCATCAGGTGCTTGGACGGGTCGCGGTCGAGGGTGAGCAGAGGCTCGGCCGGCGGCACGCGCTCGCCGAGCCGCGCCACGCCCTGCGCGTGCGACGTGCGGGTGGTCGTCCGGAAGAGCACGGGGGTGTCGAACTTCTCGCTGAGCTCGTAGGCCGCCGCGACGAAGCGCAGCGCCTCGTCGGCGTCCGCCGGCTCGACCATCGCCATCTTCGCGAACTTGGCGTAGTTGCGGTTGTCCTGCTCGTCCTGCGAGCTGTGCATCGCCGGGTCGTCGGCCGAGACGATGACGCAGGCCGCCGGTCACGCCCACGTGCGAGGACGAGAAGAACGGGTCGGCGGCGACGTTGAGACCCACGTGCTTCATGCACGCCAGGGCGCGAGCGCCGGCCATCGACGCGCCGGTGGCCGCCTCGACGGCGACCTTCTCGTTGGGCGCCCACTCGGCGTAGACGTCGTCGTACCTGGCCAGCGCCTCCATGATCTCGGTGCTGGGCGTGCCGGGGTAGGCGGAGGCGAAGCGCACGCCGGCTTCCCAGGCGCCGCGGGCGATGGCCTCGTTGCCTGAGAGGATCTCGAGCTGGGGCGCGTCGGCCTTGCCGCCGGCCTTGGCCCCGGCCACGTCGGTGGGAGTCATGCGTCGTCCTTCTGTCGCGGTTGCGTCATCGTGTGCCTGGAGCGCCAGGCGCCGTAGCGGGCCATGCGCTCGAGCACCAGTGCCGCCGCCCGCGGAGTGGGGACGACGACGGGAGCGTAGGGATGGTCGCCGGTGTACAGCGCCCGGCGGATGGGGAGGTCGGGGACGTTGATGATGGGCTTGCCCGTCTCGGCCATGAGCGCGGCGACCCCGTCGAGGTAGCGCTGCTCCCACGGGCTGAAGTCGTCGTAGTCGCCCGTGGACGACTGCGCTCTCTTCTCGTCGCCGGTGTTGGGGACGCCGAGCACGGAGAGCACGACCACGGCGTCCACCTCGGGGCAGCGCGTGACGGCTTCCACGACGCGCGGGCCGACGTCGCCGCCGGCCGTGGCGACCATGTCGAACGGGTTCCGGCGGCTCCAGAACGGCGGCAGGATCTCGTCCAGCTCGGCGAGCAGTCCCGCCGGCGGGTCGAGCAGCGTCAGCTGCTGCCGCGCCATCTCGTCGGCGGCCAGCACACCCGCGCCGCCGCCGTTGGTGATGACGGCGACGCGCCGGCCCTTGGGCAGCGGCAGGTGCGCGAGCGCCGTGGTGAGGTCGAGCGCCTCCTGGACGGAGGTGCAGGTGACCAGGCCGGCCTGGCGGGCGGCGGCTTCGTAGACGGCGGCGGAGCCGGCCATCGCGCCGGTGTGCGACGCGGCGGCCTTGCCGCCGCTGTCGGTGAGGCCGCCGCGCAGGACCACCACCGGCTTCTCGAGACTCGTCGCGCGCGCGACCTCGAACAGGCGGCGGCCGTCGTCGATGCCCTCCAGATACGCCAGCACACAGGAGGTCCCGTCGTCGCCCGCGAGGTACTCGAGCACGTCGACGGCGCTCACCTGGGCCTCGTTGCCCACGCCGATGAAGCAGCGCACGCCCAGGTCGCGCCGGTCGGCGAGCGCGGAGAGCTGGACGCCCAGGTTGCCCGACTGCGACACGATGGCCAGCTTGCCGGGGCGCGGGTGGAGGGCGATGAAGCCGGTCGCGTGCAGCTGCGTCGCGTTGGCGATGATGCCCATGCAGTTGGGGCCGATGAGCGTGACTCCGCCGTCGGCGGCGGTCTGCGCGAGGCCGCGCTCGGCTTCTTCGCCTGCCGACCCGGTCTCGGAGAAGCCGGCGGCGATGGCCACGGCGGCCTTGACGCCCGCTCGTCCGCACTCGGCGATCACGGGCTCTAGTTGCTTGGCGCCGACCGCGAGCAGCGCGAGGTCCGGCGGGGCAGGCACATTCTCGAGGCTCGTCGACACGGGCAGGCCGAAGAACTCGCCGCCCTTGGGATTGATCGGGTAGATGGCGCCCTCGAAGCCGCCGGCGAGGATGTTCTGCAGCGCCGACCCACCCCAGCGGGTGACGTTGTCGGAGGCGCCGACGATGGCCACCGACCGCGGCGCCAGCACGGCATCCAGGTTGGGGGTGAAGTCGCGAGCGGCGGCGGCCGGCGGGACTGCGGCCGACAGGACCATCAGGGCGTCGGCGGCCACGGGCTCGCCGTCACGGACGAGCAGCGGGTTGACGTCGATCTCGGCGATCTCCGGGTGATCGGCGGCGATCCGGGCGACTGCATCGATGATCGCGACGAGCTTCGCCCGGTCCACGGCGGGCTGGCCGCGGAACGCACCGAGCAGCGCCTTGCTGCGGATCAGGTCGGGGAGCTCCGCGACATCGCCCTCGGAGCCGGGGGAGACGGCGAGGACGACGTCACGGAACACCTCGGTCATGGTGCCGCCGAGGCCGAAGGCCACGACCGGGCCGAAGGCGACGTCACGCTTCATGCCGACCATCAGCTCGCGGCTGCCGGCGACCATCTCTTCGACGAGAACGGCCTCGAGGGCGTCGCCGGCGCGCTCTGCGAGCGCGACGTAGGTCTGCGCGACCTCGTCCGGCGTCCGCAGGCCGAGGACGACGAGCTGGGCCTCGGTCTTGTGCTGGATGAGCGCGCCCACGGCCTTCATGGCGACGGGAACGCCCAGGGAGGCCGCGAGCTCGGCGGCCTCGGGTGCGGAGTAGACGAGGCCGCCGGCGGGAACCGGCACGCCGTAGGCGGCCAGGACCTGCTTGGCGGCGGCCTCGTCGAGCGCGGGACGTCCGGCCGCGAGCGCCTTCTCGACGATCGCCCGCGCCTGCGCGAGCGCGTCCTGGACCTCGAGTGGCATCTCGCTCTCCTTTCGGCTCGCGTGTCCGGCGGACACCTCAATTGGATAGATGGTAGTCATTTAGATATTATTGTCAAGACTGCTATAGTCCACCCAGCATCCGGCAGGGGAAGCGGCATGGTGCACCGAGGGTTCGACGACATGTCTTTGACGCCTGGGACGGCCAGCGAGAGCGCCGAACGGTACGTGCGCGCGCTCATCTTCTGGGGCGAGCTGGGGCCGGGCGACCGTCTGCCCCCGGCCACGGAACTCGCCGCGCTGCTCGGCATCTCGCGGGTCACGCTGCGGATCGCGTTGCGGTCGCTCGAGGGCGCCGGCTACCTGGTCACGACGCGCGGCGCGCGCGGGGGCTCACGAGTGAGCGACGTGCGCGCGCTGCAGAGGTGCTGGCACCGCTGGATGACCGAGCACAGCGGCGAGCTCGACGACATCTTCGAGTTCCGCATCACGATCGAGCGACGACTCGCCGAACTGGCCGCCGAGCGCAGGACGGACCTGGAGCTCGAGGCACTGGAGCTGGCGCTGGCCGAGGAGCACGACAACCGCCGCCGGGCGTCACTGTTCCAGGCAGACGCCGGCATCCACCGCAGCATCGCCACGGCAGCGCACAGCCCTCGTCTGGCGCTGGCCATGAACGCGGTGCGCGCCGACCTCTTCCTGCCTGTGGACGAGGACCTGCTCGACAGCACCGAGGACGAGGTCTTCGCGACGCACGAGGAGATCGTCGCGGCCATCCGCGACCGGGACCCGGTGCGGGCGGCGAGCGCGGCGGAGGCTCACGTGCAGCGGGTCCGCCAGCTCCTCACGCGCGCCCTCGAGGCGTCGGGGGTCAGCGTCCGCTCCTGAAGCGCCGGCGCCGGACGTCGCCACCGGCGCGCCGGACTCCTAGCTCTCCCAGTGCTCCACCTCGATGAGGCACGTGTTGCACGCCTGCCCCGGCGAGGTCGGAGTGATGAAGCGCTTGGACGTGAGGATGTTGACGCAGCCGGCGCGGTCCGGCGAGTCGCCCGGCGCGCCGGTCGGCGCGTAGTCGGAGCACGACTCCGCCGAGTGCGCGGTGCCGGGCCTGATGCGGTCGGTCACGCGCGCGCACAGGACGACCGCGCCGCGGTCGTTGTAGGCGCGCACCAGGTCGCCGTCGGCGATCCCGCGTGCCGCCGCGTCCTCGCTGTTCAGACGGATCAGCCAGTAGTACCAGCCGTCGTCCTTCAACTCGCGGTGGTCGTCGATGTCCGCGGCCCACGCGTCCTTGCCGTCGCCCATGGTGTGGAAGCTGAAGCGTGGGTGCGGCGAGATGAGCTGCAGGGGGAACCTGCTCGTGAGCTCAGTGGTGCGGTGACCCTCCCAGCTCTCGAGGTACTGCGGCCCCATCACCGGGCGCTCCTCGTCCACCACGTCGCCCGACTCGTAGAACCGCTTGAGGCTCGAGCTGACGAACTCGATCTTGCCCGACTGCGTCGCCAGCCCCTTGCCGTTCACGACGTCCCAGGGCGGCGGGCCCCAGTCGGGGGTGTCGCGCTTGCGGTCCTCCGCGAACCAGCGCAGCGCCGGCGTCGCCTTGTGGTCCTCGCTCACCGGGACCAGGTAGTAGCCCTTCTCGGCGAACTCGTCCCAGGAGATGCGCCCGGGCAGGTCGCTGGCGGCGAAGATGCGCTTGACCCAGTCGAGCTCGGTCAGGCCGCCCTCGGTGTAGATGTCCCTCACCCCGAGCTTGTCGGCGAGCCCTGCGAAGATCTCGTAGTCCGACCGGCTCTCGCCCAGCGGCTCGATACACTGCTGCTCCAGCACGATGAGCCGGTGGTTGACCTGCTCGAACTTGTGCATGCCGTAGCCGGACGCGTGCGCCCAGTCGCCGATGTCCCAGCGCTCGAAGTTGGTGCAGGCCGGGAGGACGATGTCGGCGAACCTCGCCTCACCTTCCATCCAGATGGACTGGTTGACGACGAAGGGGATCTGGCCCTCGCGGTAGGCGCGCACGTAGCGGTTGGTCTCGGTCATGGTGCCGATGAACGAGCCGCCGTAGCGGTAGTACATCTGCACGTGCGGGTACCCCGCGGCCGGGTAGTGATACTCGCGGAACTGCGACTCGATGGACGACCCGCAGAAGCCCTTGCCATGCCACTCGAGGCGCTCGTGGTTCATGGCCTCGGGGATGCGCAGACGCGGCACGGTCTGGCCCTCGGGTGAGTGCTGCGGATTGCTGAAGGTGCCGCCGTCCGGCCACATGCGGTTGGCCAGCTTCTTGCCGGCGGCGGTCCCCGCCGTGTCCCCGGAGATGCCGCCCTCGGCGTAGCCGGGGAAGAAGAACTCCGGGTCGAAGGGGACGCCGCTGGTCGTGGACCAGATGTTGCTGCCCGGCTTGCCCATGCCCTGCATGGCCGCGAGGGCGATCATCATGCGCGCCCACTCGTTGCCGCTGGAGGCCCTGCAGGCGCCGCCCCAGCCACCCATGCCGCCGGCGGCGAGCATCGTCGTCTTGCGGCCCCACTCGCGCGCCAAGGCGCGGATCTGCCGGGCCGGCACGCCGCACTCGACCTCCGCCCACTCGGGCGTCTTGGGGACGTTGTCGCTCCTGCCGAGGACGTAGTCCTCCCAGTCGCCGAAGCCGTGCGTGCGGTCGGCGACGTACTCCTTGTCGTAGGTCCCCTCGGCGAGCCAGGTGTGGGCGATCGCCAGGCCCAGCGCCACGTCGGTACCCGGGCGCGGCGCCAGCCACTTGTCGGAGAAGAGCTGGGCGGTCGGGCTGTGGTAGGGGTCGATGAAGACCATCTTGACGCCGAGCTCCTTGAGCCAGAAGCGGCGTGAGGTGCTCTCGAACGAGCCGTAGACGCCTCCCGTGGTCTCCGGGTCCGCCGACCAGAACACCATCATCTCGGTGTGCTTGAGCGCGTCCTCGAGAAGGTCGTACTGCTCCGGGATGCCCAGGCGGTGCGCGAAGCCCCACATGTGAGCGCCGCCCCACTGCCAGCCTTCCCAGCTGTCGGGGTTGTGCTCCGCGTAGGTGAAGCCCACCAGGTTCATGAAGCGGTTGTAGGCGCTGAAGCGATAGCCCACGTTGCCCCAGAGGTGGTGCGAGCCGGCGGTCGTCATCATCGCCGCCGGCCCGTACTCCCGCTTGATGCGCACCATCTCGGCGGCGACCATGTCGAGCGCCTCGTCCCAGCCGATGGGCTCGTAGCCGGACTCGCCGCGCTTGCGGATGTTGCGGTCCCCGTCGGGGTCGAAATCGACGCGCTTGAGCGGCGTCAGGATTCGATTCGGCGAGTAGATCGTCGCGCGGTGCCCGACGGTCCACGGCGAGAGCGTGGTCTTGCGCGGCGGCGTGAACGAGCGGCCGCGCGCGCCGATCGTCCACGACGGAGCATCGGTCTCGTCGAGCTGCAGGGGCAGGATGCGGCGGATCTGCCCGTTCTCCACGTCCACGTGGACCGGGCCGCCGGTCGTGAGGTTCGTGAGTCGCCGGACTCCCTGTTGCGTGGCGTGCATGCTCGGATCACCGTCCAGACGTTTGGTTCGCGTCACCGCATCTTAGCGAAGTGTCTGGTCCATTGCACGGAATAGCCAATCCATATCACGGACCGATATCGGAGGACGATGTGGGATCCGTACGTGGACCGGCCCGCGGCGGCCGGGGGGTCGCGCCGCGGGCCGGGAGACGGTCCCCTGTGGGCAGGCTTACGACTTGCCGTAGGTCGGCACGGTGCCGTAGGCCTCGCTGTGGAACACCTCGTCCTGCAGGTCCTCTTCGGTCGTCCCATAGACCTTGCAGAGGAGGCAGGTGAGGTCCGGGGAGCCGTACATCGGGTCGAGGTGGTCGTTGCTCGTCAGCACATTCGGGTTGGAGATGAACACGCCGTGGTACCCCTTGGCCGGTTCCTCAGGATAGAACCAGTTGGCGGTGCACATGATCATGTCCTTCTTGATGCCGGGGAAGGCGTGCAGCTTCTGGCGGATGCGACCGCGCTGCGACTCGATCCAGATGATGTCGCCATCCTCGACGCCGTACTTCTCGCACGTCTCCGGATGCATCTGGCACTGCGGGAACTCCATGTAGCTGCGCAGCCACGGGATGTTGCGGTACTGGCCGAGGAAGTAGAACGGCTGGCGGAAGCCCGTGCTCATGAGCAGCGGGTACTCCTCGTAGAGCTCCGGCGTGGACACCGGGCTCTCGCCGGGCTCGTTGAACACCGGCAGCGGGTCGTACCCGAGCGACTCGAGGTGGTTCGAGTGGAACTCGAACTTCTTGCTCGGGGTCGGGAACCCGCCGCCCTCGTGCCAGTAGTCGGTCTTGTACTTGTAGTACACCTGGTCGGGGCCGTAGCAGCCGCTGACCAGGTTCTTGCTGAAGTCCTTCCAGGTCATGGTGCCGTTCATGCCCTTGCGGACCTGGTAGTCAAGCAGGTCGTCGACGTTGTCGAACCACTTGTCCGGCACGACGCGCTTGCCGACCTCGTTGAAGATCCAGGCGTCGGCCTTCGCCTCACCGGGCGGGTCGATGACCTTGTTGTGCGCCTCGATCATGAACCGCGGATGCATGTCGTAGACGTCGTCGAGCTCGAGCCAGTGGGCGGCCGGCAGCACGATGTCGGCGGCCTCGGCCATCGGCCCCATGAAGAGGTCGGTGTGCGACATGAACTCGACCTTCTCGATGGCCGCCACGACCTCTTTGGTGTTGGCCATGTGCACGATCTGCTGCCCGCCGACGCTGAACCACACCTTGACCGGGCTCTTGCCGTCGTTGATGGCCTTGACCATCGTGTCTGGATTGCAGGTGCGGGCGGCGCCCATCTTGTACGTGTCGCCGCCGATGATCTTGCTCTTCATCTCGTCGGTGATCGGCAGCTCGAGGAAGAAGTCCTCGATCAGGCCGGTCTCCGGCAGCACCCACGTGATCATGCTGCCCGGGCGCTCGATGTTGCCGGCCAGACCCATGAGGCAGGTGATCGCGCGCAGCGTGTGGCCGCAGTTGGCCTGACGCTCGAGCGAACTGCCGACCTGGATGCAGCCCGGGGTGTCGACGGCCCACATCTCGGCCGCCGTCGTCACGTGCTCCTTGGGGATCCAGCAGATGTCGGAGACCTTCTCCGGGGTGAAATCCCTGACGCGCTCGCGGAGCTCGTCGAACCCGAACGTCCAGTTCTCGACGAACTCCTTGTCCCAGAGTTCCTGCTCGATGATGTGGTTCATCATGCCCAGGGCCAGGGCGCAGTCGGTGCCCACCCGCGGCTGGATCCAGAGCGAGGCCCGCGAGGCATACGCCGTCGCTCGCGGGTCGATGATGATGAGGTTCTTGCAGTAATCGAGCGAGTTCATGAACCAGTAGGCCATCTCGGAGTCGGCGCTGCTGATCTCGAGCTGCTTGGCCCACATGATCTGGGTCTTGGGGAACTCGCCGCCCCAGCCGTGGTAGTCGCAGTACAGGCGGCCGTAGCCCGTGACCAGGCCGTAGAGACCGAGCCGCGGGCTGTGGCACACGTAGCCGGGGGTGATGGCGTTGCCGGTGCCGAGCGAGCGCGCCATCTTCATGGTGTAGCGGTTGTAGCCGCGGCCGGTGCCCTGCGAGATGGCGATGGTGTGCGGGCCCGGGTCGGCGATCGCCGCCTTCATCTTGTCGGCGATCGTGTCGAGCGCCTCGTCCCACGAGATGCGCTCCCACTTGCCGTCGCCCTTCTTCCCGACCTGCTTCATCGGGTACTTGATGCGATACGGGTTGTCGATGTGCTGGATGCTGGAGAGCCCCTTGGAGCACATCGTGCCCTTGGTGAGCGAGTCCGGGTTGCCCTGGATGTGGACGATCGACGCCGTCCTCGACGGTGACGATCACGCCGCAGCCGCCGTGACAGCTCTTGCACGTCGTCAGTATCTGCTTGCGGTCAGCCATGTGTCTTCCTTTACAGCCTGGCGGCTGCTCAGCCGACCCCGGGGAGGACGGACCGATAGATGCCGACCTTGAGGACTGAGTACTTCAGCGCGAACGCGCCGATCGTGTGGCAGACGATCGCGACGATCAGGAGAGGCTCGGTGTTGCCCTCCATGAACGCCGTGGCGATCGAGATGATCAGCGGCGTGGCGATGCCGAGGATCACGAGCAGGATCCAGAAGACCCACGCGGTGCTGCCCTTGATGAGGTCCTGCGCGGCGAGCTCGGCGGCCGAGTGCTTCTGGTACGCGCGCACGAGGTAGCCGGCGATGAGCAGGGCGTTGACCACGAGCAGGATGCGGCTCCAGAACTCGAGGGAGCTGATGGCGGCCTCGTCGCCGCCCGTGAGCAGGTTGACGCCCATCGTCAGGGCCAGGCCGTCGGCGACGCCCATGATGACGAACACGATGGGCAGCAGGCCGGTGTTCCAGAACGGCAGGCTCTTGCAGTAGCTCATGGCGAACCCGCAGTAGACGCCGGTGAGGACGATGAACACGCCGGCGACGATGCCGACGATCCAGGAGAGCACGGTCAGGATGTCGGCGGTGGAGGCGCTGACGTTGCCCCAGTGCAGGAAGTACCAGAAGACGATCTGCAGAAAGCCGGTGCCGGTGAAGACGATCGAGAAGAACATGCCGCGCGCCAGCCACGACGTCTTCCAGGCCTTGGTGAACGGCGGGATGGCGCGCCAGAAGCGGAGCGGCCGCCCCAGGTAGACGAGGTGGAACGGGAGCTTGAAGAGCACGATGAGCACCCAGCCGAGCACGGTCGTCCACCAGGCCCACGTGGTGATCTCGCCGACGCCGGCGATCAGGCCGACGAGATAGGTGCCCATGCCGAGGGCGGAGAAGACCTCGGCCAGCCACACGAGGATGCCCTTGCCGGAGATCCACTCCTTCTGGCGCATGGGCTTGACCATCCACTCGTGCGTGGTGATCCACTGACGGCGGGTCTGGGCCTTCACGACTTCACCTCCGCGTCGGCCGGCTCCTTGCCGTAGATGCGCCGGTAGGCGTCGCGGTCCACGGTGCTGAGGTGCTGGATGTGGCTGCCCGTCTGGGCCTCGCGCGGCGCCTTGTTGTCGTTGCCGCCGAGCCGGTAGTCGATGTACCAGACGGAGGGGTCGGTGCCGTACTCGGCGCGCAGCTGGAAGCCGCTGTGCTTGCGGATGAGCTGGTTGACCTGGCTGTCCGGGTCGTCCAGATCGCCGAACGTGAGCGCCAGCGCCTGACAGGTGTTGACGCACGCGGGCGTGGCGTCGCGGTCGACGCCCGGCGTGAGGCCGCGCGACATGCCGTCGTCGATGCGCTCGGCGCAGAAGTTGCACTTCTCGGTGGTGCCCCGCTGATGCGGGTAGAGCTTCTCGCCCATCTTCTCGAACCGCGTGCGCTCGTAGCCGGGGAAGTAGCCCGGGTCCTTGTCCTTGGAGTAGAAGGTGCGGTTCTGGTACGGGCAGGCGATGACGCAGTACCGGCAGCCGATGCACTTGTTGGAGTCGACGATGACGATGCCGTCCTCCCGCTGGTGCGACGCCTCGGTGGGGCAGGCGTGCACGCACGGAGCGTCGGCGCACTGGTTGCAGCGGACCGGGTACGTGGACACGTCGACCACGCCTCCCTCATCCACCTCATAGGCGATGAGCTTCACCCACGTGATGTCCAGGGGGAGGAAGTGTTCGATGCGGCAGGCGGCGACGCAGGCGTGGCAGCGCATGCACTTCGCCAGGTTGATGACCATTCCCCATCTCATGGGCGGACTCCTGTCATAGGGGACTGGGCCCTGTCTTCCGGCCCGAGGAGCATCGGGCCGGGGCCGGGTTCCGGATGGTCCCGGCGGGCCGGCTCATTGCCGGCCCGCCGGATCCCGCTCCGCAGTCTTGGTCTGCGCCTACAGCGCGATGTCTCCGAGGTTGACGTCATCGCTGGCGTCGACCGCGTCGAATGCCTTCGCGTCGAAGCCGTCCGCCGTGATGCTCAGTGCCGTACGTGCCGGCCTCGATGTCGTTGAACCAGAAGTCGCCGAACTCGTCGGTCGCGACGGTGAGAGCTGCGCCGCCTGCGGCGGGCGTCAGCGTGCAGGTCGCGCCGATGACGACTTCCTTCTCCTTCGGGTCGTACACCGTTCCCGCGATGAACTTCTTCGGGATGTTCAGGTAGTACACGCGCGGCTTGGTGCCTAGCTCGGGCTTCCTGACCTCGCCCTGGGCGATCAGCTCGGCGAGCTCGCTCTCCTCGGCGAACTTGATGGCCTTGGTCGGGCACGAGTCCACGCAGCGCGGGTAGTCCCACTCGTCGTCGTCGAGCAGGTGGGCGCACCCGGTGCACTTCTGCGCCAGATTGAGGTCGTCGTTGAAGTAGATGGAGCCGTAGGGGCAGGCGTCCACGCAGGCCTTGCAGCCGGTGCACTTGTCGGTGTCGATGACGACCATGCCGTCGTCGCGCTTGTAGATGGCGCCCTCGACCTGGCAGGCCTCCATGCAGGGGGCGTTGTCGCAGTGATTGCACAGGTTGGGGATGTAGTGCATGCGCACCTTGGGCACGGTGCCGCGGATGTACTCGTCGACCCGCATCCAGAACTGGCCGGCGTCGGGCTGGGGCTTGGCGATGGGCGCCCAGTCGTTGCCGACGTGCTCGTCCTTGCAGACGAACTGGCAGCCGAAGCAGCCGTTGCAGCGGGCGACGTCGATGACGAATGCTTTCATCGTTACTTGCTACCTCCCTCGACGACCCAGGCGTTGAAGCGCAGGCCGGCACCGGGGTCATACTCTCTCTCGAACGCGTCGGGATAGTCCCGCCGCCACGTCTCCCACTCCTCCGGCCGGATCTTCTGCACGTCGACCAGGTAGCCGCTGGTGGCCTGGCCGCAGCACTGGCGGGAGGTGAGGCCGTTCGGGGCGATGGTGTTGATGGCGCCGCCGCGGTCGACCTTGCCGGGGATGATGGGATCGTGACGGGCGCCGTGGTCGATGTAGGCGACGCCCGGCATCAGGCGCTCCCACACGCAGGCGCCGGCGAGCACGATGCCGCGCTCGTTGAAGATCTTGACGATCTCGCCGTGCTCGATACCGCGCGCGGCCGCGTCCGAGGGGTGGAGCCAGACGGGCTCGTAGTTGTAGTTGTCCGGACCGAGCACCTTGCCGGTCGGGGTCTCGCGGGCCCACGTGCAGTCGTCGCCCTGCGCGTGCGTGCGCCAGCGCGGGTGGTTGCTCATGAGCACCAGCGGGAAGAGGTCGGCGCGCTCGCTGGAGATGCGCTCGTCGTGGGTGACGCCGCGCTCGACCCACTTCGGGATCGGCGGCCGTTCCTCGTCGTAGGGGAAGTGCGTGGCGATGCGCTCGGAGTAGAACTCGAGCAGGCCCGACGGGGTCTTCAGCGGAGAGGCCTTGGGGTCGTTGTAGAACTCGCGCAGGCCGGGCGGGTCGTCTTCCCAGTCAAGAGCCGTGGGGTAGACGACGTACTTCTTCTCCTCGAACTCCTCCCAGGTCATGTACTTGGCACCGTACATGCACTCGAAGACCTCCTTCTGAAGGTCCCTGATGCTCTTGCCGCCGGTGAGCTGCTCCTTGAGCCCGAGCTTGTCGGCGATGGCGAGGACGATCTCGTAGTCGCTCTTGGACTCGCCGAGCGGCTCGATGGCCTTGTCCTGCAGGGTGCACGTCTGGAACGGCGGTCCCTGGCGGACGTTGGTGAGGCAGTCGTCGACTTCCATCGTCGTGTTGGCCGGCAGGATGATGTCGGCGTAGAGGCAGTCGTTCTCCAGCCACGGGTGCTGCGCCACGGTGCACTCGATGCTCTCGTGACGATGAGCCTCGATGGTCCAGTTGCCGTGGTTCCAGCAGGTGATGCGGCAGGGGGTGTCGGTCCAGATCATGTGCAGCTCGCTGCCGCCCTCTTCCTTGGGCAGCGGGAACTGGTACTCGATGAACTGGTCCTCGGTCTCCGCGTTCTGCGCGCCGGTGCCGGTGAACTTCAGCGGCCCCTTGAGGATCGCGTCCTGGATCAGCGTCTTGGGCAGGTTCTGGGTCGCCCATGCGTCGACGCTGCTCTGGACCGGCACGCGCAGGTGCTCGCTGAGCGTCGGGTTGAAGTAGCGGAAGTTGTCGAGAGACTCGGCGCGCGGCATGCCGAAGTACGACATCTGCCACTGGTGCACGCCGGGGCCGCCGAGGCCCTGCATGCCGAGCAGGATGCACTCGAGACGGCCGGGCTCATGCGAATACGGGCCGCGGATCATCGAGCCGCCGAAGTAATGGACGATGGCGGTGCACTTCGCCGCGAACTCGCGCGCGAGCGCCTTGATGGTCCACTCGGGCACGCCGCACTTGGGCGAGGCCCACTCGGGCGACTTCGGGATACCGTCCTCGTCGCCGAGGACGTAGGCCGCGACCTTGTCCATGCCGACGGCGTGGGTCTCGACGTACTCCTTGTCCCACGAGTCTTCCTTGAGCCACACGTAGATGATGGCCAGCTGAAGGGCGGCGTCGCTGTTGGGGAGCACGGGGATCCACTTGTCCGCGTGGACGGCCGCGCCGAAGTTGAGGTCGGGGCAGATGTAGACCTGCTTGATGCCGATCTCGGTCCAGAAGTAGGAGATGTTGGTGGCGTTCTGGCCGGTGAAGCCCCACGGCGTGGTCTCGTCGTCGCAACCCCACTTGAGGACCATGTCGCAGTTCTCGCTGATGTCCTTGCCGACGTTGAGCTGCGGCGCCATCATGCCCTGGAACCCGTGGCCCCAGACGTGCTTGGAGCCCCAGTACCAGCCCTCCCAGCTGTCCGGCTGGCGGACCTGCAGGGTGAAGCCGCCCATCGCGTCGAGCAGGCGGCCGCTGTGCCCGTGCGGCGTGTGGATGGTCTTGCTCTCGCCGTGACCGTCGCCCTGGACGAGGATCGCGTTCGGGCCGTACTTCTTCTGGATGCGGACGATCTCCTTGGCGATGATGTCCGTGGCCTCATCCCAGGAGATGCGCTCGTACTTGCTGACGCCACGGTTCTGCGGATTGCGCTCGCCGTCGGGATCCCAGTCCACCCGCTTGAGCGGATACAGGATGCGGTTCGGAGAGTAGGTGCGCTTCTTGTAGGCGGTCATGTACGGCGCGGGGCGCGACTTGAGACCGGGCTCGAGGACGGCGCCGTTGCGCTCCATCTTCCAGGGCCGGAAACTCGCGCCGTCGTACTTCCAGTCGAAGTGGAACGGACGGATACGCAGGATCTTGCCGTCCTTCACGTCGACCATGACCTCGCCGGTACCACCGAGCAGGCCACCCTGGGACAAGGCCTTGATGACGGTCTTGTCGGGCTTCACGTCGACTTTCTTGCGTGCGTCCTCACTCATCTCAATCGCTGTCCTTTCGCCTTCGTTGAAGCGCCCATGGCTGAGTCAGGCTCGTGACTCTGGAAACGGCTGCGACGGGTTCCAGCCGAGATACGCGGACAACGAGGCCGCCACGTCCTTCACGGCGCGGGCGCAGAGGTCTCGCTCTTTCGGGCCGAAGCGGCCCGACGGCATGACCACGGAGATCGCGGCCACGACGTTGCCGAGCTGGTCGCGCACCGGCGACCCGATGGAACAGGTGCTGGAGTAGAGGCCCTCCTCGTCGAACGCCACGTCCTCAGCGGCCACGCGCTCGAGCTCCTGCCCCAGCACCTCAGGGTCGGTGACGGTGCGCGGAGTGTGCTTGCGCCGCTTCTGGCTGAGCACGGCGGCGCGGCGCTCCGGCGGCGCGAACGCCGCGAAGATCTTGCCGTGCACGGAGGCCAGGTCGCCGATGATGCGGCCCGGAGCGACCTGGCGCTGGAACGGGCGGTTGGAGTTGATGATGCTCACGCAGACGGGCACGCCGTCGACGGGGACGGCGAGCGTGACCGACTCGCCCGTCTTCTCGAGAAGCTCCTCGAGGAACGGGCGTGTGTGCTCGACGAACTCGGAGTTGTCCTCGGCGACATACGCCATCGCGATGGCCGCCGGGCCGAGGTGGTACTGGTTCGTAGTGGTGTCGCGCACCAGGAACTCCGCCGCCTCGAGCGTGCGGGCCATGCGGTAGGCCGTCATGCGCAGCAGCCCGGTGCGCGCGGCGATCTCGTCGATGGTCCACTCGCGGTGGTCCACGTCGAACAGCGAGAGGATAGAGAGCCCGCGCGCGAGCGCGCGCACGGTGAGAGGATCGGTGTCCCCCGTCCGGTCCTGCCGACCGGTTTGGTCGGTCGCCACCCGCGCCGCCGTGGCCGCCATCGTGTCCCCCTCAGCCGTCCGATGCCTGTCGCCGCTGCGATATCGGCGTTGCTATCAGACGATATCAGCATTTGCACGAGATGCAAGACTCTGTTAAAACTTCCTGACACGCAAGTGTTGTTCCGCGGGAACTGGTGGGAGGTCGCCGAATGAGTGAGCAGGTCTTCACCAATCTGACGAACTGCGGGCCAGTGTCCGTCTACGTCACCGACGGCGTCGTGACCCGGATCCGTCCGCTGGTCGCCGACGACGAGGCCGAGTTCCGGCCCTGGGTGATCGAGGCGGACGGCAAGCAGTACTCGCCGCCGAAGAAGTTCAACCTGGCGCCGATGGTCCACGCCGAGCGCCGCCGCCTCTACTCCGACGAGCGCATCAAGTACCCGATGAAGCGCGTCGACTTCGACCCCGACGGCGAGCGCAACCCGCAGAACCGCGGCAAGTCGGCCTACGAGCGCATCTCGTGGGACGAGGCGCTCGACATCGTCTCGAGCGAGATCGCGCGCGTGAAGAAGAAGTACGGCAGTTCGGCCATCAGCGGCATGACCTCGTCCCACCACAACTGGGGCATCGTCGGCTACAAGATGGGCCCGTTCATGCGCTTCATGAACTGCCTCGAGGCCACCCCCGTGTTCGACAACCCGGACAGCTGGGAGGGGTGGCACTGGGGCGCCACGCACACCTACGGCTTCTACTGGCGCCTCGGCATGCCGGAGCCGTTCGACAACCTGCAAGACGTGATGAAGAACTCCGAGTTCGCGGTCTTCTGGTCGAACGACCCCGACACCACGCGCGGCACGTACTCTGGTCAGGAGTCGGCCATCTGGCGCACGTGGCTCAAGGAGAAGGGCATCCCGGCCGTCTTCATCGACCCGTTCCACAACTACACCAACGCCATCTTCGATCAGGCCAAGTGGATCGCGCCGCGCATGGGCACGGACACGGCGCTGGCGATGGCCATCGCCTACGTGTGGATCACCGAGGACACCTACGACAAGGAGTACGTCGAGACCCGCACCATCGGGTTCGACGAGTGGAAGCCCTACGTACTGGGCGAGACTGACGGCGTGCCCAAGACGCCCGAGTGGGCGGCCGAGGAGTCCGGCGTCGAGGCGCGCATCATCCGCACGCTGGCGCGGGAGTGGGCAAGCAAGCGGACCGTCCTCACCGCCGGCGCGCGCGGCGGCGAGGGCAGCGCCTGCCGGACCGCCTACGGCACCGAGTGGGCGCGGATGATGGTGCTCCTCCAGGCCATGCAGGGCCTGGGCAAGCCGGGCGTGACCATCGGCGGGATCAGCATGGGCGCTCCGGCGGACTTCGAGACCTGGTTCCCCGCCTACGCCGAGCCGCAGGGCCGCATGTCCCACTCGACGAAGGCCGCGAACTACATCCCGCAGAACTCGACGAAGCAGCGGCTCTGGCGGCTCACCGTGCCGGACGCCATCCTCAGTCCGCCGGTCGAGTGGGACGGCGCCGGCTTCTGCGGCCAGTCGCTCGAGCAGCAGTTCGAGCACTTCGTGTATCCGGCCGAGGGCTGTTCCGAGATCAAGCTCTGGTACCGCTACGGCGGCTCCTTCATGGGCACCATGTCCGACACCACCAAGTGGGTGCGGATGTACCAGAGTCCCAAGCTCGAGTTCGTCGTCAACCAGGACGTCTGGTACAACAGCGAGACCCGCATGGCCGACATCATCCTGCCGGCCTGCACCAACTTCGAGCGCGACGACCTCGGCGAGTTCGCCGCCTGCGGCGGCTACACCACGAACTCGCACACGGGCAACAACTACCGCGTCATCGTCCGCGAGAAGAAGTGCATCGAGCCCCTCTGGGAGTCCAAGTCCGACTACCAGATCCTCGCCGACCTGTCCGCGAAGCTCGGCATCTACGACGAGTTCACCGACGGCGGCAAGACCGAGATCGACTGGGCCAAGGCGTTCTACGACTGCTCCGACCTGGCCAAGACCCTCGACTGGGAGACCTTCGACAAGAAGGGCTACCACATCATCAACGCCCCCGAGAACTACGAGCCGAAGCCCAGCCTGCGCTGGTTCGCAGAGGGCCGCGCCTGCGACACGCCGGACACGGGCAACCCCAAGCGCGGCACCGACAAAGCGCACGAGCTCGGCACCTACAGCGGCAAGATCGAGTTCGCGTCCGACAGCCTCAAGGCTCACTTCCCGGACGACGAGGAGCGGCCGGTCTCTCCCCGGTACATCGAGAGCTGGGAAGGCCATCACACGACCGAGCTCTTCGAGAAGTACCCGCTGCAGCTCATGTCGCCGCACCCGCGCTTCTCGTTCCACTGCCACTACGACAAGCACACCGACTGGCTCGACGACATCCCGGTCCACCGCATCAAGAAGGACGGCTACGCGTGGTGGCCGGTGCGCTTGAGTCCGGTGGACGCGGACGCGCGCGGCATCCGCAACGGCGACATCGTGCGCCTGTACAACGACCGCGCGTCCGTGCTCTGCTGCGCGGTCGTCACCGAGCGCATCCGCCCCGGCATCGCGCACAGCTACGCGTCGTCGGCCAAGTACGATCCGCTCGAGCCGGGCAAGGCCGACTCGGTCGACAGGGGAGGGTGCGTGAACATGCTGACGCCGTCACGGATGGTCAGCCAGCACGCGCCGGGCATGACGCCCAACTCGTGTCTCATCGACATCGCGAAGTGGGAGGGCTGATCAGATGCGCCTCGGTATGCTCATAGACGTCACCAGGTGCAGCGGCTGCCACAACTGCTTCCTGGCCTGTCGTGACGAACACTACGGCAACGACTACCCCGGCTACTCGGCGGCCCAGCCGCTGAACGGGCAGTTCTGGATGCAGATGAAGGAGGTCGAGGGCGGCAAGTACCCGCGGCCCCGGCTCAACTACATCGCCATCCCCTGCCAGCACTGCCAGAACGCGCCGTGCATCGACGCCGCCAAGGACGGCGCGGTGTATCGCCGCGAGGACGGGATCGTGCTGATCGATCCCGAGAAGGCGAAGGGGCAGCACCAGATCGTGGCCTCCTGCCCCTACCGCGTCATCTACTGGAACGCAGACCTGCAGCTGCCGCAGAAGTGCGGCCTCTGCGCCCAGCGCCTCGACACGGGCGACAAGCAGCCGCGCTGCGTCGAGTCCTGCCCGACGGGCGCCATGGCCTACGGCGACCTCGACGATCCCGAGTCCGAGATCTCGAAGCGGCTGAAGGAGGTCTCGCCCGAGGTCTTCCATCCCGAGTACGGGACGGATCCTCTGGTGACCTACGCCGGCCTCCCGGGCCGGATGGTGGCCGGCGAGGTCGTGCTCGAGGGCAGCGACGTCTGCGCCGCAGGCGTCAAGGTCACGCTCGAGGGCGAGGGGGTCTCGCTGGAGACGGCGTCCAGGACGTTCGGCGACTTCGAGTTCGAGCGCCTGCCGCAGAACAGCGCGTTCAAGGTGACGGTCGCCGCCGACGGCTACAAGCCGCAGGTGTTCGACGTGAAGACCCACACCGACGTCGACCTCGGAGAGGTCGTGCTCACCAGGTAGCCCTGGCGAGAAGCTCGCGCCGGAGGTCGGGGGCGCGGCGGGCGGTCGCAGGGCCGCACGTCGCGCCCCCGCGGCGTTTCCCGGTCAAGGGCGCGCCACCGTCCGGTCAGGGCCGGCCACCGCAGACGTCCGGGGCCCTGCGCGCGGACGCGAGGGGCGGCCGCGGGTGCGGCCGGGGGGATGTCTCACACCCGCGGCTACCGCTCGCGTCGCAGGCGCCGCCTCAGGCGTACTCCCCGGTCTTCAGGCCGACGACGATGTTCAACATCGGCCTGTCCACTCTGGTGTAGACGAGCGGTCCATGCGACATGCCCGCCGGCACGTAGATCGCCGTGGTGTGCGTGAGCGTGAACGTCTCGGCGTCCACGCCCTCGCCCATGCCCCACGAGACCTCCCCGCCAAGGTCGCGCAGATCCCTGGGGTTCGAGCCGATCAGCAACACGATCTCCGGGAACGGGTGCGAGTGCAGCCCCGGGAGCTCTGGTGGGACCGTCTCCTCCCAGACCCAGACGATGTCCAGCCAGGCGTTGGCCTCGGGACACAGCTCGTCGTCCAGGAACACCTCATCGGGATAGGTGAAGCCCTTGACCACGCTGAAGTCGTGGTGGGCGAGGTCTCTGACGAGCTTCGGATCGTCGATGATGTACTTGCTGTACTTTCCCTGTGCCATTGCTCGTCCTTGTCGGCTTGAGCGGCGGGGCCCCACGACCTGTGGTCGTGGGGCCCCGCCCTCGTCTCGTCAGGGGAGCTGCGAGAAGGACCTCACGCAGCCTGTCACTCGCCGAGCTGCACCTGCTCGTAGGTGTAGATCGGCACCCAGGCGATGCGGTCGCCGACCTGCTCTGACTTGAGGATGTAGAAGTCACGGGTCGGGATGTAGATGGTCTTGTACGGGGCCATCGTCACGCTCCCCGCAGGACCGTCCATCGTGAGCGTGGACATGGCCTTGATCAGGGTCGCCGGCGTGGTGTCACCGCCCGTGGCCTTCACGCCCTCGAGGAACAGCATGACTGCCTGGTAGCCGCCGAACGCCTGGGCCGGCGGGTACGCGTCCCACTTCGCAACGTAAGCGTCGACGAACTGCTTGTTCAGGTCGTTCTGGATTTCAGGAGAGTAGAAGTCGCAGGCGACCATGCCGATTCCGAGCTGGCCCAAGTCCGCCAGCTGCGACTCGTAGAAGTTGTTGGACATCGGCGCGATCAGCGGGGCCGTGAGACCGTAGTCGTTGTACTGCTTCACGAACGGCGCCGCGCCGTTGCCGAACACCCAGAAGTAGGTGGCATCGGCGGCCTTCAGGGTCGTGAGGTACGAACTGAAGTCCACCGTGTCAATCGGCACGTACTGGGTGCTGAGGATCTGACCGCCGGTCTCGGCGAAGCCCTTCTCGAAGCCGGCCTGCAGCTGGCGGGCGGCGGTGTCCTCGTAGTTGATGCAGTTGACCGTCTTGTAGCCGAGCTCCGACCCCACGTACTTGCCGAAGTAGTAACCCTGGGACCCGTAGAGTCCGTTCGGCATGAAGGCAAGGTTGTTGCCGGTCTTGATGTTGTCGCTGGGCTGACCCACGATGGAGCACTGCGGGATGCCCCCGGCCTTGGCCAGATAGTCGGTGACGGCCGCGGCAGCCGGCGAGAAGATGGGTCCGGCCATGAACTGGATCTTCTTGCCCTCGACCAGCTGCCTGGCCTTGTCCACCGCCTGCACAGGGTCGGAGCCGTTGTCGGCTTTGTAGTACTCGATCGGCCGGCCCATCCACTGGCCGCCGAGCATGTCGATCGCGGTGAGGATGCCCTGCTCGGCCTGCTGTGCGTCCATGGCCATGAAGCCGCTGAAACCCTCGTCGAAGCCGATCCTGAGCGGCTCGCCGGTCGCCGCCGGCTGCGGCGATGCAGCTGTCGTGTCCCGGCTGTCACCCGCCGGGTCGGTGGCGCTCCCGCAGGCGCCGAGCACCGTCGCCGAGGCGACGACGAGCAGCATTGCGAGCAGCACAAAGTAGATGTTGCGGTATCTCATTCGATCCCCCTTGTCCCACCACGGATCTGCGCCGCTCGTCTGCGGCGCACTTGATTCCTTACGTCTCGTCGCCGCCGACGCCGAGGTGCTTGGCCTTGACGGCTTCGTTGTCGATCAGGTCCTTGGGCTCAGAGCTGTACACGATCGAGCCCTTGCTCATGATGTAGGCGTAGTCGGCGACGCTCATGGCCATGCCGAAGTCCTGCTCCACGAGGAGGATGGACTGGCCGGCCTCCTTGAGCTTTCCGATGATGCGGTACACCTCCTGGACCACGATGGGAGCCAGTCCCTCCGACGGCTCGTCGAGCATGATCAGGTCCGGGTTGGTCATGAGCGCTCGGGCGATGGTGAGCATCTGCTGCTCGCCGCCACTGAGAAGGTTGCCCTTGTTCTTGCCGCGCTCCTTGAGGCGAGGGAAGGTCTCGTACACCTTCTCCAGCGTCCAGGGATCCTGCTTGTCGCCCGGCCGCGCTGCCATGGTGAGGTTCTCGGTCACTGACAAGGACGGGAAGATCATCCTGCCCTGCGGCACGAGACCGATCCCCGCCGCGCGAGATCTGGTTGGGTGGAAGGCCGACCAGCTCCTGGCCGTTGAACTTGATGCTGCCCTTGCGCGGCGGCGTGAGGCCCATGATGGAGCGGATGGTCGTCGTCTTGCCCATGCCGTTGCGGCCGAGGAGCGCGACGACGGTGCCGTCCTTGACCTCCATGTCGACGCCCTGAAGGACGTAGCTGTCGCCGTACCAGGTGTGGATGTCGTTGATCTCCAGCATCCTCGTTCACCCGCCCGCGGTGCTCGCCTTGTGCGAGCCCATGTAGATGTCCTTGACGGTCTGGTTGGCGCGAATCTCGTCGCAGCTGCCCTCAGCAGCAGATCTCGCCGAAGTGCAGCAGGATGATGCGCTCCGCCACACCGAACGCGAGGTCCATGTCGTGGGAGATCATGAGCACGGTGATCTTCTTGCCCAGCGTGTTGATGCGCTCGGTGATCTCGGCGCTCTCCGCAGAGGTCAGCCCGCAACTCGGCTCGTCGAGCATCAGCAGGTCGGGCGCGCTGGCGAGGCTGAGGCCCATCTCGAGCTTGCGCGTCTCGCCGTAGGCCAGGGAGCTGACCAACTCGTTGCGCTTGTCCCAGAGCTCGATGGACTCGAGCAGTTCCTGGGCCGCCTTCTGCAGCGTCTTGTCCCGCAAGAAGACACCGAACAGGCGGTAGCGGCCGCTCCTGGTGCCCTGCAGCGCGATGAGCGCGTTGGTGAGCACCGTCTCGTTGGGGAACAGGCTGGTGATCTGGAACGACCTGGCGATGCCGAGCTGCGTGCGTGCGTGCACCGGCTTGTGGGTGATGTCCTGGCCCTTGAAGAGCACCTTGCCACCGGACGGCTTGAGCTGGCCGGTGAGCAGGTTGAACAGCGTCGTCTTGCCGGCGCCGTTCGGCCCGATCATCACGAGCCTCTCGCCGGGCTCGATGCTGAACGTGACGTCCTTGACGGCGGCGAGCCCGCCGAAGTGCACGGAGAGGTCGTCTACCTCAAGCAGCGCTGCCATGGAACACCTTCCTCCACAGGTTGAGGAGCATCACGCCGACGCCCTGCGGGATCACCATGATGACTACCACGATGAGAGCGCCCATGATCAGCGGCCAGCGGTCCGGCATGTACACGCTCGCCATGTAGTCGACGCCGACGACGACGACGGCGCCGATGACGGGGCCGAGGTAGATCGAGGCGCTGCCGAGGATGACGATGAGGAAGACGATGTCGGTCATCGCCATGCCCATGTTGCCGGGCACCATGACGCCGCCGAAGTAGGCGAAGAGAGCACCGGCGACACCGCCGAACAGGCCGGCGAGGATGTACGACGTGTACTTGTACAGCCACGTGTTATAGCCGAGCGCCTGCATGCGGCGCTCGTTGTCGTGGATGCCGCGGAGCGCGTAGCCGTAGTGGGAGTTCACGATCCGGTAGATCACGAGCAGGCAGACGATCGACAATGCCGAGCACCAGGAAGTAGAAGCTGTACGAGTCGATACTGACGCCGGGAATCCCGAGGCTCGGGTACGGGATGCCGGCCAGGCCGGTCGAGCCGCCGGTCAGCGAGCGGGCTGAGATCGCGACGCGCACGAGTAGCTCTCCGAACGCTAGCGTCACCAGCAGGAAGTAGATCGGGTTGTCGGAGGCTCCGACTCCGTAGACACGGAAGGCCGGGACGCCGAGGCCAGCGGCAAGCAGGGCGGTGAACACCATCACCAACAGCAGGTTCACCCAGAAGTTGGAGATGCCGCCGTGGATGATGAGGATGCCGCAGACGTAGCCGCCGAAGCCAAAGAAGGCGGCGTGGCCGAAGGTCGGGATGCCGCCGTAGCCCCAGAGGATGTTCATGCTCACCCCGAAGAGGGCGAAGATCATCATCTTGGTGACCAGGCTCTGGATGTAGGACGGCACGAAGGTCGGCAGCACCAGGAGCAGTAGCAGGATGATGATCGCCGGCAACCAGGTCTTGAGCAGCGCCGCCGCAGATCGCCGCTCCGCGGCCACCGGCGGCGCCGCTACGGCCTTGCGCGTCAGACGGCCCAGTAGGAGATCGGCGGGGCGCATCTGCGTCGCCATCAGAAGACCTTCCTTCCGATGAGGCCGCTCGGGCGGACCAGGAGCACGACGATGAAGATCACGTACGACGTGAACAGGGCCACCGACGGCACGTATGCCTTCCCGAAGGTGTCGAGCAGCCCGATGATGAGCGCGCCCAGCATGGTGCCCTGGATGAAGCCGGTACCTCCGACCACGACGACCATCAGTGTGAGCAGCAGCAGCGCGTCACCCATGGACGGGTAGGCGCCAAGGATCGGGGTGCCGAGGACGCCGGCAAAGCCGGCGAGCGCGGCGCCGAACAGGAAGACCAGGGTGCTGACGACGCCGTAGTTGATGCCCAGGCTGCGCGTCATCTCCTTGTTGTCCATGCCGGCGCGGATGATGGCGCCTACCCGCGTCTTGTCTTGCATCCACCACAGCAGAGCCAGGAGGAGCAGGCCGATGCCAATGATGACGAGCCGGTAGATGGGGAAGGCCAGCGTCCCGATTCGCACGACGCCCGTGAACGCAGACGGTGTCATGCCCATCTTCGCGAACGGACCCCAGATCCAGAGGATGATGTTCGCGATGGCGTAGCTCAAGCCGATGGTGAGCACCGCCTGCTCCGGCACCTTGTTGTAGAGGTGACGAAGGAAGAAGTGGTAGATGCCCAAGCCGACGAGGCCGACACCGAGAGCGGCGAGCACGACACCCAGCCAGAACTGATTCAGCTGGCTGATGACCGCGAGGCCGAAGTAGGCGCCGAGCACGTAGAGGGCGCCGTGAGCCAGGTTGATGACTCCCATGACGCCGAAGGTCAGGGAGAACCCGGCTGCGAGCAAGAACAGAATGAACGCGTATGAGACGCCGTTTAGCGCCGTGATGATGAATGTACTCACACGCCCCCCTGGCGTCGAGACGAGTACTTCGTCGGCGATTCCGGCAAGCTGCCGGCTGGCACAATCACTGCTTCGTTGTCCTGCACCTCCTGTAGGTCACGGAGAATGATATACCGATATCAGTATTTGACAAGGTCATGTGCCGACATTTGCTGTCAGCGTCCGGATTCGGGGTGGTTCAGCCCTCGCCTCAGGCACCCGCGGGCCATCCTGCTCTGTGCGCCGTCCTGATATAGCCATTGCGCGAGCCGTCGATGGACGGCCCGCGCCTCAATACGCATCGGCGAGGATCGACTCGACGTCCTGCCTTCCGAAGGGGCGCGCGTTGGACTCGAGGAAGTCGTCGATCTGCCCCCACGAGAGGTCCGCCACTTCGGGGATCTGGTCGCGCAGCAGCCCATAGTCGCGAAGACGGTGGTGGACGTCGACGCGGTCGAGGAGGTCCTCGACCGCGTCGACGGCGAGCGCGCCCGCGGCCGCGTCTGCAAGCCCATCGGTGGGCCGGCCGAAGATCTCGGCGATGCGGCGGAAGGCCCCCGGACTCGCCGGCAGGTTATAGCGCATGACGGCCGGCAGGATGGCGGCCAAGGAGCGGCCGTGGGTGAGCCCGCAGACGGCGGCGACGCCGTAGGAGGCGCCGTGCACGGCGCCGATGAACGAGCTCATGTAGGCCCACCCGCCCATGCTGGCGGCGAGCGCCAGGTTGTACCGGGCCTCGCGGTCCCTGCCGTCTGCGACGACGGCCGGCAGGTAGGCGGCGCAGATCCGCAGGATGCTTTCGCTGTAGAGGTCGGCCAGCGGGTTCGCCTGCCTACCCGTCAGGCACTCGATCCCGGTGACGAGAGTATCCACGCAGGTGTCCACCGTCGCCTCGGGCGTCATCGTCAGCGTGAGCTCGGGGTCGTTGACGACGACGTCGGCGAGGAGGTAGGGGCTATCGACAACGCCGTGCGCGTGCGTCCGCTCGTCTATCTGCAAGACGGCCGCGGAGCCCGTGTCGGCGCCGGCGACGTGCGTGGTGGACACGACGATCGTCGGCAGGCCGGGGAGTGGCACGCGGCCGTGGCCGAGCATGTCGCGCACCGGCACGTCGTTGGTGGCGGCGACGGCCACGCACTTGGCGATGTCCATGGCGCTGCCGCCGCCGAGCCCGATGACCATGTCGCAGCCTGATGGCTTCAGGAGCTCGACCGCGTCGTCCACGAGCCCGATGGGCGCATCCGGCAGGATGCCGCCGTACAGGACGAAGGGCACTCCGCCCTCCTCCAGCGATCGCAGCGCCGGCGCGACGTCCCCACGGTCCACCATCGACTGCTTGGTCACCACGAGAGGCCGCCGGCAACCGAGCGCTCTCACCTCGTCGGCGAGACGAGCGCTGGCGCCGAACCCGAACACGAACCTGCTCGGCGACTGGAACTCGAGACCGCGAAGCGCCGAGGTCATCCTGCCTCCCATCCGCGCCGGCGCCGGCCGGCGTCCTCGCCCGTGCGTACTCTACGGCACCGACCCTCCCCGGGGAGAGAAGAGGGAGGTCCGCGACGGCCGCGGACCTCCCTCCGGTGTGGTCAGTCTGCGAGGGCGCGCCGGCGGCGGCCGGCGCCCTGCCCGTTCACCAGGGGTTCTTCATCAGGATCTGCTCGTAGGTCTGGACGGGCATCCAGCGGTAGTTGCCGTCGACCAGCTCCGTCTTGCCGATGTAGAAGTCGGCGGTGCCGATGAAGACGCTGTCGTATGGCGACATGGTGATCGAGCCGTTCGGTGTGTCGAACGTCATAGTCGACATAGCCTTCTTGAGCGCCTCAGGCGAGGTGTCGCCGCCCGTCGCCTCGACTGCCTTGAGGAACATCATGACAGCGGTGTAGCCGCCGTAGGAGTCCATGTTGGGGAGCTCGCCCGGATACAGCTTGTTGTAGAGGGCGACGAACTTCTTGTTCAGCTCGTTGTCCACAGTTGAAAGGTAGTGGTCCGAGCCGACGATGCCGAGGGCGAGGTCGCCGAGCTCCTGCATCACGGGCTCCTGGAGGTCGTCGGCCATGGTCATGATCAGCGGAGCTTCGAGGCCGTAGTCGTGGTACTGCTTGATGAACGGCCCGGTGCCGTTACCGAAGATCCAGTTGTAGGTGCAGTCGGCGGGCTTGAGGGTCGTGAGGTACGAACTGAAGTCCACCGTGTCGATCGGCACGAACTGGTTGCTGACGATCTTGCCGCCACCCTCCTCGAACGCCGCCTGGAAGCCCTTCATGAGTTCGTGACCGGTGGTGTCCTCGAGGCTGATCGCGTTCGCAGTCTTGTAGCCCAGCGTCTCGACGGCGTACTTGCCGAGCAGGTAGCCCTCCTGGGACATCATGCCGGCGGGGATGAACGACAGCTCGTTGCCCGTCTTCAGGTTGTCGGAGGGCTGGCCGAAGATCGAGATGGACGGGATGCCGCCGCCGCCCTTGGCGAGGTAGTCGGTCACCGCCGCGTTGGAGGGCGAGAAGATCGGCCCGAGCATGACCTGGATCTTGTTGTTCTCCACCAGCTGCCTGGCTTTGTCGACCGCCTGCACGGGATCAGAAGCGTTGTCGGCCTTGAAGTACTCGATAGGCCGGCCCATCCACTGGTCGTTGACCTCAGCGAGCGCCGTCTTGATGCCGTGGTCGGTGAGCTGGGCGTCCACGGCCATGAAGCCGCTGAAGCCCTCATCGAAGCCGATCTTGAGAGGCTCGCCCGTCGGCGCGGCGACCGGCGATCCGCTGGGCGCCGCGGACTCGTCGCGAGCCCCGGTGTCGCTGCTGGAGCCGCACGCGGTGAGAACGAGGGCGCCAAAGGTCCCTAGAACGAGCACAAGCGCCAAGATGGCGAACACGACTTTCCTCTGCATTGTCTCAGTCCCCCTGCGAAGATGATCGGAAAGTAGTCGGTTGCTGCTCTGCTGACACGGATGCCGCGCGCCGGCGCTCTCGGGGCCCTCTGCCGTGGGCCGCCCGTCCCCTGCGACGAGTCGGCCGGCAGACCCTGGCTGCCGTTCGCGAAGCTGAGAGTCCTGCGGGTCCCTGCTCCTTTCGTTCGGGTGGCGCCGCCTGGGAACGGGCCTCCCCCGAGTGCCCTCTTGGCCAGAACGGATAATTCTCTGCATCCCTGTAGTGCAAAGGGTAGGGGTGGAAGGTACCGCACCGCGTTGCCGGTGGCAAGCTAGGCCTTGACAGGATGGCGGCTGCGCATGGAATCAGGGACGGCCCGGATGGGATCTCGCGCCGGCCCGGAAAGACGGCGCCCGCGCCGGGTCGCTCACGCTGCGACCCGGCGCGGGCGCCGTGAGATGAGCTGGCTTCTGGTGACTCCTCGGCGGCTCAGTACTCTTTGAGGATGTCGAGCATGATGTCCGTCGCCTTGATCGCGTAGTCGTGCGGGATCGTGAGCGGCGGCATGAAGCGGAACACGTTGCCGTGGCGGCCGCAGGGCGTCATGAGGATGCCGCGGTTGAGCAGCTTGAAGGCGATCTCGCCGATCTTCTCGCCTGCCAGAGGTTCCTTGGTCTTGCGGTCGGCCACGACCTCGATGCCGACCATGAGACCGTTGCCGCGCACGTCGCCGATGACGGGCACGTTCGACATGGCGTCGGTGAACAGCGCCCTTGATCTCCTCGCCCAGCACTGCGGCGCGGCCGATGAGGTCAATCTCCGGATCGGTGAGCAGGTCGATATTGGTGATCGAGACCTCGCAGGCCATCGCGTTGCCGGCGAAGGTGCTCGGCTGCGAGCCCTCGCGCAGCGCCCCCTCGATGTCGGAGCGATAGGTGACGCCGGCCATGGGCATGTCGCCGCCCATACCCTTGCCCCAGGTGAGCATGTCGGGCACGACCTTGGAGTGCTGGATGGCCCACATCTTGCCGGTGCGGCCGGCGCCCGACTGCACCTCGTCGGCGATGTACAGGCAGCCGTTCTTCTCGCAGGCGGCCTTGATCATTTCGAGAAACTCCGGCGGCGGAGCGACGTAGCCGCCCTCGCCCTGCTGCGACTCGATGACAACGGCGGCGACGTCGTCGGCGCCGGTGTACGGGCCGTTGAGGACGTCGTCCACGTACTTGCCGCACTGCAGGTCACAGTCCGGGTACTCCTTGCCGAACGGGCAGCGATAGCAGTACGCGTACGGCAGGTGCTGCACGCCGGCGATCAGCGGGCCCCAGCCGTGACGGTAGTTGTACGACGTGGTCATGGCTGCGGTGCCGCACCACACGCCGTGGTAGGCGCCGTGGAAGGCCATGAGCTGCGTGCGGCCGGTGTAGGCGCGGGCGAACTTGATCGCCGTCTCCACGGCGTCGCTGCCGGCTTGGTAGACCGCCGTGTGGCAGTTGCCGGCGAGCCCCCCGGGCATGATCCCCGAGACCTTCTTGGCGAGCTCGATGCGCTTGGGGTTCGTGATGTCCGTGGTGTGCATGATGACGTCGCACTGACGCTGGATGGCGGCGAGCACCTTCGGGTGATTGCGCCCGACGGCGTTCACGGCCACGCCGGCGGCCATGTCGATGTACATGTTGCCGTCCGCGTCCTTGACGGTCACGCCCTTGCCCTGCTCGAGGATGACGGGGAATCCCCCGCCACCACGGGTGAAGGACTCGTACTTGGCCGACTCCTCCATGAGCGCCAGAACCTTGGGACCAGGTGCCTCGGTCACCATGCTGGGCGCATCCGGCCAGGAAAGCTCCATCAGTTGTGCTTCGAGTGCTTCTGTGTTGATCATGGCGTCCCCTCAATCACATTCGAGTGTGTGACCGATGCGTCGTCACAGCGGCGTCGTTTCATGATACTCAAATATCACATGTTGACAAGGACACTACGCGACAAGCGGCGTCCCAGCCCGTCACGCTCGGTTCAAGCAGCTTTGGAGGGCGCAAAGGCTCAGTGGCCGGCAACGATCGGACCCGGATTGCGGGAGGACGGCTGCGACCCGCCTGCGTCACGTGACGCGGTCGGTCTGGTCCACGCGCGCGTAGCCGCAGTACTCGGAGAGCGACACGGCGGTCTCCCGCACCGCGTTGGCGCAGGCGACGCGCGCCTCCGGGCCGAAACGGCCCGTGGGAACGACCACACCGATCGTGGCGATGAGATCGCCCGTCTGGTTGCGCACCGGCGCGACGACGGCGCAGGTGCCGAGATCGTGCTCTTCGAAGTCGAAGGCGAGGCCCTCGCCGCGGATCTTCTCGAACTCGGCCGCGAGGTCGGCGGGATCCGTGATCGTGGACGGGGTCAGCTGCCTGTGCGGCCGCTTGACGATCCGCGCGCGCTCCGCGGCCGGCTTCATCGCCGCGAACATCTTGCCGTGCGCGTTCGCCGTGTCGCCGATGACCCTGCCCACGGCGATCTCCGGCACGAAGGGGCGCGCGGACGCCACCAGATCGGCGCACACCGCCACGCCGTCGAGCTCCACCGCCAGGGCGGCCAGCTCGCCGGTCTCCTTCATGAGCCTCTCGAGGTAGGGCCGGGCGACCGCCACGAGCTGCTCGAAGCCCTCGGCGAGGTAGATGCCCGCGAGCATGGCGGGCCCGAGACGGTATCCTCCGACGGTGGGGTCGCTGACGAGGTGACCGGTGCCCTGGAGCGTCCGTGCCATGCGATAGGCGGTCATGCGAGAGACGCCGAGACGGGCGACCATCTCGTCCAGGGTCCAGGAGCGGTGCTCCGCGTCGAACATGCCGAGCATCGCCATGCCGGTGGCAAGGGTCCTGACCAGGCGCGAGTCGCCGCCCTCGGGGCGTCGCCGGGCGTCGCCTGACTGCCCCCCGTTCCGCCGCGTACCCGGCGGAGTGTCCTTCGCCATCGTGGTTCTCCCTGGACGCTGTCCACGCCCGGCCGCCCGGCGCGATCGTCGCTCGTCGACCGACCCGCCAGAGCGCCCCGGAGCGACTGCCAGCATGCTGGTCGTCGCTCCGGGCGACGCCCGGAGGTCGTGCGGCCACCTCTCAGTCTATCTCCCGGAGTAGGTGGGCTTCCTCTTTTCGAGGAAGGCGCGTGCGCCTTCCTTCTGGTCCTCGGTGCCGAAGCACATGGCGAAGAGCTCGCGCTCGTAGTCCATGCCCACCGAGAGCGGCAGATCGAGCGACTTGTTGACGGCCATCTTGGCGATCTTGAGGATGGCCGGGCTGTTGCGCAGCAGGTCGCCCACGAGCTTCTCCGTCGCCTCGCGAAGCTCCGCGAGCGGGACGACCTTGTTGACGATGCCGTAGCCCAGCGCCTCGTCGGCGTCCATCATGCGCCCCGTGAAGATGAGCTCCTTGGCGCGCTTCTCGCCCATGAGCCGCGGCAGCACCTGCGTGCCGCCGCAGCCCGGGATGACGCCGACGCGGATCTCCGGCTGGCCGAACTTGGCCGTATCCGCGGCGATCGCGAGGTCACTCGCCAGCACCAGCTCACAGCCGCCGCCGAGGGCGAGGCCGTTGACCGAGGCGATGACCGGCTTGGGCAGCAGCCGGATGGTCTCGTGCGGACGCCGGCGAGCCTTGTTGACGACGGCGGCGTTGAGGCTTCGCGTCGGGAACTCGTCGATGTCGGCGCCGGCGCTGAAGGCCTGGTCACCACTGCCGGTGATGACGACCACGTACACGTCGTCGTCCAGACCGGCCCGCTCGAGAGCCTGCGACATCTCGGCGCGGAGCTCGTCGTTCTGCGCGTTCCGCTTCTCGGGCCGGTTCAGCGTGATCCACGCCGTGTGATCGGCCGTCTCGTAGAGGATGGTCGCGTACTCCGCCTGCATGGGCATGGTGGTCTCCTCCCGCCGCCTAGTTCTTGAGGATCAGGGCGGCGTTGTTGCCGGCCATGCCGTAGACCTCGGACATGCCGACCTTGGCGCCCTGCACCTGCCGCTGGCCGCATTCGCCACGGAGCTGGAGGACCATCTCGTAGACCTGCGCGAAGCCCTGCGCCATCGTGGCCTCGCCGAAGCTGGAGAACCCGCCGCTGGGGCAGACCGGCAGCTTGCCGCCGATCATGGTCTCGCCGCGCTCCAGCGCGAGGTGGGCGGTGCCCTCCTCGAAGAAGCCCATGGTCTCGAGGTACTGGAAGTAGTGCCACGAGCTGTTGTCCGGGACCTCGACGAAGTCGATGTCGTCCGGGCCCATGCCGGCGTCCTCGAAGGCGGACCTGGCGGCGACCCAGCTCTCGCTGATGATCGGCATGCCTTCCTTGGGCTGGAAGCCGAGCACCGGGATACGCGTGGTCGGGTCGCCGTACAGCGGGCTGCCCAGACCGGAGCCGACGATGTGGACCGGCTTGGAGGTGAACTGCTTGGCCTTCTTGGCGTTGCAGAGGATCACGGCGCCGGCGCCGTCGCTGGTGGCGCAGATCTCGAACAGGCGCAGCGGGTTGCACACCATCGGCGAGGCGAGCACCTCTTCGCGGGTGAACTCCTTCTTGTAGCGCGCCGCCGGGTTGATGGCGCCGTGCTTGCTGGTGGCGACCTTGACCATGGCGAGGTGCTCGTCGGTGATGCCGTACTTCTCCATCTTCTTGCGGCACTCGAGCGCCCAGTAGACGGGGTTCGGCAGGCCCATGAGCCAGCGCATGGTGTCGTCGGCCGGCACCGGCTCCTCGTGGTACGGCGGCAGGAAGGGGAAGAAGCCCTTCGCCGACTTGTCGGCGGCGACGGCGAGCACGATGTCCGCCTGGCCGGAGGCGACCATGGCGGCCGCGACGGCGATGCAGGTGCCGCCGGTGGCGCAGGCGTTGTTGATGTTCATGGTGGGCACGCCGGTGTAGCCCATGACCTCGTCGATGTACGAGCCGGCGTAGATGCCCTTGCGGCCGCCCCAGTTCTGCGAACCGGAGACGACGATCTGGATGTCCTTCCAGGTGATGCCGGCGTCCTTGAGGGCCATGTAGATCGCGTCCGACGCCATGTTGGTCCAGAACTTCTCGGGGAACTTGCCCCAGGGGTGCAGGCCTACTCCGATGATGGCGATGTCGTCCACTGTCACACCTTCCTGAACTTCCAGCCGACGAGCTCTTCGCCGCTCTTGTTGGTGTACAGCACGCGGATCACCGTCTGGACCTCCATGCCGATGGAGACCTCCTCCGGCGTGCAGTCGTCCATCATGCCGATGATGTGGATGCCCTCGGGCATCTTCACGGAGACGACCGGCGTGGGGACCCAGTCCTCCTTCTTCACCACGTACGGCGGCGGCGGCGGGTAGCTCATGTCGGAGTACGTGTCGACGATGCCGGTGCGGGCTGAGGGCGACGTCCTCGACGTCCTTCTCCTCGCACTCCGGGTTGTGGCAGGTGAAGCTGCGGGGGAAGAAGTAGTCGCCGCACGACTTGCAGTGTGTGGCGATGATCTGGCCGTCGACGCCCGGTTCGGTCGGGGTGAACAGCCCGTCCCCGAGCAGCACACGCTTCTGCTCAGTGGTCTGCGCTTCTGTCATCTTGGCTCCTTTGGGGGGTCCGCTGCGCGAAGTCCGGTCAGATGATGACCTTGGCCTCACGCAGTTCATCGATACCGCGGGTGTTGTAGCCGAGCGCACCGAGGATCTCGTCCGTCTGCTCGCCGAGCCCGGGCGTGACCGACTTGATGGAGGCCGGGTTCTGCACGAACTTGTTCGGCGAGTTGATGGTGCGGAACGTGCCGACGCCGGGCTGGTCGACCTCCTCGAAGAAGTCGTTGGCCAGCGCCTGCGGGTCCTCGATGACCTGCTCGGGCGAGAGGATCGGGCCGTACATGAGGTTCTCTTCGCGGAGGCGCACTTCCCACTCGGCGTACGTGCGCGTCCTGAAGGCCTCGTTGATCATCGGCGTGAGGACATCACTGTGCTGCTGGCGCATGTCGGTGGTCGCGAAGCGCGGGTCGCTCGGCGAGGTCGGGGCGGTCGAGGACCCGGCAGAACGACTGCCAGAACTTGGCGCCGACCGGGTCGTGGGCCTTGGCGTAACGGTCGGCGGCGGTGAGCTGGAGCCAGCGGCCGTCCTTGCACTCGTACACGTCGTAGAAGGGGTTGGCGGACACCTTGGGGTCGACGCGGCGGAGCGGCAGCCCGAACAGCGCGTCCATGATGTCGGCGCCGACCATCCACACGCCGGTGTGGTAGAGGTTGAACTCCACCTTCTGGCCCTCGCCGGTGTGCTCGCGGTGGTAGAGCGCCGCGCAGATGCCGCCGAAGACCTGCATCGACGAGACACGGTCGATGATGCCGGGGCGAGAGGCCGGCGGCGGCGTGCCCGGAACGCTGAGCATGTCCTGGATGCCGGAGCGCGCCCAGCCGGCGGCGAAGTCGTAGCCGGCCATGTCCTTGTCGGGGCCGACGGTGCCATAGGCCGAGACGATGCCGTAGATGATGTTCGCCTTGATGCCGCACAGGGTCTCGTAGTCGAGGCCGAGACGCTGGAGCGAGCCGGCCTGGTAGTTGGTCAGGAACACGTCGTGCTCGCCGACCATCTTGTAGACGATCTCCTTGCCCGCCTGCTGGCGCAGGTCGATGGCGATGCTGCGCTTGCTGCGGTTGTGCAGGTAGAAGCCCGGGTTGACCTCGGTACCGCGGAAGGTCCGCGACTGGTCGCCCGTCATCGGCTCGATCTTGATCACGTCGGCGCCGCAGTCGCCCATCATGGACGTGGCCGCCGGCACGCACACGACGTGACCCATCTCGATGACTCTCACGCCCTCCAGGATGTCCGTCATGTCACTGCCCCGTCTCGAAGCGGAACGTCTGATCCGGGTCGATGACCGCGAGGATGCGGACCATGCAGCCGTCGCCGCCCGGCCAGCGCCACGGCAGGGCGAGGAACGTGCAGCGCTTGCCGGTGACCTCGTCCAGGTCGCCGCCGACGTTCTCGATGCCGGGGATGCCGCCCTGGCACATGAGGATCTTGTGCGCGGGCTCCCAGCTCGGGAAGTCGTCCTTGGGGTCGCGGCCGGTCTCGGCCTTGTACTCGCCGATGAGGTGCGGCTGGCTCGGGCCGAGGCCGTGGTCGACGAGCTTGGTGGCGATGGGATGGTCGTTCGCCTGGTGGCCGTAGCCGACCATCTTGACCTTCTTGTCGACGAGCCACTGGGCGCCCTCCGCCCCCATGCCGCAGCCGTAGGCGAAGTACTCGTCGGTGTCGCCCCACAGGCGGTGGAAGCCCGTGTTGATCATCACGATGTCGCCCTCTTCGATCTTGGGCGTCGCGTTCTCGAGATCCTCAGGCGTGATGACGCCCCACTTGCCCTTCGGGATGTCGACGCACACGCCGGTGCCCACCAGCCGCCAGAGGGGGTAGTCGGCGATGCTCGGCGTGTTCTCGGTGACGTGGAGCGGCGCGTCCATGTGCGTGCAGCGGTGCATGATGCCTTCCCACTCCACCTCATAGATGCCGTCCTTGGCGTGGAACTTGCTCACCTTGACGTTCACGCTCGGAGTGGACGGCCACTCCGGGATGAACTGCGTGAAGGTGTGGCTCAGGTTGTAGACCTTGACTGTCATGTCCGGTATCCCTTCTCGTCCGCGGGTCGTCAGTTGCCGGCGTCGACGCGCAGATTGCCGGACGGGTCGAGCATGGCGATCATCCGGACCGGACAGGCGTCCCCGTGCTCGAACTTCCAGGGGGTCGCGGCGACGGTGGCGCGCTTGCCCTTGACCAGGTCCACGTCGCCACCGACCTGCTCCACCGTCGGGACGCCCGCGGCGGCGAGGGTCTTGTGGGCGGGGAACCACTCCGGGAAGTCCTTCTTGGCGTCCCTGCCAGTCGCCGCCGCGTACTCGTTGACGAGGCGCTTCATCTGCGGGCCGCCGCGATGCGGACCCATCGAGGTCGCGAGCGGCACGTCGATGAACGGCGTGTCGACGGCCACGAACTTCGGGTTCTTCTTGACGAGCCACTCGGCGGCGTCTTTGGTCAGGCCGGGCGCCTCGCCGAAGTACTCGAGGCCGTCGGAGTACTTGTGATGCCAGCCGGTCACGATGACGACGATGTCGCCGTCCTGCACGGCCGGGGTGGCGGCCTCGAGGTCGGCGGCCGTGATGACCTCCCAGCTCTGCTTGGGGATGTCGAGCACGGCGGCGTTGCCGAAGAGGCGGTCCGGCGAGACGGCGGCCAGGTCGTCGCCGCGCTGGACCATGTGGATGGGGGCGTTCATGTGGGTGCCCGTGTGCAGGCTGGTGATGACGCGCCAGGCGAGCACGCCGTGCTGGGAGTGCTTGACGGCGCGCTGCATGCGGACGTCAAGCTGACCCGGCTCGGACGGGACCCCGTGCCCCCACACGTGGCTGAGCTCGATGAGCTCGAGGCCGGAGTAGGGGTCTTTGACGATTCCTGTCATTCCTCTCGTCTCCTTGGAAGTGGTCAGGCCGGATGAGCCTCGCGGCTACCCGGCGGTCTCGATGATCGTGGCCATGCCCTGGCCGCCGGCGATGCAGATGCCGGCGAGCCCGTAGCGCGTGCCACGCTTGCGCATCTCGTGGATCAGGGTGGTGAGGATGCGGGCGCCGGAGCAGCCCAGGGGGTGCCCGAGGGCGATGGCGCCGCCGTTCACGTTGAGGGTCTCCTCGTCGATGCCCAGCTCGCGCACGCAGGCGATCATCTGCGCGGCGAACGCCTCGTTGATCTCGACGAGGCCGATGTCCGCGAGCGTCAGGCCGGCCCGCTCGAGCGCCGCGCGCGAGGCGGGGACGGGCCCGATGCCCATGTACCGCGGGTCGACGCCGGCCACCGCGTGGCCGCGGATGGTCGCAAGCGGCGCGACGCCACGGGCTCGCGCAGCCTCCGCCGACATCAGCACCAGGCAGGCGGCGCCGTCGTTGCGGCCCGACGAGTTGCCGGGGGTGACGGTGCCGCCGTCCTTGAAGAACGGCCTAAGGGCGGCCAGCTGCTCCAGACTCGTGTGGCGGGGATGCTCGTCGACGGCGAAGGCCGTCGCGGGACCCCTGCCCGCCGGCACCGGCACGGGCACGATCTCGTCGTCGAACCGCCCCGCGTCGATGGCGGCGAAGGCTCGCTCCTGGCTGCGGAGGGCAAAGGCGTCCTGCTCCTCGCGCGTGATGCCGTACCGCTCGACCAGGTTCTCGGCGGTGAGCCCCATCGTCAGGTCCCCGTACACCTCGTAGGGCTGCGAACGCGGCTGGCTCTCGGTGTTGGGGTCGACCAGGACGCTGTTGCCGAGCCTGAAGCCGAAGCGGGCGCCGCGCAGGTAGTACGGCGCGAGGCTCATGTTCTCCACGCCGCCGGCGACCACGATCTCGGCGTCGCCCGCGCGGATGGCCTGCAGGGCGTTGCCCACCGCCTGCAGGCCCGAGCCACACTGGCGCATGACCGTGTAGGCCGGCACCTCGACGGGGAAGCCGGCCTTGAGCGCCGCCACCCGCGCGAGATTGGCGGCGTCGGCGCTCTGCTTGGTCTGGCCCATGACGACCTCGTCGACCTCCGCCGGCTCCACGCCGGCGCGCTCCACGGCGGCCCTGATGACGACCCGCGCGAGGTCCTCGGGCTGCACGTCCTTGAGCGCCCCGCCGAGACGGCCGAGCGCGGTGCGCACCGCGGAGACGATGACGACGTCGGTCATGGGCTTGGCTCCGGCTCCGGCCTCAGGCGTAGGCCATCATGCCGCCGTCGACGTAGAGCACGGTGCCGGTGATGAAGTCCGACGCCGCCGACGCCAGGAACACGGCCGGACCTACCAGGTCCTCCACGTCGGCCATGCGGCCCATCGGGACGTTCGAGCAGCATGCGCTCGTACCGCGAGGAGTCCTGCTTGATGCGTTCGGCGGTCATGGGCGTGACGGTGATGATGGGCCCGAGGGCGTTCACGGAGACCTTGTACGGCGCCAGCTCGACACCCAGCTGCTTGGTGATCATCTTGACGGCGCCCTTGGTGGCGCAGTAGCCCGCGTTGCCGCCCAGCGCGCCGCGATCGTCGCGCACCGACGACAGGTTGATGATCTTGCCGCCGCCCTGCTGGATCATGTGCGCGCCGAACAGCTTGCAGGCCATCATCACGGCCCTGACGTTGATGCTGAACAGCCGGTCCCACTCGTCCATGGGGAACTCGGTCGCGTGCGCCTTGAAGTTGTAGCCGAGCGCGTTGACCAGGATGTCCACCCGGCCCATGTTCTCGACGGACGCGTCGACGAGCGCCTGCATGCTGCTCTCGCTGGTCGCGTCCACTTCGACGGTGCCCACGGACGCGTAGCCGGCTCCGGCCAGGCTCGACGCGGAACGCTCCAGACCGGCCACGTCCCGGTCGGCCATCTCGAGCCTGGCACCGTAACGCAGCAGGCCGGCGGCGATCGCCGTGCCCATGCCCCCGGCCCCCAGGACAACGGCGTTCTTGCCCTCAAGTGAGAAGAGATCTTCCATGCGCGTGTTCCTTCCTGAAGTCACTGTTGATCCGTCACGCCGAGGATGGCTAGGGACGGGCCGCCGCCTCACGCCCGAGTCCTCCAGCCACCGCGAACGCCTCGATGAGAGCGTCGTCGCGCGCGGACAGGACGTCCTCGAGGTCGCGGCCGGAGTAGTCGTAGAAGCCGCGGCCGGTCTTGACGCCGAGGTCGCCACGCGCGACGCGATCGACGAGGCTGCGGGGTGCGTCGTCGCGCGCCGGGCTCCACGTAGCCGGGGTTCTCCAGATTGCCCAGGCTGAGGTCGAGACCGGTGAAGTCGTAGCGCTGCACGAAGCCGAGGACCAGAGCGCGCGGCACCAGGCTGGCTTTGACGGCAGCGTCGAGCTGCTCGGGAGTCACGTAGCCGTTGTCGAGCAGGAAGAAGACCTCCCGTCCGATGCTGCGCAGCAGGCGGTTGACGCAGTACCCCGGCACGAAGCGGTCCATGACGACGGGCGTCTTGCCGAGGCGCTCGAGCAGCGCGACCACCACCGCGACGGTCTCGTCGCTCGTGCGCTCGCCTCTGACGACCTCGACGAGCGGGACGACGTGTGGCGGCGCGAACCAGTGCGCGATGACGGTGCTCGGGAGGCGCCGCTCGGGCACCACCCCGTAGATGTCCAGATAGGAGGTGGTGCTGGTGAAGAGAGCGCCGTCCGGGCAGAACGCGTCGAGTTCCGCGAACACGCCACGCTTGACGTCGAGATCCTCGGCGGTGCACTCGACGACGAGCGAGGCCCCCGCGGCCGCCTCGACCAGCGAGGTCGTCGGCGCGATGCGGTCCAGAACGGCCGGCACGTCCCCGTCTGCGAGCAGGCCGTGCCGCACGAAGGTCCGCAGGTTGGCGGCGACCACGGACAGCGCCTTCTCGAGCGTGCCGTCCGTGCGCGAGTACAGAGAGACGGCGTGCCCGGCGGAGGCGAAGACCTGCGCCAGGCCGGGGCCCATCGTCCCGGCGCCGACGACGGCGACCTTCTGCTCTCCCTCCACATCCACGAAACGCCCTTTGTCGTCAATGGTATTGCGATATCACTTTTTGCACTCTAACCGTAGGCCATCCGCTGCCGCTATTCAAGTGCGGGAGCCTGCGAGGGACGGGAACGCCGCGACCGCCGGCGTGGATCCGGCGGCCGCGGCGCGTGGACCTTGTCAGACGCCGCGCGGGTCTGTCTGGGCGTACCCCAGGAAGCCGGAGAGGGCCGCGGCCGCTGCTTTGACCGCGATCACGCAGGTCTCGCGCTCCTGCGGGCCGAACCGGCCCGTCGGCACGATGACGCCGATACTGCCGATGACATTGCCCATCTGGTCCCTGACCGGCGCGGCCACGGCGCAGGTGCCGAGATTGCGCTCCTCGATGTCGAAAGCCACGCCCTCGTCTCGCACCCGGCGCAGCTCGGCCTCGAGCTCCCGCGGGTCGGTGATGGTCCTGGGCGTGAGCCGCTCGTGCGGCGATTCCAGAAGGCGGGCGCGGTCGGCGTCGGACATGGAGGCCGCGTACATCTTGCCGTGCGCGTTGGCCGTGTCGCCGATGACGCGGCCCACGGCCACCTCGCGCTTGTGCGGCCGCGGCGAATCGACCATGGCCACGCAGACGGCGACGCCGTCGACGTCGACCGCCAGCGTCGCCGACTCGCCCGTGTCCTCGACGAGCGAGTCGAGGTAAGGCCGGGCGATGGCCACGAGCTCGGCGTACCCCTCCGAGAGATACGTCGACGCGAGAAGGGCCGGCCCGAGACGGTAACGCCCGCTCTGCGGGTCGCTCACGAGGTAGCCGGCGCTCTGCAGCGTCCGCGCCATCCGGTAGCCCGTCATGCGCGGCAGTTTGAGCTCCGCGACCATCTCGTCGAGCGTCCACTCCCGATGCACCGCGTCGAAGAGATTGAGCATCGCAAGGCCCTTGGCAAGGGCGCGGACGACGAACGCCTCGCCGTTCGACTCGAGGGGTCCGCCGCCGGCCGTCTGCCGGTTCTTCTTGCCTGCCTTGCGTGTCTCTTTGGCCATCGCCCGTCTACTTTCTCTCGTGATCAGCTCGT
Organism: uncultured Thermoleophilia bacterium; assembly: GCA_963741075.1. Classification (GTDB taxonomy): domain Bacteria; phylum Actinomycetota; class Thermoleophilia; order UBA2241; family UBA2241; genus CAIXSE01. The sequence continues at coordinate 117,971 of CAVUGS010000026.1, forward strand.
GAACATCGCGTCCAGGTCGGACTCTGCGACGTCGTACCGGTTGCCGGACGGCAGGACGGCTTCCTCGGTGATGAACGCCGGGGGACGGTCGTCCTGGGCCGTGAAGCCCGCGCGGCGGTTGAAGTCGCGCTCCATGCGGACGATCTGGTCGCCCATCTTGATGAGGTAGTCCTCGGAGAGTTCCTGGCCGGTGACGGCCGCCGCGGCCTTGACGAACTCGCCCTGCAGCTCCGGCATGTCGAGCGCCGGCAGCGTCGCGAACAGACACATGCCGAGCGAATCGATGGCCGCGAAGTAGCACTGCAGGAACTCAGAGATCTGCGCCTGCCCCTCAGCCGAACCGGGGTCGTAGCCCGGGTTCGCCGGGCTGGGCAGTGCGTTTCCGCAGGTGTGGTCCGCGCCCTGCGTGCTCGTGATGTACGTCGTGCCGGTGCCCTTGAGCACGCGCGGGTCGTAGGCCGCAAAGCTCTGACCCTTGACCGCGGGCACCCGCGCCACGCCGAGCCGCTTACCGGTGGCGACGCATCCGTCGGCAAGCATACGCGCGTCCTCGTCGCCCTTGGTGAGGCCGCTCAGCAGCGCGAAGGCTCCCTCGCCGTCGCCCCACTCGAGGAGGCCGCCCTCCATGGCGACGCCCATGGCGGCGCCGATGTCCATGGTGTCGAGGCCAAGGTCATCGCAGAGGTGGTCGAGCCGGGCGATCGCGTCCAGGTCGTTGATCTGGCAATTGGAGCCCATGAGTCCGATCGTCTCGAATTCGACGCCCGAGGTGATGACCTCACCGGCTTCGTCCGTGTAGACCTGCGAGCAGTTGATGATGCAGCCCTTCATGCAGTTGTGCTTGGTGGCGCCGTTGGGGCGCGCGGAGATGAGTTCGACCATGTGCTCGCCGCTGATGTCCTCAGCGTTGTCCCACGTACCCGCCGAGAAATTCCTGGTTGCCAGGCAGCCCATGGACTGTGTCACGTTGATCAGGAAGGCTGACCCGAGCGCCTCAAGCGCCGCCATGGCCGGGTGGGAATGGATGCCGGTCGCGAGCGCCTTTGAAGCGGCCTTCAGCGAGGTCGGGTCGGCGACGGTGACGCCGGGGCCGCCCGCGCCGTCGATCACGATGGCCTTGAGGTTCTTTGACCCCATGACGGCGCCGAGGCCGCCGCGGGCGGCGGCGCGCATGTAGTGGTCGGGGGTCGTGACCAGGATCGCGGCCGCCTTGCTGCCCATCTCGCCGGCAGGGCCGGTGCAGATAAGGGAGACCTTGTCGCCGTACTGCTTCCAGAGAAGATCGACGGTGTCGAACGAGCCGAGGCCCTTGAGCTCCGGCGCCGGGACGAGCTTGCCGCCCTCGGCCGTGACCACCAGGACAGACAGCTCGTCGGCCTGCCCGGCGACCTTGATGGCGCGCAAGCCGAGCTGGGCAAGCGACCGCGCAGCCGATCCGCCGGAGTTGGCCTCTTTGATGCCGCCGGTCAGTGGGCTCTTGCCGCCCACGGACAGGCGTCCGCCGTTGGGCACGATGGTCCCGGCGAAGATACCCGCCGCGATGACGAGGACGTTGCCCGGGCCAAGAGGGTCAGCCTCGGGATTGACTTCCTGATTGACGATGGCCGACGTCAGACCGTGGCCGCCGAGCGGCTCGAGATCCGCACCCAGCGGACCCCTGGCCACCGTGCCACGCGTCAGGTCGACGTTGAGGAGGTCGGTCACGGACGCTCACATCCTTTCCCGGGTGCGGAGCGCTCGCCCTCGCTCGTCCTTCCGCTCCCCGGTGCTGACCACAGAGTGATATGGACATATCACTCCCACGACCCGAGCATTATGCGTCCAGACGCCCACGCATGCAACAGACGTGCGATCACCCCACCGGCTCGAAGCGGGCCTGGAAGAAGCGGAGGTCGCTGGGCTCGTAGACCATCTCAAGGCCCCTCACCGCATGGCGATGGTCGTAGACCTCGGCGACCGACTCGGCGACCACGTCCATGTGCGCCTGCGTGTACACGCGGCGCGGGACCGTGAGGCGCACGAGCTCGAGGTTGGGGTGACGGTTCTTGCCCGTCTCCGGATCCCGGCCGGCGCTCACGACGCCACGCTCCATGGCGCGCACGCCGCAGTCCAGGTACAGCTCGGCCGCCAGCGCCTGCGCGGGATAGAGGTCCTGGTCGAGGTGCGGCAGGAACGCCTTGGCGTCGAGGAACACGCCGTGGCTGCCGATGGGCACCACGATCGGCACGCCGTAGTCCTGCAGCTTCTCGCCGAGGTACTGGACCTGGCCGACGCGCGCCTTGATGTGGTCGAACTGCACGCTCTCGGTCAGGCCGATGGCGACGGCCTCCATGTCGCGCCCCGCCATGCCGCCGTAGGTGTGCAGGCCCTCGTACACCACGACGAGGTTGCGGCAGGCCTCGAAGACCTCCCACTCGTTGAGCGCCAGGAACCCGCCGATGTTGACCAGCGCATCCTTCTTGGCGCTCATCGTGCAGCCGTCGGTGAGCCCGCAGATCTCGAGGACGATCTCGGCGATGCTCCTGTCGGCGTAGCCGGGCTCGCGCTCCTTGATGAAGTAGGCGTTCTCGGCGACGCGCGTAGCGTCGTGGATGATGCGGATGCCGTGGTCGTTGCAGAGCTCGCGCACCTTGTGCAGGTTGGCGAGGCTGATGGGCTGGCCACCGGCCATGTTCACCGCGGTGGCGATGCAGACGTAGGGGATGTGCTCGGCGCCGACCTCGTCGATGACCTTCTGCAGCTTGGCGAGGTCGACGTCGCCCTTGAAGGGGTGCTCGCTCGCCGGGTCGTGCGCCTCGTCGATGATGACGTCGACGAAGCGCCCGCCGGCGAGCTCCTGGTGGAGGCGCGTCGTCGTGAAGTACATGTTGCCGGGGATCACGTCGCCCTGCTTGATCAGCGTCTGGCTGAGCAGGTGCTCGGCGCCGCGGCCCTGGTGCGTCGGCACCAGGTACTTGTAGCCGTAGATCTCCCGGACGGCCGCCTCGAGGTGGTAGAAGTTGCGGCTGCCGGCGTAGGCCTCGTCGCCGAGCATCATGCCGGCCCACTGGCGGTCGCTCATGGCCGAAGTGCCCGAGTCGGTGAGCAGGTCGATGTAGACGTCCTCGCTGCGCAGCAGGAAGGTGTTGTAGCCGGCCTCGCGGATCGCCACCTCGCGCTCCTCGCGCGTGGTCATCTTGAGGGGTTCCACCATCTTGATCTTGAAGGGCTCCGCCCAGCTGCGGCGGCGTGGCTCGTTCATCGTTCCTCCATCGTGGTCGTCGGCGGCCGGCATCACTTTCCATCAGGAGTGGACAGAAGTCAAGTAATAGAGGATACTGCTGCAAAAGCGACGTCTTTTGACGCTCGCCGTCCCCCTCCGCTACAGTCCGGAGACCATGCCACAGCCGCCCGCAAGAAACGATCGCGACCGCGCCGACGAGCGCTGGCCGGCCAGGCTGGTCGGCGGCCGGCTGCGCGAGGCGCGCCAGCGCCGCGGCATGACGCTCGACGACGTCGCCCGCGAGGCGGGCCTCACCAAGTCGTTCGTCAGCGCCGTCGAGCGTGGCGAGACGTCGCCGTCCATCGGCTCGCTCTACCGTATCTGCGAGGTGCTCGGCGTCCCCGTCGCCTCGCTGTTCGAGACGGCAGCCGCGCCGGAGAGCAACGTCGTCCGGCGCGCGGACGTGCGCGGCGTCTCGTTCGGCGGCGAGGGCGTCGAGAACCTCGTCCTCTCGCCGCGCAGTGAGCGCCGGGCACAGGTGATCGAGACGCACGTCGCGCCGGGCGGGTCGCCCGGACCAGAGCCCTGGTCACACACGGGCGACCTCATCATCGCGACGGTGCTCGAGGGCACGCTGGAGTTCCGCTTCGAGGACCACACGACGGTGCTCCGCGCCGGCGACACCATCTCGTACTCGCCCGCGGAGCCGCACTCGTGGGGCAATCCGGACGACGAGGCGCCGGCCACGGCGCTGTTCTTCGGGATGCCGGCGGAGTACTGAGTCCCCGGCCCGCGCGAGCTGCGGCTTCCGCGCGTGCCCGGTCGGCCTCAGGGTAAGCTCAGGACCAGATGAAGACGTTCTGGCGCATCCTCAGACTGCTCGGCGACCACAAGTGGCTCACGATCCTGGGCTTCACCTTGGCTTTCGCCCAGATGGGCCTCGGCCTGGTCGTGCCGCGCATCATCCAGCTCACGATCAACAACGCGCTGGTCGGAGGCGAGACGGGCCTGCTGGTCACCTACGGCCTCGCTCTTCTCGGCGTCGCACTGGTCCGCCTCGTCGTCGGCGTCGGCCGGCGCCTCGCGACCGGCAAGGTCAGCCTCGACATCGAGTACGACCTGCGGAACCGCATGTGGGCGCACGTGCTGCGCCAGTCGTTCAGCTACTTCGACCGCTGGCCCACGGGACAGCTGATGAGCCGCGCCATGAGCGACATCCAGAACGTGCGCATGTTCCTCGGCTACGGCCTCGTCTTCTTCACCACCAACATCGTGATGATGGTCGCGATCTCCGTCATCCTGTTCTTCCTGGACTGGAAGCTGGCGCTGATGTCGCTCGCCTTCATGCCGTTCCTGCTGCTGGTGACGATCCGCTTCAGCTTCCGCCTGAAGCCCATCCTCATGGACGTGCAGCAGAAGATCGCCGACGTGACGGCGGCCGCCGAGGAGAACGTGGTCGGCAGCCGCATCGTGCGCATCTTCGCGCGCGAGGACGACGAGCTGGTCAAGTTCAGCGACCGCAGCTACAAGGTCTTCGAGGCGAGCGTCGCGGCGGCGCGCCTGCGGGCCAAGTACATCCCGCTCATCGCCTTCATCCCGAACCTCGCCGTCGCCTTTCTGCTGTACTACGGCGGGCGGCAGGTGATCGAGGGGAACCTGAGCCTCGGCTCGCTGGTCGCCTTCTACAGCTACCTGATGATGCTCGTCTACCCGGCGCAGATCATCGGCTGGCTCACCGGCCTCGCGCAGCGGGCGATCGCCAGCGGCGAGCGGGTCTACGAAGTGCTGGACTCGCCGCTCGAGATGACGGAGAAGCCGGACGCGCAGCCGCTGCGAGACGCGTTCGGGCTGACGGCGTCGGAGTTCGTCGCCGCGGGCTCGGTGGAGGCTGCGGGTCCAACCGGCGCGGTCACCTTCGACGACGTCTGGTTCAGTTACGTCGACCGGCCGGTGCTGCGAGGCGTGAGCCTCGAGGTCCCGGCCGGTCACACCATCGCCCTCGTCGGCCACACGGGCTGCGGCAAGACCACCCTCACCAACCTCGTGCCGCGGTTCTACGACACGGGCGGCGGCACCGTGCGCATCGACGGCCAGGACGTCCGCGACCTGCAGCTGGCCGACCTGCGCCGGCACATCGGCATCGTCAACCAGGATCCGTTCCTCTTCAGCACGTCCATCGCCGAGAACATCCGCTTCGGCATGCCGGAGGCGAGCGACGACGAGGTCCGGGCGGCGGCGCGGACCGCGCAGGCCGACGACTTCATCGAGGCGCTCCCCGAGGGCTACGAGACGGTCATCGGCGAGCGCGGCTTCACGCTCAGCGGCGGGCAGCGCCAGCGCATCGCCATCGCGCGGGCGCTCGTCATGGACCCGCGCATCCTCATCCTCGACGACGCCACCAGCAGCGTCGACGTGGAGACGGAGTTCCGCATCCGGGCCGCGCTGCAAGAGGTGATGCGCGGCCGCACCACGTTCATCATCGCCCACCGGCCGAGCACGATCTCGCTGGCCCAGGAGGTCATCGTGCTCGACCGCGGCAGGATCGAGGAGCGCGGCACGCACGAGCGAGCTCATGGCTGCCGGCGGCCTGTACGCGCACATGTTCGGCGACGCCGAGCGCGAGGGCTGCTGCCTGGACGAGGCCGGAGAGGAAGAGACCGCGCCGGCCTCCTCCGGAGGAGCGGCCTGATGGCCACGGCCTCCCGCCACTCCAGCGGCCCGCACGGCAGCGGCGCCAGTCTCGAGGAGATGAAGGGCTGGCGCGCGTTCCTGCATCTGGCGAGCGAGCTCAAGCTCTCCCGGCTCGCTCGCCTCGCCTACCCCTACCGGCGGCGCGCCGCCTTCAGCATCGTCGCCATGGTCGTCGTCACGCTCTCGAGCCTCGCCGTGCCCGTACCTGCTCAAGGTCGCCATCGACGGGGGCATCGGCGCGAAGGACATGACCGTCCTCACCTGGGTCATCGTCGCCTTCATCGCCGTCTCGCTCATCAACCTGGGCGCAAGCTACCTGCAGACCTACCTCACGAGCTGGGTCGGCGAGCACGTCATCTACGACCTGCGCCGTCAGCTGTTCGCGCACCTGCAGAAGCTGAGTCTCGACTTCTTCAGCCGGCAGAAGACGGGCTGGATCGTCAGCCGCCTGACCAACGACATCGACGCGCTGGACCAGCTCGTCACCGACGGCGTCACGACCCTGGTCACCAACTCGCTCACCTTCATCGGCGCCATCGTCTTCCTCATCATCCTCGACTGGCGCCTGGCTCTCGCGACCCTGAGCATCATGCCGTTCGTGATCGTCGCGACGCTCTGGTTCCGCTCCCGGTCGGCGCGCGCCTACGCCGAGGTGCGCAACAAGATCGGCGACGTGAGCGCGCACCTGCAGGAGTCCATCTCAGGGGTGCGCGTGCTCAAGGCCTTCCGCCGCGAGCAGAGCGACTACGACCGTCTCGCGGTGGCCAACGCCAGGTACCGCGACGTCAACTACCGCACCGTCGTGCAGAGCGGCGTGTACTTCCCGTTCGTCGAGTTCATGTCGGCGGTCGCGACGGTCATCGTCCTCTGGTACGGCGGCTCGCTCATCAGCGGCCAGACGCTGGAGATCGGCGTGCTCGTCGCGTTCATCGCCTACCTGAACAGCTTCTTCGATCCGCTGCAGCAGCTCAGCCAGCTCTACAACACCTTCCAGGCCTCGATGGCGGCCGTGCAGAAGATCTACACGGTGATCGACACCGACCCGGACATGCTCGACGCGCCGGACGCGGTGGACCTGCCGGACGCGCGCGGGCAGGTGGAGCTCCGCGACGTGACCTTCGGCTACGACGCCGACAAGCCGGTGCTGCACGACGTGGACCTCACGATCCCGGCGGGCGGGACCGTCGCGCTCGTCGGCGCCACCGGCGCCGGCAAGTCGACGGTCATCAAGCTGCTCGCCCGCTTCTACGACCCGCAGGCGGGCGAGGTCCTCATCGACGGCCACGACGTGCGCAACGTCACGCAGCGCTCGTTGCGCGAGCAGCTGGCCGTCGTGCCGCAGGAGGCGTTCCTCTTCAGCGGCAGCGTCCTCGACAACATCCGCTTCGCCCGCCCCACGGCGAGCGACGACGAGGTCAGGCGCGTGGCCCGCATCGTCGGCGTCCACGACTTCGTCGAGGGCCTGCCGGACGGCTACGACACCGAGGTGCAGGAGGGCGGGTCGGCGCTGAGCACCGGGCAGCGGCAGCTCATCAGCTTCGCCCGGGCGCTGCTCGCCGACCCCCGCATCCTGATCCTCGACGAGGCCACCAGCAGCGTCGACGCCGAGAGCGAGCGGCGCATCGAGCGCGCCATGGAGGTGCTCTTCAGCGGGCGCACCAGCATCATCGTCGCCCACCGGCTGAGCACGGTGCGCTACGCCGACGAGATCGTGGTGGTGGACGGCGGCCGCATCGTCGAACGCGGCACGCACGACGAGCTCGTCGCCGCCGGCGGCCGCTACGCCGGCCTCTACCGCGACTGGGAGGCGACCGGTCTGGCGCTCTGAGGCGGCCGGTGCGCCGGCCGGCTCAGCCCCAGAGGCGCCTCGACCTCGACCGGCTCGTCCGGGGCCGACGCATGCTCGACCGCCGCCGATCGTCCGCGGGCCCGGCGCGAACCAGCCGCCGGCGCCGTCGCGCTGCACCGGAAGCACCGGCCGCCCGGCCCACAGGCGCGGGCGCAGCCAGCCGTCGGCCCGCACCAGGCCGTCCGGCAGCGGCACCGGGGCGTCGCGGTCGATCGAGACGACGGTGATGCCGGCCGCGCCGAGATCGGCGACCGAGACCGGCTCCGGCACGTCGCGCAGGTGGCCGAAGACGCTGCGGTACTCGATGAGGCGGCCGTTCCAGCCGTCGGCCGTCAGGCCGACGCCCGCGGCCGCCCCGATGATCCCGTCCTCGGTGCCGCCGTGCCCGCTGAGGCGCGCGCCCGCGGCGGCCGCGCGCGCGTCCGCCTGCGTCACGACCTCCACGGCGGCGCGCTTGCCGAAGGCGACGAGCGCCGGCATCGCGCGGCAGCCGTCCCACGCGATGCACAGCCCGGGGTCGCTGCCGTCCATCCAGTTCGCCTGCAGGTGCCTGACGGCGCGCTCCGTGAGCACGCCGAGCAGCTCGCGCGAGGGCGCCCGGCATCCCGTCAAAGGACCGTCTCCGGCCACGGCGACGCGACGCGGTCAGCGCCGGGTCGACCACGTCGACGACGCAGACCGCGGCGCTGTTGTGCGAGGTGAACGGCACGTCCGGATGAACCAGCAGCTGCTGCCGGACCACCGCCCAGAGGCGGCAGCCATCCGGCAGTTCGTCCTCGAACCAGCGGCCGACCTTGCCGGTGCCGCGGTCGGCGTCGATGGTGTCGGTGTCGTCGAAGGCGACGTACAGTCGCACGTGTCGCGGTGGCGCGTCAGTCAAGAGAGCTCCCGTCTGGTCATTTGCCCAGCGGCCGGAACGGCAAGAAGCGCGCCGGCCGCGTGTGATCGAATCCGGTGATGCGCCGCATGTGGGCGGCGACGAACGGCCAGGGCACGAAGAACGCCGCCGCCACGACCAGGCCGGCGCCGATCAGCGCCAGCACCGGGACGGGCGGCCCGGGCCGCTCCGGCTCCGGCGCCTGCGCCCCCTGCTCGGCCCGCAGCGGCACGCCGCTCACGCCCTCTTCTCCCTGAACCTGGTACCCCTGGACGGCCACGGCGGAGCCGCTGCCCGTGGACTGGACCGGCACGTCGAGAGTCTGCGCCGTGGTGCTCGTGCCGGCGCCGGCGCCCGAGCTGGACGAGCCGGCGCCGGTGCTCCCGGAGCCGGCGCCTGTGCCCGTGCCGTAGCTGCCCGAGCCGGTCCCGGTGCCCGAGGTGCCGGTCCCGCCCTGCGCGGTCGCCGGATACGTGTACACCCCGCTCTGACCCGAGTTGCCGCTGCCGCCCGGCTTGTCGCCGCCACCACCGCCGCCGTTGCCGCCCGTCTTGACCTTCGTCGACTGGATGATGATGGACTGCAGCGTCGGCGTGAGCGAACGGTTGCTGGTGCTGAGGGTCGCGCGGTAGGCGATCGTCCGGCCGTGCGTTCCGGCTTTGAAGTCGTACCTGCGAAGCCCGTCCTTGAACGTGCAGGCCCGCCACGACCCACTGTCGAGCCGGTACTCCAGGATGACCCTGGTCCCGGCAGGACCGGTATCGCCGCTCCACGTGAGGCTGACGAACGCCTTGTCCACGCCGGGGCGTCCGCAGTCGAGCGGCAGTGACGTCACCGTCGCCGTGTGCTCGCGCCCGAGCGTCACGACCTGCTGGAAGATCGTGTCCGCGACCACCAGCCGGCCGTCGCTCGTGATGGCGGCGGCGCGGGGCGCGGCTCTCCCCGGTCTCGTAGCCGGGGGGTCGCCAGTCGTTCAGATCCCACTCATGCTCGATGGTCCGACCCTGTCACGCCGCAGCACGCGGTGCGCCGCCGTGTCGGCGATGAGCGTGTCGCCATCAGGCAGGCGCGAGGCGAAGTTCGCCTCGTGCAGATCGTCGTCGCCGGTGCCCGGCGGGCCGGTCACGCCGTACTGCCAGACGATGCCGCCAGTGGCCCGGTCGACCTCGATGACCCGGGCTCCGTACACGTCGTCGCCGGCGTCGCAGATGAGCACGTTGCCGTTCGCGAGGCGCTGCGCGCTGTGCGGCTTCGCGAGCTGTCCGGGGCCGTTGCCGGCCACGCCCGGCTGCCCGTAGGACCAAATGATGCTGTCCGCTGTGAACCCATGGTCCGTCCCCGCCGGCCGAGTAGTCGTCCGTACTTGACCTCGATCACGCGACATCCCCGGAGATTGTCGGCGATGAGCACGGTCCCGCCGTCCTCCGGCGAGTAGCGGGCGTAGAACGGGATCTGCCAGATGATTGACGGCGACGGAGGCGGCCCCCGTGCTGGTGTCGCCGGTGACGCCGTACTGCCACACCACGTTGAAGTCCGCGTCGACCGCCCAGACCCGGCGGGCGACCCGGTCGGCGATGAGCGTGTATACGTGGCCGGCGCGCTCGAAGCGCTGGGCGGAGAACGGGTTCCGGATGGCGGGGTCCAGCGCCTGCGTGTACGCCCACACCTTCTCGCCGGTGGGAGTCACCTCCGCGATCATGCTCGGCGTTGCGGTCGGTGAACAACAGATTGCCGTCGTCCAGGACCTCGATGCTGCGTGGGTCCGGGTAAGCGCCGTCGTAGATCGCCGACGTCCTGTCGATGCGGCCGAGCACGACCTCGGCGAGCCGCAGGTCCTGGCCGTCGTCGGCGCTGTCCACGATCTCGAGGGTCGCCGGGAGGGCCTCGAAGGTGAAGGGCTTCCCCGGCTTGCCCTGCTCGGTGATCCAGCGGGTGACGGCGCCGGCGGGCAGCGCGAGCCACGCCGCGGCGACAGCCGCGGCGACGAAGATGAGCGCAGTGCAACCGGCGCGCCGCACTACGTCCCTCGCGCCTGCGCGTCCAGGAACGGGACCTTGCGCAGCTGCCGGAGCGCGAGCGCGCCGAGCAGGCCGCCGAGGACGCCGAACAGGACGTGCGTCGTGGCCGACCAGCCGAGGCCGAGGAGCAGCAGGGCGATCGGCACTCTGCAGGATGAGGCCGGCAAGCGTCAGCGCCGCGAGCTTGCCGAGGTGCAGGCCGGCGCCCACGACGGCCGCCTTGCCGAAGCTGCGCAGGTCACCGGGCAGCACCAGCGTCAGCAGCTCCAGGATGGCGCCGGCGGCGAGCCACTTGGTCCACTCGAACGGCCCCTGGTGGCCGAAGCCGGCGAACTGCGCCAGCAGTCCGGCGACGAGGCCGAGCAGCAGGCCGGTGCCGCGCTTGTCGACGAGCCCACGGCAGATGACGAACAGGGCCACCCACAGCACGCCGGAGTGGCCCGGTACGTTGACCGGCACCCGCAGCAGCTGCTTGGCCAGCATGCACAGGGCCGCGACCAGGGCGATCAGCAGCAGGTCGCGGAGCGTCAGCGACCAGACGTAGCGGCCTGCCGGCCCGCGTCGCCTCACCGTGCATCGATGGAGACCACATCTCGCACCCATTCCGCTCGAGAAAGCCGGGCGCCGCACACCTTGACCGTGCCGCGGTCGCTGAAGTCGAGCTGGACGCCCCGGTCGATCTGCTCCGCCGTCAGCGCCAGGCGACCCTCGTCGCGGATGCCCGCACCGCGGATCTCGACGGAGGCGGACGGGTCCGCCCCGGCGTCCTCCAGGAGCGTGCGCAGCAGCGGCCCGTCCTGGTTCTTGCCGTCGATCATCACGGATGCCTGCGGAAGCGCGTGGAGGGCGGCGAGGTCGTACTGCTTGAGCACCTCGCCGCCCTGCCGCACCGTGACGGAGTACGAGGGCGGCGACGTGCCGGCCGGCGACCTCGCCGCCCTCGCCCGCATCCCGCCTGCAGGACCCACGCCGCGACCACGGCGGCGATGATGACCGCCGCCGCGACGAGGACCGGCCAGCGCCGGCCCGGCCGTGAGCCACGCATCAGGCATCCCGGGTCGTCGCCTCCTACTTGACCTTCAGGTAGAACGGCCGAAGACGTCGTCGCGGCGTACTTGGACGTCGCCGCCGCGTAGGCCACCAGCTTCCAGCTGCCCGTGGCCGTCAGCGAGAACTTGGCCGAGTAGCGCGAGGCGGACTGGTAGTTCCTGTTCGTGGTCTTCACGGTCTTCTTGAGCTTCCAGACGCCGGACTTCTTCTGGTAGCACTTGATCTTGACCGTGTGGCTCCCGGCTGTCGGCTTTGGGCGTGAGGTCGCCGTAGGCCGTGAACTGCTTGCCCTTCTTGACGCTGGAAGGGGCGTGCGGCTTGCCGAGCTTGACCTCGGGCGTGACGGTCACCGTCGGGCTGGTCGCCGCGGCGTGCGACGCGTCACCCTCGAAGACCAGCTGATACATGGTCTTGCGCGTGGGCTGGACGGCGACCCCGTAGGTGTACGGCGCGGTCGGGTCGAGCATCTGCAGCAGCTCCAGGAGGAGCCGTCGTAGGACCGCTCCAGGCGCACCTGCTGTCCGCTGGTGAACGGCGCGGCGCCGTCGGTGAGCTCGCCGGTCAGGGCGGCCTTGCCGCCCCACTTGACCGTCGTCGCCGACGTCTGCAGCGTGAGCTCCGAGGCGGCCTTCGGCGTCGCCGCCTGCGTGGCCGTCGGCGGGCCGACGTTGGTCGCCGCGTCGTTGGCGCGGACCTCGAAGAAGTACTCCTCGCCGTTGGTGAGGCCGGTCGCGTCGTAGGTCGTCGTCGCGACGGTGGCCGACGGCCATGTGCTGCGGCGTGTAGTTCGTGGACCCGCCGATGGGCGTCGCCGCCTGCCACTTGTAGACGGTGTACGTGGTCGCGTCTGCGACGGCCGGCCAGGAGAGCTGGACGTGACCGTCGCCGGCCGTGGCGGTCAGCGCGGAGGGCGCGACCGGCGGGGTCATGTCGGCGGCGCCGAGCGCGATGTCGACGTCGGCGAGTGGAGCCGGTGAAGCTGGTCGCCAGGGCCGGCCAGATGACGCTCTGGATCTTGGCGTCGAAGGCGAGGCCGACGGGGACGCCGAGCTCGAAGTCGCCGGTGGCGTCGCTGCCGTAGCCCTGGGCCACCTGGTTGTTCTCGGTGCGGGAGAGCGACCACACGTCGGTGCCGCCGGAGTTCGTGGCCTCGATGCGCCGCGCGTCCGTGGCGCCGGTGGCGACGCCGTTGTGGATGCGGAACGCGGAGGTCAGCGTGCCGGGGTTCAGCGCGCCGGTCATGTCGGTGATGGTGACCGGCGGCGGAGACGCGTTGTTCTGCGTCGTCTGGTCGGCGCCGTCGATGGGCTTGAGGGAGACGATCAGGTACCAGGTCGCCGCGTCGGCCACGCCCGGCTTGGTGATGTCGCCGAACTTGAAGTACCACCAGGTGTTGCCGGCGGTGATCGCTCCGCCGGCGCCCGTGGTGACGATCGGGAAGTCACTCCAGGCGGCACGCTCCTGCACCCACTGCTGGGTGGTCGCGTTCCAGATGAAGCCCCGGCTCGTGCCGCCGCTGGGCGTCGGCCGTCGGGCTGATACGCATCTTGACGTAGTACTGGGCACCGGACGCGGTCACGGCCGTGCCGGCCGAGTCGAGCAGCGTGCCGGCGGCGGCCGAGAAGCGCAGCGCGTACACGGTGTGGTCGTTGGCCACGTAGAGCGGGTAGTCGCCGGCCTGGGGGCCGCCGGTGTAGTCCGCGGCTGCGCCGAGCGCCGGCACGGCCTGCGCCAGCGCGAGCAGCAGCAGTGCGCCGAGCAGGGCCATGAAGACGACCCGGCGGGCCGCAGGCCGCGCCGAGGTCGTGGGTGGTGCGGTGCATCTGGTTCCTCCTCCCGGCCCCCGCCTCGCCCGCGGCGGCCTGTTCAGTGTGAGTCGTGACGCGAGGGGCGCGTCGTCGTCCGGGCCCGGCTACTCCAGGGTCGCGACGGCGCCGGTCTCGCGCGTCACGTAGCCTCCAAGGTCGTCGACCGCCCGCTTGAACGCTTCGTCGTTCAGCAGGCCGAGCAGAGGCGCGAGCAGCTCGCTTTCGTAGTGCTCGCGGGGAGTGACAAGGTCGTAGCGCTCCTCGACCAGAGGGACGAAGTCGAGGCCTTGCGCCGTCGCCGCCGGCAGGATGCCGAGAGCGACGTCGGCGGCGCCCTCGGCGACCGCCCGCGCCGCGGCGTCGTGCGTCATCACCTCGTCCTCGTACCCGGCGACGCGCACGGGGTCCACACCGCCGACGGCGAGCAGCCGGTCGAGCCACACGCGCGTGCCCGAACCGCGATTGCGGTTCACGAGGCGCGCGCCGGCGGACGACGGCGCCGGCCAGGTCCTCGAGCCCGCGCGGGTTGCCCTTGGGCACGATGAGCCCCTGCTGCCGATGTGCCAGCGTGATGAGCACAAGCGAGCGGCCGGGGAACAGGGCCCGCGCGTAGGAGCGGTTGAAGTCGTTGGTCTCGGAATCGAAGAGGTGGCACCCTGCCACGTGACCGACGCCGTGCCGCAGGGCGATGAGGCCCTCGAGGCTGCCCATCGCCATCGTGATCACCTCGGGGCCCGTATCGTCCTCACGCAGCCGGCGCGCCAGCATGTCCAGCGCCAGGTCGTCGCTGCCGAGGATGACGAGCAGGCCGCGCTCACCCTCCTCCGGCAGCACCATGAAGTCCACCGCGTAGGCGCGCGCCGTGGCGCAGTAGAACTTCTCCACGTAGCCCTTGGTCGGCCGGGTCTCGACGAGCTCGACCAGTCCGGCCTGCTCGAGGCTCAGGACGTGGTGCCGCACCCAGGCAGGATGGTGGTCGACGGCGGCGCCGAGCTGCGTGAGCGTGGCCGGTCCGCGCATCAGCAGCCGGAGGAGACGCAGACGCTCGTCGCTGGCGAGCACGCGGACGGTGTCGATCGCTCCGATGTGACTGATCTCTTCCACGGGCGGTCCTCTCGCCGTGCGCACGGTCGGCAACCACGCTAAGGCGGGCTTTAGGGTGTCTTAGCGTCGCAGGAGAACGCGGTGGTGTCAACCGTCTCGAGACCCGGTGACGGGCAGCCGCCGCCGGGTCTCGCGGACCCATGTCCCTGGGAGCGCGCACGTCGCGCCAGGAGAGCTGGAAGACGCTGACCAGGATGGCGACGCCCGCGCTCGTCCAGAGGACCGCGGTGATGCCGAAGGCGTCGGCGAGGGGTCCGGCCAGCGCCAGCCCCGCCGGGTAGAAGGCGAGGGAGCCGAGGGAGTCGTAGCTCGACACGCGGGAGATCATCTCGGGCGCCACGGCTCGCTGCATGCAGGTGGTCCAGAACGGGTCGTACAGGCCCCACTCGACGCCCATCACGGCCAGCGAGAGATAGAGCGTCCAGACCGGCGCCTCCATGGCGAGGAGCGCCACGGGCACTGCCGCGAGACTCATGCCGGCGGCGATCACAAGCATGGGACGACGCGGGCGCCAGCGCAGGCTGAGGACGCCGCCGGCGATCTGCCCGATCCCCATCGCCGCGGCGGTGAAGCCCCAGGTGCGCGCGCCATCGTAGACGTCCCGCGCAATGATCGGCCCCAGCACCTGGATGGGTCCGTCGATGGCGAAGATGAAGAGCGCGACGCCGACGACCATGACCCACAGCCAGGTGTGGCTGGTGAACTCACGCCAGCCTTCGGCGAGGTCGCGGAAGAACCCGGCTGCCCGGCGACTCCCGGCGGGCATCGGAGCCGGCCGCGATCTCCTCGCCGGCGAGCGCACGGCCGGGGCCGGTGGTCCGCGCGGCCGCCTCGGCCGGCCGAGGAAGGCCGTCGGCCGGAGGCGCAGAAGAAGCCAGGCGCTGACGAGGTAGGTGAGCCCGTCGATCCCGATGCCCCAGCCGGGACCGACCGCGGCCACGAGGAAGCCGGCGAGCGCGGCGCCGAACGTGATCGACCCACTCATCACCAGGCTGCTGAGCGCATTGGCCTGCTGGAGCCGGGACTCGCTCACCACCTCCGGGGTCAGCCCCATGGCCGCGGGCCGGAAGAACGCCTCGCACACTCCCATGGCCACCTGCAGCAGCGCCAGGTGCCACACCTCCGCCACCCCCGCGATCAGCAGAGCCGCCGTCGTGCACTGAAGCCCGAAGCGCAGGAAGTCGGCGACCAGCATGACCTTCTGCCGCTGGAGCCGGTCGGCCCACACGCCGCCGATGAGCAGGAAGACGGCCAGCGGGATCAGGTTGGCGGCCTCGACGATGCCGATATCTGTGGCCGAGCCGCCGATCTCGAGCACCGCGAAGGGGAGAGCAACGACCGTGAACATGACGCCGACCACGGACGTGGCCTGCCCGAGGAACAGCTTGCGGTACTCCGGCTCGCGGAGGGCGGCGAAGCTGTCGGCAAGCTTGGTCATCGGGGCATCCTACCCGGCGGCCCGGCGGGACGCCGCCGGCACGATGGGGCGTGGACCCCCGTCGCACCTACTCGATCAGCAGGGAGCCGGCTCAGCCAGCCCGGCAGCCACCGTTCGTGCGGCCGAGCAGGCGCATCGCCGCCGGCACCATCAGCACGCGGATGACGGTGGCGTCCGAGGCGACGGCGACGGCGAGGCCGATGCCGATCGCCTTGGTGACGACGATCGACGTGAAGGCGAACGACAGCCCGCACGACGACGATGATGAGCGCCGCGCTCGTGATGATGCGGCCGGTCCGCGCGAGCCCGAAGCTCACCGCGCGGATGTTGTCGTGGGTCGCGTCCCACTCCTCGCGCATGCGCGAGAGCAGGAAGACCTCGTAGTCCATGGAGACGCCGAACACGGTGCAGAACAGCACCACGGGCAGCTCGGCGTCGATCGCACCCGTCGCGGTGAACTGGAAGAGGCCCTCCAGGTGCCCCTCCTGGAAGATCCAGACCATGGCCCCGTAGCCGGCCAGCAAGGAGCAGACGTTCATGATGACGGCCTTCACGGGGAGCACGACGCTGCGCAGCATGAGGAAGAGGACGAGGCCGGTGACGCCCACCACGAAGGCGATGATCCACGGGAACCGGCTGTAGATGGCGTCGACGAAGTCGTGCACGGTCAGCGAGGCGCCGGCGACGTAGGTGGTGGTGCCCGGCGGACCGCCGGCCGCGTAGGATGTCGACGGCGAGAGCCTGCGCCTCGCTCGGAGGTGGGCGGCGCCTCGGGCACGACGCGAAGCAGGGCCGTGCCGGGCGCCGTGGTGGCCGCGGCGAGCTTCTGGGCGCCCGTGACCTGCTCGGCGCCGAGCATCCCCTGGACGAGGCCCGGCAGGCCGGACGACTCCGCCCGCAGCGCCGCGTCCTCGCGCGGGGGTCGTCGACGCGGCCTCCTCGACCCCTGCCAGAACGCGGCCGCGCCGGCGGCCGAGTCCATGCCCGGCAGCTGACGATGCTCGTGACGCGGTCCACGCCGGGGAGGGCCTCCAGCTCCTGCCCGTAGGCGTACAGGCGCTCGGAGGTTCGCCGGCGCGAACGGGTCCTCCTCGCCGTCCCAGGTCACCAGCACCTCGACCGGCGAGAGCGCAGCCGCGTCGAAGCGCTCGAGCAGCAGGTCGTAGCCCTGCCGCGACTCGGAGTCGCGCGGCAGCGCCGTCGCGCCGGGGATGTCGGACTGGATGCGCAGCACCGGCCAGGCGAACACGACCACGAGCGCGATGGTCCCGATCAGCACCGGGACCGGGTGGCGCATGACCCAGTCGCTCCACCGGCGCCAGAACAGCCCTCCGTCGCTCTTGCGGCCGAGGACGCGTAGCGAATCACGCGGGGGCCGAGCATCCCCAGCAGCGCCGGCAGCAGCGTCAGAGCGCCGAGGACGCTGACGAACACGACGAGCGCGCCGCCGAGCCCCATCGAGCGCAGCGACATGTACGGGATGATCATGAGCCCGAGCAGGCCGACGACGACGGTGATCCCGCTGAAGAAGATGGAGCGGCCGGCGGTGGCGACCGTCGTCTCGACGGCCTCGGCCACGTCACGGCCGGCGGCGAGCTCCTCGCGGAAGCGGCCCGACCATGAACAGCGCGTAGTCGATGCCCACGGCAGGCCGAGCAGCGTCGCGACGTTCATCGCGAAGACGGAGATGTCGAGGACCTGGCCGAGCAGCCAGAAGAT
Source organism: uncultured Thermoleophilia bacterium (assembly GCA_963741075.1). GTDB lineage: Bacteria > Actinomycetota > Thermoleophilia > UBA2241 > UBA2241 > CAIXSE01. Next base: position 135,727 of record CAVUGS010000026.1, read on the forward strand.
GCCCAGGGTGACGGTGACGGCCATGCCGCCGCCGATCACCGGCAGGGCGGCGGCGACCAGCGTCCCGAAGATGAGCACGAGCACGAGGATGGCCACGGGGATCGGTGTAGGTCTCGGCCTTGCGCAAGTCCTCGGCGGAGCGCTGCTCGAGCTCCGCGTACACGGCAGGGTCACCGGTCAGGTGAGTGGTGGAGCCGCGTGGGCTTGAGCGCCCGGCGCAGCGCCGGGATGTGCGCCTGCACCTCCTCGCTGGTGCCGTCGAACTCGAGCACGGCGAACGTCGCGCGTGCCGTCCCGGCGAGTAGAAGCTGGCGTCACCGGTGGTCCATGCGGTGCGGACGCCGGTGAGGCCCTCCAGGCCGGCGTCCCTCACGCCCGAGAGCGCCGTCTCCACCTGCGCGGCGGAAGGCGGGGCTGCGCGCCGGCAGGCTGTCGCTGCTGAAGACGATGGTGAGGCTGGCCGGCCCGAAGCCGAGGCGGTCCTGCATCTGGCGCTGGCCCTGCTGCGACGGAGACGAGGGGTTGGTGAAGCCGCCGCCCTTGAGCTGCGAGGCGACGCTCAGGCTCGCCGACGAGGCCGGCGGCGAACGCCAGCGTCCACAGCACGACGATGAGCTTGCGGCGGCGATACGCCGACCGTCCGAGGCGGCGAACACGTCTGACCCCTCCCGGAGAAGCGCCGTTCGAACGGTATACTACGCGGAACCGAGAGCCCGCCCATGCGCGGGCGACCGACGAGCATGCCTGGAACAGTCGAACGCACATCCGCTGGTGGCGTCGTCGTCCGCACGGACGGCGGTGTCGAGGTGTGCCTCATCCGGCCGGCCGGCCGCTCCGTCTGGGGCCTCCCCAAGGGAGGCGTCGAGGAGGGCGAGACCCTTCCCGAGACGGCGCTTCGCGAGATCGCGGAGGAGACTGGCCTCGTCGGCGTGGTCGAGCAGGAACTCGGCACCATCGACTACTCCTTCTACTCACGCGAGCAGGGCGGCCGCATCCACAAGACGGTGTACTACTACCTTGTGCGCGCCACCGGCGGCGACACCTCCCGGCACGACCACGAGGTGAGCGACGCGAAGTGGGTCCGGTTGCGACAGGCACTGCGGCTGATGACCTACCCGAACGAGCGGGAGATGGTGCGGCGGGCGGCCGAAGCGCTGGGCCGCCCGATCACGGACTGACCGCCGGCTCCTAAGCCCAGGCGATGGGCTGGTCGGCCTCCCGCGCGTGATGCATGCTGCGGCCGAGCACGGCCAGCAACTCCGGCGCGCTGGCGTCCACGAAGTCGTAGTGCGCCAGCGCGAACCTCAGCTCCGGAGACGAGCCGTGGTGACCGGCGCACGCGCCGAGCTCGCGGCGGAGACGCTCCGCCGCCCCCGCCAGCCCTCGCCGGCTGATGTCCGGCAGGACGAGCACGAAGGCGCCTTCGTCGGTGAGGCCCACGCTGTCGTAGCGGCGCAGGTTCTCCCGCAGACAGGCGCCGATCTGGTGCACGTCGTCGCGCGCGATCCGTCCGGCGGCGCCGCGATCGTGCACGTCCGCGGCGACATCCAGCTGGAGCAGCCCGAGCGGGAGGTCCATGCGCTGACAGCGCTCCACCTCCAGAGAGAGCCGCTCGCCGAGCTCGGCGGGCTTGATGGCCCCGCTGTCGACGTCGAGCGGCGAGGATTCTTCCGCGATGCGCCGCAGCCGGTCGATGGTCTCGCCGAGCCCACCCGAGTACCCTGCCGCGACGCGCGTGAGCGCGACATGCTCGAGCGCGAGCAGACGGCGGCCGGCGGCTCCGGCCGTGTCACCGCCGCGCAGGAGCAGCTGCTCGCGGACCAGCTGGCTTCCACGGCCGTACGCGTCGAGGAGGTCGGCGATGGGCACCTTCTGGATGAGGCCGGCGCCGCGGCCGGCGGACTCGAGCGCGGCGAGAAAAGCCGTCTCGCTGCCGGAGAGCGCCTGTTCGAGATGCGGGAGGGCGGGTTCCCAGAGGTCCCGCGCCTCCTCGTCGAACGAGAGATCGGCCGTCGTGATGTCGTGGGTAGAATCCACCCCGGTCCCCTTGGCCGCCGCGGCGCCTGGAACGCCATGCGCCGTCAGAGGACATTGTACCGTCGGCCGGAAGAGTACACACTCGTTGCAGGCCGGCGAAGACGAAGGTGAGGACACATGGACGTCACACTGCTCGGCACGCTGGGCTGGATGCCGCGGGGCGCGCGGGAGACCACCTGCTTCGCCGTTCGCGAGGGTTCGAGCCTTCTGCTGTTCGACGCGGGCACCGGCCTGCGCCGGCTGCTGGACCCGGAGCACGCCGGCCTCCTCGAGGGCGCCGCCGAGGTGCACCTGTTCCTGAGCCACTACCACCTCGACCACGTCTGCGGGCTGGCCTACCTCTCGGGGGTGCTGCCGGGGCGCGACGTCGTCATCCACCCGCCGGCAGAGGAGCTCACCGGCGTGGACCCGCAGGCCGCCGTCTCGGAGCTGGTTCGGCGGCCTTACAACCCCGTCGATCTGGCGGACATGAAGCGCGTGCGCGTCCAGCCCACGACCGCCGGGGACAACGAAGTCGCCGGCCACGTCGTGCGCGTGCGACCGCAGCAGCACACGGACACGAGCGTGTCCTTCCGCCTGGACGACGAGCTCGTCATCGCCACGGACACCCTCGTGGACCCGGACGCCGTCGCCTTCGCCGAGGGCGCCGGCCTCTGGCTGCACGAGGCGTGGTACTGGGAGGACGACCCGGGCCTCCGGAACGTGCCCCCCGAGCTGCGGCCCGGCTACGCGGCGCACAGCGAGGCGACCGCCGTCGCCGGCCTCGCCGCGCGGGCCGGTGTGGCGCGCCTGATCCTGGTGCACCTCAACCCGCTGTCCGGCGAAAGCTCGTACCTGCCCATGCGCGACGCGGCGCGCACGGCGTTCCCGCGCACCGACGTCGTGGAGGACGGGACGGTGGCCGCGGCCTCACCGGGCGTTTGACACGCCGGGGGGCGCGCCGCGAGGATTCCTCCGTGGCCTCGACATGATCCGCTTCCGAGACAAGCGCTTCCTGGCCGTGGCGATCGTCGTCGCCGCGCTCCTCGTCTTCGTACTGCCCGCGTTCGTCGCCTTCCGCTACACGGCTCCAGAACAACGCGGGCAGTTCCTCACCCGCCCGTGGCGCGGCTGGAGCTTCGCCTACGCCGCGCTCACGGTGCCCGCCAGCTCCGAGCTCAAGACCTCGGGGATGGCATTGCGCAAGGCGGACTGGCTGTACAAGGGCACGGCCGTCGACCCACGCGAGGTGCAGCTGCTCTTCGTCAAGCGCAAGCAGCCCTACACGTTCCGGCACACCATCGACGGCCGCACGCTGACCAGCGCCGTCCTGCCCAGTTACCGGTTCATCTGGCAGGTACAGGGGGCCGTGGACACCGTGTCCGACACCACCGACACCATCGTCGCGCTCCTGGACTACAAGTCGGGGCGGGTGCTGTACGACATCCGCGACGACCTGACGCCGGCAGAGCTCGCGCCGCAGCCGGGCGACTCCGCCTCGCCGAGCCCGGCGCCGTGACCCGCCCCCGCCGCGGAGGACGCGGATGACACTCACTGCCACCGCGTTCTACGAGACGGACTGGTTCAAGGCGGTCGTCTACATCGTCATCGCGGTGGTCATCGCGCGCGTGGTCGACTTCATCCTCGCGCGCCGCGACAAGGCGATGGCCAAGCTCCTCGGCAAGACGCCGGACAGCGCCGACCGCACGCGCTACGTCATGATCCGGCGCCTCGTGTTCGCCGGGATCCTGTTCGTGGGCATCGGCATCGCCCTCCTCAAGATCCCCGCGGTCAGCACGCTCGCCCGGGCGATGCTCGCCTCGGCGGCCATCATCGCCGGCGTCATCGGCATCGCCGCCCGGGCGCCCATCGCCAACCTCGTCAGCGGCATCATGATCGCCTTCTCCCAGCCGGTGCGCCTGAACGACTACATCAGTGTCGACGGCGAGTTCGGCACCGTCGAGCAGATCTCGCTCATCTACACGTACATCCGCAGCGCCGACGGCCGGCGGGTCGTGATCCCCAACGAGGCGTTCGCGATGAAGGCGGTCCACAACTATTCGATGGGCTCGCCGGGCAGCATGGTGACCGTCGACCTCGCGCTGCCGCTCGACGCCGACGTCGAGCGCGTCGCCCAGGCGATGCTCGAGGTCGGCGAATCGCTGGCGCCGGCGCCGGTCGGCAGGCAGGACAGCGTCGAAGTCGCCGACATCGGCGGCGGCGGGGTGCGCCTGCGGCTGCACGCCTGGGCCGCCGATCCGCTGCGGCGGCGCGAGCTGGCCAGCGACCTGCGCGCCGCTCTTCTGCGCCGCCTCAGCGGCGACGGCCTCATCGGCGGGGAGGAGGCCGCCGGTGACGGCGACTGACCTTCCGGGAGGTGGCGCAGAGGGCGGCGCTCCGAGCGGGACCCCTTCAGACGCCGCGCCCATCGCTGCGGGAGCGGCGGACGGCGAGGGCGCCGGTTCCCCGACTGCGCGGAGGGCGGCGAGCCGCCCGCTCGCGCGTGCCATCGCCGTCGCCACCGGCAGCCGGGTCCTCATCTTCGCCGTCGCCTTCGCCGCCGCGGGCCTCATCGGGGTCCGCGGCCTGCCGGTGGGCTGGCGCTTCCCGCTACGCGCCGAGGTCTTCTCGGGCTGGCTCGGCGCCCTCTTCAACCCGTGGGCCCACTGGGACGGCGTGTGGTACGTCAAGATCGCCACCAGTGGGTACGCGGACGCGGACGGCAGCACGGCCTTCTTCCCACTGTTTCCCATGCTGCTGCGCTACGTGGGCGTACTGCTCGACGGCAACCTGCTCATCACCGGGATCGTCATCTCGCTGCTCTGCTACGCCGGATGCGTCTGGCTGCTGTACCGCCTCGTCCGGCAGGACTTCGACGATGAGCTGGCGAGCCGGGCGGTCGTGTACCTGGCCATCGGCCCGCTGTCGTTCTTCCTGCAGGCGGTGTACACGGAGTCGCTCTTCCTGCTGTTGTCTCTGGCCTGCTTCGTGTTCGCCCGTGAAGGCCGCTGGCGGCTCGCGGGCGTCATGGGCCTGCTCGCCACTCTGACCCGCAGTACCGGGGTGCTGCTCCTGATCCCCATGGCCTACTACTACTACGAGCGGCGCGGCTGGAAGCTGAAGAAGACCGACTCCCACGTCGCCAACCTGCTCATGGTCGTGGAGGGACTGCTGGTGTGGATGACGTACCTGGCGCTCGCGTTCGGCAAGCCGCTGGCGTTCTCGACCGCGCAGTCGCAGTGGGAGCGCGGCATCGGCGCGCCCAACTACACGGTGACGAAGGCGATCGTGGCCACCGTCTGGGGGCTGCGCAAGGTGCTCTCGGCCGAGTATTACAGCCTGCTCTGGGAGGTGCCGCGGCAGGGGCCCGAGTACAACAACCTCGCGACCAACAGCCTCAACCTGCTGTTCCTGGTCCTCGCCGCGCTGCTCCTGTGGTACGGGGCGCGACGGCTTGCCCGGCGCCTATTCCTGGTACGCGCTGGCGGCGCTGGCGTACCCGCTGTTCTTCCCCAGCAAGTACGTGCCGCTGATGTCCTACCCGCGCTTCATGCTCACCGTCTTCCCGCTGTACGTGGCCCTCGCGCTCTACACGCGCGACCGGCCGCGGGCGCACAGAGTGGTGGTGGCGGTCGGGGTCCTGCTGCTGATCGGGTTCACGGCCAAGTTCGCCGTGTTCAGCTGGGTGGCCTGAGGCCGTTCGCGCCGGACCTGAGCCGTCGCGCCCGCGATCAGGGGGAGGCGGAGGGAGACGCGGTGACGCCGGGGGAGGGCGATGCAGCCGGCGTCTGGACGCCGGGCGGCGCTCCCCCGCCTGCACCCACCCGCTCGAAGACGATGACCCCGTCCTTGGCGAACACGGACCGGAAGTTCGGGTCGAGCACCAGACGACCGAGCGCGAGCGAGTGCATCTTCTCGTCCTCCTTGTCGTAGAAGAACGGGTGCTTCTGGTCGACGATCACCCAGTCCGCGGCGGCGAAGTACGGGAAGATGTAGGCGACCCGCCGCGCCGCGAGCTGCGCCCCGACGTTGTTGTTGGCGGACACCTTGGCGCCGCCGGGGATCAGGGCCACGGCCTCGTCCAGCGCCACGTCGTGAGAGGTCTTCGCGTAGTCGGCGCCGTCGTAGGCCGCTCCCGGCAGGGAGAAGGGGAGCGGCCCCAGCACGAAGTTCCCGGCCACCGCGCACAGCAGGACGAGCAGGGCGAGCGTGGAGCGCTGCACGCGCTCGCCCTTCATGGCCTTCTCGCTCCTGCGAAAGCCCCCGCCCAGCCAGCGCCACAGACGCTGTACGCCGAGCACCGCCGCGGCGAAGAGGAAGGGGATCTCGAGCGCCGTGTAGTGGAACTCGATGCGGCGCTGGAACACCGTCGCCGAGAGGGCGTTGAGCGCGTACTCGGGCAACGCGATGAGCGCCGTCAGCGGGCTGAGCAGCGACGTGAACCCGAACGGCCACAGCAGCGCGAGCAAGTAGCGCAGGTTGGAGTGCGAGAAGAGGTCCTCGACGGTCCGCGCGGGATGCAGCAGCGCGTTCCTGGCCACCTGGCCCGCGCCGTCGCCGTAGTCGCCGTAGCGGGCGATGAAGGTGCTCTGGTCGCCGTTGTAGTGCGGGATGACCACCCAGACCGCGGCGACGAACCAGGCGACGCCCAGCGCGCTGACGACGAGCGGCCAGGGCGAGCGCTTGCGGATCGCGAAGTAGGCGCCCATGAAGGCGATGACCAGCGGTACCGTCTCTTTGCAGGCCGCCGCGAGGACGAGGAAGACCGCGGCGCGCACCCAGCGATCCTCGTCCATGTACAGGAACGCCCACAGGAGGAGGGGCGTCGCCAGGGCCACGGGGTGGAACTCGTTGAGGACGAGGAAGCCGAGAGCCGGATAGAGCAGGTACGCGCCGGCGAGGAACGCGCCGGCGGAGGGGTCGCGGGTGACGCGCGTGCCCAGCCGGTAGGCCGGCCACGCGCCGGTCGCGACGATCACCGCCTGGCCCACGAGCAGCATCACGGGGCTCGGCCACACGAGCCAGGGGATCGCGAACAGCGCGAGGATGGGATCGACGTGCGAGCCGAGCCGCGACATCTGGCGCGGCTCGAGGTCGCCACTGGTGATCTCGAGGAAGTGGCCGTGCGCCGTGTTGTACACGGCCTGCACCATGTTGCCGAGGTCGTAGCGGGCGTCCATGTACGCCCTGTACTTGAGCCACGACAGCAGGCCGTAGATCACTGCGAACAGGACGGCGCCGCCGATCACGTACAGCGCGCGGCGGCGGAACACGATCTTCAGCCGCGCGTCGTCGTACTCCTCGATGGGGGCGAGCGCGAGCAGGCCGCCGGACGGCGCGCTGGCCCTGCCCGACGTGCTGGCGCGACGACGACGGCTCACGCCTCATCCCTCCCGCGCAGCAGCACCTCGATGCCTACGACCAGGCCGACGAACACCAGCTCCACCGCGGTCACCCACAGCCGCAGCAGAAGAGCCCAGGTGAGGGCCACGCCGCCGGGAAGCTCCTTGGAGAGCGACGCCGTGAGCACCGCCTCCCGCACGCCGATGCCGCTCGGGATGAAGAAGGCCACCATGCCGGCGACGTAGGCGAGCGCGTAGGCGACGATCACGAGCGGCAGGTCGTCGACGCCCAACCCGGTGATGGCGCGGGCGAGCAGCCAGGCGCCCGTCCCGGCGATCAGCCAGTCGAGTGTGAACAGGCAGAGCATGCCGAGCACGGCGCCGAAGCCGAGTGTGACCTCCAGCGGCGGCCGCCGCAGCAGACGCAGAGCCCAGCCGGCCACCGGGCCGAAGATGCGCGGGTGCATGAGAGCGACCAGTACCGGGATGGCGAGCAGGCTCAGCGCGGTGACGCCGGGGCGGTACTCCCAGAAAGGGAAGAGGACGGCCACGGCGAGCAGCGCGCCGCACAGGCCGAGCGCCTGCTCGTACACCATCGCCGCGCTCACCCGTTCCACCGGCAGGCCGTGCGAGTGGCTCATCCAGGCGCGTCCGACGAACATGAAGACGTTGCCGGGCACGTAGCGCGCCAGGATCGACTTGCCCCACACCGAGGCCGCGGGCCAGAACGGGCTCGGGGCGCCGCAGCCGCGGAGCAGCAGCCACCAGAATGCCGCCTGCGCGAAGTAGAAGGCCAGGAAGGCGACGCCGGACGCGGCGAGCCAGCCGGCGTCGAACGTCCAGTCGAAGTCCTCGACGCTGTCCCACGAGCGTCTGAGATAGGCGACCAGGAAGTAGACCGTAGCCACCACGATCACCGCCTGCACGAGGCGCATGATCAGGCGACGGCGCGGCGACGAGCTGCGGGCCGCGCCGTCCGGCGCTGGAGACGGGTCTTCCCGCGGCGGCCCGGTCGTCCCCTCGGCGGCGGTCACACGGCCTCCAGCGCCGCGAGAAGGTCGGCCGCGACGGCCGCGGGCGTGAACGCCCGGCGGTACAGGCCGAGCCCGGCTTGCCCGAGCCGCGCCCGCTCGCCGCCGTCGAGCAGCCGGCGCAGGGCGGCCGCCAGGGCGGCCGGGTCGCCGGCTGGCGTGAGCAGCGCCGTCTCGCCGTCGCGCAGCCACTCGCGCGCACCGTCGCCGGCAGCGGTGACCACGGGCCGTCCGCAGGCCAGCGCGTCGAAGGCCTTGTTGGGCACGACTCGTCCGGCCTTCTCGGACCGTCCGAAGACGCCGAGACAGACGTCGGCGGCGAGCGTGTGGCTGCGCAGCTCCGCGGCGGGCAGCTGCCCCAGCCAGCGGACGTTGGTGAGGCCACGGCCGGTGATGGCGCCGCGCAGCTCGGCGGAGAGCTGCCCCTCGCCGATGAACACGAAGCGGAACGGCTCGGCGCACAGCAGCTCCGCGGCGCCCAGGACCACGTCCGCGCCGTGAAGCGGGCTCCACTTGCCGTACTGCAGGACCGTGAGCGGCTCCCCCGGGGCAAGCACGCGCGCTGCGCCGTCGGCGCGCGGCTCGGGCAGCGCGCCCACCGGCACCACCGCCACCCGGCTGCGGGAGAGGCCGAACGCCTCCTGGTAGTAGGCGGCGTGTGCCCAGGTGTCGGCGAGCACCAGCTGCGGAAGTCGGAAGGCGACCTCGTCGACGGCGCGGACGGCGGCCGCCTTGGCGCCGCCGCCGCGGACCAGGCCCCGGTCGCCGGCGAACGTGTCGAGCAGCGAGACGAGCGGGTCGAACACCAGGCGCGCGTGGCGGACCGCAGCGAGCGCACGCCCGAAAGGCACGAGGAAGTGTCCCGGGTAGCCCACGATGACGGCGTCCACCGCGAGGTCGCCGCGGTGCTGCGCGGCCAGCCGCGCGTGCGCCGCGGCGACGCCGGCGGCGAGCCGCGCGACTCCCCTGGCGCCGGTCATCTCGGCCGCGGTCAGAGGCGGCAGGGCGGCGCGGAACTCGTGGACCTCGACGCCGTGCTCGCGGAGGCCCGCGATGAGCACGGCGTTGCGTGGATAGTCCGGCTCGTACGTCCCGAAGTACGCGACGGCCCGGGTCACGGCTGTGCGGCGGCTCCAGCGACGCCCCGCGAGGTGGCTTCGCTGCCGTCCTCGCCGCCCGGCGCGTGCTCCGCGGACGGCGCGCCGGCCCCGAGCAGCACGGCCACCTGGGCCGGGTCCGGCCCTCTGCGAGCGCGCGAGTTGGCGATGAGCTCGCCGATGAGCCCCAGGCTCAACAGCTGGACCCCCACGATGATGAACAGCGCCCCGAGCAGGAGCAGCGGGCGCTGCCCGATGGGGTTGCCGAACACGATCTTGTCGACGGTCAGGTAGAGCTCGACGAGCACGCCGATGAAGATGAGCAGCGTCCCGAAGCCGCCGAAGAGGTGCTGGGGGCGATGCTGATAGCGGCCGAGGAACATGACCGTCATCAGGTCGAGGTAGCCGCGCATGTACCGCTGCCAGCCGTACTTGGAACGGCCGGCCGTTCGGCGGCGGTGGCTGACCTTGACCTCGGTGACCTGGAAGCCGGCCTGCGCGGCGACCACCGGGATGTAGCGGTGGAGCTCGCCGTAGATGGAGATCGTGTCGACGACGTCGCGTTTGTACGCCTTGAGGCCGCAGTTGAAGTCGTGCAGCGGGATCCCCGAGGCGCGGCGCACCGTCCAGTTGAAGAAGCGCGAAGGCAGCGTCTTGTTGATGGGATCCTGCCGCCGCTGCTTCCACCCGGAGACCAGGTCGTAGCCCTGCAGCAGTGGCGCCGTGAGATTGGGAATCTCGGCGGGGTCGTCCTGCCGGTCGCCGTCCATGGTGACGAGGTAGTCGCCGCGGGCGGCGGCGAAGCCGTGCGAGAGCGCCGCCGCCTTGCCGAAGTTGCGCCTCAGCTTGACGACGCGCACGTCGTCACGCGCTTCGGCGAGCCCCTTCATGACGGCGTACGAGCCGTCGGTGGACCCGTCATCCACGAACACGATCTCGTAGGGGCTGCCGTACGCGGCCAGCGCCTCGTCGATCTCGGCGACGAGCGGGGTGAGGCTGTCCGCCTCGTTGTACACGGGGATGACGAGTGAGAGGAGGCCGTCCATACGGCCTCCTAGGATACATCCTCACGGCGCGCGCCGAGGACGTCCGGCACGGTCCGACGCCGAACGCGGACGCGCAGCGCCGCGTCCCCCTTTCACGCCGGCGCCCGCGGTGCAGATGTCCACGGCGCACGCTGGCGGGGGGGAAGACCGCTTGGTAGCATGGAGCGACGATGCTGATGAGCAGGAAGATCTGGCTCGTGCTGGCCATCACCGCCCTCGTCGCGGTCTCGTTCGCCGCGAGCGTCGTCGCGGCGCGCCGGACGGGCGAACCACGCACCAGGTACACGACGCACGCGCTCGACTACCTGCACGCGCGCCAGGGCTCAAACGCCGGCTTCACCAATCCCGAGAGCACGGCCTGGGCCATCCTCGGGATGATCGCCAAGCGCGAGCGTCAGGGCACCAGCGCCTGGCGGGTCAAGGGGTCGACCCCCTTCCAGTACCTGCAGAAGTCGGACCTCGCGGCGTCGGCGGCCAGCGGCTCCGACAACGCCCCCGTCTACTACTCCCGTCTCATCATGGCCTTCGTCGCGGCGCGGCAGGGCAATCAGGTCGCGTCCGCCGGCAGCAAGAGAATCGATCTGCTCGCCGCGCTGTGGGGGTACCAGGACACCGAGCACAGGCGCCTTCTCGGCCCTTCCCGGCACGAACAACGACGCCACCCACTCCACGGCCTGGGCCGTACTCGCAATGTACGCACTCCTGCAAGACCCCACCTCCAACTCCCACTTCCAGACGGCGAGAGCATGGCTCGCGAGTCAGCAGGATGTTGGCGGCGGGTTCTCAAACAGCGTCAAAGGGGCTGAAGAGGGTCCCAACGTCCTCGACACCGCCCTGGCGATCCAGGCCCTCGAGGCCGGCCCGTCGGTCGGCGGCTGGGATGCTGGACTCGCGGAGGCGTACCTGAGGAGCCACCAGAACGCCAGCGCCGGCTTCTCGTACATCAGTCCGACAGGCAACACCCAGACCGACGTGACAGCCGCGGCCATCCAGGCGATCCAGGCGCGGGGTCAGAACCCGAAGGACTGGAAGAAGGGGACCAGGACCCCGTTCACCGCGCTCAACGGACTGCTGCTCAAGAACGGTTCTTACAAGGTCACCGACCGGCTCGGCTCCCTCGCCTCGACGAGCTGGGCACTCGTAGCCCAGGACGACAAGTCCCAGCCCTTCACCGTCTATCCCAAGCGCATCCCATCGCCCGCACGCGCCTTCCGGTTCCGTCCCGAGATCCTCACCCTCTCGCCCAAGAACGGCGCGAAGTTCACGGCCACGCACACCGTGCTCATCCGCGCCACATACACGGACCACGAGAAGGGCACGGGCATCAGGCCCTCGGCCTCCCGGCTCTACGTGGACGACAAGAACCGGAGCCGGGCCGCCGATATCGGCAAGCACGGCATGCACCTGCAGCTCAAGAACGTGCCGAACGGGGAGCACACCTACACCATCAAGCTGGTGGACTACGCGGGCAACGAGAAGGTCACCGAGCGCAAGTTCACCATCGCGGTGCCCACGCCGGTGCCCACCCCTGCGCCCACCACCCAGCCCACCTTCAACCCCGGGCCGATCTACCCGACGGTGTACCCCACGTCGACGCCCAGGCCGTTTACGCCGACGCCGACGCCGACGCCGACGATCACGCCGTACCAGACGTACACGCCGTACCCGTACAGCCCGAGCCCGGCAGCGAGCCCCGTGGTCGCCGGCTCGCCGGTCGCGTCCCCGAGCGCGTCGGCCAGCCCAGCCGGCACGGGGGCCGGTGGCGGCGGTAGTGCCGCCGGCTTCGTGGGTGGTACCCTGCTCGCCATGCTTCCCATCGGCGCGGTCATCTCGTACCTGCTCCTGCACCGTCGCGAAGAGATCCTGGGCACCGCCAGCCAGGGCGCCGTGCTCGCCGGCGGCGGAAGCGCCTGGGAGCGCTTCAAGCACACACTGGCCCGCTCCAAAGACCTGACGCGGCCGTCGTCGCGGGAATGAGCACTCGGTGAACGACCTTCAGCAACTCATCTACGACATCGCGAGGATCCTGCTCTGGCCGGTCCTCATCGCCGCTATCGTCTGCCTCATCTGGATGCTCATCGAGCTGGGCGTGCTGCTGTATGAACTGTGGCTCCGCTTCCGCTTCCGCGACCTCGACGCCCTCGAGGTCCGGGCCCTGCGTGCACGCAAGGCCTTCCGCGACGGCAAGCCGCGCACCGCCTACCGGTACCTGCAGGAGAACAACTACTCGCTGGTCGTCGTCCGCTTTCTCTACGACCTGATCCGCAACTACCAGACGGAGCGGCTGGCGGCAAAGCCGCTCAAGCTGCTGCAGGAGTATGAGTTCTACACGATCAAGCGGCTGGAGCGGACGCGCATCCTGGTGCGCATCGGCCCCATGCTGGGCCTCATGGGCACGCTCATCCCGCTGGCGCCGGCCCTGGTGGGTCTGGCGAGCGGCGACGTAGCGACCCTCTCTGAGAACCTGGTGACCGCCTTCTCCGTCACCGTCATCGGCCTCCTCATCGGCGGCCTCGCCTTCCTCGTGAGCATCGTCCGCGACCGCCTGTACTCCCAGGACATCTCGGACATGGAATACCTGCTCGAACTGCTCGAGGGCTCGGACGTGCGCCTGCGCTCCGGGCGGCGCCTCTCCAAGACAGGGGTGTGGGACTCGGAGGCACCGATCGAGTACGAGGTCGCGGAGGAGGACGCCGAGCGCACCTCCGTCATCACGCTGCCGCAGACGCCGGACGAACCGCTGCTGCCGGTGGCGGCGCCGCCGGCCGGAGGCAACGGCGGCGCGGGACGGCCGGCGGCCGTAGGCGCGCCGGTCACGACCACCGAAGCGGCTCCGGCCAGCCGGCCGGTCGAAGGCGACGGCCTCACCTTCGACGATCCGAGCATGGATTGGAGCCACGAGGACGACCCGTTCGCCGACCTCGGCCCGGTCGATCCTGAGGGGACGGACGACCCGCGCCCGCGCGGCGCCGGCGGCCCCTCCCGGCGTCGCTGAGCGGCCATGCCGTCCAACGACGACCACTCCCGGCTACAGAACCTCGGCACCGTCATTGGGGCGCCTGATTCAGGGCTGCGCTACATGCGACGCCGCAGGGTCGGCACCGCCGACCGCAACGGCGACCCACTCGACGGCATCGTCAATCTCTTTGACGTCGCCATCGTGCTCGCCGTCGGCTTTCTCGTGGCCGCTCTGGCGGCGGCGGGAGTGAGCGGGTTGCTCACCAGCGAGAGCATGACGATCGTCACCAACCCGGGCACGCCCGAGATGCAGGTGATCGTCAAGGACGGCGACACGATCACGAAGCTCGACATGCAGTCCGGCGCCGAGGTGGCGGGCGCGGGGACGCTGATCGGCTCCTTCTACAAGCTGGCCGACGGCACGATCGTGTACGTCCCCTCCGGTGAGACGGCCCCGACCGGATCCGCGCCGCTGCCCGGGACGACCCCGGTGCCCGGGACGACCCCGGTGCCGGCCGTGACGCCTACCCCCGGGTCGACCACGCTTCCCACGACGCCTCCGGCGCCCGTGGACACGGCGTTCCCCACACCGACGCCGGCGGTGACTCTCACGCCGGACGCCGGCCAGCGCTGAGGGGCGCGCCGCGCGTCAGCCGAGCGAGCGCAGCAACTCGACGAGGCGCCGCAGCTCGGCGACATCCTTGAAGCCGATCTGGATGGACCCGCCGCGCTTGCCGCTGCGGATCCTTACCGGCGCCTCGAACACACCGTAGAGCTCGTCGGCGAGTTCGCTGAAGTCGCGGCCGGCGGCTGGCCGCGCCGCAGGCGCGGCCTCCTCCGGCACGTCCTCGTTCAGCTTGCGCACCAGCGCCTCGACCTGGCGCACGGTCAGACCCTCGGTGACGACGAGGCGCGCGACCCGGCGACGCTCGCCGTGGTCCGGCAGCGCCAGAAGCGCGCGGCCGTGCCCCTCTGTCAGGTCGCCGCGCTCGAGCATCGCCTGCACGTCGTCCGGCAGGTCGAGCAGGCGCAGGAGATTCGTCACGGCGACCCTGCTGCGGCCGACGAGCTCGGCCACGCGTTCGTGGGTCAGCCCGAACTCGTCCACGAGCGCCGCGTAGGCGAGCGCTTCCTCGATCGCGTTGAGGTCCTCGCGGGCCACGTTCTCGGCCAGGGCGATCTCCAGCGACGAGATCTCGTCGGCGGGCCGCACCAGCGCAGGGATGTACTCCAGGCCGGCCAGCTTGGCGGCGCGCAGGCGCCGCTCGCCGGCGATGAGCTCGAAGCGGACTCCTGTGGGGGCGGGGACGCCTTCGGTCGCCTCCCGTTCCTCGTGCAGCGGCCGCACGACCACCGGCTGCACGACGCCGAGCGCCCTGATGGATGCGGCGAGTTCCTGCAGTTCATCGTCGGAGAACGTGCGCCGCGGCTGCCGCCGGTTGACGCTGATGTCCGCCAGAGGCAACTCGCGGAGCCGGCCTTCGCTCAACGTCGGCGCTGCCCCGGAGCGGCCGAGGGCCGCCCGGCTCTCGCCGATGAGCGCGCCGAGGCCCTTGCCCAGCGCCTTCCTGCCGGCCGCCGGCCGGCCCGGGCGCTGGTCCTGGGAGTCGGGGTCGCGTGCGTCAGTCACGGGAGACGACCTCCTTGGCAAGGTCGAAGTAGGCGTCGCTGCCGGCGCAGGTCGCATCATAGCGCGAGATGGGAAGGCCGTGGCTCGGCGCCTCGCTGAGCCTGACGTTGCGCGGTACGACCGTCTGGAAGACGTGCTCCCCGAGGTGCTCGCGTACCTCGCCGGCGACCTCGCGCCCGAGGCGTGTGCGGCCGTCGTACATGGTCACCACCACGCCGAGCATCGCCAGCTCGGGATTCAGGTGCTCCTGCACCAGCCCGATCGTCTCGAGCAGCGCCGCCAGTCCCTCAAGGGCGTAGTACTCGGACTGCACCGGCACGAGCACCTCGCGCGCCGCCACGAGAGCGTTGATCGTAAGCACGCCGAGCGACGGCGGGCAGTCGATGAAGACGAAGTCGTACGCCGCCACATGGCCATCCAGAGCGTACTCGAGCACGTACTCGTTGCCGTCGGCGTTGGCCAGCTCGACCACGGCGCCGGCGAGGTCCGCGCAGGCCGGCACCAGCCAGAGGTGCTCGACCGCGGTCGGCACCGTGACCTCGCCGATGCCCGCGGCGCCGCCGAGCACGCCGTAGCTGGTGAGGCGAGCGTCCTCGGCGCGGACACCCAAGCCGGCGGACGCGTTGGCCTGAGGGTCCATGTCCAGGAGGAGCACGTCGAACCCGGCCTCGGCGAGGCAGGCGGCGAGATTGACGGCGGTGGTGGTCTTGCCGACGCCGCCCTTCTGGTTCGTCACGGCGATGACGCGGGTCACCGGGCTCCTTTCGCGGGGCTCCGATACTAGCAGAGATGCCGCGGCGTCCGGCTGCAGGGCGGGTGGGCGAAACGCCCGGCCCCGGGGACGACGATCAGACGCCCAGCGGGCGCTTGGCGGCCATGCCTTCCCGCCGCGGGAGCCAGTCGGCGGTCGGCCCCGTCTTGCGGTACACGGCGCACACCGCCTCGTCCAGTGGCGACGCCGTCAGCGGCACCGGCGGCTCGCAGACGAGGCCGCAACGCTCGGCCGTCGCACGGGCGGCGGCGCCCTCCACCTCGAGCGCGCGCCGTGTCTTGCTCGCGAGCAGCACGCCGTCCTCGGCGAGCAGCGGGGCGGCGAGCTCGACGAGCACGGACAGGTCGGCGACCGCGCGGGCGAGGACGACGGCGTGGGCTTCGCGGCCGGGCGCGCCGGCGGCCGCATAGCGCTCGCTGCGCGCGCACACGACGCCCACGCGACCGGTGAGCCCGGCCGCCACCACCGCCGCCTCGAGGAAGGCGCACTTCTTGGCCACCGCATCGAGTAGCGTCACCGCGGCGGCAGGCAGCGCCACCGCGAGCGGGATGCCGGGGATGCCGGCACCGGCGCCGAGGTCCAGCCATGCGCCTGACTCGCGACTGCGCAGTCCCGGCACCGTGAGCAACGCCAACGAGTCGCCGATGAGCGTGTCGACCACGGCGACAGGATCCGTCAGGCCGGTCACGTTGGCGCGGCGCCAGCCGAGCAGCAGATCCACGTAGCCGGCGAGCGCGTCCGTCTGCCCCGCGTCCAGGTCGTGCGTCGCGGCGACGCGCTCGAGAGCCGCCCTGGTCCTGAAGTCCTCGCCCATCGTCGCGCAGCTCCGGCCGGTCAGCCGGCGGTCGCCTCGCGTACCGCCGCAGCGAACTCGTCGACGTCCCGCGGCGTCGTCTGCCACGAGCACATCCAGCGGACGACGCCGGCGTCCTCGTCCCAGACGTAGAAGTGGTACCGCTCGTGCAGCCGGTCGATCGCCGCCGCCGGCAGCGCAGCGAACACTGCGTTTGCCTGCACCGGGTAGGCGAGGTCGACGTCCGGAATGGCGGTGACGGCATCTGCGAGCCGCCGGGCCATGGCGTTCGCGTGCCCGGCGGTCTCTCGCCAGAGGTCTCCCTCGAACAGGCGAAGCAGCTGCGCCGAGATGAACCGCATCTTCGAGGCCAGCTGCGTGCCCTGCTTGCGGGCGTACAGGTAGCCGGCGGCGAGCTCCGGGCGCAAGAAGACGGCGGCCTCGGCTCCGAGGAGGCCGCTCTTGGTCCCTCCCAGGGTCAGGACGTCGACCCCGCAGTCCGTGGTGAGCTGACGCAGCTCGAGACCCAGGGCATGCGCGGCGTTCACCAGCCGGGCGCCGTCCACGTGCAGGAGCAGCCCGGCCTCGTGTGCAGTCTCCGCCAGCGCCGCGATCTCGGCGGGCGTGTACACGGTCCCCAGCTCGGTGGACTGGGAGATGGACACGACCCTGGCCTGTACGTGGTGCTGGTCGCCGAACCCGACGAGCCGGGGCAGCAGCAGTGCCGGCGTGAGCTTGCCGTCCGTCGTCGGCACGTCGATGAGCTTGGCGCCGGCGATGCGCTCCGGCGCTCCGCACTCGTCGACGTTGATGTGCGCCGTCTCCGCGCAGATCACCGCCTCGAACGGCCGCAGCACGGCCGCGAGGACGGTCACGTTGCCGCCGGTCCCATTGAAGACGGGGAACGCCTCCACATCGCCCAGGAGCTCGCGCAGACGGTCGCGCAGGCCCGCCGTCCAGGGGTCGTCTCCGTAGGCTTGAGCCCAGCCGTCGTTGGCGGCGGCGACGGCCGCGAGGACGGCGGGGTGCGCCCCCGCATAGTTGTCGCTGGCGAAGAGCGTGAGGGGAGCCCCTGCTCGGTTCACGAAGCCGCCTTCTTCTTGATGAGCGACTCGTAGAACATGTTGAGCGGGAACTCGTCGTCCAGTACGCGGTCTATCCAGGCGCGCGGCTCGGACTCGTCGGAGAAGACGCGCGCATCCTCCCGCCACCGCGACCCGAGGTTGGGTGTCACGTAGCGGGAGACGAGGTCGTGCGCGGCGATCCAGTACGTCACCTTGCTGGTCCCGATGCCGTGCCGGTACAGCTCCTCGACAAGCTCGCGCAGCTCACCGACCGCGCCCTCGACGCGGTCCCAGTCGATCAGGAGGCGGTTGTCGGTCCACCGCACCACGCCGCGGTCGTGGAGGTACCCGAAGAGCAGCTGCCCGCCGAGACCGTCGTAGTTGCGCACCCGGTTGCCGGTGATGGGGAAGCGAAGGACGCGGTCGAACAGCACCGCGTACTGGATGTAGCGGGCGAACGGAAAGCCGTTCCTCGCCAGCTCGCCGGCGGTCCCGTAGGTGGCGAGGTCCACGCGGAGCTCCTCGAGCGAATACATCCAGTAGGGGAGCCGCTGGCGGATCATGAAGGGGTCGAAGGGCAGGTCGCCGTGACTGTGCCAGCGGTCGTGGATCATGTCCCACAGGATGTAGGTCTCGAGCGCGAGATCGGCCGAGGTCGCGAGCGCTCGCGCGTCCGGCGGCAGGTCGATGCCGAGGACCTCGGCGCCCCAGAGCGTGGAGCGGCGATACCGAGCGGACTCGCGGTCGCAGAAGATCGCGCCGAAGTGGTTGGTCGGCCTCTCGGCGACGCTCACCGTCTCGGGGAAGAGCACCGCGCACTCGCTGTCGTAGCCTGCGGTATTGTCCACCAGCTGCACGGGCACGAACTTGGCGTTGTCGTACAGCGAGCGCTCGATCTCGGCGATGAACTCCGGCCAGGGCGTGCGCGTGATCAGCGCCTCGAAGCGCGTGTCCGGCGACCCGTTGGGGGTGTACATCGGGAAGACGACGAGGTTCTCGATACCGTCTTCGCGGTGCAACTCGGGGCGGAACAGGTCCAGCGACCGCTGGAAGTCCGGCTTGCCGCATCCGCCCTCGACCCAGTCCTGCAGGTCGACGACCACCTGGGCGAGGTAGTCCTCCTCGTGCGCGAAGCGCGGCGCGAGGTCGGCGATGGCCTCGGCCATGGTCACCACGAGCGCGCGTACTTCACCCACGTCGTGCGCGGCCAGGTCGACCTCCCCGTTGGGCTCCTGGAGAAGGCGGAGCGTGTCGGTCGCGGTCTTGAGGCGCAACCAGGCGGGGTCCTTCGCGACCTCCGAGACGATGGGCGTCGCGTCGGCGCGAAACGCGGCCAGAGACACCCAGTACACGAGGTTCAGCCACAGCTGGCGGTTGTCGCGCCGCGCCAGGTAGTCGTCGCCGAAGATGTCCGAGTCGGCGATGACCACGACGCGGCCCTTCTTGTACTGCGCCGCGGCGATCAGGGCGGCGCCGGGCGGGTCGGCGCCCGCACGCGTGCGCAGCACGACGGTGCCGGGGTCGTCGCTGGACAGCGCCCCGGCGCGGAAGAAGCCCGCCTCCCGCACCCGGTACAGGATGCCGGGGTCGGCGATGCTGGCAGCGGCCTCCCCGACTACCCAGGAGGGCACCCCGTCGCCCGGGTCGTAGTCGAAGACGATCGTGTTCTCGATACGTACGCCGAAGGGCGCGAGCAGATCATTGAGGTTGCCGCCGTACTTGTCCTCTTCTTCCTCACCGAGCACGACGAGGCCTCCGCCCGCGGCCACGAACGCCTGGACGGCGGCGATCTCGGAGGGCGAGAACACCGGTGCGTCCCCGCCCACGGTGCGCTCCCATTTGGAATCGCTGGGGTGGGCGATCACGAGCACGTCCGCGCCCGCGAGGGCTACCTCATCGAGAGGCCGGCCGGTGGTCGTGGCGACCGCGAAGTCACGCGCGGTGAGCTCGGCGGCGGCCGCGGCGTACGAGGCGGCGGCGGGGTGTGAGGGCCGCATCCGCGCCGCCGCCTCCGGCCGGATCGACCACGCCTCGCCGTGGTGTTCGTCGAACAGCACCTTGGCCACGGTGCGCTGGCGCAGGGCATCGAGCATGGGGACCTCCTGCCCTCGTGTGTTGAGACGCGACGTCGCGGGGCGACGCAAAGAGTCCTGGTGAGGAGGTTCTTCCTGGGGCAGCGGCGACGTCAAACCCGCCGGCAGTGACCGGCGCGGCGCGGCAGCCCGGCCGGCGTCAGAGGTCGCGGTTCTTGGTGAGCACGAGGACGGTACCGCCCTCGTCGGGCTTGCGCAGGTCGAAGTCGTCGACGACGGCGCGGATGATCGAGATGCCCATGCCGCCCTCCGCGAGGTGGAAGTCGCCCAGGTTGCGGCACTCGGGGCAGTCGTCGTCGTCCTCGTGGAACCCGCCGCCCTCGTCCATGATGAGCACGGTGACGCGGTCGCTGTGCACCGTGAACTCGAGGTGCACCTGACCCTGGTCGTGGTCATAGGCGTGCCGCACGGAGTTGGAGCAGGCCTCGGTGAGCGCCAGCTTCAGATCGGCGACGGCGTCCTCCGAGTAGCCGCCGCGAGACCGCAGCAGGCCTGAGAGCGCCAAGCGGCCAAGCGAGACGAATTCCGCCTTGGCGGGGATGTCGAGCTTCACGTAGTCTTCCACGGCGGGTGAATCCTATCGGCTCGGGGGCTGGCAGGCCAAGGGCTCAGTCCGTTACGCGTGCCGCAACGGTCACTTCTTCAGAGATGTCCGAACATTCACGTTCGCCCCACACATCGCACAGAATGTTCCCCGCAGCGCGACATCCTCAACCGCGAGGCCGGTCCTGCGGACGAGCAGCCGTTTACAGTTCGGGCAGACCGTGTTCTCCCCTTCGTGGCCCGGGACATTGCCCAGGTAGACGAACTCCAGGCCCGCGTCGTGCCCGATGCGCACGGCGGCCTCGAGAGTCGGGATGGGCGTCGGCGGCAGGTGGGCGAACTCGAGATGCGGCATGAATCGGGTCACGTGCCACGGCGTGGCCGGCCCCAGCTTGTCGGCGATCCAGTCGGCGATGCCACGCAGCGTCGCCTCGTCGTCGTTGAACGTCGGGATGACGTTGGTGACGATCTCGACGTGACAGCCGTAGTCGGTCTTGGCGAGCTCGGCCGCGGTGAGCACCGGCCCCATGTCGGGGATGCGGCAGAGCTCCTTGTACTGCGCGTCGCTGAACCCCTTGACGTCGACGCGGTAGGCGTCGATGTGGGGGCCCAGCACGTGGAGGGCGTCCTCGGTGATGTAGCCGTTGGTGACCATCACCGTGTACAGCCCGTGCTCGTGAGCCGCCTGGGCGCCATCGAGGATGTACTCCAGCCAGATGGTGGGCTCGTTGTACGTCCAGGCCACGCCCTGACACTCGTTGTTGGCCGCCAGTACGGACAGATTGCGGATCGGCAGGTCGCGCAGGTCGCGAGTCGCCTCGGCCGGGTCGGCGTGCGCGATCTGCCAGTTCTGGCAGTGCCGGCACGAGAAGTTGCAGCCCACGCTGCCCAGCGAGAGCACCGTGGTGCCCGGAAAGAAGTGATACAGGGGCTTCTTCTCGATCGGGTCGGCGGCGACGCTGCACACCCTGCCGTACGTGATCGCGTACAGCACCCCGTCGCGGTTGACCCGCGCCCGGCACGTGCCGCTCCTGCCGGGCGCGATGCGGCAGAGACGAGGGCACACGTGGCACTGCACCGCGCCCTCGTCCAGCGATTCGTACAGCATCGCCTCGTGCCAGTCGTTCACGTTCTCAGCCATGTCACGCTCCCGGCCGGCGCAGGCCGGCGATGCCCCGCTGGACGCTCTCGACGAGCGCCGCCTGCAGGTCCTGGTTGCCGGCCGCTACGGTGGCCATCTGGAACGACGCATCCGAGCCCAGCACCGGCCGGTCGTCGAGGGTGCCGCCGTCGGCGTCCCCGAACGGCACACCGGCCTCCTGGCACAGCAGGTACGCCGCCGCGATGTCGTAGGGCGAGTTGCAGAGCACCGCGCCCCGGCCGACGCGGCGGAACTCAGCCTCGGTCCACGGATGGGCGGCGATGATCGCCGGCCCGATGTCGACGTAGGCGTCAAGCTGGCCGGTGAGGATACGGGTCACGCCGTAGGTGGCGGAGCCGATGTCGAAGACGCAGCCGCCGACGGACGAGCGGTCGATGAGCTCCTCGAGGACACTCGCGAGGATCACGGCCGGACGTCCGCGAAACCCGAGCGTCCAGAAGATGCTCTCGAGATCGGCGCGCGGCGTGGGGAGGAACGGGATCTCCGCGCCGTCGGCATGCGTCATGCGGAAGCCGGTGCCGCGCTCGGCGACGAAGACGTCGCCGTTCTTGATCTCCTGGATGACGCCGGCGACCACGTCGCCCATGGTCGGCTGCGGCCCCGCGGGAACGGCAGCGATACTGACGCAGGCCATCTCGAAGCCGGCCGCCGCGGGACGGGTACCGTCGATGGGGTCGACGATGAGGATGAGCTCGGGGTCAGTCGCGCCCTGCAGGCCGCCGTCCTCGGAGTAGAACGACCACGTCGGCAGGTGCTCGCGCATGTGCTCGACGAGGACGGCCTCGGCCTGCTCGTCGATGCTGAAGGTGACGTCGCCGCCGACGGCCACGCCGGCGTGGCCGCGGGCGGCGTGCGTCCCGAGTGAGGGGAGCACGACCTCGCGCAGGCGGCCGCTGAGGGCGATGAGGCTGTCGGTGACGTCGGTCAAGGGCCGTCCATTCTACCCTGCTATACTCGGCCTGCCGACCGGCGGCCCCCATTGCCGAGGCTCCGGCGCCGCCCACCATGACTCTCTCGCCGCCTACTCGATGACCGCGCCGCCCGCGCCCGCCGGGACAGTCGCCTATCGCGCCGGCGGGTCCGTCTACCTCAACATCACCAACCGCTGCTCCAGTGCGTGCGCGTTCTGCATCCGCGAGTGGACCGACGGCGTGTACGGCGAAGACCTGCGCCTGGAGCGCGAGCCCGAGGTCGACGAGGTGACGCAGGCCGTCGAAGTCGCCTTCCTGGACGGCCCCGCCGACGAGGTCGTCTTCTGCGGCTTCGGCGAGCCGACGATGCGGCTGGACGTCGTGCTCGCGGTCACGGAGTGGCTGCACCTGCGGCGCATCCGCAGCCGTCTGGACACCAACGGCCACGCCGACCTGCTGAATCCCGACGTGGACGCGCCGGCGGCCCTTGCGGCGGCCGGCCTCGACGCCGTCACCATCAGCCTCAATGCGGCGACGCCTGAGGAGTACGACCGGGTGTGCCGGCCCGTCTTCACCAAGTCCTACAGGGCCGTCCTGCGTTTCGCCGAACAGTGTCTTGCGCATGGAATAGAGACCACGCTGACCGCTGTCGACTACCCGGGCGCCGACCTGCCTGCGGTCGCCGACCTCGCGGCCGCGCTGGGCGCGGGCTTCCGGGCCCGCGGCTACGCGGCCCCGCGCGTGCGGCCGGCTGCCGAGAAGGGAGACCACTGATGGCCGAGTCCGGGGCGCGCATCCTGCTCGTCGACGACGAGGAGGCGATCCTCAAGCTCCTGCGGTTCCCGCTCGAGAAGGAGGGCTACCAGGTCGTCACCGCGCATGACGGCGACGAGGCGCTCGAGACCTTCACGCGCGAGGACTTCGACCTCGTCATCCTCGACATCATGCTGCCGCACGTGGACGGCATGGAGGTCTGCCGTCGCATCCGCGCCCAGAGCATCGTGCCCATCATCATGCTCACCGCCAAGAGCGACGAGTTCGACAAGGTGCTCGGCCTCGAGATCGGCGCCGACGACTACATCACCAAGGACAAGTTCAGCCTGCGCGAGTTCCGCAGCCGCGTGCGCGCGCAGCTGCGCCGCGCCGAGATGAGCCGCAGCGCCGAGGCCACCAAGAAGGACGTCATCAAGGTCGACGACCTCGAGGTGGACGTCCTCAAGCGCAACGTCATCGTGCGCGGCGCCAAGGTGGACCTCACGTACATCGAGTTCGAGATCCTCAAGACGCTCATCTCACACCCGGGGAGGGTGTACAGCCGCCAACTGCTGCTGCAACTGGTGTGGGGCGACAGCGACTATCGCGACTCGCGCACAGTGGACGTGCACATCCGTCACCTGCGCGAGAAGCTCGAGGCCGATGCCAAGGATCCCGAGTTCATCTTCACAGTCCGTAACATCGGCTACAAGTTTCGTGAGTTCTAATGGAGGTAGGGCGCAGGACGCGCCTCACCCCCTGACCTGATGTTCCGCTCCGTCAAGAACTGGCTCACGCTCCTCATCGTCGTCGTCGTCGCCTTCGCGATGCTGGTGGCGTGGGTCTACGTCGTGCCTCCATTGCGCGGCCGTCTCGTGGAGCAGAAGCTCGCCGATGCGGGCGGGAACGCGCGCATCATCAGCGACACGCTCGCCCCGTGGCTGGGCGTGGACAACAACGGACGGGCCACGATCTCGGACCGGGCGGCGCTGAACAGCACGCTGAACAGCCTGTCCACCCGCTTCGGCGGGCGGACGCTCGTGTTCTCGCGTAACCAGGTGCTCCTGGCGGACTCCAGCAACCAGACGTCGCCCGACGTCGCGGACTTCCCGATGCTGGAGCAGGCGATCCGCAAGGGGCGGCTGGCGCAGGGGACGGTGACCATGGAGAGCGGACGGGTCGCCGCGACCGCCGTCCCCCTGTTCCCTGTGGGCTCGAAGACCGTCGTGGCGGCGGTGATGGTGATCTCATCGCTCAAGGACGTGGACAACGCGGTGAACGCGGTGCAGCGCCAGCTGCTGTTCGCCACGGTCCTGGCGCTGGGCACGAGCCTGCTCCTCGGCTATATGGCCTCCTACTTCATCGCCCGCCGCCTGAAGCGCATCGAGCGCAGCGCCGAGGCCATCGCCGGCGGCGACCTCTCGGCCAAGGTGCCCGAGACCGTGGAGGACGAGATCGGGCAGCTGGCCGACACCTTCAACGTCATGGCCGAGAGGCTGCGCAGCGCCTTCGCCCAGGTGGAGTACGAGCGCGACCGCGTCGAGGTGCTGCTCAACGACCTGAGCGAAGGCGTGGTCGGCGTCTCCGCCGAAGGCAAGGTGACCATCGCCAACCCGGCCGCCTCGATCCTGCTGGATGCGCCGATGGCGGTGGGCAAGACGATCGAGGAAGCGCTTCCCGCGGACGTCGCCCAGCTGTGGCGCGACTCGCAGCAGGACGCCGACTTCGACATGGTGGTGTTCGCGCACGAGGACGTGACGCTGGAGGCCACCACCTACCCGGTCGCCGGTGACGCGGACTTCACCTCGATCGTGGTGCTGCGCGACATCACCGCGCAGGCGCGGCTCGAGCGCGCGCGGCGCGACCTGATCGCCAATGCCTCGCACGAGTTCAAGACGCCGCTGTTCTCGCTGGCGGGATCGCTGGAGCTCATCGACGAGGGCGAGCTCAGCCCCGAGGAGCAGAGCGAGTTCCTGCAGATCATGCGCCAGCAGGTCGACCGCCTGCGGACCATGGCGGTCAGCATGCTCGACCTCTCACGGGTCGAGGCGGGGTCGTTCGAGCTCAACCCGGAGCACGTGGACCTCGTCGCCATCGGCCGCTCGGTGCTGGACGAGTTCCAGGCGCAGGCGCAGACCAAGCAAGTGGCGCTCTCGTTCGAGGGCGAGGACGGCCAGACGGCTTGGTGCGACGAGCAGCGGCTGGTCCAGGTGCTGCGGGCCCTGATCGACAACGCCATCAAGTACTCGCCGGCGGGCAGCTCGGTGCGGCTGACGTCACAGCTGGAGGATCAGCGGGCCGTCATGGTCGTCGCCGACGACGGCCCGGGCATCTCCGGCAAGGAGCTGCCGCACGTGTTCGAGCGGTTCCATCGCGGGCGCGAGGAGCGGGGCACGACCACCGGGGCGGGCCTGGGCCTCTCGATCGCCCGCGAGCTCACCGAGATGATGGGCGGCAGCATCACCGCGGAGTCGCCGCCGGACGGAGGCGCGCGGTTCACGGTGCACCTGCCGCGCAGCGCAGGCGTGCGCCGCCGTACCCGCACGACCTCCTGAGCGCGTGCCTGGGTTCACACGCCTTAACCCGCGCCGTGCGGTTGCTTAACACCCCCGTAGGGGACAGGTAATGGCTGAGCGGCATCTTCGAGACGACTACCAGCCAGGGCGGGCGGAGCTCCCCTGTGCGCGATCAGAGCAAGGAAAGGGACGGCAGACATGAAGCTCAAAGGGTTCCTGGCAGGTCTCGCCGGCGGCGCCGTAGCGGCAGCCGCCGTCGTTCTCCTCGTGGTGTTCGTCTTCGACATCGGAGGGGTCGACAAGACGGTCGTCCAGGCCACGCCCGAGACGCCGACCGTCTACAGCACCCCAGCCACGACCTCGTCCGGAGGCATGACGCCGGCGCAGATCTACGGCAACCTCTCCGGCGGCGTCGTCATGGTGCTCTCCGAGTTCGGCGGCGCCGGCACCGACCAGTTCGGGCAGACGCAGGGCGCTCAGGCGCTGGGCACCGGCTTCGTGGTCGACGACCAGGGCTACATCCTCACCAACGCGCACGTCGTCGACGAGAGTGGCCAGCGTGCCACCAGCGTGACCGTGGTCTTCAACAAGGGCGGCTCCGAGACGCAGCGGGTCCCCGGCCAGCTGGTCGGCGTGGACGTCGGCAGCGACGTGGCCGTGATCAAGGTCGACCCCGGCAAGGCGGATCTCAAGCCGCTGCCGCTCGGCGACTCGGACAAGGTCGTCGTCGGCGAGCCCGTCGTCGCCATCGGCAACCCCTTGGGCTACGACTTCTCCATCACCTCGGGCATCGTGTCGGCGACCGGCCGCAGCCTCCAGGCGCCCAACGGCCAGACCATCCCCAACGGCATCCAGACCGACGCCGCCATCAACCAGGGCAACTCGGGCGGCCCGCTCATCGACAACGCCGGCAAGGTGATCGGCATCAACGAACAGATCGCCTCGTCCGGCGGCGGCAACGACGGGCTCGGCTTCGCCGTGCCGATCAACACCGCCATCCGCTCCCTGGAGCAGATCAAGGCGAACGGCAAGGTCACCTACGCCTGGATGGGCGTCAGCCTCAAGACCCTGACCGGCGACATCGCCGGCATGTTCAACATGCAGTCGCAGGGGGGCGCCCTCGTGGAGGCCGTCTCGCCCGACAGCCCGGCCGCCAAGGCGGGGATCAAGGCCGGCGACCGGAACGTCACCGTCCAGGGCGAGCAGTTCACCATCGGTGGGGACGTCATCGTCAAGGCCGACAACACCGAGATCAAGACGGCGGACGACCTGATCGCCTTCCTCGGCACCAAGAAGCCGGGCGACACGGTCAAGATCACCGTCGAGCGCGACGGCAAGACGCAGGAGCTCTCGGTCACACTGGCCGAGCGTCCGAGCAACCTCTGAGGCAGCAGCCCGGCGGCCGCGGCCGCCGGCTCCGCTACGCACCCAGGAACGGGGCGGCTCTGCCAAGAGCCGTCCCGTTCTTACTTTTTCGGGTACGACGCCCACTCTTTTTGACAGGCCCTCATGCGCAGGTGTATACCGTGTATCCAGGCCGTGATCGTTCGCCGTCAGCCTGGGGAGCCACCAGCGACCAGCGACGAACGACGGAGGGTCGTCTGCCCATGCAACCGCTCGATGCTCGCCTGCAGGCGCTGCTGCCGGTCATCCGTGGTCTGGCCGAGATGTTCGGCCCGGACTGTGAGGTCGTCCTGCACGACGTCCACCGGCTCCCTCACTCGATCGTCGCCATCGAGAACGGCGCCGTCACCGGCAGGACACTGGGCGACGTGCCCACCGACCGCATGCTCCGCAGCCTGAGGAACCCGGACGAGACACAGGACGTGCGCCTGTACATCTCGTCGCACGACGGCAAGATCCTCAAGTCACTGGCCGTCACCCTGAGGGACGAGGACGGCGAGCCCTACGGCCTGCTCGGCCTCAACCAGGACATCTCCGAGGTCGTGCAGGCACAGCGCGCGCTCGCCAACTTCACTGCCGTCGGCCGCCTCGGCGGCGGGGCCGCGCCCGAGGCGGGCGAGATCTTTGCCGGCGACATCCGCGACGTGGTCGCCGGCATGGTCACCCAGATCGTCGGCGAGCTGGGCAAGACTCCCGCTGCCATGTCGCGCGAGGAGAAGATGGACGTCGTCAAGCGCCTCGAGGAGCGTGGTGCGTTCCTCGTCAAGCGCTCCGCCGAGCAGATCGCCGGAGCGCTGGACCTCTCGCGGTACACCATCTTCGCGTATCTCAAGGAGATCCGGCGCGGGGAAGATGAGCCGCCGGTCGGCAGCGGGGATTCCGCTGCAGCCGCCGCCGCGAGCCGGGACCGCGCCGTCACCGCCTCCCGGCGCGCCACCGGAGGCAAGCGATGACCCGCGCGGCACGAAGGCCGCCGGCGCCCGCCCGGACGCCGTCACCGTCGGCGCTCTCTACGACATCATCAGCGGCTCCGGCTGCCACTCCCTGGCCGTCGTCGGCCTGGTCAAGAACGCGGGCAAGACCACGGTCGTCAACGCGCTGATGGCGAACTGCCCGCACGTCTTCGGCCTGACCTCGCTCGGTCTCGACGGCGAGCGCACCGACCACCTCACCGGCTTGGCCAAGCCGAGCATCGCACCACCGGCCGGTACGCTCGTGGCGACCACCCGAGGCTCGCTGGAGCGCTCGCGCTACGCGATGCAAGCGCTCGAGGAACTGCCCTTCCACACCCCGCTCGGCCGCGTGGTCATCGGCCGGGCAGCAGGCGACGGCGCCGTCGAGGTGAGCGGCCCGACCACGCTGGCCGAGCTCCGCGTCACGGTGGAGCGGCTGCAGGCGCTCGGCGCCGAGCAGGTGCTTGTGGACGGCGCCATCAACCGCATCGGCAGCGCGTCGCCGCGCGTCAGCGACGGCGTGGTGGTCGCCACCGGCGGCATGGTCGGCGACACGCTCGACGACGTCCTGGCGACCACCGTGGGCGCACTGGACCTCCTGATGCTGCCCGGCGTCGGACCGGAGACGCGGAAGCTGGTGGCGGAGCACGCCGCCGCAGGCACGCGTGCCGTCGCCTTCACGGCCGGCGGAGTCGCGCACCCACTCGAGCTCGCGACCGTGGTCGGAGAGGGCGTCACGGTCGCGCGCGAGGTGGAGCGGATCGGCGCCGACACGCTCCTCGTCGGCGGCGCCCTCACCCAGGAGTTCGTCGACGACTTCACGCGCGTTCTGCCGCCCCGTACGGAGCTCCGCGTCATCGTGCGCGACGCCACCGTGCTCGTCCTTCCGCCCGCCATGGTAGGGCGCTTCCTGCGACGAGGCATACGTCTCCAGGCGCTCGCCCCGCTGCGTGTGCTCGCCCTGACGGTGAATCCGTTCCGCGTGCCGCAGCCGTATCAGCCCAAGGTCTTCTTCTCCGCGGTAGCCGAAGCTGTCGGCGGCCGCGTCCCCGTGTTCGACGTCGTGAACGGGTTCGCCAGGCTGCCGGGGGGCAGCGACGCGGATCCGACCTCCGTCTCCTCCTGACGAAAGTGGGTGGTCAAGTGAACGATGCGCTCCGACTGAACGGCGACCTGGTCGACCGCGCGAGAACGGCGGCGAGCGCGATCGCCGACGACATCCAGCAGCACATCGAGGAACACACCACGGACACCACCGAGCGCGCCACACTGCGCCTGCTCGGCATCTCCGGCGTCAACGAGATCGACGTGCCGCTGGTCAACGTGGTCGCCGAGCACGCCCGCGACCTGCTGCCCGGCGGCATCATGCGGCCGTTCGTCGACCTCATGAACCAGACGGGCAAGAGCGCCCAGGAGGTCGCCGAAGGAGTCGCCGCCGGCGACCTGGACCTGGCTGAGGTTCCCGCAGACCGGCGCGCCGCCGCGGAAGCGCGCGCCGACGAACTCGCCAGGGAGGGCGTCGCGCGCATCGACGCCGTCCGCGTTCGCCGCAACGAACTCGTGGCGCAGACCGGCGAGCCGCTCAAGCCCTACGTGTACGTCATCGTCGCGACCGGCAACATCTACGAGGACGCGGCGCAGGCCAAGGCGGCCGCCCGCGCCGGCGCCGACGTGATCGCGGTCATCCGCACGACGGCGCAGAGCCTCCTCGACTACGTCCCCTTCGGCGAGACCACC
Organism: uncultured Thermoleophilia bacterium; assembly: GCA_963741075.1. Classification (GTDB taxonomy): domain Bacteria; phylum Actinomycetota; class Thermoleophilia; order UBA2241; family UBA2241; genus CAIXSE01. The sequence goes on from CAVUGS010000026.1 coordinate 165,548, forward strand.
GAAGGCTTCGGCGGCACCTACGCGACGCAGGAGAACTTCCGCCTCATGCGCGCCGCCCTCGACGAGGTCGGCGAGGAGCTCGGCCGCTACGTCCGGCTGTGCAACTACGCCAGCGGCCTCTGCATGCCGGAGATCGCCACGATGGGCGCGCTCGAGCGCCTCGACATGATGCTGAACGACTCCATGTACGGCATCATCTTCCGCAACATCAACATGCAGCGGACGTTCGTCGACCAGTACCTCAGCCGCCTGATCAACGCGCGCGCCGGCATCATCATCAACACCGGCGAGGACAACTACCTGACCACCGCCGACGCCTTCGAGAAGGGCTACACGGTCGTCAGCTCCGACTTCATCAACGAGGCCTTCGCCCTGCGCGCCAACCTCGAACCCTGGCAGATCGGCCTCGGCCACGCCTTCGAGATCAACCCGCAGACGCCCGACCAGGTCGTCTACCAGATCGCCGACGCGCAGCTGATCCGTCAGCTGTTCCCCGGCTACCCGCTCAAGTACATGCCGCCCACCAAGTACATGCCGGGCGACATCTTCCAGGGCCACATCATCGACGGCATGTTCAACTTCACCGGCATCTTCACCGGCCAGGAGATCATGTTGCTCGGGATGTTGACGGAAGCGCTGCACACGCCGCTGCTCCAGGACCGCTACCTGAGCATCAGGAACGCCAAGTACGTGTTCGAGAGCTGCCGCGATCTGGCCGGCGAGGTCACCTACAAGCCCGGAGGGCTGATCGAGCAGCGCGCCAACGACCAGCTGCTCAAAGCCACCGAGCAGCTCGAGCACGTGCGCGACATCAGCCTGTTCCGGGCGCTCGAGGACGGCGAGTTCGCCGACGTGAAGCGCGACCCGCAGGGCGGCCGCGGCTTCGAGGGCGTCTTCAAGGTCACGCCCGACTACTTCAACCCATTCTTCGCGGCGCTGCGTGACGGCCGGATGAGCGGAGCTCCCCAAGGTCCGACGCCGGGCGGCTCAGCCCAGACCACGGAAGGGGGGCACTGATGCTTATTAGACCGTATGGTGATACTAATGATGATGGCATCATCCAGTTCTCCTTCACGCTGCCCATGCCGTACTCGATCAAGGCCGCCGACGTCGGCAAGCAGTTCCTCGAAAAGCTCGGTTTTCACACGGTGGGCATCGCCGAGTGCAAGGCCATCGACCCCGAGTACACGCTCTTCGTCGCCTACGGGCGCACGGACGTCGGCATCGACCCCGACCAGGTCAAGGGCGACTACCTCGAGGTCGAGGAGATGGACTACTACGCGATCAATGGGCTCATCAAGGAGAAGCTGGGCCGCAAGCTCAGAGTCGTCGGCGCGGCGATCGAGAGCGACGCCCACACGGTGGGCATCGACGCGATCATGAACATGAAGGGTTTCGCCGGGAACTACGGGCTGGAGCGCTACCCGGAGATGGAAGCGCTCAACATGGGCTCGCAGATCCCCTGCGCTCAGCTGCTGCGCACGGCGCTCGAGCGCGAAGCGGATGCGATCCTCGTCAGCCAGATCGTCACCCAGAAGAACATCCACGTACAGCACCTCACCCAGCTCATCGAGCTGCTGGAGGCCGAGAGCGTGCGCGAGAGGTTCGTGCTCGTCGTCGGCGGACCGCGCATCAACAACGCGTTCGCCAAAGAGCTCGGCTACGACGCCGGGTTCGGGCCGCGCACCACGCCGCTCGAGGTGGCGTCGTTCCTCGCCCAGGAAGTCGTGCGCAGGCACGATGAAGCGTGACCCGGTAGCATACACATGAACTACTTCCATCAATGTGTCGTGATGCAGAGCGTCAACGTCGCGTCGGGGGCTGCAGCCACACACGCATCGGCTGAAGGAGGCCGCAGTGTCTGACAACGACATCGTCATTCTCTCTGCAGTACGGACGGCGCAAGGACGCTTTCAGGGCGGGTTCGCCGGCACGCCGGCGCCGGAGCTCGGCGCGCTCGCCATGGCGGAGGCGCTCAAGCGCGCCGGCGTCACCGGCGACCAGCTCGACGAGGTCATCTTCGGCAACGTGATCCAGGCCGGCCTGGGGCAGAACGTCGCCCGCCAGGCCGAGCTCAAGGCCGGCATCCCGGACAGCGTGCCGGCGATCACCGTGAACCGCGTCTGCGTGTCGAGTGCGTCCGCGCTCGCCATGGCCTCCGCGGCCATCAAGGCCGGTGACGGAGACGTGTACCTCGTCGGCGGCACCGAGAACATGACCCGCGCTCCGTGGGTGCTGCAGAACGGCCGCAGCGGCTATCGCATGGGCATGCCCACCGACACCATGTACGACTCCATGGTCTGGGACGGCCTGTGGGACGCCGCGAACAACTACCACATGGGAATGACTGCGGAGAACCTCAGCGAGCGCTTCGACATCAGCAAGGACCTGCAGAACGACGTCGCCTACCGCAGCCAGCTCAACGCCACCGCGGCGATCAAGGGCGGCAGGTTCAAGGACGAGATCGTCCCGGTCGTCATCCCGCAACGCAAGGGCGACCCCAAGGTCGTGGACACGGACGAGTGCCCGCGAGAGACCACGCCTGAGATCCTCGCCGGTCTCAAGCCGGTCTTCAAGAAGGACGGGGGCGTCGTGACCGCCGGCAACGCCTCGGCCATCGCCGACGGCGCGAGCGCGGTCGTGGTGACCTCGCGCAAGAAGGCTGCCGAACTCGGCCTCAAGCCGATCGCGCAGCTCGTCAGCTACGCCACCGCCGCCTGCGAGCCCGCGATCATGGGCCACGGCGAGACGCTGGCCGCCCAGTGCGCGCTCGAGAAGGCGGGCCTGACCAGCAAGGACGTGCACCTGGCCGAGCTCAACGAGGCCTTCGCGTGCGTGGCCGCGCTCGCGACCCGCGAGCTCGGGCTCGATCCCGACATCGTCAACGTCAACGGCGGCGCGGTCGCTCTCGGCCACCCGCTCGGCAACACCGGCACGCGCATGATCGTCACGCTCATCCACGAGCTCAAGAAGCGCGGCCAGGAGATCGGCCTCACCGGCGCCTGCGTGGGCGGCGGCCAGGGCGCCGGCTCGGTCATCAAGGTAGAGGGCTGATATCGCCCCACGAAACGACCCCGCATGATGCGCCGGGCGCGCTGCAGGCTCACGCCTCCCGCGCCCGGCCGCCCTTCGGGGGGAGGGAGCAGGGATGAAGGAAGGCAACAAGTTCGGAGCTCACAGGGTCATCGAGCCCCAGGGAGTCCTGCCGCAGCCGGCATGGAAGATCGACAACACGATGGAGATCTACGACAACGAGATCCTCATCGACGTCGACACGCTCAACATCGACGCGGCCAGCTTCACGCAGATCGAGGAGGCCGAGGGCGGCGACGTCGAGAAGATGGCCAGGCACAGCCTCGGCATCATCGCCGATCGCGGCAAGCACCATAACCCCGACACGGGTTCGGGCGGCATGCTGCTCGGCACGGTCGCGGCGATCGGCGACAGGCTCAAGGACCGCGACCTCAAGGTGGGCGACCGCATCGCGACCCTGGTCTCCCTCTCCCTGACTCCGCTCAAGGTCGACGAGGTGATCTCGGTCAACAAGGACACCTGCCAGGTCAAGGTCAAGGGGCAGGCGATCCTCTTCGAGACCGGCATCTACGCCAAGATGCCCGCCGACATGGATGAGGCCCTCGCACTGGCGATCCTCGACGTGGCCGGCGCTCCGGCCCAGGCGGCCAAGCTCAGCAAGCCCGGCCAGACCGTGTTCATCATCGGCGCCGGCGGCAAGAGCGGCCTGCTCTGCGCCTACGAGGCCAAGAAGCGCGTGAAGCCGACCGGCAAGGTGATCTGCCTGGTGCACGGCGACGCCGGCAAGAAGCGCCTCGAGAAGTCCGGCTTCGCCGACGTCATCATCCAGGGCTCGGCCACCGACCAGCTCTTCGTCTACGAAGAGGTCAAGAAGGCCACCGGCGGTGAGATGGCCGACCTGACCATCAACTGCGTCGACATCCCCAACACGGAGATGGCCTCGGTCCTCGCGACCAAGAACGACGGCACGGTCTACTTCTTCAGCATGGCGACCAGCTTCACCTCGGCCGCCCTCGGCGCCGAGGGCATCGGCGCCGACACGCTGATGATCATCGGCAACGGCTACACCAAGGACCACGCCGTGATCTCGCTCGAGGTCGTGCGCGAGAGCCCGATGCTCATGGAGATCTTCAAGAGCACCTACGCGACGGGAGCCGGAAACCCCGAGCCGGTCGGGCTGAAGGCCTGACGGCGCACGGCGCCGCCGCCCTTCGCCAGCCGCGCCCAGTGGTGAGGAAAGGGAGGCCCTCAGCGGGGCCTCCCTTTTGCGTTTCACGTGAAACAGACCGGCGACCGACCGCCGCGTGTCGGGGCCGACAACGAAGGTGGGCGGGCGTTTCACGTGAAACGCCCGCCCTCCCTGTTCTTCAAGCCTCGAGTCAGATCGCGGGGACGCGCAGCCGGTGAAGTCTCAGTTCCAGTTGCCCATCATGCCGCCGCCGTAGCCGGTGCCCTGGCCCGTGCCGGACGCGCCGGCGCCGCCGCAGGCGCCGCCGCAACCGCCGGCGCCACCCATCATGCCGCCGCCCTGACCGGGCTGTGCCGGCGCCTTGATGCCGAACTTCTTGAACAGCTGCTGCATGTCGTTCCAGTGCTCGTCACGCAGCTGCTGGAGCGCCGCCTGCGCCTCGGCGCTCTGAGGCGCGGAGCCGTACTGGTCGTACCAGGCCTTCATGTCCGCCTGGTGCTCCGTACGCAGCGCCTGCATGGCCTTCAGCGCCTTGGGGTTGCTCATCAGCGCGCCGCAGGCTCCGTTGCCCGCCGCCCGCTTGGTCGTGGTCGACCTCGTCGCCCCATAGGCGACCGCGACCACCGACAATGCGATCACGGCTACCGCCGCGACTACAGCGATCCTCTTCCAGTCTCGTCTCACCGACCGCCCCTTTCTGTGCGGACCTCCGCACGTCCGATCCCGGCCACGCGACCGGCACTCAATGCGCCCGATCACGCCTTTCGACTGTGATGGTACACGAATGTTGTGAAGAACCTCTGAAGGGCGTCTGTCGGGTCTGTGAACGCCGACGTGCCGGGCCCGACGCAGACGCACGGCTGATACGATGGCCACGGCCGACTGCGCCGCCCGGCGCGCGGGTACACACGAGAGGCCGATTCGATCACGGAGGTAGGCGTGACCCACGAAGACGTGCTGCGCGCGCTCTCGAGCGTCAAGGACCCGGAGCTCCAACGCGACGTCGTCGACCTCGGCATGGTCCGCGACATCGTCCTGGATGACAGGCGCATCGGCGCGACCATCGTCTTGACGACCGCCGGCTGCCCGCTGCGGAACCAGATACGCGCCGACGCCGAGCAGGCGCTGACTGCCATCGCCGGCGGGAGAGCCGTCGAGGTCAAGCTCGACGCCATGTCGTGCGATGAACGCGATGCGCTCACCGGCCGCCTGCGTCAACGGGACCAGCTCGTCCAGTCGCTCTTCGGTCCGGGGTCTCGCACACGCACCGTCGCCGTGGCCAGCGGCAAGGGCGGAGTCGGCAAGAGCACCGTCACCGTGAACCTCGCGACCGCGCTCGCCGCTCGCGGCCATGCGGTCGCCCTCATCGACGCCGACGTCTACGGACCGACCGTCCCGCTCATGATGGGCCTCCCCGCAGTCCCGCCGGAGACGCACGACGGCAAGATGCTCCCGCCCGAGGCCCATGGCGTGAAGGTCGTTTCCATGGGCTTCTTCCTCCCGGACAACGAACCCGTCGTGTGGCGCGGCCCCATGCTCGGCCGCGCCATCGAGCAGTTTCTCGGTGACGTTCTGTGGGGCAGCCCTGACTACCTCCTGATCGACCTCCCACCGGGAACCGGCGACATCGCTCTCACCATCGCGCAGATGATCCCCGGCGCGGAGCTCATCATCGTGACCACGCCGCAGGAGGCAGCTGCACGCACTGCCATCAAGGCGGCCAAGATGGCCCAGATGACCAAGCAGCGCGTCCTCGGGGTCGTCGAGAACATGGCCTACTACGTGTGCCCGGACTGCGGCGGTCGCCACTACATCTTCGGCCGCGGCGGCGCCTTTGAGATCGCCCGCCTCATGGACACCAGACTGCTGGGCAGGATTCCTCTGGACGAGGCCACGCGCGAGGGCGGTGACCATGGCGTACCGGCCGCGGCGGATCCTACGACGGTGGTCGGAGCCGCGTTCGCCGAGATCGCCAGGGTGATAGACGGCGCCGCGGACGGCGAGGACTCCGCACCGGGAAACCAGCCGCAAGGCTAAGTTCCACAGCGTCGCACTATAATCTGTCGTATCCAAGCGGCGGATGCCCCTGCCCAGGTCCCGGCTGTTTGATGCGCCCGCTGGGCAGGCCGATCAGGCCTGCCCAGCCTCGGAAACTCCCCCAATCCTGAACTCGCGCTTGCACCCGGCAGGAATCCCGGGAGAATTGGGGAACTTCTGAGCGTCCGGCACCCATCCCCCTCTCACATATGCGCGTAGGACGAGCAAACGGCGAAGGTTGGCTGCGCCTGGGCGAGGCGGCGGCCGAGCTGGGCGTGAGCCTCAACACGCTGCGGCGCTGGAGCGACTCAGGAAGGCTGACCTGCTACCGCAGCCCTGGCGGCCACCGGCGCTACAGGCGCTCGGACGTCGAGATGCTGCTGCGCGCCGAAGAGGGCGGCGGCCCGGTGCGGGAAGTCGCCGCGCGCAGGCCGACCGGCGACCACGACGAGGCGCGTGCGTCACTGCTCACCTTGGCGCGCGTCGCCGCCGAAGGCGTCGGGGTCACCGAGTGCAGGATCTCGCTGGCCGAGAGACACGGCCGGTTCCGCATCCTCAGTGCACGCAGGCCGGGCCCGGAAAGGTCGTCCGCCGAGGAAGAGACCATCGGCGAGGCTCTGCCCACGGTGCGGGAGGTCCTGCGCACCGGTCGCCGCGTCGTGATCGCGGACCTCGCCTCGACGAACCTGCTCGAGCGCAGTGAGGCAGAGGCGCTGCGTCTGCGCGGCGACGCGGCAGTGCTGGCCGTGCCGCTGACGGTCAAGGGCCGAAACCGCGCCGTGCTGGAACTGGTCGAATCGCGCGCGCCGCGGTCGTTCACCGGCGCCAACGTCACCTTTGCCGAGTTCATGGCGCGCCAGGCGGAGCGCCTGCTGGCGGACGGGCTCGACGACGGACTCGAGCAGCGGGAGGTCGGACTGGCCGAGGAGACGGTGCCTGGCGAGCCGCGGCTCGCACAGAGACCCGAGGACCTGCTGGTCACCCTCGCCGAGCGCATGCGTCACGAGCTGGGCGCCGCCGCCTGCGACATCCTCCGCTACGACCGTGACGCCGATGCCTGGAACCTGTCGCCGCGTCCGCGACCGGCCAGTCTCCTCCGCTGCGCGGCCTGCTGTACCCCGCGACCGACTTTGGGGAGGTGGCGGCGGCACTGATCTCCGGCGAGCCGGTCGCGGTCACCGACCTGACCGGTCTCGAGGTCGCCGGTCCTCACCTGGTCCGCCGGGAGCAGAGCGGCGCGAGGAGCGTGTACGCCGCGCCGATCCACCTCGGGCACGCGGTGGCCGGCCTGGTCGAGGTGTACAGCCGCGAGACCGGCTGGATGCCGGACAAGGATGAGCGCGCGCTGGTGGACGCGGCCGCGGCGACGGCTGCCCTCGCGCTGTCCGACGATCACGATGCCGCCGTGCTCAACCGCAGGATCGCCTACCTGGACGACCTGATCGCCGGGTTCAGCACGAACTCGCCGGCGATGGACGCGGAATCGCTCGTGCTGTCGACCCTGCAAGCGCTGCGCACGCGGCCGGACTTCGACGCCTGCACCGTCTACCGGGTGGACGGCTCAGTCGCCAGGCCGTTCCCTCCGGGCGACGTCGGCGGCAACCCGGTCGCCGGCGGCCAGGCGTGGACGCTGAGCGACTTCCCGGCGGCGGCGCGGGCTGTGACCGGCCGTGCACCCGTGGTGGTCACGGCGGATGCCGGCCCGCCACAGTTGCTTTCGCGGACGCCGGCGCCCGATCTCGCGACCCGAGGCCTCGCCGGCGTCGTGCTGACGCCCGTCGTGTTCTGGGACCGCCTGGTCGGAGTGCTCGAGTTCGGATCCGCCACCCGGCAGGGGCTGGCCACCGCCGAGCACGTCGCTCAGGTGGCTGCCGACCTCCTGGCGGTCGCGCTCGGAAGCGGTGACGTGATCGCCCGCCTGCAGCGGCGCAACCGGGACCTCGCCCTGGTCGTGGAGGCGGGCCTGGAGGACACCGCCCGCCTCAGCACCGACGAGGTGCTCCACGCCGTGGTCGAACGTCTCTCCGACCTCACAAGCACCCCGGTGGCCGACATCTACGCCGTGGAGGGAGACACGCTGCGGGCGCTGGTGAGCTACGACGGCGGCCGCTTCGACACGGAGTGGGACGGCGTCGTCCTGCCCTTGCGCCGCTACCCCTGCAGCAGGCGGGCCGTGGAGACGGGGGAGATCACCGTCGCCGCCTCGCTCGACGACCCGTTCCTGGCTGAGGAGGGCCGCCATTCGCTCGAGAAGTGGGGCTACCAGGCCCAGCTCTCCATGCCGCTCGTGTCGCGCGGGCACGTCCTCGGCGTCGTCGAACTCTCCGACTACCGGCCGCGGGACTTCGCCGAGGACCTCGACCTCATCCGCGGGCTGGGCCAGGTCGCCGCTCACGCACTCGAGAACGCATCCCTCTTCGAGCAGGTCGACCGGCGCAACCGCGTCCTGAACGAACTGGTGGAGCTGGGCACGATCGTGAGCCGAACGCGCGATCTCGACCAGCTCGTGCGCTCCGTCTCAGAGCGGGTCCTCTCGGCGGTCGACGCCGCGAACTGCGACATCTACCGGGTCATGGACGGGTCGCTAAGCTGCGTGGCGAGCTTCGACCGCAGCGGTCATGACGACGCCGTGCTCGGGAGCACTTTCGACGTGGAGCGCTACCCGACCACGGTGGCGGCGATGTACAGCCACCAGATCCTGACTGTCACGAGCCCGGACGACCCGCAGTTGAGTGAAGACGAACGCACCGCGTACCGCGACTACGGGTTCTCCAGCGAGGTCTGTCTGCCTCTGGTCGTCAACGACGAGCTGTACGGCCTGCTCGATATCTACGACACCCGTGAGCGCGACTTCACCGAGTATCTGAGCTTCCTGCGCAGCACCGCGCAGATGCTCGCCGGGGTGTTCGAGAACGCCCGCCTCGTCGACCAGCTGGAGCGCCGGACGACGGTCCTCCGCGACATCGTCGAGCTCGGGGCGGTCGCGTCGCAGGCACATGACCTCGAACACGTCCTGACGGCGCTCGCCGAGCGGCTGCGGGACACCATCGACGCTGCCGACTGCGACATCTTCACACTGCGAGGCGACACGCTCCGCTGCCTGGTGAGCGCGGACCGTGGCGGGCTGGACACGAGCGTCGTGGGCCACGTGCTCGACATCGACCGCTTTCCCGCCACGGCCATGGCCGTCCGCACGGGCCAGCCCATGACCATCCCCTCACTCGACGACCCGCGCCTGACCGACGCGGAGCGCAGCGACATGGCGGAGTACGGCTACCAGAGCGAGCTCTGCATCCCCATCGTGGGAGGCGAGCGAGGTCATCGGCCTGATCGACGTCTTCGACACCCGGCCACGCGACTACGCCGAGTATCTCGACTTCCTGCGCAGCGTGGGACAGACGGCCGCCGGAGCCATCGAGAACGCCCTGCTGCTCGACAAGCTGGGACGCCGCAACGCGGCGCTCGCCGAACTCGTCGAGCTGGGCAGGACGGCCTCGAACGCCGGCGGCCTCACCGAACTCGTGCGCTCGGTCGGCCCCCGCGTCGTCGAGCTGATGGAGGCCGACGGCTGCCAGGTGTTCGTCCTCCGCGGGGACACCCTGTTCTGCGTCCTGACCTACGACGACGGGCAGTTCCTCGACGACTACGCGGATCGCCCGCTCGACCTCGACCTCTTCCCCAGCACCCGGGTGGCCATCGCCGAGAGAACGGCGCTGGTCATCGAGAGCCCCGACGACCCCCGACTCAGCGACTACGAGCGAGTGCTCTATCGCGAGTCGGGCACGCAGAGCGAGATCTGCGTGCCGCTGGTGCTCGAGGACCGCGTCGTCGGCCTGCTGGACGTGTACGACCATCAGCGGCGGGACTACGCGGAGCACCAGGACTTCCTGCTTCGCGTCGGGCAGATGATGGCCGGCGCGTTCGAGAACGCGCTTCTCATGGAGCGTCTGGAAGAGAGCAACCAGACCCTGGCTCTGCTCGTGGAGAGCGGCATCGAGTTCGGCGCGACGCTGGACAGGGACGACGTCCTCGAGAGCGTCGCCCGGCGCCTGTGCGCCGCCACCAGCGCGCCGAACTGCGACATCTTCACGCTGCACGGCGACGTCATCCGCTGCGTGGCCTGCATCGACCACGGCACCGTGGATGCGGACCACGTGGGCACGGAGTACCTGGTCGACCAGCTCGGCCTGGCTCGCGTCGCGCTCGAGTCCCGTCAGCCTGTGTACAGCGAGAACATCGCCGAAGACGAGCGCGTCAGCGAGCTCGAGCGCCGTGAGGACCTCAGCTGGGGCCACCGCGCGATGCTGTGTCTCCCGCTCATCAGCCGGGGTGAGGTGATCGGCGTGGCCGGCATCTACGACGACCAAGCCACGCGGTTCGAGCGCACCGACTTCCTCCACAGTCTCGCACAGGTGGCCGCCGGCGCCCTCGCCAATGCCACGCTGTTCGAGGAGCTCGACCGGAGCGCCGAGCGCATGGCGCTCGTGGGTGACGTGAGCTTCGAGCTGTCCTCTTCACTCGAGCTCGGAGAGGTGCTCATCTCCACCGCCCGACGCCTCTGCGCGATCGCGGGCGCCCCCATGTGCGACATCTACACCCTGCGCGACGGCGCGTGGCTGGAGAGCGTGACCAGCATCGACGAGGGCGAGGTGGACACCGCCTGGCAGGGCCGCAGGTTCCTGCTCGATGACTGGACGGCCATGCGCAGGGCGGTCGAGACGCGCGAGCCGGTCGTGATCCAGAGCCGCAACGACCCCAGCCTCTCGCCGGCGGAGATCGCGCTGATGGAGGAGTTCGGCGAGAGCAGCGCACTGATGGCGCCGCTGATCTCGCGCGAGCGGGTCATCGGCGTGCTCGAGCTCACGCACCGCGAGCCCCAGCGCACGTACTCCGACGAAGAGACGGCGACCATCGTCTCGATCTGCCGGTTCGCCGCGCTGGCGATCGACAACGCCGAGCTCTACGAGGGCATCAAGGGCATGCACCTCAGTAACCTGAAAGCCCTCAGCTCGGCGCTCAACGCCAAGGACTACTACACGCTGGGCCACGCCGCCCGCGTGGCCGCCTACATGGTGCTGCTCGGCAACGAGCTGGGCTGGCCGGAGGACCTCCTGCGCGAGGTCGAGGAGGCGGCCTACCTCCACGACATCGGCAAGATCGGGGTGCCGGACAGGGTGCTGCTCAAACCGAGCGGACTCAACGGCCACGAGTGGGAGCTCATGCGGCAGCACCCCATCTTCAGCGCCGAGATCATCCGGCCGCTGTTCGACGAAGCGCTCGTGGACGGCGTCAGGCATCACCACGAGCGCTGGGATGGCGACGGCTACCCCGACGGGCTCTCCGGTCAGGACATCCCGGCCGTCGCCCGCGCCATGTGCGTGGTCGACTCCTATGACGCGATGTCGTTCCGGCGTCCCTACCGCCAGGGCCTGACCGACCTCGAGTGCCTCGAGGAACTGGAGCGCTGCAGCGGCGTGCAGTTCGACCCGGAGATGGTGGCCGCGTTCCGCCGCGTTCTGAAGCGGATCGCCGAGGGCCGCCGCCTGGCGGCCGGCGTAGCCGGCAGAGCGGCGGCCACTCCTCGACCCCGAGGAGTGCCTCACGCTGCGGGAATTTCCGGACGAGACGCGGCCCGAGTACTCCTCGGTCACGAAGAAGCTGCGCGCGGCGCGCGGCGACGGCGCCCCCGCGCGCTACCTGACCCTCTTCGGACGCCGCGGCCGGCGGACGGTCGTGCTGGCCGACTCGGAGGCGGGCGTCGGCCCCGAGACACCCCACCCCGGCGACGAGGTCGTGAGCGACGACGAGCTCGTGGAGGCGTTTGCCGGGCGTACGCTTCCGGCAAACGTCCTGTACGTCGATCAGTGGGGCGTCTGGATCAGCGGCGTGGCGCCGGTGTCCGACGCTGACGGCAACGTCGTCGCTGTGGTCTCCGCCGACTTCCCGGCCACCGAGGGCGTCACCGAGGTCGAGGGCCTCAGGAGCAACGTCGCCCAGACGTTCGCCTCCATGCTCCACAACGCCGCGGTGCAGTCAGGCCGCACGGAGCTCGAAGCCATCACCGACGGCCTCACCGGGCTCTACAACCACCGCTACTTCCACGAGCGCCTGAGTGAGGAGATCGAACGCTGCCAGGAGCAGGGGACGAGCCTTGCCCTGCTCTTCTGCGACGTGGACAACTTCCGCGCCTTCAACGACTTGCACGGGCACGGGTCCGGCGACAAGGCCTTGCGCGCAGTCGCTCGCGTCCTGGAGGAATCCGTCCGGCACGTAGACCTCGTCGCGCGCTACGGCGGCGAGGAGTTCGCGGCCATCCTGATCGACACCGCCGAGGCCGGCGCGCTCGAGGTGGCAGAACGTGTCCGCGCCGGCATCACGCGACGGTCGTTCGGCGCAGACACCCTATCCGTCAGCATCGGCGTCGCGACCTGCCCCAAGGACGCGACCTTCAAGGACGAGCTCGTCGACAAGGCCGACTGGGCCATGTACCTGGCCAAACGGCGCGGCCGCGACACGGTGATGACGTTCGCCGCCGACCACGGCGGCGAGACGCCGGAGCAGGCGGCGGTGGTGCGCCCCGACCACGTCGCCGCGATGGGCGAACTGGTCGCGGCGCGGGAGGCATTCCGGCAGCGGCGGCGCTCGACGGTCGCCCAGATCGCGCTCGGCGTGGCCCGCGCGATCGGCGTTCCGGCGGAGGACGTCCACGCTGCCATCACCGCCGCCGACCGCGGCCACGAGCCGACGGCGGACACCGCCGCCGGCAAGATCGTCGCGCTCACGGAGACGTATCAGACGCTGGTGACCGAGCGCCCCTACCGCGCTCGGATCTCCGAGGCCGAGGCGCTGGACGAACTCCTCAAGTGCCCCGATCTGCGAGGAGAGGCCGAGCTCGCGCGGGCGTTCGAGCAGGTGCTCGCGCGCTGATCCTCAGGGGCGGCGCGACCCGGGGACCCGTCCCTGCTCAGAAGTAGGATCTGAGGACGCCGCGGCGGCGGACGTCGACGCTGGCGCAGTGAAACCCGCCGCCGATGGTCTCGAAATCCCAGAACGGGCACTCGATCGGGTCGAATCCCCACTCCTTGAGCTGACGGACGAACCGCTTCTCGCCGGCCGACACGACCACCCGCGTCTCGTCGAGCATCACCACGTTCATCATGATCCAGCGGCTGCAGTTGTACATGGGGTGCGTGTCGGGCATCTCGGGCTCCGGGCAGACCAGGATGTCCCAACCGGCCTTCTCGAACATCTCGGGGACCTTGACGACGCGCTCCGGGTTGATGAGCAGCTTGCCCGGAGCGAGCGGCTGGAAGGTGGCGTCGATGTGCATCGGGTGCGTGTCGTGGACTTCGATCTCGTGCACCGCGTACTCGTCGCCCAGGTGTCGCTGCAGCCACTCGATGCCGAAGCGGTTGCAGCAGCTGGAGCGGGCGATGAAGACGTCGCGGCCGCACTTGATCGCGTCGGCCGCGTCGAACATCGGCTCGTACTCGGTGGGCAGGAAACGCTGGGGTTCGTCTTCCTCCGGCGCCACGAACCCTTGCACGAAGCTCTCGTCCGAGAGGCGGGGCGGCGGGGCGGCGACCCAGCGGGCGCCGCCGCGGAAGTACTCCTTGCAGAGCTCGCGGTACGCGAGCCGCTCAGTCGACCGGCTACGCCAGCCCATCGGGGCCTCGATGATCTGGTCGCCGATGACGAAGAGCACGTCGCGAGGCATGAGAGCGTAGCAGCTGCTCGCGACCTCCCAGTCCGGCGTCGCCAGGGGCCGCTCGTAGGCATAGGGTTCCGGCTGTCGCACGGTGACGCCGGCCTGCCGGAGCACGTCGATGAACGCGTCGAGGTCGCGCTCCGCCTTCCGCAGCATCCCCAGCGGCCAGGGCGTGCCGCCGTGCTTTCTGAAGAACTCCCACTGCGTCTTGTCGTGCACCACCGCCGGCATGATGACGTCCCATGGCGGGACCAGCGTGGTCTCGTCGACGCGGCCGACGATGATCTCCTCGAGTGGGTCCCACTCGTTGAAGACATTGACGACCGGGGCCGGTGTGCTGTGCTGCTCCACACTTCCTCCTTGGGGATGCGCCTGCTGACTCAGGAGAGCCGGCGAGCCACGCCGGCGATGATCTCGGCCGCGACGCGGGCGCCGGCGGCGGCAGAGCCGCTTGCCGCGGCCGCGTCGGGCGACGCACCCGGGCCGCACACGTCGGACGCGGCGAGCAGCGCGGCCGACACGACGGCGACTCCGGCGGCGAGCTCCCTGGCCTGCAGTCCGACGGGGTCGCCGATGCCGGCGACGACGCCAAGGTCCACGGAGAGGTAGACGGCCTCGGTCCCGGCGGCGGCCGTCTCGAGTGCCTCCTGCGCCACCGTGGCCATGCCGTCGCGCAGGACGTCGTCCAGCGAGAAGGTGGTGGCTCCAAGGCCGTCGAGGACGCGGCGGGCGGGCCCGTCCGGCGGAGCCGCCCGCCCGCCGACGAGCGCAAGGTTCGCCGGCGAGACGACGCCGAGCTCCAGGGCCCGCGCCCACCGCGAGGACGGCGCGTACAACGGCTCGGGGGCGATGTCGTAAGCCGGGGTGAAGGCGACCACGCCCAGACGGCCGCGGAGCTTGCCCGTGAGGACCTGCAGCACCGGGACGCTGACGAGCGCCTCGCCCCCGAGCACCAGCGGCGCCGCGCCGGCGGCCACGATGTCGGCCAGCCGCTCATGCGCCTGCATGAAGGCGACGGCCGGGTCGTCCCGGACGACCTCCACGTCGCCGTAGTCGGCGGCCCTGAAGCCGCCGGCGAGCGCCGGCAGCCAGTCTCCGTACCGCCGCGACGCGCGCCGGATGCCGGCGGGGCCGGGCCCGGCGCCGTCAAGCGACAGCCCGAGCACGACGAGGGCCATGCCGGCCAGCGCCTCCGGGTCGTCGACGACGTGCAGGCCGAGCAAGCCGTCTCCCCTCGGCGCCGTCTCCCCACCGCCAGCGCCGTCCCACAGCCTCCTGAGCTCCTCCGGCTCCATCAGGCTCTCACCGCCGGCGCGCCACGCGCTGCGACCCGACGTTCTCCCCGACGAGCTCGATGCCCAGCCCCGTCGGTCTCCACGCGGACGAGGTCGCCCTGGCCGATGGAGAATGCCGACGAGGCGATCACGAACGACTCTTCCGTGGCCAGCTCGAGGGTGTCGACGTGCACTGCGGTGATCTTCATTGCGGCGCTCCGCTGCTCGCGTGACGGGCCGTCCCAGTGTACGTCATGGGCGGCCGCCGCGAGGTCCGCGCAAGCCTGGCATCGGCCTTGTCGGGCCGCCGGGGCGGCCGTATCATCGGGCCGCCTGGGCCCGACGGGGAAGCGGCGTACGACGAGAGGAGCGGTCATGACGGAGCCAATCCAGTTCGAGCGCCACACGGAGGCGGCCGCGTTCTTCAGCCCTCTCGCCGGGATGGAATTTACTGAGGACCGGATCGAGGTGCGCATCGACCCGCTCACCGGGATGACGGCAGTCGCGTCCGCCGGTCTGGAGGCCAAGGAGGAGATGTTCCTCGGCAAGACGGACTGGGCCTACACGGACCTGCTCGTCGCTCGCAGCCGCGAGGGCTGCTTCTTCTGCCCCGAGAATGTGCTCAAGGCGACGCCCCGCTACCCTGACGCGCTCGTGCCCGGCGGGCGCCTCGAGCGCGGCAGGGCCCTCGTCTTCCCCAACCTCTTTCCGCTGGCGGGCGTGCACGCCGTGGTCACCTTCCCGGAGAAGCACTTCCTGCGGCCGTCCGAGTTCACGCCCAGCCTGCTCGAGGAGGGCCTTGGCGCGGCCCTGGACTTCAGCCGCCGCGCCGCCGCGTTCTCCCCGCAGATGGCCTACATCGCTGTCTGCTGCAACCACATGCTGCCCGGCGGTGCCAGCCTCGTGCACCCGCACCTCCAGGTGTTCGGCGGCGAGACCGCGCCCTGGCAGGTCAAGCTCTACTGGGACAGCTCGGCCGCCTGGCTCGAGCAGCACGGGGAGAGCTACTGGCGGACGCTCGTCGACCAGGAGCAGGCGACGGGCGAGCGCTACGTGTGGGGTGCGGCCGGCGTGCACTGGCTCGTGCCGTTCGCGCCGGCCGGCGCCCGCGAGGCGCTCGCCGTCGTGCCCGGCGCCGCGCGCCTGACCGACCTCGACGACGGGCACGTGGCGGCACTGGCCTCCGGCCTCACGAGGATCCTCACCTGGTACGAGGACGAGGGCCTCTCGGCCTTCAACTTCACGTTGTCGGGCGGGCCACTGAACGGGCGCGAGACCGGCTTCCCCGTCGTCGCGCGCGTGATCGCCCGGACCGCCTTCAAGCAGGACTACCGCACCGACGACTACTTCCTGCAGAAGCAACTGGGCGGTGAACTCATGTTCGCCGCGCCGGAGGAGATGGCGGCGCGGCTCAGAACGCTGTTCTGAACCTGCACGACGACCAACGGGGAAGGAAATGACCATGGCGAACGGCGACTACCCAGCGGACCTCCGCGCCGACTATCCGCCGCGCAGCTCGCGCGGCTGGGCGGTGCTGACCATCCTGCTCATCAAGCTCATCGCCCTGATCCCGCACGTCATCGTCCTCATCTTCCTGGGGATCGCGCAGTGGGTGGTAGCGTTCATCGCCCAGTTCGTCGTGGCCTTCAAAGGGGAGTACCCCGCCGGGATGCACGAGTTCGTGACGGGGGTGCTGCGCTGGGGCACCCGGGTCACCTCGTTCGCCCTTTCGCTCACCGACAAGTACCCGCCCTTCAGCCTGAAGCCGCTGGACGACTACCCGGTGGACATCGTCGTGCAGCGGCCATCGGCGCCGAGTCGCGCGTACGCGGCGTTTACGATCGTCGTCCAGATCCTGGCCTTCATCGGGGTGGTGTGGTTCGCCATCTGGGTCGCCAGGAACGCCGATACCATCACGTCCTGGGGCTCCACGAACGGGAACGGCAGCTCCAGCTACCGGTGGAACTTCCCGACGTCCGGCGGAAGCGGCCTGCTGCTCCGCCAGGTCGCCGCCATCCCGCACTACATCGTGCTCGTCTTCCTCGGCATCGCGGCGTTCTTCATCTGGTTCGTCGTGCAGTGGATCATCCTCTTCGTGGCGCGCTTCCCTGCAGGGCTGTACGAGGTGATGGAGGGCTACATGCGGTGGACGACGCGTGTGAACGCCTACGCGCTGGGGCTCATCGACCGCTATCCGCCGTTCACGCTGAGCCCGTCCCTCACCGCGCAGGCCCCGCCGGCCGCGCCCTCCTGGCCGGCCGCCCCGACACCGGGTCAGTGGCCGGCCGTACCGCCGGCCGCACAGGCCGCTCCGCCGGCGATTCCTCCCGCGGAAGGGCCGCCCGAGCCGAGGACCCCGCCGCCTCCCGAGGCGCCGTCGCAACCTCAGAGCCCGCCGCCGCCGGAGGCTCCAAAGCAGCCGTAGCCGGCTGACTTGCCCGTCGCCGGGGAATGCCGCATACTACGTTGTCCCGGCACGTCCGGGACCCGTGTGGGGCATTAGCTCAGCTGGGAGAGCGCCTGGATCGCACCCAGGAGGTCAGCGGTTCGATTCCGCTATGCTCCACCAACTTCCCCCTCCTCCAGATTCCCATCGACAAGCAGATGCGCCTCTGAACGCGCCTCGCGGCGGCCGCAAGAACGCGGCAAGGAAGATCAGTCCGCCCCCTCGTCGATGTCGATGTCGGTCAGCTGCACCATCGGCGCGTCCGGATCGAGCTGCACCAGCTGCGACCCGCATTGCGGGCAGATCGGCTGCGGCGCGTCCGTGCTGAACTCGTCGCTGCAGCTCAGACAGGTGGCTGCGACCGGTCTGTGCTCGAAGTGCAGCCCGGCCCCGCGAAAGAACTCGTCGTCGCCGGTGAGCATCTCGAAGTACATCTCGATGGAGTCCTGGGTGAAGTCCGCCGCCGGGGTCATCACGATGTGAAGGCCCGCGACCCTGCGGGCGCCACTGGCGACCGCCGTCTCGCGGGCCCTGTCGATGATCCCCTGGGTGATGCCGAGCTCGTGCACTTCCGTCGCCTCCGCTCCGTGGGTCACTCTAACTCTCTTCTACCACGCCGGTCGTATACTCGCTCGGGCTGCGGGCCACCCGCCCGTAGACGCGCATAGTGCACGCTTTCGTCTCATGTGACGCGATATTCGCTATCATGTAGCGCGCATGCTACGATAATCGTCCTCTCGACACTTGTCTCCTCATCGTTGACGTGGTAGAACCACCTCTGTGAGAGGAAGCCCCTGTGCCCGCTCGGGCATGGTCACCAGGAGGGAGAGCACGATGAAGGTCCTTATCGTCGGCGCCGGCATGCAGGGCCAGGTCCTCACCTGGAACCTCGGCCGCAATCCGGCCGTCACCGAGATCGTCGTCGCAGACTACGACGAGCAGCGCGCCGCCTTCGTCGCCGGCCAGGTCGGCAACGGCAAGGCGCTGTCGCAGTTCATCAACGCCGCCGATCCCGATGCCGTCGCCGAGGCCGGCGAGGGCTGCGGGCTCATCGTCAATGCCGTCATCCCCGAGTTCAACAAGTCGATCATGACCGCGTGCCTCAAGTGCGGCGCCTCCTACATCGACATGGCACAGGGCCAGACGCGCAGTCAGACCATCGACGAGGCCTACCTCGACCAGATGACGCTGGCCCCGGAGTTCGAGAAGCAGGGCCAGCTCGCCCTCCTCAGCACGGGCATGGACCCGGGCGTCACCAACACCTTCGCCGCCAACGGCTACGAGGACCTCGACAGGTGCTACGAGATCCGGATCAAGGACTTCGCGCTGTTCGACTCACCGGTGCCGCTCCAGGTGTGGTCGCAGGAGACCTACTACACGGACTGCGCGCAGCCGCCGCTGCTGTACGAGGACGGTGAGTTCAAACGCGTCGAGATCTTCGGCCGCCGCGAGAAGTACGAGTTCCCTGAGCCGTTCGGCCTCGGCACCGTCATCTGCCACGATCACGAAGAGGTCAGCACCCTGCCGCGTACGCTCCCCAGGACGTTCGGTGACAAAGGTCTGCGCTACGTGGACTTCAAGATGGGCGGCGACGCGGACGGCAGCGGGATCGACGCCGACCTCGCCCTCGTCGGCAGCGGCATGACGAGCAAGTACCCCGTCAAGCTCAAGGACGGCACCGAGGTGCGCCCGATCGACGTGTTCGTCGCCACGCTGGAGCCCAACCCGCCGGCCGACGAACTGGCCAGGCTGGCCCTCGCCGGCGAGATCACCGACTACGGCGTCGTCACCGTCGACTGTATCGGCGAGAGGGACGGCAAGCCGGCGAGCATCGGCTACTACGTCTTCCCGCCGGACATCAAGTGGGTCAACGGCCGGATCCCCGGCGCCACGTGCGTCAGCTATGGCACGAGCACGCCGGCCAGCATCTACGCCGAGTTCATCGTCCAGGGCAGGATCGCCCAGAGGGGCATGATCTGCCCCGAGGAGCTCACCCGCGAGGTGCGCGACGCGTTCATCGCCGAGATGGGCGTGCGCAACATGCCGACCTTCCGCAAGGAGACCGTCGCCGCCAACTGACGCGCTGGACGTAGCGACAGCCGAGGGTCAGCCCAGCGGCTTCTCCATCACATCGAACCGGCGGGAGACGTGCATGCCGGCGGCCACGTAGACGCGGACGGCATTGGTCACGTTCTGCGCGTCGACGTAGAGCCTCGCCACCGTCTGGCCCCGGTCCCGCAGCGCCGCGAACGCCGCCAGCAGCAGCCCGTGGGCGACGCCGCGACCTCGCCAGGGCTTGCGCACAGCGAGGTCGTCGATCACGGCGCCGCGGTCCGTCTCGACCGGGATGACGAAGCCGGCCAGGTCGTCGCCGTCCCAGGCGAGGCGCCACAGCGTCGGGTCGGCGGACGGCGCGTCGAGTGAAGAAGAGCCGCCACTCGTCGTACTCACGCGGCTCGTACAGGTGGTGTTCGCTGAACGCTTGCTCGTCGGCCTCGTACAGCGCCCTGTCGTCTCGGCCGGGCCGGAAGCCCCGAGCGGCGACCCCTTCGGGCCAAACGGGCGCAGGCAGATCCGCATCCAGCGCGATCTCCATCTCGAAGTACTGCCGTACCGCGACGAAGCCGCGCCGGTCGAGCGAGGCGCGCCGAGCCGCGTCCGAGTCCTCGCTCCAGACCACGAGGCGCTCCGGCGCGGCCCGGCCGGCGCCCGAGGCGATCTCCGCGGCGCGAGCTTCGATCAGGTCCAGCATGACCTCGCCGAGCCCGAGTCCCCTGTGGTCCGGGTGCACGTAGTGGTCCCCGGTCAGGTCGCTGACGGTCTCCGGCCACACCCAGCCGGCGGCGGCAATCGCGCCGTCCGGGGCCAGAACCACCCACCAGTCCTCGTCCGGGCGGCATCTGGGGCTCCTCCAGTCGTTGGCGACGTCGTTAGCGTGGCGACGAGGCTCGCCGGTGTCCGCGGTCTCGGCCGCGTCCAGCACGCTCTGGACGGCCGCGGCCTCGCCCGGCTCGGGATGGCGGCACGTGTATCCGTCAGGAAGGGGCAAATGAGATCTCGGGGTCGTTGGACCGACGCAGTACGCCGGGACTATTCCCGTACGCCGCAGAAGCGCAGCGCGGTGACGATCAGCGTCTCCGCGGCGAGACGCAGCTCGTCGATGGGGACGTACTCGTCGGGCATGTGGGCCACACGCACGTCGCCGGGGCCGAAGAGCACCGTGGGGATGTGGCCGACGTTGACGAGGAGGCGCATGTCGGCGCCGTAGGTGACGCCCTCCACCGGAGGCGCTGCACCGGTCACGTCGGTGGCGGCGGCCGTCACGGTCGCGACGACGGGATCGTCGAGGCTCGTCACCGCGGGGTCAAAGCGGCCGCCCCACCACTCCACCTCCGGTGGATGCCCGGCCAGCCAGGGGTCGGCTGCGGCCGCGCGGGCGATCGCGTCCTCGAACGCCCGCCGGGCCGCGGCCACGTCCTCGCCGACGGCGACCCCGTAGCGCCCCTCCGCCACGAGCGTGTCGGGGACGCTGGAGGCCCAATCGCCGGCATGGACCGTGCCGACCTCGATGGGCCACGGCAGGCGGTAACCGGCGAAGAGCGGCGACTCCGGGTCGCCGGCGACTGCGGCTCCCACGCCCGGCTGGGCCTCCTGCCGCCGGTCGCCAGCGGCGACCCCACAGCGCTCAGCCTCGAGGCGGCGGAGCGCGGCCAGCAACGGCACGAACTTCTCGACGGCGCTCACGCCTTCCTCGCGCACGCATCCGTGCGCCGAGAGCCCGCGGACGACGAGGCGGAACATGAGCGACCCCGCCTGCGCCGGCACCACGTGCAGCCGGGTCGGCTCCACGACCACGGCGCCGTGCGCGGTGTGGCCACGGAGGATGGTGGCGAGCGTGCCGGTGCCGCCATCCTCCTCGCCGACCACGCTGGCTACCGTGAGGCGCCCCCGCAGACGGACGCCGGCATCACGGATCGCCTTCACGGCGAACAGGGCGCAGCAGAGGCCGCCCTTCATGTCGACGGCGCCGCGGCCGTAGACCCGGCCGTCCCTCATGGCCGGGTCCCACGGCGGCGTCGTCCAGGCGGCCTCGTCGCCGACCGGCACGACGTCGATGTGGCCGTTCAGCAGCAGGTCGCGGCCGGAGGTGCCGCCCTCCGCCGTCCGGCCGGGGGCCGGCTCGCCGCACCAGCCGACGACTCCCAGGGCGTCGACGCGGTCGACCTCGTGACACCAGTCGGGGTGGCGCGAGAGCTCCTCGAGGTCGATCTGCCACACGTCGGTCTCGAGTCCGGCCTCGTGCATCCATGCGGCGACCCTCTGCTGCGCTGCGGTCTCCTCGCCGTCGAGGCTGGGGATCGCGATGAGTTCGCGCAGCAGCGCCACGAGTGCATCCAGGTCCAGCGCGTCGAGCGCGTCGCATTCGGCTCGGCTGGACTCGCCGCCCATCACCGGACTCACTCGGGGTCGCGCAGTACCGGCCGGGTCAGACAGGTCGGTCCGCCCTCCGCCTTGAGCGAGAGCGGCGCGCCGGGGAAGGTGACGACCTCGCAGTCCGCCATCTCGAGCAACTGCTGCGTCACCGGATTCTCGTCGAGCATGATGCACTTGCGCGGGGCGACGGCGAGGACGTTGGTCGCCTGGGTCCGCGTGAACTCCTCCTCCGGGACCTCGAGCAGCCGGATGCCGCGACGACCGAGTTCGGCCCAGAACGCCGTGGGCATCAGCGGCGGATACGCGACCGCAAGGTCGACGTCGACCGGGCTGATGAGGCTGAGCAGGTGCAGGCACGCCTCGGGGCCGCCGAAGTACGGGAGGTCGTAGTCGAGGACGGTGACGCCCAGCGGGCCGAGAAGGCCGCGGAGCTGACGGACGCCTTCGGCGTTCGTCCGGAAACCGCGGCCGACCGCCAGGGTGTCGTGGTCCAGCCACAGCGTGTCGCCGCCCTCAGCCCGGGCGTCGCCGTCGAGGCGGCCGAAGACAGGCACGCCACAGTCCTGCAGGGCGCGCGCCAGGGGGTCCTCCTCGCCGCGCCGGCGCTCCTTGCCCATGCTGAGGACGAGCGTCCCCTGGTCGGTGACCAGGACGGGGTCGAAGACGAAGACGCTGTCGCTGTGCTCCGGGAGCGGCTCATCGTGGTAGAGCACCTCCACGTCCCAGGCGCGCAGCGCGTCGGCGAACGCGTCGTGTGCGCGGCGCGCCTCCTCGAGGTCGATCGTGCCGGTGTAGTGCCACGCCGCGGGGTCCGCGGCGGCCATGGCCTCGCCGGGCCGCCGCATCACGACGCGGCGCAGCTTCCCGACCATCCCCTGAGCTCCGTATCCCTCCGTCATGCTTGCCCCCCGCTCTCAGAGGAGCTCGTCGCCGAGCCCCGCGATGATGGCCTTGGGCAGTGCGAACCGCGCCGTGCGCAACGGGTCGACGATCTGCGAGACCTGCAGGTCGCCGCCGGCGCTCATGAGCATGGTCGGCGACCTCCAGCGACACCCCGAGGCGCTCCGTGAGAAGCGCCACCATGTGCCGCGTGGCCGCGTCGGCGGCCGCGTCGAGCGTCTCCGCCGAGGCGATGGTGACGACATGGTCCGGCGCGTCGAGCACCGGCTCCTCGATCCGCAGGTCGCTCCTGACGTCGAGCCGTCAGCGTGATCGCACCCGAGACCTCGACGCCGGTGCCGCAGATCTCGCCGTCGCCCATGGCGGCGTGCAGGTCGCCGGCGGCGAACAGCGCACCCTCGTGGGCGACGGGAAGGTACAGCACGGCGCCCGCGCCGATGAGACGCGTGTCCATGTTGCCGCCGTGCGGACCCGGGGACGCAGTCGACACGGGCGGCCCCGCCGGAGCCACGCCGATCACGCCGATCATGGGGCGCAGTGGGACGGCGATGCCGTCGGCGATCCTCGCCGTCCCGTCCGCGATCGCCACGATGCGGTGCACCTGCTCCGGGAACTCGGCGCCCAGCACGCCGAACCCGGGCGCCACGGCCATCACGCCCTGGGGGCCGACGTCGATGGATTCGATGAGGACGCTGAGGACGTCCCCGGCATGGACGCCTTCGACGAAGACCGGTCCGGTGGCCGGGTTCACCCGGTCCCAGTCGATGGCGTCCAGGACGTCGTCCTGCGCCTGCACCTGGTCGTCGAAGCAGTCCGCGGTCTCCAGTCGGAGGCGCGTGCCCGCGGGAACAGTCAGCGCCGGCTCGGCGTCAGCGCTGAAGGCGAAGACGCGGCGGTCCTTGCGGAGAACGATCACGTTCGGAGGGCGGTCGCGGCGACCGGAAGAGGGTCAGTCGCCGTGGATCTTGCGGCGCCAGGGAGCCCACGAGGTGGGCCGCGACATGTCGGCGAACTGGTGGACCGGCGTGCCGGCCGTGTCATCGAGCACCAGGAGGCCGTCAGTGTCCAGCACCGACACGGCGTCGGCCTGCAGGAACGCGAAGAGACTCACGACGCCGACGGCGTCGGCGCCGCCGCCCAGCTCGTCGACGGTGAGCGTGTGGTTGGAGAGCATGCGCTCCGAGGTGGTGACGAGACGGTCCCAGGTGAGGTCGACGCGGAGCCCGCGGACCAGGAGCGCCAGGCTGGTGTCGTCCGACGCCACGATCCGGCCTTTGCCGCGCCAGAACACGAGGGGAAACTCGTCGCCGATCATGTCGGCGGTGCGGAACTTCATCGTTTCGATCGAGATCATCAGTCCTCCGGCGGGCGACAGGCGCCTAGTCTAAGGCGGCTACGGCCGCGGCACCAGCCCGACGCGCTCGCGCACCTTGGCGAGCGTGCGCCCGGCGAGGGCCTCGGCGCGCTCGGCGCCCGTCTTGAGGACCTCGAGCGTGTAGCTCTTGTCCGCCTCGAGCTCACGGATGCGCGTCTGGATGGGAGTGAGCGCCTCGACGACGACCTCGGCCAGGTCGGCCTTGAAGTCCGCGTAGCCCCTGCCCTCGTACCGCGCCTCGATGACGTCGACCGGCTCGCCGCTCAGCGCGGAGTGGATGTCGAGCAGGTTGGTGAGCGCCGGCTTCTCGGGACCGCCGCGCACCTCAGTCCCTGAGTCAGTGACCGCGCGCCGGATCTTCCTGCGGACGAGGTCCGGCGGGTCCATGACGGCGATGTAGCTGTTCTCCGACCCGGCGCTCTTGCTCATCTTCTTCGTCGGGTCGTCCAGGCTCATGACGCGCGCGCCGCCGTCGCGGATGATCGGCTCGGGCACGACGAACGCTTTGCCGAAGGCGTTGTTGAAGCGCTCGGCCACGTCACGCGTGAGTTCGACGTGCTGCTTCTGATCCTCGCCCACCGGTACGGCGTCGGCCTGATACAGCAGAATGTCCGCCGCCATGAGCACCGGGTAGTCGAAGAGGCCGACCGCGACGCTCTCGCCTTCGGCGCCGGCCGTCTTGTCCTTGAACTGCGTCATTCGGCGCAGCTCGCCCATGTACGTGATCGTGTTGAGGATCCACATGAGCTCGCTGTGCGCGGACACGTGGCTCTGCACGAAGACGATCGACCGCTCGGGGTCGACGCCGCTGGCCAGGAACAGATTGACGAGGTCGATCGTGTTGCGCCGCAGCTCTGCACGCACCTGCCGCACGGTGATCGCGTGCAGGTCGACGGCGCAGTACAGGCAATCATGGGTCTCCTGCATGGCGACCCAGTTCTTGACGGCGCCGAGATAGTTGCCCAGATGCAGCGTGCCGGACGGCTGGATGCCGCTGAAGACGCGGGGACGTCGTGCCGGTTTCTCTTCCTGAGGGCTCACGGCCTCGGAGTGTACAGAAGCGGACGCGCACGGGCCACCGACAGCACCTCGTCCGCCGGGCGCACACGGGCTGGGCCGGGGTCGCCCGATCAGTGCGCGCTCGGACCCGCCTCACGGTCGACATGTGATCCCGGTCGACGTTGCGACCCGCCGAAGCCCGGTGCTACAGTGCCAGAGAACCGAGGATGCCCGGTGGATGGCCGCGTGAGAGCCCGCCGCTCGAAGGAATGGGCGGGCGCCGAAGGGGCAAGGATGGCGCCAGATGCGCCGCCGAAACTCTCAGGCCAACGGAACGCGACAGGACGGGCCCCTGAAGTTCGCGGACGGCGTCCGCGGCGGACAGGATGATGGGGACATCACCCTGTCCTTCGACGTTTAAGGGGTGAGCGGCATGAGCACACCGAAGACGAGTCCGGTGGCCGAGCGCATGAGCCGCCTCGGGACCGAGACGGCGTTCGCCGTCTCCGCCGAGGCCAACGAGTGGAGAGCGCTCGGCCACGCCGTCTATCCCTTCCACCTCGGCGACATGGACCTGCGGACCCCGGAGAACGTCGTCGAGGCGGCGTTCCGCGCCATCCGGGACGGCAAGACCGGCTACTGCCCCAATGCCGGCATCCCCGAATTGCGTGAGGCGCTGGCCGCCGACGTCGGCGCCTCGCACGGCATCGACTACGGGCCGCAGCACGTCGCCGTGCAGCCGGGAGGCAAGCCCGTCATCGAGAAGTTCCTGCTCACGCTCATGGATCCCGGCGACGAGGTCCTCTACCCCAGCCCCGGGTTCCCGATCTACGAGAGCCAGATCGAGTTCCTGGGCGGCGTCGCCAAGCCCTACGGCTTCGTGCCCGGGAAGAAGAACTTCCTGCTCGACTTCGAGGCGATCGAGGCCGCCATCACCCCCCGGACCAGGCTCCTCATCTTCAACAACCTCCACAACCCGACAGGGGCGGAGAGCCCCGACGAAGAGATCCGGGCGCTCGCCGACCTCGCCCTCAGACACGACTTGTACGTGCTGTCGGACGAGGCGTACTGGGACGTGCGGTACTCCGGCCGCAGCGGATCGATCGCGTCCGTGCCCGGCATGCAGGAGCGGACGGTCGTCCTGTACACGTTCAGCAAGAAGTACGCGATGACGGGGTGGCGGCTGGGCGGCGCGATCGGTCCGGAGGACCTCATCGCGCGCATCGCCACACTGAACGTCAACCAGGAGTCGTGCACGACGCACTTCATCCAGTGGGCCGGCGTCGAGGCGCTCACCGGCGACCAGTCCGGCGCGGAGGAGATACTGCGCGTCCTCCGCGAGCGTCGCGACCTGGCGGTCGACCTCTTGAGCGAGATCCCGGGGGTCAGCTGCTATCGGCCGGAGGCGACCTTCTACCTGTTCCCGGACGTCACCGGGCTCATGGAGCGCAAAGGGCTCGCTACCTACGACCAGCTGCGGCGCGCGGCGCTGGAGCAGACGGGCGTCAGCTTCTGCACCCGCCTGCACTTCGGCCGCGAGCTGCCCGGCGAGGAGCGACGCTACGTGCGCCTCGCCTATTCCGGCATCAGCGCCGAGCTCATCCGCGAGGGTCTCGGCCGGCTCAAGGAGTGGGCGCAATGAGCGATGAAGCCTCGGGCGCGCGCCTGCTGCGCACGCCCTTCCACGCCCAGCACGTCGCCGCCGGCGCCAGGATGGTCGACTTCGGCGGCTGGGACATGCCCGTCCAGTACCCGACCGGGATCATCGCGGAGCACCTCGCCACCCGCGGCGGCGCCGGCCTGTTCGACGTCTCGCACATGGGCCGGTTCGTGCTGCGCGGTCCCGGCTCCGCCGCGTTCCTCCAGCACGTGCTGACCAACAACGCCGAGGCCCTGGACCTGCTGCAGGCCCAGTACACGATGGTGCCGACCGAGACCGGCGGCGCCGTGGACGACGCCTACCTGTACCGTTTCGCCGCGGACGAGTACCTGCTGGTCGTCAATGCCTCGAACCGGCACAAGGACTGGGACCACTTCCACGACCACCTCGCGCACTTCCCCGACGTCGAGATGACCGACGAGACCGGCGAGATCGCGATGGTGGCCCTGCAGGGCAAGACGTCGCGGGACATCCTTGGCGGCATGATCGAGAGCGGAGCGCTGCCCGAGCCGCTGCGCAACGAGCTGAGCGTGGCGACGCTGCGGCTGCCGGGCGACGGGCGCCTCGTGGAGGCGCGCATCGCCCGCACCGGGTACACCGGCGAGCCTGTCGCCTTCGAGCTCTTCACACCGGCGCACGACGGGCCGGCCCTCTGGGACGCACTGGTCGCCGCGGGCGCCGTGCCCGTCGGGCTCGGCGCCCGCGACACCCTGCGCCTCGAGGCCGGCCTCCCGCTCTACGGCCACGAGCTCGGCACGGACCCGGACGGCGCGCGAGATCCCCATCTTCAGCTGCCCGCTGGCGACGTTCGCCGTCAGCTTCTCTCCGCGCAAGGGCGAGTTCATCGGCCGCCACGCTCTGGAGCGGCAGCAGAAGGCCTACGCGCGCATCCTGCAGCGCGACTACTCGCGCCTGGACGATCTGCCGCGGCTCACACGGCCGGTGGCCGTGACCGGCCGCGGCATCGCCCGTGAAGGCGCGCCCGTGCACGCCGAGACAGGCGCCGCCCGCTTCGGCGGTGAGACCTTCCTCGGCTGGGTGACCAGCGGGACCGCCGTTCCCTACTGGGGCGTCGAAGGGCTGGGCCTGTGCTCCCTGCAGACCGAGGAGCACGAGCTGCGCTCCATCGCGCTGGCCTACGTCGACAGCCGCGTGCTGGAGGACGACGAGGTCGAGGTCGACGTGCGCGGCCGGCGCGTCCCGGGGCTGGTCGTCCCGCACCACCTGCGCAGCGACGCCCCGCCCTGCGCGCGCGCCATCATCTGGGACTACACGCCGCAGCTCACCGAGCTCGAAGGCGGTGCGGCCGGCGAGAAGGCGCTGCGCCTGCTCGGCAAGGCGATCGCCAACCACGAGTGGCGTCAGCAGGAGTGCATCGACCTCATCCCCAGCGAGATGACGCCGTCGCCGGCCGCGCGGATGCTCAGCATCACCGACCCCTCCGGCCGCTACGCCGAGCACAAGAAGGCCGAGGCCTTCTACGACGCGGACGTCTTCTACTACCAGGGCACCACGTTCATCCACGAGGTCGAGCGGCTGCTGATGGGCGAGCTGCGCGCCTACCTCGGCTGTCCGCAGGTCGAGACGCGCACCGTGAGCGGCCAGATGGCCAACACCGCCGTCTTCAGCGCGCTCGTCGACTACCTCAACCGGGCCGACCGCAAGGCGGAGCCGCGACGCATCGCCAAGGTCGTGAACAACCACATCGGCAAGGGCGGGCACCTGAGCGCCCAGCCGATGGGCGCGCTCCGCGACTACGTCGCTCGCGACCCGCGCACCGAACTGCCCGCCGTCGTCGACATCCCGGTGCTGCGCGAGAACCCGTACAAGGCGGACGTGGGGGCGCTCCTCGACGTGCTCGAGCAGGAGCGCCCCGAGCTCGTCATCCTCGGCAAGAGCATGGTGCTGCACCCGGAGCCCGTGTACGAGGTGCGCCAGTTCCTGGACGCGGCGGACATCCCCGCCGTGCTCATGTACGACATGGCGCACGTGCTCGGGCTGGTCGGCCCGCACTTCCAGGAGCCGTTCGCGGAGGGCGCCGACATCGTCACCGGGTCGACCCACAAGACGTTCTTCGGCACCCAGCGCGGCATCGTCGTCGGCGCGCTGGCAGAAGAGCGACGAGAAGTACGACCTGTGGGAGGCGATCGAGCGCCGGACATTCCCGGGCTCCGTCAGCAACCACCATCTCGGCACGCTGCTCGGCCTGCTCATGGCCGCGTTCGAGATGAACCACTTCAGGGACGCCTGGCAGCAGGCCGTGATCGCCAACGCCAAGGCGTTCGCCGTGGCGCTGCACGAGGCCGGGCTCGACGTCGCCGGCGACCCTGACGTCCACTACACGGAGACGCATCAGGTCGTGGTGCGGGTCGGCTACGGGCAGGGACCGGAGGTCGCCGGCCGGCTCGAGGACAGCGGCATCATCGTCAACTACCAGGCGGCGCCCGACGAGGAGGGCTTCACGGCCGCCGGCGCCCTGCGCCTCGGCGTCGCCGAGATGACGCGCTTCGGCATGGGGCCCGAGCAGTTCGCGGAAGTCGCGCAGCTCATGGCGGCGGTCGATCCTCGAGGGCCGCGGCGTCGCCGCCGAGGTCCGCGCCCTGCGCGAGCCGTTCACGCGAGATGGGCTACTGCTTCAAGGGTCCGGAGTTCGATCCGCTGCTGCAACGGCTGCACGACCTGATCTGAGCAGGGCGCGCCGATGACGACTGCTGCCGTCCCGCCCGATCGCCCGACGGCGATGAACAACGCCACGGGCAAACGCCTGCTGGCGCTTATCCGCGACGGGGACTACGCGCACCCCGGCGAAGAGGAGGCCAACGAACTGCTCTTCGCCGGGGTCCGGCCCGACCCGCGCCGCCGCGTCCTCGACGCGGGCTGCGGCGGCGCGGGCACGGCCGCCTGGGTGCAGATGCGCGGGCTGGGGGCGGTGACCGGCGTCGAGATCGACGCCCGCGACCGCCGAGCTCGCCCGCGAGCGCCACCCGGAGGTGACCGTCGTCGAGGGCGACCTGCAGCGCGCGGGCGCGGTGCTGCGGGGCCCCTTCGAC
The DNA here is from genome assembly GCA_963741075.1 of uncultured Thermoleophilia bacterium. GTDB lineage: Bacteria > Actinomycetota > Thermoleophilia > UBA2241 > UBA2241 > CAIXSE01. The sequence continues at coordinate 195,653 of CAVUGS010000026.1, forward strand.
CTCATCTACTCGATGACGGCCGTCTATGCGGCGCCCGACCAGGCGGCCGTGTTTCGCGAGCTCGGCGCGCTGGCAGCGCCCGGCGCCGAACTCCGCCTCCTCGACTACGCCGACCCGGACGGCCGCTTCGCGGCCGCGACCGCCGGCGACCCCAGTCGGGGCTGGTGGCATCCGCTGCGGCCTCGCGAACTGCCGGAGGTCCTGACGGCCGCCGGCTGGTCCTCCGTCGAGGTCCGCGACCTCCACCCCGAGTTCGTGCGCTGGTACCAGGACCTCTGCGGCCGCATCGCCGGCAAACGCGACGACATCAGCCGTGAGTTCGGCCGCGAGTGGTACGAGTTCGTCGCCCGGGAGTATGCCGGCATCCTGGAGTTGGTCGGTGCCGGCGTGCTCGGCGGCGTGCTCGTCCGCGCCCGCAAACCCTGGCAATGAGCGTGCGCGTTTCCTAGACTGGCCCAGGGAGGGACAAATGGGTCTGTTCGCCTGGAGTGACGAGAGGATCGCCGAGCAGGTCGCCCGGCTCACGTCCGCGCGTGACCTGGCCGGACTCTCCGCGGAACTCCGCCAGCGCGACGCGCGACGCCGGTCCGCGGCGGCGGCGGCACTCGGCTCCTTCGGATCCGCCGCCGTCCCGGCGATCGTCGCCGCTACTCTTGCTCACGACGACGAGCACTCCCGCCGGGGCGCCTGGGCCGCCTTCGAGGCCGTCGGCGCGCCGGCCGCGACGCAGGTCGCGGCCGGCGTCCTGTCCATGGACACGCTCCTCGCAGACGACGTGCCGGCCACGCTGCGGTACTACGAGTGCGCCGCCGCGGCCATCGGACCCGACGCGCAGGACGCGGTCGCGGCGCTGCTCGATGGCCGAGGGCCTTGGCGGGAGCGCGCCGAGGCCTGTCTGAGCGTCCGCGACACGCGAGATGCGCGTATCAACACGCGCCCAGCGCCGGGCGGACACATCCTCATGCCGATCTCCTTGGGTACACAGGCCATCGCCGTGGATCAAGCCGAGGAAGTGCTGCGGGCGACCTCCCGGCAGTGGGCGGCCATGTGCTTCTTGAATCTGACGGAGACGAACGCCGTCCTCCGCGACGGCGCCATCGTCGCGCTGGAGACGGCCGTCGTGGACGCCCTCGGCGATTCGGCGACGGCCGGCCCCGAAGGGATGCCCGAGTTGCCTCCGGTGGCCGCGCTGCGTCGTCAGCTTGCCGGGGAGAGAGGCGCGATCACGCGCCTCGAGACTGAGTCCCTCGCCGCCCGCATCTCATCCGACGACTACCCGCCGGCTGAGCGCCGGCGGCGCGAGGACCTCCTCGTCGGCACACTCGCCCTGGCAGCGCTGCGCAAGTACGCGCGCAAGGGGACGGGGCTGAGGTTGGCGGCAGGGACAGTGGTCGACCGCTTCGCCCGCCTGGCGGACTCGGGCCCGGAACGTGAAGACCCTGCGCGCGCGTCGGCGCTGGCCGGCCGGCTGGCTGGTCTTGAGTTGTGCTGCGAGATGCACCTTGGCGAGCCGGCCGCCGCCCTCGCGCTGGAGCCGCCGGTCGCGGCCGCGATCGCGGCCGCGGGCATGGCCGGCACGACCCTGCCGCTGGACCCGGCCATCGTGACGAACACGCTCCGCGCGCTTCGCGGACCAGTCTGACGCCGCCTCAGCGCGGGGTCACGTCGTACCGCAGCCAGAGTGCGTCGTCGTCGAGCCGCTGGAGATCGCGGAGAGCAAGCGAGACCGCGTCGCCCGGCCGGGCGTCGGGTGCGCGCACGAGCCAGCGGTGGCTCTCGCCGCCCACGAGACGTGGCTCGACGATCACACTGACCTCGTTGACGAGCCCCCGGCGAAGGAGGGCCCCGACCAGCGCGCCGCCGGCGTCGACCCGCACTGTCTTGACGCCGTGCTCGTCCGCGAGCGCCTCGAGCGCCGCCCGCAGGTCGACGTGCTCCGCTCCGATGACGATGGCGGAGATCCCGGCATCCCTCAGGGACTCCAGGTACTCCGCCGGCGTGCACTCACTACAGAGCGCGATCACGTCGCGCCAGTACGGCTGGTCGCGCAGCCGGCCCAGTCCAGGCAGGCGCCCGCGCGAGTCGACCGCGGCCAGCAGCGGCGCGCCGGGCGACGCCCCACCATCCGCGGCGCGGCCGCCGCTTGGCTCCGCGCCCGGCTCGGCCGGGTCGCCCAGTTCCGGCATGCCGGCCAGGAGCGTCTCGCTGCCGACCAGTGTGCAGTCCTCACGCCAGGTCCCAGCCAGCGTGTAGAAGCGTCCCATGTCGACGTCGAGCCCGTCCATGCGGGCGTCGAGGCTCATCTCGTTGTGGATGACGACGTACGGAAGCATGGCGAGCTCCTCTGAGGGCGTGGTGTGGTGGTTCCGCGACTCTATCCCAGGGGCCGGACGACCTCGGGCCGAGGCTGGCCCCTGAGAGGAACGAGAAGGGCCGGGGAGGCATCGCCTCCCCGGCCCTTCTCGTTCTTGCGACGCTGGTCGGCGTCAGTGCCGCTACGGTCAATCGGCGTCGATCTCTTCGTCCGTGGCGCCGCTGTCGCTGACGACCATGCGGGCGATGGCGCTGACGACGTCGCCCTCGCGCATGTTCATGACCTTGACGCCCTGCGTGGCGCGTCCGTGCCGGCTGATGCCGTCGGCGCGGACGCGGATCATGACGCCGTCGCGGCTCTGCAGCATGATCTCGTGGTTCTCGCGCACTACCTTGACGCCCACGAGGTAGCCCTTGCGGTCGGTGAGCGCCACTGTGCGCACGCCCAGGCCGCCGCGGCCGGTGATGCGGTACTCGCTGATCGGCGTGCGCTTGCCGAAGCCGTTCTCGGTGATGACGAAGAGGTCGCTGTCGTCGCGGGCGATGTCCATGCTGATGACCTCGTCCCCCTTGCGCAGCCGCATGCCGTGCACGCCCGAGGCGCTGCGGCCCGTCGGGCGCACGTCGGCCTCGTGGAAGCGGATGGCCTGCCCCAGGCGGCTGATCATCATGATGTCGTCGTCGCCCGAGGTGTTGCGCACCGCCAGCAGTTCGTCGTCCTCGCGGATCTTGATGGCGATGATGCCGTCGGCCTTGAGCTTGGTGTTGTACGAGGCGAACAGCGTCTTCTTCACGATGCCGTTGCGCGTGCCGAGGATGAGGTACTTGCCGTCGCTCTCCTCGAAGTTGCGCGTGTTGATGACGGCGCAGATCTTCTCGTCCTGGCGCAGCGGCAGCAGGTTGACGATGTGCTTGCCCTTGGCGTTGCGGCCGGCGAGCGGCAGCTCGTGCACCTTGAGCCGGTACACCTTGCCGACGCTGGTGAAGAACAGCAGGAAGTTGTGCGTGCTGGTGATGAAGAGGTGCTCGACCTCGTCCTCTTCCTTGAGGTCCATGCCGGCGACGCCGATGCCGCCGCGCTTCTGCTGGCGGTAGGTGGCGACGGGCAGCCGCTTCACGTAGCCGGTCTTGGTGATGGTGATCGCCATCTGCTCCTCGGCGATGAGGTCCTCGAGGTCGATCTCGCCCTCGTCCGGCACGATCTCGGTGCGGCGGTCGTCGTTGTAGAGGCGCCGGATCTCGGTGAGCTCGGTCTTGATGACGCCGAGGACGGCGTTCTCGTCGCCGAGCAGTTCGCGCAGCTCCTTGATGCGAGCGAGGAGGCCGGCGTGCTCTTCCTTGACCTTGTCGCGCTCGAGGCCGGTGAGCTTCTGGAGCCGCAGGTCGAGGATGGCCTGCGCCTGCGGCCGCGTGAGCTCGAAGGTGTCGATGAGCGCCTCGCGCGCCGTCTCGCCGTCGGCGGCGTGGCGGATGATGCTGATGATCTGGTCGAGGTTGTCGAGGGCGACGAGCAGGCCTTCGAGGATGTGGGCCCTCGTCTCGGCCTTGTCGAGCTCGAACTTGGTCCGCCGGATGACGATCTCTTTCTGGAAGGCGATGTACGCCTGGATCATCTCGGGCAGGGTGAGCGTGCGGGGCACGCCGCCGACCAGCGCGATGTTGATGATCCCGAAGGTCGTCTGCATCTGGGTGTGCTTGTAGAGCTTGTTGAGCACGACCATCGGGATGGCCTCGCGCTTGAGCTCGATGACCAGGCGCATGCCCGAGCGGTCCGACTCGTTGCGCAGGTCGCTGATCTCGGTGATCTTCTTGGTCTTCACGAGATCGACGATGTTGTCGATCAGCGAGGCGCGGTTGACCTGGTACGGCAGCTCGGTGACGACGATGGCGCTCCTGTTGCCCTTGAGCTGCTCGGTGTGCGCCTTGGCGCGGACGCGGACGCGGCCGCGGCCGGTGCGGTAGGCCTCTTTGAACCCGCCGGTGCCGAGGATGACGCCGCCGGTCGGGAAGTCCGGGCCCTGGATGAACTGCATGAGGTCGTCGGCGGTGGCCTCGGGGTTGTCGACCATGTGCAGGGTGGCGTCGACGACCTCGCCGAGGTTGTGCGGCGGGATGTTGGTCGCCATGCCGACGGCGATGCCGGCCGCGCCGTTGACCAGCAGGTTCGGCATGCGGCTGGGCAGGACCTTGGGCTCGCGCCGCGTCTCGTCGTAGTTGGGCATCCAGTCGACGGTGTTGGCGTCGATGTCGCGCATCATCTCGACGGCGATCTTGCTGAAGCGCGCCTCGGTGTAGCGCATGGCGGCCGGTGAGTCGCCCTCGACGGAGCCGAAGTTGCCCTGGCCGTCGACCAGCGTGTAGCGCATGTTGAAGTCCTGCGCCATGCGCACGAGGGTCGGGTAGATGACGGCCTCGCCGTGGGGGTGGTAGTTGCCGCTCGTGTCGCCGGCGATCTTGGCGCACTTGCGGTGCTGCTTGTTGGGGGCGAGGCCGAGGTCGTTCATCGCCACGAGGATGCGGCGCTGGCTGGGCTTGAGGCCGTCGCGCACGTCGGGGAGGGCGCGGTCGGTGAGCACGCTCATCGCATAGTCGATGAACGACGAGCGCATCTCGTCTTCGAGCTCGATGGGCTCGATCTTGCCTTCGAGCGTCTGCAGGGAATCAGACATCGAGGAACCGCACCTCCTTCGCGTTCTTCTCGATGAACTCGCGACGCGGCTCGACCTTGTCGCCCATCAGCATCGTGAAGACTTCGTCCGCCGCCTGGGCGTCCTCCATGGACACCAGCATGAGCGTGCGCGTCATGGGGTTCATGGTGGTCTCCCAGAGCTGGTCCGGGTTCATCTCGCCGAGGCCCTTGAAGCGCTGCAGTTGCATGCCCTCCTTGGTGAGGTCGACGATCTGCACGCGCAGGTCCTCGTAGCTCGCCGCCTCGGACTTGCGGTTGCCGAGATGCAGCGTGAACGGCGGCCGGCCGACGAGCTCGGCGATGCGCGAGTGCACGCGCCTGAGCGACTGGAACTCGCGCCCGGCCAGGGCCGCGAACGGGATCCTCAGGTTCGCGGCCAGGCCGGTGCGCCGCTCGACGAGGCGCGTGTCGGCGACCTGCTCCTCCTCGTCCACGCCGAGGACATCGATGACGTAGCGCTTGTCGATGTCCTCGCGCAGCGCCGCGAGGAGCGCCTCGAAGGTAGCGATCTCGGCCTCGATGACGGGGCCGTTCTTGAGCCAGTCGATGAGCTCGCCGCCCCACTGGCTCTTGAGCTTCTTGACCCAGCCTTCGTACTCACCGAAGAGCTTGAGGAAGCGCTGGTACTTGGTCTCGCTGAACGTGAAGCCGGTGTCCGTGTTGTCGACGCGGATCTGCTCAAGGCGGCCGCGCAGCAGGATCTCCTCGAGCTGCGCCTCCTTGTGGATGTACGTCTCCTGATTGCCCTGCTTGAGCCGGTACAGCGGCGGCTGGGCGATGTAGACGTAGCCCGCGTCGACGAGCGGCCTGCATGTGCCGGAAGAGGAACGTGAGGATGAGCGTGCGGATGTGCGAGCCGTCGACGTCGGCGTCGGTCATGATGATGATCTTGTGGTAGCGCGCCTGCTCGACGTCGAACTCCTCGCCGATGCCGGCGCCGATGGCGCTGATCATCGTCAGGATCTCCTGGTTCTGGAGCATCTTGTCGATGCGCGCCTTCTCGACGTTGATGATCTTGCCGCGCAGCGGCAGGATGGCCTGGAACGAGCGGTCGCGCGCCTGCTTGGCGGAACCGCCGGCCGAGTCGCCCTCCACGAGGTAGATCTCGCTGAGCGCCGCGTCCTTGATGGAGCAGTCGGCCAGCTTGCCGGGCAGCGTGCTGCCCTCGAGCAGGCCCTTGCGGCGCGTGAGGTCGCGCGCCTTGCGCGCGGCGCTCCGTGCCCGCGCCGCGTTGATCGCCTTCTCGACGATCTGGCGCCCCTCGCTCGGGTTCTCCTCGAGGAACTCCGCCAGCTTCTCGTTGACCGACGTTGCGACCAGTGTGGCGATCTCGGTGTTGCCCAGCTTGGTCTTGGTCTGACCCTCGAACTGCGGGTTCTTGAGCTTGACCGAGACGAGCGCCGTGAGGCCCTCGCGCATGTCCTCGCCGGTGAGGTTGTCCTCTTTCTCCTTGAGGAGGTTCTTCTGCCGGGCGTAGTCGTTGAGCGTACGCGTGAGCGCGGAACGGAAGCCGGTGAGGTGCGAGCCGCCCTCCGTCGTGTTGATGTTGTTGGCGAAGGTGAAGACGGACTCGTTGTACGACGAGTTCCACTGCATCGCGATCTCTACCGAGCCGTCGGGGGTCTCGTTCTCGAGGTAGATGATGCTGCGGTGGATCGCGTCCTTCTCGCGGTTGATGTAGGCCACGAAGTCGCGGATGCCGCCCTCGTACTGGAAGGTGACGCTCTCGCCGTCGGCGCGCTCGTCGTTCAGGGAGATCTTGAGTCCCTTGGTGAGGAACGCCGTCTCGCGCAGGCGCTGGGCGAGCACGCGGTAGTCGTAGTCGACATCTTCGAAGATGTCGGGGTCGGCCAGGAAGGAGACGGTCGTGCCGGTCGGCCCGTCCTTGTCGAGCTTCTCCCTCTTGACCAACTCGGTGACCGGATTGCCGCGCTCGAAGCGCTGGTTCCAGTGGTAGCCGTCCACGTAGATGTCGAGCTCGAGCCACTCACTGAGCGCGTTGACGACCGAGACGCCGACGCCATGCAGCCCGCCGGACACCTTGTAGCCGGCGCCGCCGAACTTGCCGCCGGCGTGCAGCATGGTGAGCACGATGGTGGCGGCAGGCTGGTCGTACTTCTCCATGATCCCGACGGGGATGCCGCGGCCGTTGTCGGCGACGGTGATCGAGTTGTCGGGGTTGATGGTGGCGACGATGGCGGTGCAGTACCCCGCGAGCGCCTCGTCGACCGAGTTGTCGATCACCTCGTAGACGAGGTGATGGAGGCCTCGCGGCCCGGTGGAGCCGATGTACATGCCGGGCCGTTCGCGGACCGGCTCGAGGCCCTCAAGGACCTGGATATCTTGGGCGTCGTAGTTCGACTTCTTCACACGACCTCACAGTGGCCGAGGGGCTGGGCATAGGACCGGGGGGCAGGCGGAACCTGCCTGCCTGAGTATATCAAAAGGTGAGGCTCAGGGCGACCCTGAGGGCCGGGGAAAACCGCCGCAAACCGGCGGTTTTTGTCAACCGGGTGGGGTGCCTCGACCGGGAGCCTCGGGAGGCTCCTCCGATGACCGTCGCAGAGCGGCCTCGATCGCCGCCCGGAGTCGTCCGTCGTCGACTCCCTCCGCCTGGGCCCGCGCCGCGTCGTGTCGACCCGGGCGCGGGCTGTTCGTGCCGACGCTTCTTCTTCTCCGCCGGGGCCCCGGATCCCTGCTCCGGCGGCCGTGCGTCCGCCCTCTCCGGCGGGACTGCACGCCCCTCCGCGACGACCTCGTCGCGCGTCCGCCGGCGCCGGCAGCCGGCCGACGACGAAGCGGAAGCGTTTGACCGGGTGTCCCGGCGCCACCTCGTCCATCCGCCGCAGGATCTGCGGGCCGAGGTACGTCAGCTCGTTGGCCCAGACGGAGGAGGCGCACTCCACGGTGAGCTGCCCGCGGCGGAAGGCCTTGGGCCGCGTGCCCGCGCGTCACAGGGTCACCCACGGCGCGCGCCCACGCCGCGTAGGCGCGCGCTTCGTCCCCGCCGGCGAGCTTGTCGAGCGACGGGACGATGATGTCTCCCAGGCGCCGCGGGAGGTCGTCCCGGCGCCCACCCGCGGCGGAGCGCTTGCGCCCATCCCCGGAGCCTGTGCGCCCGGCCTTCCTGGGGCCCGGACTCGTCACAGGGCATCCAACTCCGGAGGCGCCGGCGGAGCCGTGTCTTCCGGCGGCGGCGCGGCCTGCCCGGCGGCGAGCGAGCCGTCGAGCGGGAGCTCGACGACGGTCGCCTCGGCGAGCTCGTCATCCGTGAAGTAGTGCCGGTTGGTCGTCGTGATGATCGCCTGGCCCGCGGTGGACAGCATGCGCACCAGCAGGCGCCGCCGGGGGTCGTCGAGCTCGCTCATGACGTCGTCGAGGAACAGCGGTCCCTGCTGGCCGGTGCGCGCCGCCGCGAGGCGCTGCTCCGCGAGCAGCAGCGCCAGGACGGCGGCCCGCTGCTCGCCCTGAGACCCGAAGAGGCGCAGGTCGCGACCGCCGCGCGGCAACTCCACGGGGCCGCAGACCGGCCCGCCCACGACCGTCGGGATGGGCGAGATGACGGGCGCAGCGTCGTTGCCGGCGGCCTCGGCGTCCGGTGGCGGCTGCCCCGCCGCCAGGTCCGGCCCGGGACCGACCTCCAGGAACTTCAGGTCGTCGCGGTGCGGCCCGTAGAGCGACAGGCCCCGCCCGACCTCGCCCGGCCGGCGCGCGCGCAGCTCCTCGAGGAGCGCCGCCTCGTCGTAGTCCACGCCGCGAGCTGGGCGACGAGCCTGAGCTCGAACCGCTCGTGGGCCGGCGCCAGCGCCGCCGCGGTCTCCGCGTAGCCCTCCGACAGCTCGGCGACGAGGTCGCGGCGGCGGCGCCCCAGCGCCGCGGCGACTCGTGCGAACTGCTGGTCCCAGGGGTCGAGAGCGGCCGGGTCGGCGCCGTGCTTCACGGCGGCGAGCTGGGCGTTGCGCTGCCGCAGCACGCCCTGCAGCTCGCGGGCGGCGGCGGCGTACTGCGGGTCGAGCGCCGAGGCGAACGCGTCCAGGTGGGCGCGCCGCCGCGCCGGGCTGCCCTTTCACCAGCAGCAGGCTCTCGGGCACGAAGATGAACACCTGGCTGCGACCGCGCAGGTCGTCGAGCGACGTGACCTCGAGCCCTCCCCAGCGCACCCGCTTGCCCTGGCTGGGCGCGAATCCCACGTCGACCTGCTGCGCGCCCGCGTCCGGACTCTCGAGCGTCAGTTCCACGCGCGCGAAACGCTCGCCCCACGTGATGAGCTTCTCGTCCCGGCGGGTGCGCGGCGAGCTCCCTCGCAGCGCGAACCAGGCGGCCTCGAGCAGGTTGGTCTTGCCGGTCGCGTTCTCGCCGACGACGACGTTGAGACCCGGCCCGAACGCGACCGTGGCGTCGCAGTACGAGCGGAAGTTGACGAGTCTCAGTCCGGAGACGACCACACGCGGTACTCCCGGCCGCCCACGCCAACGACGTCGCCTGCCTGGAGCGTGCGCCCGCGGCGCGTCTCTACCTCGCCGTTCACGGTGACGTCGCCCGACTGCACGATGACCTTCGCGTGGCCGCCGGTGCCCGCCACGCCGGCGAGCTTGAGGAACGCGCCGAGGGGCAACGCACCGCTGACGGCGACGTCTTCCATGTCGTGGCGGGCCGGATCAGGCAGCAGCGGTCAGCTGCTCAGCCGGATCGGCATGATGAGGTACGTGAAGTCGTCGCCGGGGCCGCTGATGATGCCCGGACGCAGCGGGCTGGTGAAGCGGAGCACCGCGGACGCATCGTCGACGGCATCGACTCCCTCGATGAGGTAGCCGGGGTTGAAGCCGATCTCGAAGGGCTCGCCGGAGAACTCGACGTCCAGCGTCTCCTCGGCCTGGCCCACGTCCTGTGTGAGCGCCTTCATGGTGAGCCGGTCCTCGGCGAACGACATGCGCAGCGGCGCGTTCTTCTGCGCCAGCAGGCTGACGCGCCGCGCCGTCGCCATGAGCTGGCCGCGTTCGATGACGACCTCGTGCTCGAACGTGTCGGGAAGCAGCTGCTTGTAGTTGGGGAACTGGCCTTCGATGAGTCGAGAGGCGATCCAGACGTCGCCGGCAGGATCGCTGAGCTTGAACACGGCCTGGTTCTCGCCGATGGCGACCTCGATGTCCCCCGGGCCGAGTGAGGCGGCGAGGCGAGTGACCTCGCCGAGCGCCTTGACCGGGACGATGGCCTGGACCTCGGTCTCGAGCGCGTGGTCGAGCTTGGTCTCTTTGACGGCGAGCCGGTAGCTGTCGGTGGCGACCATCTTGAGCGTGTCGCCCATGATGGTCATCAGGACACCGGTGAGGATCGGCCGCGTCTCGTCGCGCGAAGCCGCGCGGCCCACCTTGTTCAGCGTCTCGACGAACGGCTCGCGCCCGACCTTGAAGGCGCCGGTCATGTCGAAGGTGGACGTCTGCGGGAAGTCGGCGGCGGCCCAGGAGTTGAGCGAGAAGGCCGCGCGGCCGGCGCTCACCTTGACCGCGGACTCGCCGGCCTCGATGACCACGTCCTCGTCGGGCAGGTTGCGGACGACGTCGCTGAAGAGGCGCGCAGGGACGACGATCTCGCCGTCGCGCTCCACCGGCGTGGTCAGGTTGGCCTTGATGGAGAGCTCCATGTCGGTGGAGAAGAGGTCGAGACGGCCTTCGGCGGCCTGCAGCAGGATGCCCGACAGCACGGGGAGGGCGCTGCGCGTGGAGACGCCGCGCGAGAGGACGCCAAGCTTGTCGACCAGCGCAGAGCGATCACACGTGAACTTCATCCCGGCTCCTTATGAATTAAAAGAGAAGTAGATACTCCTCGTCGTCATCACAGTGCCTGTTGACGATGTGGAGAGACGGTCTTGTCGCTGCACAGCGAGGGCGAGGACCTCTGCACAGTGCTGTGGACGGTGTGTGCAGAACGTGGCGCTCCTCCCCGCGGCGGCGTCGAATGGTGAGCGAAGCATAGCCGATTTCAACGTTGTTGGGGGAACGTCCACAGGTCACGGCGGCATCGTCCACAGGGGTCTGTGGAGAGGGTCAGTCCGTCCGCTGCGGGGCCCTTCGGGCCCATGACGGCCGCTCAACAGCGCTCCGTCCACCCCGTGGCACTACGGGCGTTAGTGCGCGGTCTTGAGACGGGCGCCGATGAGGGCCACGAGGTCCTGCAACTGGGTGTCGTGGCCGTCCTTGAGGTGCCGGTCGATCTTGTCGATGCCGTGCATGACGGTCGTGTGGTGGCGGCCGCCGAACCGTGCGCCGATCTGCGGCAGGGACGCCTCGGTGAGTTCGCGCGAGAGGTACATGGCGATGTGTCGCGCGTAGGCGACATCCTGCGTGCGGCGGTTGCCGCGCAGGTCGTTGACGTGCAGGCCGAACTGGCGCGCCACCTCGGCCTGGACCATCTCGATGGTCACCGGGTGCTGGTACCCCTTGGGGACGATGTCCTTGAGCGCCTCCTTGGTGATCTCCAGCGTGACGTCGCTGCCGTGGATCGAGGCGAAGCCGACGACGCGCGTGAGCGCTCCGTACAGCTCGCGGATGTTGGTCGTGACCTTCTGGGCGATCCACTCGAGCGCCTCGGGCTCGGCGATGTCGTAGCCCTCCCACTTGACCTGCTTGCGCAGGATGGCGATGCGCGTCTCCAGGTCCGGCCGGCCGATGTCGACCACGACACCCTGGCCGAAGCGCGAGCGCAGGCGCTCCTCGAGCTCCTCCAGCTCGCGCGGTGGCCGGTCGCTGGTGATCACGATCTGCTTGCCGGCCTCGTAGAGCGCGTTGAACGTGTGGAAGAACTCGACCTGCGTCTGCTGCTTCTCGGCGAGGAACTGCACGTCGTCGACGATCAGCACGTCGTTGTCGCGGTAGGTCTGCTTGAAGCCCTCGATGCGGCCCTTGTCGGTGACCGCGTTGATGAAGTCGTCGGTGAACCGCTCGCAGGTGACGTAGCGGACCTGGAGATCCGCGTGCTGCTCGAGCGCCGCGTGCGCGATCGCCTGGGTGAGGTGGGTCTTGCCGAGGCCGGTGTCGGCGTAGATGAACACCGGGTTGTAGGCCGTGGCCGGAGACTCCGCGACGCTTCTGGCGACGGCGGTGGCGTACTCGTTGTTCGGGCCGGTGACGAAGCGGTCGAAGATGTAGCGGGGGTTCAGGTCGCCGGGGTTGCGGCGCTTGGCGTCCGGCCGCCGACCGCGCGCGGCGTTTGGGCTTGGCCGGCGGCTCGGCTGCCGGGGCGACGGCCTCCGGCTCGGCCGGCCTTTCGGGCAGCGCGGCCGCGCGTTCGTCGACGACGACCTTGACCTCGACGGAGTCGCCGAGGACTTCCTCGAGCGCCTCACCGACCTGGCGGGCCAGCCGCTTCTCGATCCACTCCCGGGCGAAGTCGTTGGGCACGCCGATGACGAAGGCGCCGTCGTCGAGGCCCAGGGGCACGGTGCGGTCGAACCAGAACTGGAAGGCGGAGTCGTTGATGCGCCCGCGGAGATGCTTCTTCGCCTCTTCCCAGATGCGTGTGAGCTCGTCGTCCGTCGCTGCCCCATCAGGTCGTCCCCGGGGATGCGGCGGCCGACCCGGGGTGGTGATGAACGTCGGTCAGAGGATGCTTTCGAGGAGGCGGAGACCCTCCTCGCGCAAGGCTCGCTTGCCGTCGCCGAGCGAGTGTATCAACCCCATGTCTTGCAGTACAACGAGTTCCCGGAACACCGTCGCGGCCGAGAATCCAAGCTCCCTGGCGATGGCCGTGGGCCCTGCAGAGCCGAGCTCCATGAGCAGGACGAGGACCTTGGTCTGGCGGGTCGTGAGTCTGACCTGGGGCACGCCGGCGGCGGGCGGCGTGGCCTCCGCCGCGGTGGGCATCTTGATGGTGAACACGGCGCCGCCGCCGAGGTTGTCCTCCACTGTCAGGATGCCGCGCAGGAACTGGAGCGACTCCCGCGCGAGCGGCAGCCCGGAGCCGACGCCGCGGATGATCTGCCGCTGGTAGGCGGTCGCGGTGGTGAAGCCGGGCTGAAAGGCGCGGTCCTTGTCGTCGACCCCGGGTCCGTGGTCGGAGATGCGGATGGTCTGGCCGTTGTCGAGGATGGTGATCACGACGTCGCGGAAGTAGGCGTGCAGGAGGTTCTCGATGAGCTCCTGGATGACCGAGTAGGGCACCTGGCCGCCCTGCTCGCGGCAGTAGTGATAGGTCTTCTCCGCCAGGGAGGCGATCAGGGCGGGGAGGTCCTCCTCCTCCACGGCGATGACGCGCGGTGGGCTGGTGAGGGTGTCGTAGATGGCGATGCGCGGGGCTTCCAGGCCGAGCGGGACCGCGGGGAGAGGGCCGTCGTGGGCCGGTTCAGCCTGGGCGGTCGCCGGGGCCGCCGGGGGTGCAGTCCGTGCCGCGGACTGCCGGACGGCGGCCCCCTCGTCGGCGAGCAGCCTGTCGAGGAACGACTCCATAGGGGCGACGAGTATAGCAGGGTGGGCCGGAAGCCTCCATGGGGCCTCCTGAAACGCTGGTTTGCAGGAGAAAGGCTGAAGTTATCCACAGCCTGTTCACGAATTGTGGAAAGTCTCCCCGGCCCACCGCCCGGGAATGCCCAATTTGCGGCAGTTGTGGAAACCGGGGTTTCAGGCGGCCTGGATGACGGGGTCCTCGACTGGGACGGGCCGAACCCCGTCCAGCACCTGCTGTCAACCCCCTTCTGCTCGATGTCTGCGAGACACGATTCGCTGCAAAACCGCATATTCTGGGCATGAAGGAGGTGTTGCGTGTGTGTCAAGACCGCAATTCGTCGTCAACGCCTTTTCCACGGCATTCGTGAGCCTGAGAGCATGACAAAAGCTACTTATCCACATTCTCCACAGGTGCCTGTGAACTGGCGAGCCGGGGGATGAAACGCCTGCAGGCCCTCATGGCCCGTCCCCGCCCGCTGCGGTAGACTGTGGGCAGTCCTGCGGAGCTCCCGCGCGAGGAGCTGAGATGGCGCTTCCTGGCGCCGACGCGTCGAACCTGACCGCCCTTCGAGGGCGGCGGCGCCTCCGGGCGCTGCTGGGTAATGCCAGCGAAGGGAGAGATGTCATCGTGAGTACACCGGCCGTCCACCCCCCCTCCCCCGCGCCGGACGTGCGTGCGCGCCTCAACCTCAATCCGGCCCACTGGGGCGTGCGCGCGATCGCCGAGATCGGCGTGGCCGTGGCCCTGGCGGCAGCCCTGAGCTGGATCGCGCAGGCCTTCCCGCTGCGCATGCCGCAGGGCGGATCGTTCGGGCTGGAGATGCTGCCGATCCTGTTCATCGCCGATGCGTCGCGGCGTGCTGCCGGGCGTGGTCGCCGGCGGCCTCTTCGGACTGCTGCAACTGACCGGAGTCGCCGGCACCCCGTACATCTACCACCCGCTCCAGGCCGCGCTGGACTACCCGCTGGCCTTCGCCGCCCTGGGGCTCGCCGGATCTCGTGCCCGTCGGCGAGCTCAGCGGCGCGCGCGGCGTGGCCCGGCTCACCGCCGCGGTCTCCCTCGGTGCGGGCGCACGCCTCGTCTGCCACTTCCTCTCGGGACTGATCTTCTTCGCCGAGTACGCGCCGGCCTGGGAGGCTCCGTGGTTGTACTCGATCACTTACAACCTGCTCTACCTGCTGCCGTCGGCGGTCGTCACCGCGCTCGTCCTGTGGCCGCTGCTGCGCGCCTACGACGCCGCGTTCCCCGATCCGCGCCGGCTGATCACGTGAGCCGGTCCGGCGTCGGAGGACCGGGGTCGCCCGCTCGCCGTCGTGTTCCTCGACGGCGAGTACGGCGACCCCGACTGGTACCGGGTCGTCGCCGCCCGGGCGGACATCCTGCTGGCGGCCGACGGCGGCGCCGCCTTTCTCGCCCGCGAGGGCCTCGTGCCCCAGGCGGTCGTCGGCGACTTCGACTCGCTCGACGAGGGCCTGGCGGCCGCTCTGGCGGACCGGGGAGTCGAGCTCATCCGCCATCCGGTGCGCAAGGACGTCACCGACGGCGAGCTCGCCGTCGAAGAGGCGCTGCGCCGGGGCGCCGGGGAGCTGGTGCTCGCCGGGGCGACCGGCGCGCTCGACCACACGCTCGGGCATCTCGCCATCCTGCGGCGTCTGGCGTCGCGCGGCGTCGCCGCGCGCCTCGTGGCGCCGGACCTCGCCGCCGCCGTGCTCATCGCGCCGGCCGAGGTGGCGCTCGCGGCTCCCGCCGGCGTCCGCGTCTCGCTCGTTCCGGTCGGCGCCGACGCCACAGTGACGCTCGAGGGGCTGGACTACCCGCTCTCCCGCGGTACCTTGCCCGCCGACACCTGTCTCGGGCTCGGCAACCACGTCGCGGCTGCGGGCGAGGCCCGCATCCTCGTCCACGACGGCATTGTGAGCGCTCTCGTGGAGTGGGGCGAAGAGACATTTCGCTCCGGGCGGCCGGCGGAGCGAGAAGTGACGCCCTCGCTCAGGGCTTGGCAGGTCGCCGCCGCGGTGTGGGCCGGTGCGATCCTGGTGACGGGGATGCTTCCCACGCAGCACGCCGTGTCTTGCCGTCTCGGACGGGCACGACGATCTCGCGACGACGGCGGGACACTTCGCCGCCTACGCGCTGCTGGGGTTCCTGCTCGGGGTCGCGCTCGGGGGCTGGAGGGTGAAGCGCGACCGTGTGATCCTGGCGTTGGCGCTGGCGGCAGCTCTCGGGGGCCTGATCGAGCTGGTGCAGCTACCGTTGCCCTACCGCGACGGCCAGCTCGTCGACGTCCTCGTCAACGCCGCGGGGGCCGCCGCCGGTCTGGCGGTGTTCAGTGCTGTGGCGCTGGCGGGGCGACCACGATCGCGTCACGGATGATGCTGGCCGCGACGTCTTCTGCCGGCACGTCGTAGCCCCGCTCCGCCACGAGGTCCTTGAGGGCGCTGACCCTGCGCTCGCGCGATCCGGTGGGATCGCGATCACCACGGCTCGTCTGCTTGTCTCCGGCCACCTCACCCTCCTTCGGTCCTCTCTCGAACCAGTGAATCGGGCCGCGGGGCCGGTGAGTTTACTAAGATGCGTACACAGAAATGAATCCACCCGGGAGACAGCCGTGATCACCATCCACGAAGCCCTCGACGCCGTGCTCGCCGCGGTCCGTCCGCTGCCCGACCGAGGAGGTCCCCCTGCTCCAGGCGCTCGGGCGCGCGGCCGCTGAGCGCATCATCTCGCCCGAGCAGGTGCCGACCTTCGCCAACTCCGCCATGGACGGCTTCGCTGTGGCGGGCGCCGAGCTCGAGGCGTGGGCGCCGGGAGTTCAGCGTGGTGGTGGACATCCCGGCCGGCCGGTACGTGTCCGAGCCGGTCGCGCCCGGCGACGCGGCGCGCATCATGACCGGCGCGCCGCTGCCCCCGGGCGTCGACACCGTCGTGCAGGTGGAGCACACGGTCGTCGACGGCCAGCTCATGACGGTCGAGACGGTCCCCGCCACCGGTGCGAACGTGCGCCGTGCGGGCGAGGACGTCACCGCGGGTGACGTCCTGTTCGAGCGCGGCGCTCTCCTCGGCGCCGCCGAGATCGGCCTGCTCGCAGCCGTCGGCATCGACAAGGTGCGCGTCGCGCGCCGACCACGCGTCGCGATCCTCGCCACCGGCAGCGAGCTCGTCGCAGCCGGCCGGCCGCTCGAGCCGGGGCAGATCCGCAACTCGAACTCCTTCACGGCCTACGGCCAGGTGCTTGCCGCGGGCGCCGACCCCATCCTGCTGGGCATCGCGCGCGACGATCTGGACGAGACGCGCCGCCTGCTGGCCGCAGCGCTGGAGAGCGACGTGGTCATCACGTCGGGCGGCGTCTCGGTAGGCGACTACGACTTCGTCAAGCAGGTGCAGGACGAGCTCGGCGTGGAGCGCCGGTTCTGGGGCGTCGCGACCAAGCCCGGCAAGCCGCTCGCCTTCGGGACCCGCGGGGACACGCTGGTGTTCGGCGTGCCCGGCAACCCGGTCGCCGCCATGGTGAGCTTCGAGATGTACGTGCGTCCGGCGCTCCTGGCCCTGCAGGGCCGGCCGGACGTCTTCCGTCCCTGGTTCTACGCCGCGTCGACGGAGCCGGTGCGGCGCACCAAGGGCCGGACCGAGGCGCGCCGCTGCCGCTTCACGCACAAAGACGGCGCGATCCAGTTCACGACCACCGGCCCGCAGGGATCCGGCATCCTCAGCTCGATGGCGGGCGCGGAAGGACTCTTCTTCGTGCCGCCCGGCTACCCGGGCGCCGAGGCCGGCGAGGAGTTGCTGGTCATGCTGCTCGCCGGCAGTTCGCCCGAGCGGCCGCCGTTCCCGAGCGGACCCGCGAAGGACTGAAGCCGGCGCCCAGGCGACGCCGCGGGGCGCGTGGCCGTCAGCGGCTCCGCGCGGCGCGCAGCGGCCGCGCCTTCTCCAGGGTCGCCCACACGATGAGGCGGTGCGCGGCGCTGTACGGCGGCGTGCACGTGGTGAGCACCAGGCCGTAGCCGCGGTCGACCAGCACGCCGACGTCGGTCGGGTCCACCGTGGTCGTCTTGGCGACCTCGTAGCGGAACTTCGCGTAGGGCGTGTCCAGGTAGATCGGGTCGCCCCGGTGCAGCTTGTCGAGCTCGTAGAACGGTGCGCCATAGGTGGTCCGGTGGCCGGCGACGGCGAACGGCTCACCGATGCCGGGCAGCGGGGTGGTCGCGTAGTGGACGGGACCGTTGCGGAGCAGGTTCCGGTCACCGTCCGGGTCGAGAGCCAGGCGGCCGCCCACCCCCTGCTGCACGAGCCGGTCGAGGTCGATGCGCGGGATGCGCAGGCGGCCGATGGGGTCGCCCGCCTTCAGCCCGCGCAGGTAGCGCACGGCCAGCCGGCGCACGAGTTCCTCGTCCGAGACGCCGTGCGTGCGGGTGTCGACATTGGCATTGACGTCCTCGACGAACGCGGCGGTCTGCTGGCGGTACGTGGTGTCCAGGCGGGACTGCTGCACCTGCGCGTACGCCGCCGACCAGAAGGGGTAGGCGAGCACGATGCCGCCCGCGATCAGCAGCAGATCGCCGAGGAGGCGAAGCCAAGCGGGACCGCGCGCGCCGGCGCGTGGGTGCGACGGCCGGCGTCTCAGGACTGGGGTCGCTCGGGTCCATTCAGGCATGGTACCCGCGGCGAGGGAGGGGCGCCACAACGTGCTAGACTGGCGCACCCCGACGAGGAGGCACTCCACGTGCGATCCTGCGACGACGTCCACGACGAGCTGCTCGACGAAGAGGCGTCCCCCACGAGATCCTCCAGCTGCCGTCGTCGTCCCGGACTGCCCAGCTCGCCGCGGACGCGCTCGGCGTGCCCGTCGGGAGCGTCGTCAAGTCACTGCTGTTCGTGCTCGACGACGAGCGGCCGGTGCTGGCGCTCGTCACCGGAGACGCGACCGTGGATGCGGACGCGCTCGCGCGCGAGACCGGCGCCGCTGAGGTGCGGCTGGCTCGAGCCCGCGAGGTGCGTGAGGCCACCGGCTACCATCCGGGCGCGGTGTCGCCGTGCGCCCTGGCCACCGCGGTCCCCGTGGTCGCCGACCCCGGGGTCTTCGCCCCGGAGGTCGTGTACTGCGGGGCGGGACGACGACGACAATGCTCAAGATCCGCAGCGCCGATCTGGACGCGCTGCTCAGGCCGCGCAGACTGCCGATCGCGCGCCGGTGACGGGCGCGGGCAGCCGCGGACACCGCGATGACGCGGGCCGACGGACGGCGGCAGGCCCTCCGTCTGAGGTGGACACCAGCGGATGAAGTGGAGAGCGCGACGATGACGGAGACCCCCACCCACACCATCGGCTCGGCCGGACGTCTGGCCATCCTCTCGCGGGACGACCTCGAGCGGCTGGACGCGGCCGCGCTCGAGGTGCTTGCGGACACCGGAGTGGCCATTCCGTCGGAGCGGGCGCGCGCCGCCCTCGTGGCGCAGGGCGCCACCGCCGACGGCGCGCGCGTCACACTCCCGCAGGAGCTGGTGCGCCGGCTCGTGGACCTGGCCCCGGCGCGCATGACTCTCGGCGCCCGCGCCGGCGCGCCCATCGTCACCGGCGAGCGGTCGCTCATCACCACGGACGGCTGCTGCGTGGAGATCTACGACCTGGACAGCGGCGAGAAGCGCGGCACCACGGCCGAGGACGTCGCGACCATCAGCCGCGTCGTCGACGCGCTCCCCGAGGTGGATTTCTGCTGGCCGGCGGTGAGCGCGCAGGACCGCCCCGTGGAGGTGCGCGGCCTGCACGAGCTCTACCTGGCGATCGCGAACACCGGCAAGCACGTGCAGACGGTGACCGTCGTCGAGCCGGAGCTCGCCGAGGTGGCCGTGCGGATGGCCCTGGCCGTGAGCGGCTCGGAGGAGAAGCTCCGCGCCGAGCCGCCGATCAGCGCCCTGCTCGGTACCGTCACGCCCCTCGGCAACGACGAGGGCACCCTCGAGGCCGGACTGGTGTTCGCGGCGGCCGGCATCCCGATCGGCTTCGTGACCATGCCGATGGGCGGCTCCACGACGCCCATCACCATGGCCGGCTCGCTCGTGGTCGGCATCGCCGAGGCGCTCAGCTCGGTGTGCGCCATCCAGGCGGTCGTCCCGGGCGCGCCGGTGTTCATCTGCTTCATCCCGAGCGTCATGGACCTCAAGAGCGGCGACTTCACCGGCGGGGCGCCTGAGGACACCGTCATGGCCGCGGCCGTCGGCGACGTGGGCCACTTCTACGGCCTGCCCACCCAGTGCGGCGTGAACTCGAGCGGCGCCAAGGAGCCGGGCTGGCAGTCGGCACTGGACGACACGACGACGACGTACCTCTCGCTGGCCGCCGGCGTCGACATGCTCACGGGGGTGGGCATGGTCTCCGGCGGACGCATCTTCAGCTACGAGGAGATGGCGCTCGGCGTCGAGACGCTCTCGCACGCACGCGCGATCGCCGCCGGCGTCGACCTCACGGCCGCCGGCGGCTCGGCCGGCGGGCAGGCTTCGCCCGCCGCCGCCCCGTCGCTGGCCGTCGAGAGGCCACACCGCCACTGGACCGCCGGCGGGCGCGTGACGGCGCTCGACGGCGCCCACGAGCGCGTGGCCGGCCTGGTCGTCGACGCACCGCCCGCCCGCCCTCGACCCCGCGCTCGACGCGGAACTGCGGCGGCTCGCGCGCGCCGAGTAGGCGGCGCGATCTCGGCCGGCTCAGCGCACAGATACTCACAACTCGCGTCAGGACCGTACGCCTCCAGCCTCCGCGAGGGTTGTCTTTTGGGTGCGGTGCTGTATAAATCCAACTCGATACGTCGCGCCGGGGGAGTGCGGCGCTGAACGTCCTGACAGGCGGTGGGGGCCGCCATCCGCACATCCACACCCGTGGCCAGCGGCGTCAGGAAAAGTCAGCCGGAAAGGACGGAGGCATGAGAAAGGGCAAGACCTACATTCTGG
Source organism: uncultured Thermoleophilia bacterium (assembly GCA_963741075.1). Classification (GTDB taxonomy): domain Bacteria; phylum Actinomycetota; class Thermoleophilia; order UBA2241; family UBA2241; genus CAIXSE01. Next base: position 216,032 of record CAVUGS010000026.1, read on the forward strand.
TGACCGCGCTGCTCGTCGCTGTCATCGCGCTCGCGGGCGTACTCGCCGCGTGCGGAAGCGACAGTACAGCAGAGCGCAAGTCCCAGCGCATCCGCTACCGCAGGCGATCGAAGGAACCGCCATGGAGCGGGCCACGGCCATCCTGGGCCACGCGCCCACCGGCCTGGCGGCCGACATCGCCACCAAGGGCGAGGTCATCGTCGCCAACGACTCGAACTACGCACCGCAGAGCTCGGTCGACCCGACGACCAAAGAGGTCGTCGGCTTCGACGTCGACGTCGCCAAGGGCATGGCCGAGATCCTCGGGCTCGACGATCAAGTGGGAGCATCCCGCGTGGGAGACCATCCCCGCCGGCCTGCAACAACGGCCGCTATGACGTCTCCATCGGCTCGATGACGTCCGCCATCGACGGCGTCAAGGTCGCCGAGCGCTGGAACACGCTGGACTTCAGCGAGCCGTACTACTACACGTCGGGCCAGGTCTTCGTGAAGAAGGGCGGGCCGCAGATCACCGGCGTCGCCGACCTCGCCGGCAAGAAGGTCGGCGTCGGCGCGCAGACCACCTACTACGACTACCTCAAGAAGAACTCCAAGGCGATCGTGAAGACGTACACCACCGACGTGGACGCCTTCCCGGACCTCCTCAACGGCAACCTCGACTTCGTCATGACCGCCGGCCCGACGGGCCAGCAGGCCATCCTCGACGGTCAGCCCATGGAGTTCTCGGGCAAGCCGCTGTACTACGAGGACCTCTCCATGGCCGTCGCGAAGGGCGAGACGGACTGGGCTGCTCTCCTCACCTACGCGGTGCAGCAGATGCACGAGAACGGCTCTCTCACCGCGATGTCGAAGCAGTGGTACAACGGCCTCGACCTGACGGTGAAGCAGTAGTCAACGACTCCCGGGTGTCGCCTTCGGGCGACACCTCCTGACTTGGCGCGGCGGGGGCGAGCACTTCGGCGCCTCCGCCGCGGCCATTTCTCGGAAAGGTTCGCAGACATGCACAGACGCGCAGGGTACGCGAGCATCGGCCTCCTGGCGGCGATACTCGCGCTCGTGGTGACCGCGCTCTCGCCTGTAGCGCTCGCGTCGGGTTCCTCGAGCGCTTCGCCGGCGGCCTCCGCTGCGGCGCCGACGGGGGTGCCGATCGTCCTCGGCGTCATCCCGGACCCCTCGGGCGACCGCACGAAGTGGTCCGGAGACCAGATCAACGTCAATCTCAACCTCAACGGCGCCGATCTCGACCCGGCCGCGTCGATCCTCACCGTCGACGGCAAAGAGATCGCCCTCTCATCGCCGGCCAGCATGATCGAGTTGTCGCCCGGCAACCCGACTCTGCTCATGGCGTGGGACACGCCGACCTTCGCCAAGGGCGACTTCAAGTTCGACGTGTCCCTCTTCGACACCAAGGGACAGCCGCTCAAGGTCTACGACGAGAGGACCGGGAAGACGTCGGACACGTACTCCTGGGAGTTCAAGTCGCAGGGCGAGGCCTCGGGCGGCAGCCTGATCAACGTCGACGTCATGAAGAAGTGGTTCTGGTACATCGCCGCCGGCAGCCATCGTCACCGTCGAGCTCACGGTCATCTCGATCGTGTTCGCCTGCATCTTCGCGCTGTTCGGCTCGCTGGGCCGGCTCTCCAAGAAGATGACGTTCAAGCAGGCGTGGGACCGGTACCAGAGCCGTGAGTACATGTTCCGCATGGTGATCGGTCGCATCCCCTACTGGCTCGCCACCTTCTACACCTCGCTGTTCCGAGGCACGCCGCTGCTGCTGCAGATCATCGTGATCTACCAGGGCGTGCCCGAGTTCATCAGGGCCTTCGGCCTGCCGGACACGTACAACCCGCCGGCGTTCTGGTGCGGCGTCGCGGCGCTGTCGCTCAACTACGGCGCCTACCTCACCGAGGTGTTCCGCGCCGGCATCCAGGCGGTGCCCAAGGGCCAGAACGAGGCCGCCTGGGCGATCGGCCTGAGCGGCTGGCAGACCCAGCGGCGCATCGTGCTGCCGCAGGCGTTCAAGATCGTCATCCCCGCGGTGGGCAACGACTTCATCGCCCTCATCAAGGACACCTCGCTGGTCTCGGTCATCACGGTCGAGGAACTGCTGCGTCGCGCCCAGCTGGCCGGCGCCTCCTCGCTCAACAACTTCTCCACCCTTCTCGTGGCGGCGGCTTTCTACTGGGCGCTGACGATCTTCTTCAGCTTCTGGCAGGCCAAGCTCGAGACGCGCATGGCGCGCGACAAGGCGCGCGAGAAGGAGAAGGGGAAGGCGAAATAGCATGTCTTCGACGCACACGTTCGCACACGAGACGATCACCGACGACAAGGGGCGCGAGCTCGTCGTCAAGGTCGAGGGCCTGCAGAAGTACTTCGGCAAGAACCACGTGCTCAAGGGCATCGACCTCGAGGTCTACAAGGGCGAGGTGCTGGTGCTCATCGGACCGTCCGGCTCCGGCAAGAGCACGTTCCTCCGCTGCCTGAACTTCCTCGAGGACCCCACGAGCGGCGAGATCAGGGTCGGGGACGTGCACGTCACGTGCGGCAGCCACGGCAGCAAGTTCAAGAAGGACGTGCACGAGATCCGCATGAAGTGCGGCATGGTCTTCCAGGAGTTCAACCTCTTCCCGCACAAGGACGCGACCGAGAACGTCACCGAGGGTCCGATCCTGGTGAAGGGCGAGAAGAAGGAAGAGGCCATCCGCAAGGCGCACGAGCTGCTGACCAAGGTGGGCCTCGGCCGAGCGCATGGACTTCTTCCCCAGCCAGCTCTCGGGCGGCCAGAAGCAGCGTGTCGCCATCGCCCGCGCCATGGCGATGGACCCCGTGCTGATGCTGTTCGACGAGCCGACCAGCGCCCTCGACCCCGAGCTGATCGGCGAGGTGCTCAAGGTCATGAAGGACCTCGCCTCGCAGGGCATGACCATGATCGTGGTCAGCCACGAGATGGGCTTCAGCCGCGACGTGGCCGACCGGGTCGTGTACATGGACGACGGCTACTTCATCGAGCAGGGTCCGCCGAGCGAGGTCTTCTTCCATCCCAAGGACGACCGCACCAAGCGCTTCCTGCGGCACATCCTGCCGGAGAAGGAGCCGGAGCACGCCAAGGAGCTCGGCATCGTCGAGGTCGACCAGGAGCTGCCGGGACCGGACGCCGTCGCGGGTCCGCCGCAGGGCGCAGCGGGTGCGGCCCTCGACGAGGACAACGTCAAGGACACGGCTCTCCCGCAGATCCCGCTCTCGCAGGGCCCGGCCGGCGAGACGCCCTTGCCTCCGGGCGACGAGGAGCTGTAGAGGGACCGGCCAGTCCGCAGCAGGACCAGACCGGGGCGGCGAGGCGCGGAGGCGCCTCGCCGCCCCGTCTGCGTACGGGACCAACGCGCGACGCCTGCGCGCGAGACCGCCGTGCGAGACAAGGCGACCGGTTCGGGCGACTCCGACCTGGTCTGTCAGGCCGTCGGCGTGACGTGCCCGCCGCCGGGCCGATAGCATCTCGGGCGGCGACGAGGAGGGACCATGACGGACGCAGGCGTTGCGGATCGACCCCATCCGGCCGCGTCTGCGCTGGCAGGCGCTGACCCCGGACGACATCGAGCGTCTGGAGCAGGCGATCCTGCGGACGCTGGCCGAGGTCGGCGTGCGCTTCCCGCTCGAGCGCGCGCTCGACGCACTGGAACGCGGCGGCTGCCGCGTCGACCGCGCGTCGCAGGTCGCGCGCCTGCCGGAGGACGTGGTGCGGGCGGCGCTGCAGGCGGCGCCCGCAGGCGCCGCTCCTCGCCGCCCGCGACCCCCGCTGCGACATCGTCCTCGACGGCACTGCCTGCTACCTGAGCAACGACGGCTGCGGCGTCCGGGTCGTCGACCCGGACACCGGCGAGCTGCGCCCGAGCACCCGGCAGGACGTGGCCGACTCGGCCCGATTCGTCGACGCGCTCCCGCAGGTGAGCTTCTACTGGGGGCCCGGTCGTGACCGCCGAGGACGTCCCGCTCGCGACCAGGCCGCTGCACGAGGCCGAGGCGATCTTCGCCAACACGAGCAAACACTTCCAGGCGGTGGACGTGGTCGGCGAGGACATGACGCGCCGCGTGGTCGAGATGGCGCGCGTGGTGGCCGGCGGAGACGAGGAGCTCCGCCGCCGGCCGATCATGAGTCTGATCGCCTGTCCGATAGACCCGCTGGGCAACGAGGCCGTGAGCCTCGAGGCGGCGCTGGTCTGCGCTGAGGCGGGCGTCCCCGTCGGGTTCCTCTCGCTGACACTCGCCTGTGCGTCCGCGCCGGCGACCCTGGCCGGCAATCTCGTCGTCAATCTGGCGGCCGTCCTCGCCGGGATCGTCCTGCTGCAGCTGGCGTATCCCGGGCGCGCCCGTGTTCCTTGCCGGCGCGCCCTCCGTGATGGACCTCAAGACCGGCGGCTACACGGGCGGCAGCCCGGAGGACTACGTCCTGGCCGCCGCCGCGACGCAGCTGGCGCACCACTTCGGCTTCGCCATGAACATGGGCACCATGGCGAGCGGCGCCAAGGAGCCGGGCTGGCAGGCCGCCGTCGACGACGCGCTCTCGACGCTGGCAAGCGTCTCTGCCGGCGCCGAGATGATGAGCGGCTGCGGCCTGCTCGACGGCTCGAAGACCCTGAGCTACGCGCACCTGCTCATGGAGGCGGAGATCTACGGCATCGTGCAGAAGGTCGCTGCCGGCATCGAGGTCAGCGACGAGACCCTGGCGCTGGACGTGATCAAGAAGGTCGGGCACAACGGCACCTACCTGGCGGAGAAGCACACGCGGCAGCACATGGAGGAGATCTGGCGTCCGGGAGTCTGGGACCGGACGCCGTACGACGCCTGGCTGGCGGCCGGCAAGCCAGGGCGCTCTCGAGAACGCCGAGGAGAAGGCGCGTGAGATCCTGCGGACGCACGCGCCCGACCCGCTTCCCGCCGGCGTGCGCGCCGAGCTCCGGCGGCTGGTCGCGGCCGCCGACGCCGAGCTGGCGGGTTAGCCGGCCAGCGTCCGGGCGGCCTCGCGCAGCAGCTGCGTGTGGCGGTCGACGTCGGCCGCCGTGGTCTGCGGCGACATGAGCGCCATGTTGTGGAACGGCGTCATCAGGATGCCGCGGTTCAGCATGAAGAGATGCAGGTAGCGGTCGAGCTCTTCGTCTTCGGCCGCGGCCGCCTCGCCGCCGTTGTGCGGCGGCACGGGCCGCGGCCAGTACTCGGCCCGGCAGCCCAGGCGCTTGACCACCCAGGGCAGCGCGAACTCGTCGATGACGTCCTGCACGCCGTCCGCCCAGCGGCCGGCGAGCGGGATCATGCGCTCGTAGGCCTCGTCGGTCAGCACCTCGCTCAGCGTCGCGCGTACGGCCGCGACGCTGAGGGCGTTGCCGGCCAGCGTACCGCCGATGCCGCACTCGTCGGCGGCGTGGTAGTCCCAGTCCGCATGGATGAGGTCGGCGATGGCCTGGCCGAAGCCGTACACCGCCGCGGGAACGCCGCTGCCGATGGGCTTGCCGAGGGTCACCATGTCCGGCTCGAGGCCCCAGGCGAGGGTGCAGCCCCCCGGTCCGGCGCAGATGGTGTGCGTCTCGTCGATGACGAGCAGGGTCCCGGTCTCGCGGGTCAGCCGGCGAAGCTCCGCATGATAGCCCTCGTCCGGCAGGATGATGCCGATGTTGGTGAGGGCGGGCTCGGCGAGGACGCAGGCCACGTCGCCGGGCTCGAGCGCCCGCTCCAGCGCCTCGAGGTCGTTCCACTCGATGACCTTGGACGTGACGGTCGGGTCGACCGGCGGGCCGGCGTTGCCCGGCTTGGGCCCCGGCACCCCGTCGTTGATGGTGATGATCGTCTCGTCCACCGAGCCGTGGTAGCAGTAGTTGTAGACGAGGATCTTCGGCCGCCTGGTGACGTGGCGCGCCAGCCGGACGGCGAAGCGGTTGGCGTCCGTCGCCGTGAGCGCCAGCTGCCAGTACTGCAGTCCGAACCGCCGGGAGAGCTCATCGGCCACCCAGAGCGAGTCCTCGGTGGGCAGCATCGTCGTGATGCCGCGGGCGGCCTGCGCGGCGATGGCCGCGGCCGGCCCCTCGGGAGAGTGGCCGGTCATCGCGCCGGTGTCTCCGAGGCAGAAGTCGATGTACTCGTGCCCGTCGACGCAGGTGAACCGGGCGCCGTGCGCCTCCGCGACGTAGGGCGGGAACGGGCTGGACCAGCGCGTCATCCAGTTCATGGGGACGCCGTCGAGCATGTGCGCCTGCGCCCGCTCGAAGAGCTCGCGGGAGCGAGGATGGCGCGCGACGAAGAGCTCGTCTTCGCGCGCCTTGAGCGCCGCGAGCCGCTCGCGGTCGATGGTCGCCGTCATGAGGCTCTCCCTCGGGGCCGGCCGGCCCGGCCTACCCCACCAGCTCCTTCGCCCGCTCCACCGCCATGCCGGCGTTGGCGCCGTAGCCGTCGGCGCCGATCTCGTCGGCGAAGGCGGCGGTGACCGGGGCGCCGCCGACCATCACCTTGACCGAGCCGCGCAGGCCCGCGGCCAGCGCCTGCGTCAGCGCGAGCGCGACGTCGGCGTTGCCGTCGATGATGGCCTGCTTGAGTGGTTCTTTCATGCGACGCCTTTCTCACGATCTGCAGCTTCGATGACGCGGTGCACCTGCTCGGCCACGTCCGGGTCGAGGGGCATCGGCTGGTGCGACTCTACAAGCTCCAGCGCCCGGGCGCGCGCCCGCGTGGCGAGGTCGGTCGCGCCCCTTGCCTCCCAGTCCTCGCGCACGCGGCGGTCGAGGACCTCCGGCTGGCTGAGCTCGCGCATGTGCCTGAGGGTCGCGTCCAGCGAGAGGAAGTCGCCGAACGCGCCGACCCTGGCGATGTCGTCCACGGCCATCGTCTCGTCGGTCACGGCGATCCCGCCGACCGTGAACTTGATCATCCGGGCGATCTCGTCGTCCATGACGAGCTGGCCCAGGTCGAAGGTGACGCCCGATTCGATCATCCCCGCACCGTAGATCTGGTTGGCGCCTGCCAACGCAGGAAGGAGGCCGGTGAGGGTCTTCTCGTGACCGGTCTGCGCGTCACCGAGCTTGGAGTCCGCCTACAACCCCGCCACGAAGCTCGGGATGAGGTAGCGGCGGGCGATCTGGGCGCAGGCGGCGGAGAACAGGGCGAGCTCCGGCGAGCCCACGCTCGCCGCCGCCAGCTTGAGGTCCATCGCCGTCGTGGACGTGCCGTAGGTGACCGGGCAGCCGCGTTCGACGAGCTGCGCGAGCACGATGCCGCTCAGCACCTCGGCGTTGTGCTGGACGAGCGTGCCGGCCAGGGTGACCGGGGACGATCCTCCGGACATCGCCATGCTGAGGATCGTGTCCGGGCACCAGGCGCGCGCCGACTCGATGATCACCTCGGTGGCGTCGCGCGGCAGCTTGAGCGGGCTCACGGCGCAGACGCCGAAGCCGATGAGCGGGCGGCGACGGAACTCGTCCTCGCCGCCCGCGATCACGGTGCCCATCTCGATGAGCTTGCGGCAGTCGTAGGCGCTCGTCGCCTCGGTCCCGACCGGCTTGCCGGTGTTCAGGATCGCCGCCTCCCACTTGTAGAGGCTCGCCGTCTCCTCGGGGACGTCGCCCGGGTGCACCGCCGACTCGTAGGTGTCGATGTCTCGGAGGGCGTCGACCAGGCGCGCCGCCTCGTGGACGTCCTGAAGCACCGGGTGCCGGTACTCGCCCGTGCGCACGTCGACGAGCATGATGCCCTCGTCGAAGTTGGAGAAGTAGACGCGGCCGGCCTCCAGGACGATGTCCTGCTCCGGGTCGCGACCGCACAGGTAGCTCTTTGGCGGTGCGGAGCGGAGCGACTCCTCGACGAGGTGCGGCGGCATGCGGACCATGCGCGTCTCGCGGTCCACCCGGCAGCCGCCGTCGCTGAGGATGTCCAGTGCGTCGTCGGCCTCGACCCAGACCCCCGTGCGCTCGAGGATCTCGAGCGAGGCGAGATGGATGTCGTCGAGCTCAGCCTCCGTGAACACGCTCAGGCTGAGCCCTCCCGAGCTGGGCCGCCCGGCGTGCAGGTTTCGCTTCACTGGAGCACCTCCGCTGACAGGCGACGTGTGACGGCCGGCGAGGCGGCGGGTGGGGCGAAGGGTGACGAGTCGCCCGGCCCCACGGGCGTGGTCGCAGGAGCGCCCCGCCGCTCGCAGGATTCGAGGGTATGGGCGGCGCGCGTGCGAGTAAAGCGTCATCGCCGCGCGCGCCCAACTTCGCCGAGCAATCCGTCGCGGGCGGCCCGCGGGCCTGCGAAGTTCGTCCAAGTTGCCGCTCCGCGTCCTCGAGCGGCCGGCGCGGCGGTGATATGGTGCCGGGCAGCGGCCGCCCGGCGCCGGCGGCCGCCAGGCCACCCGTCGACGCCGTGGAGGCGACCATGCCGCTCATCGATCGTGACGACTCGCTGCTGGTCGTGGTCGACCTGCAGCCCAAGTTCTGGAGCGACAGGCTCGACAAGGACGACGCCGCCGAGGTGAGCAGGGCGGCCGCGCGAGCCGCCTGGCTGGCCGGGACGGCGATGGCCCTGGACGTGCCCGCCGTGCTCACCGAAGAGAGCCCGGAGCGGAACGGGCCGACGGCCGTGGGGGTGCTGCTGGCCGTCGGCCGCAGGGCGCCCGTCTTCACCAAGCCGGTCTTCGACCTCGCCGCCTGCCCGGAGATCATGGCGGCCATCGAGGCGACCGGTCGCCGGACGGCCGTGCTCTGCGGCTTCGAGACCGACGTCTGCGTGACGCACTCGGCCGTCGGCCTCAAGGAAGCCGGCTACCGCGTGGTCGTCGCGTCCGACGCCGTGTACTCCCCCGCGGGCGCACAGGCCTACGGCCTCGCCCGCCTGCGCGACCTCGGCGTCGAGCTCGTGCACTGCAAGGGCGTCTACTACGACTGGGTGCGCACGCTCGATGCGGCGCTCACCTTCGAACGCGAGCATCCCGACCTCGCGGCGCCGCCGGACTTCTGGATCTGAGCGTCCGGTCCCCGGGCGGACCGCACGGGGCGAGACGCCTGTTCGCCGGCCGCTGACGGGAAGCGCCTGTCGGCCAATGCCCGGAACAGGCGCTCGCCCGCGGCATTGGCGACGCCCAGCAGGCGGTCTCGAGGCGAAGCCGTCAGGTCCAAGCCGGGGTAGGCCGGCAGCGGGCGTCCGGCCAGCGAGCGTAGCCAGAGGCGGCCGCGGCACACGTCGCGTTTGACGCGGTAGGTCTCGCGCTGGGAGGCGACCATCTCATCGGGGCTCGCCTTCATCAGCTCGAAGCGGCCGGCGAGGTCCGCGAGCAGCTGCTCGCCGGCCGGCGTGCGGACGATGAGGTCGCTCACGCCGTCCGAGCCCGTCGAAGCGGTCCAGCCAGGCGTCGCCGACCGAGATGTCCGCGAGCTCGGCCAATGCGTCGGGACAGATGCGGCACCGTGGAGGGACGATGGCGGCCAGGTGCCGGTCGAAGTAGTCGGGGTAGTCGCGGTAGCGGACGCTGCCGTCGCGCGTCTCCAGGCGCATCCCGCCCGGCCAGCCGGGTCCCCGATACGAGACGCTCGCCAGGTCGCCCGGCTCGAGTCCGGCCTGCCGCGCGGCCACCTCCGTGGCGCGCGGCTCGTTGGTCAGGCCGCAGAAGACGCCCAGTCCGAGGACGACGCGCTCGCGCAGCCGGCGGGAACGGCGCTGCGCGAGCCGTAGCCCCTGCATGTGGCAGGGCAGGCCGACGAGGATGTAGCGCCCCGGCTCGTCGAGCACCGTGCGCAGCAGTGCGTTCACGGCGACGACGTTGTACTTGGAGCCGCGGCAGGCGGCCACTTCCTCCGGCGTCCGGCAGACGACGCCGACGGCGGCGAGGGGGTTGCGCGGATCCAGTCCGACGGCAAGCACAGCGTCGGCGAAGCCTGACTCCAGGGCGCCCGCCAGCAGCGCCGTCGCCACGCCGCCGGACGCTCCGGCGTGCCGGACTCGTGGATCCGACGCCCAGCCGAACCAGAGGCTGCGCCAAGGACCCAGGAAGTCGCGGACGGGCGCGCCGTCGTTGCGTTCTCGCCACCACGCGCCGGCGGTGAAGTCGAGCCCCGGTCCGGGGCACGCCTCCACGCACGCGCCGCAGTCGGTGCAGAGGCCGGCGTCCACCCGGAGCCGGTGGCCGGCGCGAAGATCCCACTCGAGGCGGACGGCGGCAGCCGGACAGACCGCGGCACACGTGCCGCACTGCATGCAGAGGCCATCGTCGTACACTTGCCGGACGTTCATGACGCGCCAAGCATGGCCGCGAGCAGCCGCTCGTGTCCAGCCGCCGGCGCGGACGAGCGCGTGCCGATGGGAGGCGTTCCGTCACGCCGCCGACGAAGCGGGCCCTCCCGGGCGTCCAAGTGAAAGCCCGGCGCCGTAGCCGCGCGCCACCCGGCTCGACAGCGGCCGGCTCACCACGAGAGCGAGGAGGGGCGACGTGAACACAGCTCGCCTGACGATCTGGGACGACGACGCCTGCCGGCGGGTCCACGAAGCGACGCTCGACGTGCTCGCCGAGACCGGCATCGAGGTGAAGTACGCGCCGGCCGCCGAGCTCTTCGCCGGGGCCGGCGCAGAGGTGGACGGCACGCGGGTGCGCATCCCGGCGGAGCTCGTCGAGGCGGCCATCGAGAGCGCGCCGCGTGACTGGACGATCAAGCCGCGCGGCGGCGACACAGAGCCCATCGTCCTCGACGCCGCGCACACGTACTGCGGCACCGGATCCGACGTGCTGTACGTCTGCGACCCGGAGACGCGCGAACGCCGCCGCGTCCGTCGCGCCGACGTCGAGGGCATGGCGGCGCTCTGCGAGAAGCTGCCCAACATCGACTTCGTCATGTCCATGGGCCTGCCGGAGGACGCGCCGCAGGCGATCGACGACCTCGTCCAGGTCGACGCCATGCTGCGCGGCACGCGCAAGCCGCTGCTCGTCGCGCCGCGCGACGGCCACATCCTGCCGAAGATGCGGGAGATGGCGGCGCTCGCCGGCGAGGCCGACAGCTTCGGCATCTACGCCATGCCGGTGCCCCCGCTGCTCTTCGACGAGGACGGCGCCAGCAAGGTGATCGCCTGTGCCGAGCTCGGCATACCGCTGATCTGGGCGCCGGCGCCGAACGCCGGCACCACTGCGCCGGCGAGTGTCGCCGCGGTGATCGTCGTGGCCAACGCCGAGGTGCTCGCCGGCCTCGTGCTGAGCCAGGCCGTCAGGCCGGGCGCGCCGTTCGTCTGGGGCGTCGGCGTGGGCGCCATGAACATGCGGACGATGAACGAGGTGTACTCGTCCGCCGACGTGTTCCGCGGCCACCAGGCGCAGACCGACCTGGCGCGCTGGTACGACCTGCCCAGCTTCGCCTACGCGGCGCACACCGACAGCAAGGCGCTCGACGAGCAGTGGAGCGCCGAGGCGGCGCTGACGGCGATCCTCGCCAAGCTCTCGCGCGGGACGCTGCTGCACGACGTCGGCTATCTGGAGTGCGGGCTGCAGAGCAGCTACGAGTCGATCGTCTTCGGCGACCACCTGCTGGGCTGGGCCAAGGCGTTCATGGCGCCGCTGGCGGTGGACGACGAGGCGCTGGCGCTGGACGAGATCAAGGCCGTGGGGCCGGGCGGCAACCACCTGGCCCGGCCCTACACGCGCAAGCACTTCCGGCAGATCTGGCAGAGCGACCTCTTCGACACCACGCGTCACGACGCGTGGGAGGCCGACGGGTCGAAGACGCTGCTCGACCGCCTGAGGTCGCGGGTCGCGGAGCTGCGCTCCGAGCCGCGCGCCTTCGAGCTGCCCGACGCCGCGAAGGCGGGCCTCGAGCCGATTCTCGCGGACGTCGAGGCTCGCCGCCCCGGCACGTGAGCTGCCGCAAAAACCGCTGCACGTGCCGCACTCCGGAGCGCTTGCGGCGGTTTGCCGGGCGTTGGCCCGGTGATAGACTCCGGCCCGTGCCCGACGCATCCAGCATCAGCATCAGCACGATCAACCGCTCCTGCGGTCTGTAAGCCCTCCGCCTCCGCGGACGGGCTCCTCCTGAGCGACACCGCGACTGCCCGCCCGCTGCCGACTCCACCCTGACCCGCCGTCGTCGGACCCCTGCGAGGTTGCCGCAATGACTCCCGAATCAATCCCATCGCCCCCCGTCTCTGGTGGGACGTGCTCAATCCCAGCGAGCTCGAGCGCATCCACGAGGCGACCCTCGACGTCCTCGAGACGGTCGGCATCCGCTTTCCCAGCGAGCGCGCCCTCGACGTCCTCGAGAAGAACGGCTGCGAGGTGGACCGCGCGACGCAGATCGCCAAGCTCCCTCGCGCGGTCGTCATGACGGCCGTCTCTCTGGTGCCGGACAGCTACGTGCTCGCCGGCCGCGACCCCGCCTGCGACATGCTCATCGACGGCAAGCACAGCTACCTGAGCAACGACGGCTCCGGCGTCTTCGTCTGGGACCATCACAAGAGCGAGAAGCGGCCGAGCACCAAGGCCGACGCGGCGACCAGCGCCCGCTTCGTCGACGCGCTGCCCAACATCAGCTACTACTGGGGCCCCGTGGTCACCAGCCAGGACGTGCCGCCGGCGACCAAGGCGCTGCACGACGCCGAGGCCGTGTTCGCCAACACCAGCAAGCACTTCCAGACGGTGACCACCGTCGGCGACAAGCCCGCCCGCTACCTCGTCGAGATGGCGGCCGCCATCGCCGGCGGCACGGACAAGCTGCGCGAGCGGCCCATCCTGAGCTTCATGCAGTGCGCCGTGGACCCGCTCGCGCACGACGGCCCCAACCTCGAGGCCAACCTCGTGGCCGCCGAGCATGGGCTGGCCAGCGGCTTCATGCCCATGCCGCTCGCGGCCGGCACCGGCCCGGCGACGCTGGCCGGCAACCTCGTCGTCCAGAACGCCGAGGCGCTCAGCGGCGTCGTGCTCCTCGAGCTGGCCTACCCGGGCGTGCCGGCCTTCTTCGCCGGCGCCCCCAGCGTCATCGACCTCAAGACCGGCGGCTACACCGGCGGCTCTCCCGAGGACTACCTCCTCGCCGGCGCCTCCACCCAGCTCGCCCACTTCTACGGCGTGCCGATGGCGATGGGCACCATGGCCACCGGCGCCAAGGAGCCCGACTGGCAGGCCGCCATCGACGACTCCCTCAGCACCTTCGCCAGCGTGATGACCAACGCCGACATGATGAACGGCGCCGGGCTGCTCAACGGCTCCAAGATCCTGAGCTACCCGCACATGGTCATGGAGACCGAGATCTACGGCATCGTGCAGAAGGTCGCCGACGGCATCGTGGTGGACGACGAGACCCTGGCGCTGGACGTGATCAAGAAGGTCGGGCACAACGGCACCTACCTGGCGGAGAAGCACACGCGGCAGCACATGAAGGAGATCTGGCGCCCCAACGTGTGGGACCGCACGCCGTACGACAACTGGCTGCGCGAGGGCAAGAAGGGCGCCCTGGAGAAGGCCACCGAGATCGCCGACGACATCCTGGCGAACTACCAGCCCGAGCCGCTTCCCGAGGACGTGGTGAAGGAGCTGCGCGCGATCGTCGAGCGCGCCGACAAGGAGCTGGCGGGGGCCTGAAGGCCCGCCGTCTGACCTGCTGATGCCCGCCGCCCGCCTCATCGTCTGGGACGACGCCGCCTGCTGGCGCGTCCACGAGGCGACGCTGGCGCTGCTCGAGGAGACCGGCGTCGAGGTGCGTCACGCCGGCGCCCGCGAGCAGCTGGCGGAGGCGGGCGCGCGCGTCGAAGGCACGCGCGCCCGCATCCCGGCCGCTCTGGTGGACGCAGCTCTGCAGAGCGCGCCGCGCCACTTCAAGCTTCGGGAGCGCGGCGCGTCCGGCGGCGAGGGTCACGCGCGGCGCGGCGAGCTCGGCGGCCTCGAGCTGGAGGACGGCAGGAGCTACTTCGGCACGGGGTCGGACTGCGTCTACGTCACCGACCCCGACACCGGCGAGCGCCGCCGCAGCACGACCGCCGACGTCGAGGGCATGGCGGCGCTGGCCGAGAAGCTGCCCAACCTCGACTTCGTCATGAGCATGGGCCTGCCGGACGACGTGGCCGCCGAGATCGGCGACCTCGCGCAGTTCGCCGCCATGCTCGCCGGCACGCGCAAGCCGCTGCTGACGACGGCGCACGACGGAGTCTCCCTGCGCCGCATGAAGGACATGGCCGCCATGTGCGGCGAGGCGCGCAGCTTCGGCTGCTACGCCATGCCCAACCCGCCGCTCATCCACAGCGACGAGGCCCTCGGCAAGGTGCGCGCCTGCGCCGAGCTCGACATCCCGCTCGTCTACGCGCCGGCGCCGGCCGCCGGGACCACCGCGCCGGCGTCCATGACCGCGACCATCGTGATCGGCAACGCCGAGACGCTGAGCGGTCTCGTCGTCCACCAGCTGACGCGGAGCGGCGCGCCGTTCGTCTACGGCGTCGGCTGCGGCGCCTTCGACATGCGCACCGCCGTCGACGTCTACGGCGCGCCCGAGCACTTCCTCGGCAACGCCGCCGCGACCGACCTGGCGCGCTTCTACGGGTTGCCGAGCTTCGCCTACGCGGCGGTGGCCGACGCCAAGAGCTTCGACGAGCAGTGGGCCGCCGAGGCCGGCATGACCGCGGTGCTCGGCGCGCTCAGCCGCGCCACGCTGCTGCACGACGTCGGCTACCTCGAGAGCGGTCTGCAGAGCAGCTACGAGACCGTCGTCCTCGGCGACGAGCTGGTGAGCTACGCTCGCGCGCTGCTCGTGGAGGTGGGCGTCGACGACGAGGCGCTGGCGCTGAACGAGATCGACGCCGTGGGCCCCGGCGGCAGTCACCTGGGCCGGGGCTACACGCGCCAGCACCACCGCGAGACGTGGCAGCCGCGCCTGTTCGACCGCGCGACGCACGACCGCTGGTCGGCCGCGGGGGCGACGTACGCTCAAGGAGCGCGTGGCGGCGCGCACGCAGGAGCTGCGCGACGAGCCGCGCGCGTTCGCGCTGGAGCAGACGATCCGCGACCGGCTGCAGGCCGTGCTCGCCGAGGCGGAAGGGAGCAGCCGGTGACCGAGCCGACGACGGAGGCGCCCCGGGCGCGCCCGATCCTGACGACCCGGGCGCGACTCGCCTTGCGCGTGCTCAGCGACGACGACGTCGCGCGCGTGCACGCGGCCGCGCTCGAGCTGCTCGGCGCCGAGGGCGCCGCGGCTGAGGCCGCGGCCCAGTCGGCGCCGGCGACGTTCGTCCTCGCCGGCCGCGCGCCCGAGCACGACGTGACGCTCGGCGCCGGCCTGGTGTGGCTGGCGGCCGGCGCCGCGACCGCCGGGCCGGGCGGCGTCCCCGAGCGGGTCCGCCGCCTCGCCGGCGGCGACTCCGTACCGGCGACGCTCGCCGATCTCGACGACGCCGTCCGGCTCGCCGACGCGCTGCCCGAGGTCGCCGTCCTCGCCGGCCCGCCGCTGCGTGCCGCCGGCGTGCCCGTCGTGGGCGCGCTCGCGCGCTGCTTCGCCGGCTCCAGCAAGCACGTGATGGCCGGGCTCGTGACGACGACCGCCGATGCCGCCGCGGCCGTCGAGATGGCCGCGGCCGTCGCCGGCTCCGCCGAAGAGGCGCGCCGCCGCTCGCCGCTCTCGCTCTGCGGCGGCGCGGACGCTCTGGACGCAGCGCTCGTCTTCGCCCGCGCCGGCCTGCCGGTCGGCGTGGTGCTGGCTCCGGCCGACGCCGCGTCCGGTGTGCCCGCTCCGCCGTCGGCGCCTTCGGCGACGGCGGAGGATGAGCGGCCGCACCGCTCGCCCGACCTCGGCGCCGTCCTCATCCGCCATCACGCCGGCGTGCTCGCCGGCTGCGCCGCCGTCCAGGCCGCGGCTCCCGGCGCGCCGTTCTTCTACGTCGCCGACCCCGCGGCCGCCGGCCTGCCGCCGGCCGGCCCGTCGGCGTCGCTCTTCCAGCTCGCCGCCGCACAGCTCGCCGCCCGCGTCGGCCTGCCGCTCGTCGCCGGCGGCCTGCGCACGACCAGCCACGAACCGGACTGGCAGGCCTGCCAGCAGGACGCGTTCGCCTCGCTCGGCACGACCGCGTCGGGCGCCGATGTGACCGGCGGAGCCGGTCTGCTCGGCGCCGCCACTGCGTTCAGCCCTCAGCAGCTCGTCATGGACACCGAGATCTTCAGCTGGAACGCCAAGATCGCCGCCGGCATCGACGTGCGACGACGAGACCATCGCCCTCGACGCCATCAAGCAGGTCGGCATCGGCGGCAACTACCTCGGCCAGCGCCACACGCGCCGGCACATGAAGGACGTGTGGCGTCCCCGGCTGCTCGACCGCAGCATGTGGGACGCCTGGATCGCCTCCGGCAAGGAGGGCGCCTACGAGAAGGCGACCGCCCTCGCCGGGCAGCTGCTCGCCGAGCACGCGTGCGTTCCGCTTGGGGCCGAGGCCCGCGGCGTGATCGAGCGCATCATCGCCGGGCCGGGGCTCTAGCAGGCGCGGGCGGGCCGGCGACGGCCCGCGGTCGCACATCAGCGGCGGCCGGCGGGCCTACGCTGTAAACTCTGTATGCAAGGGTGCATCATCGTCCCGGCGACGTGGACGCCGGGCGTAGCGGTGAGGCAGGAGCCACGAGGGTCAGGGGCCTCGTGGAGAAGGAGACGCTCACATGATCAGAGACCGCAAGGACATACCGCGATTCAAAGACGTCGCCGACGCCGACTGGAACGACTACCGCTGGCAGCTGCGCAACCGGCTCACCACCACCGAGGACTTCGACGAGCGTGCTGAATCTCACGGACGACGCAGCGCAAGGACCTCGACGCGTGCATGGGCAAGTTCCGCGTGAGCGTGACGCCCTACTACGCGTCGCTCATGGATCCGGACGACCCGACCGACCCCGTGCGCATGCAGGGCGTGCCGACGCCGGCCGAGCTCGTGATCCACGCGGAGGACCTCGAGGACGCCGTCTCCGAGGACTTCGACTCGCCGACGCCGCGCATCACGCACCGCTATCCGGACCGCGTGCTCTTCGTCGTCACCGAGATGTGCAGCATGTACTGCCGTCACTGCACGCGTCGCCGCCTGGTCGGCGGCAGCGAGGACATCGTCGCCAAGACCGAGATCGACAACGCGATCAAGTACATCGAGCGCGCCACCGAGGTCCGCGACGTGCTCATCAGCGGCGGCGACCCGCTGGTCCTCAGCGACAAGCAGCTCGAGAGCATCCTCGAGCGCGTGCGCGCCATCGACCACGTGGAGATCATCCGCATCGGCTCGCGCATGCCGGTCGTCTGCCCGCAGCGCATCACGCCCGAGCTGGTCGAGATGCTCAAGAAGTACCAGCCGCATCTACTTCAACACCCACTTCAACCACCCGCAGGAGTTCACCGCCGAGAGCAAGCAGGCCTGCGACCGCCTCAACGACGCCGGCATCCCCATGGGCAACCAGACGGTGCTGATGCGCGGCATCAACGACGACGCCAAGGTCATGAAGAAGCTCTCGCACAGGCTGCTGCAGTACCGCGTCAAGCCCTACTACTACTACCAGTGCGACCTCGCGCAGGGCACCGCCCACTTCCGCACCAGCGTGGCCAAGGGCATCGAGATCTACGAGAGCCTGCGCGGCCACACCACCGGCTTCGGCGTGCCGACCTACATCATCGACGCCATCGGCGGCGGCGGGAAGACGCCCGTGTTCCCCAACTACGTCATCAGCCAGGCGCCGGGCAAGGTCATCCTGCGCAACTACGAGGGCGTCATCAGCGCGTACACGGAGCCCGAGGACTACGTCCCCGGCGACGTGCCACTGCGAGGGCTGCGACGCCGAGAAGGAGCGCCTCGGCGTCGCCAGCATGTTCGAGGCCGATCACGGCCCGACGCTGAGCGAGGTCTGGGACGCGCGCATGCAGAAGGTCGTCGACCGCAAGAACCGCATGGCCGACATCTTCGGCGAGGTCAGGGTCTGAGGGCGTCCGAGGTCTGAGCGCGGAGCCTGAGGGGTAGGACCGGGAGGATCTCCGGCGATAGAGTCGCCGGTGGGCGGGCGGCCGGAAGCGCCGCCCGCCTGTCCTCTACGGAACACAAGGAGAGAACGTGCCGAAAGTCTTCGTCGAGCCCATCGGCATCACGCTGACCGTCGACGAGCAGGAGAACCTGCTCGACGGGCTCGTGCGCGCCCAGATCGACATCCCCACCGACTGCGCCGGCCGCGGCACCTGCGGCAAGTGCCTCGTCCGTCTCGGCTCGGGAGAGCTCACGGCGCCGACGGAGCGCGAGCTCAAGCGGATCCCGGAGAAGCTGCGCGCCGAGGGCTGGCGCCTGGCCTGCCAGGCGTACCCGCGCTCGGCGCGCGTCAGCATCGAGGTGCGCGGCACGGCCGGGCAGCGTCGCATCCTCACCACGTCCAAGCTGACGCACGGCGCCGCGCATCCGGCGGTCCGCACGAAGTCCGTGCAGCTCGAGCCGCCGACGCTGGCGGACAAGCGCTCCGACCTGGAGCGCCTCGACGAGGGTCTCGGCGGCGTCGAGGTGCCGCTGCACGTGCTCCAGGAGCTTCCCGCCACGCTGCGCGACGGCAAGTGGAAGGTCACGGCCACGTGCTACGGCAAGCGCGTCATCGACGTGCACCCGGGCGAGCGCGACCGGGAGTGCTACGGCGTGGCCGTCGACATCGGCACCTCCAAGGTCATCGCCTACCTGTTCGACCTGCGCCGCGGGCGCGCTGATCGACCAGGAGGCCGTGGAGAATCCGCAGATGCGCTACGGCGAGGACGTGATCAGCCGCATCGCGCACGCGGCCCAGCACAACGAGACGGCTCTGCTCGCCGCCGCCGTCCGTGACGGCATCAACGCGAACCTCAAGGCGCTCTACGAGCGTCAGGACGTGCACGCCAACCACGTCTGCGACATGACCGTGGTGGGCAACACGGCGATGCATCACCTCGCCCTCGGACTCTCGCCGGTAGGCCTCGGCCAGGCGCCGTTCGCCCCGGCCGCGGCCGAGCCGCTCACGCTGCGCGCGAGTGAGCTCGGCATCGACATGAACCCGGACGGCGGCGTGCACTTCCCGCCGCCCATCGCCGGCTTCGTCGGCTCGGACGCCCTCGCCGTGATCGCCGCCACGCGCCTCGCGACCAAGAAGCGCCCCAGCATGGCGATCGACATCGGCACCAACACCGAGATCGCTCTCGCCCACGACGGCCGCGTGACCGTGACGAGCTGCGCCTCCGGCCCCGCGTTCGAGGGCTACCAGATCCGCAACGGCATGAAGGCCGTGGCCGGCGCCATCGAACGGGTCAAGATCGACGCCTCGGGCAAAGCCACCGAGATCGTGACCATCACGGGCGCCGAGCCCATCGGCATCTGCGGCTCCGGCGTCGTCGACCTGCTCGCCGGGCTCGTCCACGCCGGCGTCGTCGACAAGAGCGGCCGCATGCAGGCGGCCCACCCGCTCGTGCGCAAGGGCGAGGAGGGCGTCGAGTACCTGCTCACGACCGGTCCGCACGGCGACATCGTCTTCACGCAGCACGACGTGCGCAGCCTGCAGCTCGCCAAGGGCGCGATCCACTCCGGCTGGGAGTTGCTCATGGCGAGCCTGGAGGTCCCGCTGGAGCAGCTCGACACCGTCTACATCGCCGGCGCGTTCGGCAACTACCTCGACCTGGGCGCGGCGCAGTACCTCGGCCTGTTCCCGCCGGTCGCCACGCGACGCGTCGCGTTCGTCGGCAACGCCGCCGGCGTCGGCGCGCAGATGGCCCTCATCGACGTGAGGGCGCGGAGGCGGATGGCTCGGCTGCGCGACCGCATCGAGTTCCTCGACCTCGCCACGGACAAACGTTTCCTGGATGTCTTCTCCAGTCGCCTCGGCTTCGCCGGCGACTGAGCGAGCGGGGCGCGCCGGGACCGTCGCCGACTCCGCGGGTACGCGGAGATCGCGGCGTCGTCGCTGATCCTCGGCACCTCGGCGACGCTCATCCAGATCTCCACCATGCCGGCCAGCCTGCTCCTCGTCCTGAGGATGGGGCTGGCCGGCATCGCGCTTGCGGTCGTCTTCTTCGCGAGCGGCGGCGTCGAGGAGGTCCGCCGCTCGGGCCGCATCCGCCGGATGATCCTCCTCGGGTTCGTCGTCGCGCTCGAGATGATCTTCTACTTCGCCTCGATCCGGACGTCGAACGTCACCGTCGGCGTCTCGCTCGAGTACATGGCGCCGGTCTGGGTCGCGCTGCTGGCGCCGTGGCTGCTGCGCACCCGGCGCCAGCGGATCGACCTGGTCGCCGTCGCGGTGGCCGTCGGCGGCATGGCGCTGCTGGTGCTGCCGGCCGCGACCGCCGGCGACGGCTCCGTCACGTTGCCTGGCGTGGTCTTCGGCCTGCTCGCCGGCCTCATGTTCGCCCTGGCGATGATGCTCGTCAGCAGCATGAGCGACGCCGGCGTCCGCGGCTCGACCTTCGCCCTGTTCTACTGCCTGGGCAGCGTCATCCTGTTCACTCCGCTCGCCGTCTGGCAGACCGTGGGCAGCGGCTATCACCTCACGTGGACCGACACGTGGATCGTGGTCGTCAGCGGCCTGGTCTACACCGCGCTGTGCTTCAGCCTGTTCACCGACGGCCTGCGCTACGTGCGCGTCGAGCACGCCGGGATCCTCGGCTACCTGGAACCGGTGACCTCGCCGCTCTGGGCCTTCCTGCTGATCGGAGAGGCGCCGCCGTTGACGACCTACGTCGGCGGCGCCCTCATCGTGGCCGCCGGCGTCATGGTGATCGTGCTCGGCAAGGGTGACGCCGAGGCCCTCCTGGAGCCGCTGACGTGAGGGGCCGACACGCCCCACCTGCCGCCGCCCCCGTCGATCGCGGCGGCGGTGTCGTGACGACGGCTCCGCAGCAGGAGCGCATGCGCGGCTATCTCGAGGTGGGCCTCGCCAGCCTCGCGAACGGCTCCATCGGCGTCATGGTCAGCTACGCCGACATGCCCGCGACCATGCTGCTCTGCCTCCGCATGGTCTTCGCCGCGGCGGTGCTCGGCCTGGTCGTGCTGGCCACCGGCAGCTGGCGCGACCTGCGCACGCCGGGAGCGCCGCTGCGCGTGCTCGGGATCAGCGTCGCACTGTCGCTGAACCTCATCCTGTACTTCCTCGCCATCCGCTACACGGGCGTCGCCGTCGCCATCTTCCTCAGCTATCTGGCGCCGGTGTACCTGGCGTTCGTCGCGCCGCGCATCCTCAAGGAGCGGACGGAGCCGGTCGTGTACCTCGCCCTCGTGATCGGCCTCGCCGGCATGGCCCTCATCCTCGTACCGGGGCTGCTGCTCGAGGGCGTCAAGCTCTCGTCCGCCGGCCTGCTCTGCGCCTGGGGGGCCGGCGTCATGTACGCGGTCTACCTGCTGTTCGCCAAGAGCCTGCGCGGGCTGGGCGTCCGCAGCACGCCCGTGGTGTTCGCCCAGAGCGCCTTCACGGCGGCCGCGATGCTGGTGCCCGGCCTGCTCGCCGTCAGTGCGGCGCACTACCACTACACGGGCATCGACCTCCTGATGGCGGCGCTGCTCGGCCTCGTGACCACCGCCTTCAGCTTCAGCGTGTTCATGGACGGCCTCCACTACATCCGTGTGCAGCACGCCAGCATCATCGCCTACGTCGAACCGGTGAGCGCCCCGATCTACGCGCTCGTCCTGCTCGGCCAGGTGCCGAGCTCGTGGACGATCGCCGGCGGGGCGCTGATCGTCGCCGCCGGCATGCTGGTGGTGCTCTACGCGCGCGGCGAGCCCGAGCTGGAGCCCCTGGGATGAGCCAGGGTCACACCGCGGGCTCCGGACGCGACCTGACCGGCTACCTCCTGGTCGCCGGCTGCTTCGTCCTCGTCGGGTTCAGCGGCGCGCTGGTCAGCTGGACGAGCGCGCCGAGCAGCGTGCTGCTCGTCCTGCGCCTCGTCATCGCGGCGGCGGTCCTGGGCGCTGGTGTTCGCCCGCCGCCGGCCGTTCCGCGTCCTGCTCCGGCGCGACCTGTGGCCGAAGCTCCTGCTGATGGGCCCGCTCGACGCCGGCTCGCTGCTTGCCTACTTCTTCGCCATCCGCATGACGGGCGTCGCGGTCGCCACCTTCTTCCTCTTCATGCAGCCGGTGTGGGTCGCGCTCCTCGCGCCCCATCTTCTCAAGACGGCGACCGAGAAGGTGGTCTACCTCTCGCTGGCGGTGGCGCTCGCCGGGCTCTGCGTCATCGTCGCGCCCTCGCTCCTGGGCGACGGCGCGACGTTCTCGGCCGTCGGGGTGGCTGTCGGCCTCGCCAGCGGCGTGCTCTACGCGTTCTTCCATCTGCTGGTGAAGACCCTGACCACGGAGCTCGAGAGCACGACCATCGTGACGGTGGAGTGCACTCTCGACGCCATCGTCATCCTCCCGCTGGCTCTCTGGCAGATCTTCGCCGTCGGAACGACGCTGACCGGTCAGGACTTGGTCGCAGCCGCCATCCTCGGGCTGGTGTGCACTGCCATCGCGTACACGATGTGGGTAGAGGGCGTGGCGCGGATCCGCGTGCAGCACAGCTCGATCCTCGGCTTTCTCACCCCGGTGGTCGCTCCTCTGTTCGCCTGGGCGCTGCTCGACCAGGGCGTCACGCTCGCGACCGCCGTGGGCGGCGCGCTCATCGTCGCCGCCGGCGTGCTCGTGGTCGTGCTCGGCAAGTCGGAGTCGGAGCTGGAGCCCTTGTGAGCGCCGAGGCCGCCGTGGGCCCCGGCCTGCCCCGCCGCGATCTGCTCGGGTACGCCATCGTCGTCGTCTCGTACCTCGGCATGGCCGGCAGCGCGCCGCTCGTTGCCTGGGCCGACGCGCCGGAGGCGATCATCCTCTGCCTGCGCATGGCGTTCGCGGCGCTGGCGCTCGGCGCGGTGTTCCTGCGGCGCCCGATGCTCGCCGACTGGCGCCGGCCGGGCGCCGCCTGGCGGCTCGTCCTCATGGCGGCGATGTCGTCGCTCACGCTGCTGCTGTTCTTCTACGCGGTGCGCCACACCAGCGTCGCCATCGCCATGTTCATGCTCTTCCTGATGCCGGTGTGGGTGGCGCTCGCGGCGCCGCGGCTCTTCAAGTCGCCGCGCGAGCCGATCGTCTGGCCGGCGCTCGGCCTCGCCCTCGCCGGCCTGGCCGTGATCCTCGTTCCCGACCTCCTCGGCGAGGGCGTCGAGGTCTCGCTGCCGGGCATGCTCGCCGCGCTGTTCACCGGCTTCGGCTACGCCACCTACACGATCTCCGTGAAGGGACTGACCAAGATCGTCGCGCCCTCGACCATCTCGATGGCGGAGGCGGCGGGAGACACGCTGCTCGTGCTCCCGCTGGCCCTCTGGCAGTTCGGCAGCACGGGCTATCAGCTGGACGGAAAGGCGTGGATCGCGGCCGTGGTCATGGGCGTGTTCTGCACGGCGATCCCGTACACGCTCTGGATCGTGGGCACGCAAGCGGGTGCGCGTGGAGCACGTCACCATCCTCGGCTACATCGAGCCGGTCGCCGGGCCCTTGTACGCGGTGTTCCTCGTCGGGCAGCTGCCGACAGTGTGGACGGTGGTCGGCGGAGCGCTGATCCTGGGCGCCGGCCTGCTGATCGTGGTCTTCGGCCGCGGCGAGGGCGAAGCCTCGATCGCCGCGGCCTCCGAGCCGGAGCCGCTGTGATGACGGGCGGCGCCTGCCTGCGGCCGGCCCGCCCTGCCGCGTGAGGCTGCCCGATGAGCCGCTCCGCCCGTGGCTACCTGCTGGTCGCCGGCTCGTTCCTGATCATGGGCCTGATCGGCGCGCTGGTGGAGTGGGCGACCGCGCCGGAGAGCGCCCTGCTCGTGCTGCGCTTCGCGACGGCGGGGCTCGTGCTCGGCGTGGTCTTCGCCCGCCGCCGTCCGCTCGCCGGCGCGGCCAGCCGCTCCGTCTGGCCGCGCCTCCTCCTCATGGCCGCGATCGACGCCTTCACGCTCCTGCTCTTCTTCATCGCCATCCGCGGCACGAGCGTCGCCATCGGCATGTTCCTGCAGTTTCTCGCGCCGGTGTGGGTGGCGCTGATCGCGCCGCGCGTCGTTCCGGGCGCGGACCGAAGCGATCGTGTACCCGGCGCTCGCGATCGCCCTCGCCGGGCTGGCCGTGATCCTGACGCCGTCACTGCTCGGCGAGGGCATCAAGCTCTCGCCGTGGGGCGTGACGGCGGGCCTGCTCGCCGGCTTCGGCTACGCCGCCTTCCAGCTCGTCGTCAAGGACCTGACCAGGCGCGTCTCGGCCGTCACGATCGTCTTCACGGAGGCCTGGCTCGACGCGCTCATCCTGCTGCCCCTGGCGCTGTGGCAGACGGTCGGCGCCGGCTACCAGCTCACCACGCGCGACCTGGTCGCCGGCCTTGTTCTCGGCGTGGTCTGCACGGCGCTCGCCTACCTGATGTGGACCTACGGCATGGGGATGATCAAGGTGCAGCACAGCTCCATCCTCGGCTACCTCGAGCCGGTGTCGGCGCCCATCTACGCGCTGCTGCTGCTCGGCCAGGGGATCTCCGTCTGGACCATCGCCGGCGGGGTGCTCATCGTGGTCGCCGGCCTGCTGGTGGTGCTGCTCGGCGAGCACGAAGAAGAGGGCGCGACCTCGCTGGAGCCGGCGCCGTGAGCGGCGGCTCGCGCCGGCTCAGAGGCTACGCCATGGTCGGCGGCTCGGCCGTCATGTTCGGCGCCACGGGGGTGTGGGTCGGCATGACGGACCTCCCGGCGAGCACGGTGCTCTGCATGCGCATGGCGCTGGCCGCCGTGATGGTCGCGCTGCTCGGCGGGGCGGCGCGATGGGTGCGGCAGTCGCGCCAGCCAGGGCGTGTGGCCGCGCCTGCTCGCGCTCGGTCTGCTCGACGCCGTGCAGCTCTACACGTTCATGCTGGCGCTGCGTCACCTCGACGTGGCGCTGGCCGTCTTCCTCTCCTACATGTCCCCCATCTACATCGCGCTGGTCGCGCCGCGCCTGCTCCGGCAGCGCACCGAGCCGGTCGTGGTCGTGGCGCTTGCGCTGGCCGTGGCCGGCATCGCCGTCATGCTGGCTCCCGGTCTCATGGACCCCGCGCTGCGCGTGTCCGCCCTCGGCGTGGCGTTCGGCCTTGCGTCCGGGGTGCTGCTCGCGGTCTTCTTCCTGGTCGCCAAGACGCTCAGCGCGGACGTCGACGGGAGCACCATGCTCATCTCGAACGGCGTGGTCGTGGCGGCGGTCATGCTGCCCTTCGGTCTGTTCCAGTGGTCCGGCGCCGGCTACGCGTTCGTGCTCGCGGACTCTCTGGGCGGTGCTGGGGCTGGCCGTCTTCAGCACCGCCCTCGGCGGCACCATCTTCCTGCACGGCATGCGCTACATCCCGGTGCAGCACACCTCCATCGTCGGGCTCCTGGAGCCGGCGAGCGCGCCGGTCTTCGCGCTCGTCTTCCTCGCCGAGCGGCCGTCGCTCTGGACGTTGCTCGGCGGCGTCCTCATCCTCATCGGCGCCGTGCTGGTGGTGCTGTTCGGCGCCGCCGAAGAGGGTCTCGCGGGGTCGCCGGAGGAAGTCGTGGGCGAGGCGGGAGCCTCGCCGTGACGCGCCATCGTGGCGCCCGGACAGCGGCGGCGGCTCGCTGCCCGGAGTGGACATCCTGGCGGCCGCGCCACCGCGCCGCACTCCCTCGCGCGTACGCGCGCGGGATGCCAACGCGAGGCGTATCCGATACGCTCTGGCGGCGGGCCGAGAGCGCATCGCCGCCCGCACGCAGGGCTCGGAGCGGCCGTCGCTCCGCGCAGCGCAGGCTCGGGAGGGAGCCCGGCGTGACCATCCTCCTCATCTACAGCCGACTCTGGCCGGATCCCGGGTGAGACCGGGCAGCCGCACCCGCCTACCGTGAACCCTCCGGTGGACGCCCAGCGCGTCCGCCGCGCCTCTCCCGCTCGAAAGGAGCCCAGATGACGAAGCCCGTCGAAAGCGCCCCCAAGCTCGACCTCACCAAGTCCATGTCCATGCTCGACGACGCCCAGCGTCTCACCCCCGGAGGCGTCGGCGGCATCCGCCGCGCCTACAACTTCGTCGTCGGCGAATACCCCGTCTTCCTGACGCACGGCAAGGGCGGCCACATCTTCGACGTCGACGGCAACGAGTACATCGACATGCTCTGCGCCTACGGGCCGATCATCCTCGGCTACGTCGAGGACGAGATCAACGACGCCGCCAAGGCGCAGATGGACAAGGGCTTCTGCTTCAGCCTGTGCCAGCCGGTCCAGAACGAGCTCGAGGAGCGGCTCATCGAGACCTGCCCTGTGGCGAGCAGGCCATCCTCGTCAAGACCGGCTCGGACGCGACCAACGCGGCCGTCCGCGCCATGCGCGCCTACACCGGCCGCGACAACATCGCCCGCTGCGGCTACCACGGCTGGGGCGACTGGTGCGTCGAGCACCACGGCGGCGTGCCGCAGGCCGTGTGGGAGCTGACCAAGGAGTTCGAGTACGGCGACATCGCCCACCTCGAGCGCATCTTCGCCGAGAACCCCGGCCAGGTCGCCGGCGTCATCATCACGCCCGTCGGCCATCCCATGGCCCTGCCGATCATCCCGCCGCCGGACGGCTACCTGCAGGCGGTCGTCGACCTGTGCCACAAGCACGACACGCCGGTGTGCTTCGACGAGATCCGCACCGGCTTCCGCGTCGCCATGGGCGGAGCGAGCGAGCGCTACGGCGTCGTGCCCGACCTGATGACGGTCGGCAAGGCGATGGCCAACGGCTATCCCATCTCGGCGCTGGTCGGCAAGCGCGAGGTCATGGGGACCTACCTCAAGGACGCCTTCCTCAGCTCGACCTTCTTCCCCAACAGCCTCGAGATGGTCGCGGCGATGAAGTGCATGGACATCCTCGAGCGCGAGAAGGTGCAGGACGTGATCTGGGAGCGCGGCACGGGCTTCCTCGACAAGCTGGGCAAGATCGTCGACGAGTCCGGCGTGCCGGTCACCAGGAGCGGCATCCCGCCGATGCCGTTCCTGACCTTCGACCACGTGGACGACCAGTACAAGGAGCGGCGCACGGAGTTCTACACGCAGTGCATCCGCCGCGGCCTGTTCGTGCAGCCGTACCACCACTGGTACATCTGCTACCGCCACACCGAGGCCGACCTGACCCGGGCGCTCGACGTCATCGAGGAGAGCCTGGCCTACGTGAACCAGCAGTACCCGTACGCGCGATAGGACGAGCCGGACGCGGTGGGGCGGGGCGCCATCGGCGCCCCGCCCTCCTGAAGGGGGAGGACTGATGGACAAGCTCATCATCACCGTGGCGGGCGTGGGCGCCGAGACCACCAAGGACGCGCAGCCGGGCCTGCCGGTGACGGCGGCGGAGATCGGCGCCGACGCGGCGCGCTGCCGCGAGGCCGGCGCCGCGATGTACCACCTGCACGTGCGCGACGCCGAGGCCAACCCGACGCAGGCCAAGGAAGTGTTCGCGGCGGCCATCGAGGCGATCCGCGAGCGCACCGACATCATCATCCAGACGAGCACCGGCGGCGCCATGGGCATGACCGCCGACGAGCGGCTGCAGCCGCTCGAGCTCGGCCCGGAGATGGCGTCGCTGACGACGGGCACCGCCAACTTCGGCGACGACGTCTTCTTCAACGACGCGGCGCTGATGAGCGAGTTCTACCAGCGCATGCAGAGCAAGGGCGTCCGGCCTGAGTTCGAGATCTTCGAGGCCGGCCAGATCGACAACGCGCTCAAGCTGGTCAAGAAGTACGGCCCGGCCGGCCCGCTGCTGCACTGGGACTTCGTGCTCGGCGTGCCGGGCAGCATGAGCGGCGAGCCGCGCAACCTGATGTTCCTGGTCGACCGCATCCCCGAGGGGTCGACCTGGACCTGCACCGGCATCGGCCGCTGGCACATGCCGGTGACGATGACCGCGCTCGCTCTGGGCGGCAACGTGCGCCTCGGGTTCGAGGACAACATCTTCCTGCACAAGGGCGTGCTCGCGAAGGAGAACGCCGAGCTCGTCGGCCGCGTCGCGCGCATCGCGCGGGAGTGGGACCGCCCCTGCGCGACGCCGGACGAGGCGCGGCAGATCCTGAGGCTCGGAGAGCACGCCGACTGAGCGATGAGGGCGCGCCCGTCCGCCCCCGCGTCCTGTGCGTCCGAATGGGCGTTTGTTCCCCTCAAGCAAACCCGCGGCCCTGCCGACACGGTTGACGTAGGCAAGGCGAGCGCCGCCGTGTCGCGGGCATCTCCACAGGCGTACACTTGTGGGTACCCTCGGCAGCGGCTGCGGCCAGCGGGGGAGCCGATGGCGTTCCGGACCAAGAATCGCAAGACCGAGCGTGGCGAAGTCGAGCTGCTGCGCGGTCTCATCAAGCTGGCGAACCAGCTGCAGTCGAGTCTTACGCTCGACGCCATCGTCCACGTCATCGCCATGGCGCTCAGCGACACCTTCGGGTTCCGCGAGGCGAGCGTGTACCTCCGCTCCGGCGCCGGCGACTTCGCCGTCCACGCCACCGTCGGCGAGTTCCCCGAGTTCGACCGCATGCTGTTCGAGCGCCCCGTGCCCAAGGAGATCTGGGACCAGCTCTTCCTGGAGAAGCACCAGATCGGCTCGTCCTACTTCATCGACCACCACCGCCACCAGTGGACTGACGAGCAGCTCCACTACCTGCCCGAGCTGGACCTCGGGCAGCGCCGCCCCGGCGAGTGGTCGAGCAAGGACGACCTGTTCGTGCCCCTCTACGACAAGGACCACGAACTGATGGGCGTGCTCGACCTGTTCGACCCGGCCGATCGCCAGCTGCCGACGCTCGAGCTGGTCAAGTCGCTCGAGGTGTTCGCGACGCACGCCGCCGTGGCGATCGAGAACGCGCGCCAGTACGAGGCGCTCGAGGACGCCACGGCGCAGCTGCAGGCGCAGCTGGCGCTGCGCCACGCGATCCTCGAGCTCAGCGGCGCACTCCTCGCCACGCTCGAGCCGCGCGAGGTGTTCGCGCGCATCGCGACGCTGCTCAAGGAGATCGTCGACTACGACGCGCTGGAGGTCCGCCTGGTCGACGAAGCGGCCGGCGAACTCTACAGCGGCTTCGCCTCGGACGAGGACGCGACCGAGGAGCAGATGCGCTGCTGGCGCAGCTCCATCGACGTCGGCGTCAGCGGCTGGGTCGTGCGCCACAACGAGGCGCAGCTCGTCAACGACATGCTGAACGACCCGCGCGGCGCGCTCGTCCCGGGCACCGAATGGGAGCCGCAGGCGAGCATCATCGCGCCGCTCGCGCTGGGCGACACGGTGCTCGGCGTGCTCGCGCTCGACCGGCTGGGAGAGCGCACGTTCGAAGAGCGCGAGCTGGAGCCCGTCACCCTGTTCGCCAACCTCGCGGCCATCGCCATCCACAACGCGCGCCAGTATGAGGAGGCCGAGAAGGCGTCGCAGCAGCTCGAGGAGCAGCTGGCTCTCAGCCACGAGCTGCTCAGCGCCAGCAGCGCCGTGCTCTCGTCGCTCGAGCAGACCGAGGTGCTGGAGCACATCGCCGACACCCTCAAGCAGATCGTCGACTACGACACCATGGACGTGCGCCTGGTCGACGCCGAGCTCGGGCAGCTCGTCGCCATCTACGCGCGCGACGCCGAGGACGAGCAGGAGATCTTCGACTTCGCCATCCCCATCGACGAGGGCATCAGCGGCTGGGTGGTCCGCAACAACGACGCCCAGCTCATCAACGACATGTCCAAGGACCCGCGTGCGGTGTACATCCCGGGCACCGAGTGGGAGGAGCAGCAGGCCTGCATCCTCGTCCCGCTGTGCGTGGGCGACGAGGTCATCGGCATCATGACCATGGACCGGCTCGGCGGCAGGACCTTCGAGGCCCGCGAGCTGGAGCCCGCCTGCCTCTTCGCCAACCTGGCCGCCATCGCCATCCACAACGCGCGGCAGTACGACGAGCTGGAGACGACCTCCGCCCGGCTCGCGGGGCAGCTGGACCTGCAGCACGAGCTGATGAGCATCAGCACGTTGCTCCTCAGCTCGCTCGACCAGCGCGAGGTGTTCTCCCGCATCACCACGATGCTCAAGGACATCGTCGACTACGACGCGATGGACATCCGGCTGCTCGACGAGTCGTCGCGCGAACTGGTGTGCATCTACTCGCGCGACATCAACGCCGACCTGAACGAGCAGTTCCGCATCTCCATCGACACGGGGCTCGCCGGCTGGGTCGTGCGGCACGACGAGGCGCAGCTGGTCAACGACATGGCCAACGACCCGCGCGGCGTCCACATCCCCGGCACCGGTGAGGACGTGGCGCAGGCCAGCATCGTCGTCCCCCTGCGGGTGCAGGGCAAGGTCACCGGCGTGCTCACCATGGACCGGCTCGGCGGCCGCCTGTTCGCTTGCGAGGACCTCGAGCCGGTCATGCTGTTCGCCAACCTGGCGGCGATCGCCATCCAGAACGCGCGCACGCTTCGAGGAGATGGAGCGGCAGGCCATCAGCGACGGCCTCACCGGCATCCACAACTACCGCCACTTCCACGAGTCGCTTCAGGCCGAGGTCAGCCGCGCCGGGCGCTACGGCGACCACTTCTGCCTCCTGATGATGGACCTCGACCACTTCAAGGCGGTCAACGACACCATCGGTCATCAGAGGGGCGACGACGTGCTGCGGGCTGTGGCCGGCGTGCTGCGCTCCTGCTCCCGTGGGTCGGACTACCTCGCCCGTTACGGCGGCGAGGAGTTCACGATGATCCTGCCGCGCACCACGCTGGACGAGGCCAGGACGCTCGCCGAGCGCATCCGGGACTCGTGTGTCGATGCTCGACCCCGGACATCCCGACCTGCACGTGACGATGTCCATCGGCGTCTCGTCGTATCCCGAGTCGGCCAAGGACAGTGACGGGGTGCTGGGGGCCGCCGACGCCGCGCTGCTGCGCGCCAAGAACGGCGGCCGCGACCGCGTGTGCCTGTACACCGACGGGGTCGCGGGCAAGGCGGCGGAGTTCGAGGGCGACCTCGCCGCCGTCGGCCGCCGGTTCGCCGCCTTCATCGGGCTGAGCGAGGCGGAGGCGGCCGGGCTGGTCACCGCACTGGCGGTGCATGAGACCGGCGCCGCCGTCCAGGACGAGGTGCAGGCCATCCTCGGCACGGGCCAGAACGGCGCCGCTGAGGTCAGCGAGGTGCGGCAGACCGCGGTCGAGGCGCTCGTGTACGGCAACGAGCGCTGGGACGGCGGTGGCTACCCGGAGGGACGGCGCGGGGCCGAGATCCCTCGCGTGGCCCGCGCCTTCGCCGTCTGCCGCCGGTGGGACCCGGTCGCGCACAACGGCGACAGCGTCGCCGACCTGCGCCACCGCGCCGCGCACGAGCTGGACCCGAAGATGGTCCAGCGCTTCACCGCCATGCTCCGCGCCGACAAGGCCGTGCACAACTGACGCACGTGTCCGCGCCGCGCGGCGAGTCAGCGCATCGCCGAATCGTTACTAGCCTCGTCGAATCTGCCATACTCTGGGCATGGACAACGTCCGCCCGCTCCGCCCCAAGAAGCAGCCGCCCAAACCCCGGCACGACCGCCGCACCCGGCGGCGCGTCATCACCGCGATCGTCGTCGCGGTCGTGGTCATCGTTCTCGCCTTCGGCAGCCGCATCCTCGGCATGTACGTGGACTGGCTCTGGTTCGGTGAGGTGGGCTTCCGCGGCGTGTTCTGGACGCGCATCTGGGCGCAGCTGCTGCTCGGCCTCGTCGCCTTCGTCCTCTTCTTCGTCGTCATCTGGGCCAACGTGGAGCTGGCGCGGCGGCTGGCGCCGGACTTCCGCGCCGACATCGACGGCACGCTCCTGGAGCCGCGCAGCCCGGCCGTGCGCAGGTGGGTCGGCATCGGCGCCGCGGTCGTCTGCGTGATCGTCGCGTTCATCGCCGCGCGTCTCCGTCTCCGGCTCCTGGCAGCGCGTGCTGCTGTACTTCAACCAGGCGCCGTGGGGCGAGAAGGACCCGATCTTCGGCCACGACATCTCCTTCTACGTGTTCTCCGTGCCGTTCTGGCAGGGCATCCTCTCGTTCGTCCTGGGCGCCCTGATCGTCTCGCTCATCCTGGCCGCCATCATCCACCTCATCATGGGCGGCATCGACATCAAGCAGAAGCCGGGCAAGGCTGCGCCGGACGCCGGCGACGCGGGGCCGTCACCCTTCGCCCGCGCCCAGCAGGCCGCACCGCAGCTCCCGCAGATCGACCTCAAGCTCGGCGGCCGCGCGGTCGCGCATCTCTCCGCGCTGCTGGCGGCGATCTTCGTCGTCGTCGGCGTCGGCCAGCTGTTCAAGGGCTGGAACCTGCTGTACTCGACGGCCGGCGCGGTGTACGGCGCCGGCTACACGGACGTGCACATCCGCCTGCCGCTCACCTACGTCACGATGGCGATCGCCCTGCTGCTCGCCGCCGTGCTGGTCTGGAACGTCTGGCGCCGCCACCAGTGGTGGCCGGTCACCATCGCCGTCTGGGTCGTGGCGCTCATCGTCCTGCGCGGCATCGTCCCGGCCGCGTACCAGTCGCTGATCGTGAACCCGAACCAGCTCACGCAAGGAGAAGCAGTACATCGCCCACAACCTCGGGCGACCAGAGAGGCCTACCAGCTCAACAAGATCACAGCAGACAGCCGCTCGCGGCCAAAGACGCCGCTCACGCCGCAGAAGCTCGACCGACAACCGCCGACGCTGCGCAACATCCGCCTCTGGGACCCCAACACCCTGGTCACCAGCTACCGCCAGCTGCAGGAGCTGCGGCACGTACTACACGTTCCTCGACGCCGACGTCGACCGCTACACCGTCAACGGCGTCTACCGCGCAGACGATGCTCTCGCCGCGCGAGCTCAACATCGACGGAACTGCCGACCCAGGCCAGACCTGGGTCAACCAGCACATCACCTACACGCACGGCTTCGGCGTCGCGATGTCGGCCGTGAACCAGGTGACCAGCGGACGGCTCCCCGGACTTCCTCGTGCAGGACATCCCGCCGCTGAGCTGCGCGGCGAGCCTCGAGATCACGCAGCCGCGCATCTACTTCGGCGAGCGCGGCACCGGAGTACAGCCTGGTGAAGACCAAGGCAAGCCGAGTTCGACTACCCGGGCGCCAACGGCGACGTGTACACCAAGGGCTACAACGGCAGCGGCGGCATCCCCATCTCGCCGTTCCTCAACCGGCTCGCCTTCTCGGCCAAGTTCGGGACCATCAAGTTCTTCACCACGTCGGCCATCAAGAGCGACAGCCGCATCATCATCCGCAACGACATCCGCGAGCGCATCCACGCCGCCGCGCCGTTCCTGCGTCTCGACCCCGACCCGTACATGGTCATCGCCGACGGCAAGCTGTGGTGGGTCCAGGACGCGTACACGACCACCACGCGCTACCCGTACTCGACGCCCCAGAGCGGCGTCGAACTACCTCCGCAACTCGGTCAAGGTCGTGGTCGACGCCTACAACGGCACCATGAAGTACTACGTGTTGGACGAGCAGGACCCGCTGCTCAAGACCTACGAGGCCGTCTACCCCGACCTGTTCACGCCGCAAGCGACGAGATGCCGCAGGCGCTGCTCGATCACGTGCGCTACCCGGAGGACCTGTTCAACATCCAGGCCGAGGTGTGCGTCGACCTACCACGTGGACGACGCCGACGTCCTCTACAACAAGGGCGACCAGTGGCAGATCCCGGACAACGTGTCGCTGTCAGCGGCCCGGGCCCCATGGAGGCCTACTACGTGATCATGCGGCTGCCCGGGCGACGCCGAAGGAGGAGTTCCTGCTGATGCTGCCGTTCGTGCCGAACGGCCGCCAGAACATGATCAGCTGGCTCGGCGCGCGCTCGCGACGTGCCGGACTACGGCAAGTCGCTCAACTTCATCTTCTCCAAGAGCACGACGGTGTTCGGGCCGAGCCAGGTCGAGGCGACGATCAACCAGGATCCGGAGATCATCCGCGCAGCGGACGCTCTGGGGCCAGCAGGGCTCGCAGGTGATCATGGGCAACCTGCTCGTGGTGCCCATCGAGGACTCGCTGCTCTACGTGCAGCCGCTCTACCTGCAGAGCGACCAGACGCAGCTGCCGCAGCTCAAGCGCGTGATCGTCTTCTACCGCGCGCCGGCCTGACTCCGGCCGGCGCGCGCAGGGCAACGCCGAGCAGGTCGTCGCCATGGAGCCGACGCTCGGCGAGGCGCTGGTGGCCGCCTTCGGCCAGAGCTTCCTGCCGCGGCAACGCCGCCGGCGGCGGCACAGGTGACCGGCGGCGGCACCGACGGGCGGCGGGACGGCGGCGGCCACCGGCGGCGGACCGGCGGCGCTGAGCGCCCAGGCGCGCGCGCTCATCGCGCGCGCCAACACGGAGTTCGACGCCGCCCAGACGGCGCTCAAGGCCGGCGACTTCGCCGAGTACGGCCGCCAGATCAAGGCGCTGAAGCAGGCGCTCAGCGGACCTCCAGCGCCTGCAGCAGCAGTAGCGGTAGACGAACGTTCTCTTCCCTCGCAGCCCCGTCCGGGGCAGACTGTGGGCAGGGTGCGCGACGATCCCCGACGCACGCCGGGTGCAGGCTCAGGGTGGGCCGGAGAAAGGCGTCGCCAGCACTGGCAACGTGGCGCTCAGCGGCCCAGGAACGTCCGGTCCACTGCTTTCGTCACCCCCAGAGAGGTGGCAGAATGATCGTCTGGTCGGCGCGGCAGGCGTGCGGGACGAGGTCTCGCAGGGTCGCGGCCGGGCTGGGCGAAGCGTTAAGGACGCCGCCCGGCGGGGCAACGGTTGGGCGAAATAGCGCTCACGTTTCGTCGTTCCCCCGCCGATACAGCGACCAGAGAACTACCCGCTATCCGGAGGCAGGGTACATGAGCAGGCACTTCTGGCGGGCCTGTGACCGCGCAGCTGGCTTCAGCTTCGTGGAGTTGCTGGTCACCATCATCATCGCGGGCATCGCTTTCGCGGCGATGGTGCCCGTGTTCGTCCAGGCGCAGCAGGCGAGCAGCGGCGACAAGACGCGGCGCCATCGCCCTCAACGTCGCGCAGGACCGCATCGAGAAGATCCGTCAGCTCGACTACGAGCTCATCACCGAAACCAATCTCAACGACGGCGCCTTCTACTTCGGAGAGTTCGGCGATACCTGGACGGAAGCGACGGAGAATGGGACGCGTGACTTCAACGTCGCCTACACCGTGTCGGAACGGCAGGTCTCGCCGACCGACACGCGCGCGGCTTACAAGGTCGTCACCGTCACGGTGGATTGGACCGGACCTCCTCAGCCGGCCAAAGACGTCGTTCTCACGACGATGATCTACCGCCAGTACTCGGGCCCGGCCATCGTCGATTTCTTCGTCGCGCCGACCGACGTGGGGCTGGCAGATCCGCTCGATCCCGGCTCCGAGCAGCTTATCAAGAGCTCACCGGTGCACCTCTCGGCCACGGTGAACGCGGCCGACATCGACTCGATGCGGCCGCGGACCATCGGCACGACAACGAGGACGGGACATGTGGACTTCCTCGTGACGTCTAGCACCGGCACGGTGTACCCCGAAGATCTCCGTCCCCTTCACGTCGAGCCCGGTGTTCCCCGCCGCGTGGGTCGTGCCGGGGGGAACGCCCGGGGCGGCCGACGGCTACTACACATTCAAGGCGGTTGCGTACTCGACCATGGGGTCACCCGGCAACACATGGCAGCTCACATACCGCATCGAGACGGGCAGTCCGACCGGCGTGACGAATCTCACTGGCACTGCCGGCCCGACGACAGGCTACCTCACCTGGGATGCCTCCACAACGGGCGATGTCGTCTACTACCTCGTCCAGCGAGACGGGGTGGAGGTGGGAGAGTGACGCACGCCGCCGGTAGCCTGGGGTTCACCGACGCCGGCCTCACCGGCGCGGTCGGCACGACCTACCAGTACACCGTCTCGGCAGTCGACTGGAAGGGCAACAGGAGTCCGGTCACCATTCCGGTCAAGTCCGTGGACGCCAAGCAGCGCGCAGCCGCTCCCGGCCAGCAACCTTCAAGGTCAGGTCGTCGACTCCAAGGCCCGCCTCACATGGGTCGCATCCCCGACGGCCGGAGTTCTCGGGTATCAGGTCTACCAGACCATCGGGACCGACACGAAGGTCTTCACCACGGCTACCGCCACCCTCGACGTGCCGCAGGGCTGGAACTCCACCGCCTACTACCAGGTGAAGCCCTACGTGGGCGGGGGAGTCCTGTCCGCGTCGTTCTCAACGCTTCTCACCGGCCAGCCCAGCAGCATCATAGCCGGTGTCGCCTGGTTGCAGGTCGACATTGGAGATGAGCCTGTCTATGACCTCGTCGTCAAGAACACGACGGGCAAGTCGCTGACCAGCGTCAAGCTCTACTACCTGGGTCCGGCTGGAACCAGTCCACAGGCCGAGATCACGCCGGCGGGCGCCAGTATCGCGTCGAACGCGACGTACACCTGGCATGATCTCGCCGCCGGATGGTACAGGTGGGACTGGGTGACATCGAACAACAAGAAGGGCTCGCAGACGTACCATGTCGCCGGCCCGGTGCTGACGATCAACGTCGGTACGCCATGACTCGCCGCGCACCGAACCGCCAGAGCGGTATCAGTCTGGTCGAACTCCTCGTAGCGATGGTGATCATGGGCATTCTCACGACGATGATCATCGGCAGCTGGATCGCACTGTCCAAGTCGTACGCGAACACCTCCAAGAGCAGCAGGCAACGAGACTTCGCCACGCAGGCGATCTCCCGCATGGCGCGGGAGATACGCGACGCGCAGAAGAACCCCATGGGGACCGCCGCCGCCTTCGTCCGCGCCTATCCGAACGAGGTCCGCTTCTACTCGACGTTCAACAGGGCCGGCGCCGACAACCCAACGACCGCCCCAAGGCTCACGCGCTTCATCCTCAAGGAGACTGACGCCACCACTCACATCGGAACGATCTACCGGCAACTCGCCGGCAATGACGGGGCGTTCGAAACGAACGACGCGAACGAGTCCTCGCTTCCTGTGGTCTCGAACGTGGTGAACCTGCGAACCGGTGACGACTTGTTCACCTACCATGCGATCGATGCGGGGACGGGCAGCATGTATGCATCAGAAGGTATGAGCATCCTGGTGTCGGCCGACCGCGTTCAGACAGTGAGCATTTTGCTCCAGGTCGACCTCAACCCCGGCAAGTCGCCGAACTACATGGACATCGAGACGACCGTCGAACCGCGCAATGTGCGCCATATGTGAGGAGGAGGTGGCCGGATGGCTAGACTGAGAGATCAGCAAGGAGCGACCCTGGTCCTCATCATCGGGGTCATCGCCGCTCTCGCGATCCTGGCCGCGGCGATGGTGGCGCTGACCGCAAACGTCCAGCACAACACTGCGACGCATCGGACACAGAGCAAGGCATTCAACGTCGCGGAAGCGGGTCTTGACGCTGGCCAGGCGGCCTTGTGGGTCAACTGGCCGGATCCGGAGGACGACACGGCTGGGACGTTGCCGGCCGTTGACCCGACGACATTCGAATCGCAGTTCGATTCGACCGAGTTCCCGGCTCCGGCGACGGGCCAGTTCGTTGACGTGCAGTTCTTCGACGACGACGGCAACACCACCAATCCAGGAATCAGGCGCAGGTACCGGTACGACGAGAACCGCAATGACTACATGTGGATCGTCTCGAGGGGGGCGACCGGAGCGCGGGCGGCGAGGGTGCAAGCTCTGGTGAAGAAGGTGACCTTCGATATGCTCATCAAGGAGGGTGTGGCGCTGATCACCGAAGGCCTGCTGGACACCAGGGGGACCGGCAATCAGCCGGTGATCGGCCTTGACCCACCCGCGACCTTCGCGACGGTGTACTCGGGCAGCGAACAGGTCAGCGGCAATGCGGACCTGGAAGCCGGCATCTCACTCAACCCCGACAACGACACCGAGGTGAACGACGTCTTCCCAGACGACACCCTCGCCTTCTTGATCGAGGCCGCTGACGGAGCGAGCAAGCATTACGCGACGCAGGCCGACATCCCTCCGGAAGCGTGGGAGACGGATCCTCGCATCATCGTTGTCGACCAGGGCGGCGTTGACGCCAAGGACATCCCCGACACCGATGTGGATGGGAGCGGGAACCCCACCGTCTGGTCGGAGGACAACCCGGGCATCCTAATCGTCCTCCAAGGAGATCTCACGAACATCGGCCAGAAGAAGTCGATATACGGCATCGTTTACCTGATGGACGGAGTGTGGCTGGAGGGCAACGCCGAGATCCACGGCATGTGCGTCGCCCGTGGCAGCGCCGACTTGCGAGGCACGCGTGCCGCCAACTACAACGCAGACGTCCTCGCCAACCTGAACCGCCCTCACGTGCTGTCTGTGAGGCTGGTGCCAAACACGTGGCGGGAAGTGAGCCCGTAGCGACGACGCGAGGCGAAAGGCGTGAGGCCGGAGGGCGTCCCGCCCCTCGCTTGTATGCGGGCCTCGGCTCCGCTGCGTGACACGGAAGGCTCTGGCGCGGCAAGGGGAGCGCCACGCCTGACGGAAGGCGCACCTCTCGATGACCCGAAGCCGACCGCGTTCTGACCCGGCCGCGTTGCCGGCTTTCGACTCAGATCCGCGGCGGCCTTCCACCGTCCGGTGCGCGATCGCGCGTATGGTCTCGAGTCAGGTGCCACGCTCGGCGGCCCTCAGAGAGCATCGTCGTATACTTGGCCGCGCGCGGGCGATTAGCTCAGGGGTAGAGCACCTGCCTTACAAGCAGGGAGTCGCTGGTTCAAATCCAGCATCGCCCACCATCCGCAAGCTCGCGCGTTCGCTGCACCTGAACCTCGGCCGTCCCCGCGGCGTCATCCTGCGGACGGCGTCGACGAGAGGAGTCCGGCGATGAGGGCCATCCGTGCCAGTCCGAGTCACGAGGCCGCACGCACGGGCGTCCGTTCTCTGCGTCTGCGACCGGCGCTGCTGGCGGCTGCGGCACTGCTGGCATTGGCGCTGGCGGCGGTCGCCGCCGGCTGCGGCGGCTCCAGCGGCTCCAGCCCGTCGCTGGAGGGCACGGCCTGGAGGCTCACGGGCTGGTCCATCAGCAGCCAGGACCCGAACGACTTCACGCATCACCGCCCAGTTCGCCGAAGGGCGCATCGGCGGTACGTCCGCCGTCAACAGCTACGGCGGGCCCTATACGACCGGCGACGACGGGGCGTTCTCCGTCGGCGATCTCGTCAGCACGATGATGGCGGGACCGGAGCCGGACATGCGGGCGGAGACGGACTACATGACCCTGCTCGCCGCAGCCAAACAGTACGAGGTCGACGGCGAGACGCTCACGCTGCTGGACGCCGGCGGCAACGAGTCGCTGATCTACACGGCGACGGTCGCTGCCTCGCCGGGCGACTGAGGATGCCTGCGGCCGTCTCCGCGGGCGGCCGCTGAGGTAAGGTACGGGCATGACC
The DNA here is from genome assembly GCA_963741075.1 of uncultured Thermoleophilia bacterium. GTDB lineage: Bacteria > Actinomycetota > Thermoleophilia > UBA2241 > UBA2241 > CAIXSE01. The sequence continues at coordinate 255,366 of CAVUGS010000026.1, forward strand.
GGACCTGTTGGGGCGACTCCAGCTCGACCTGCCGCGGACGCCACCGCGCTCAAGGCCGCGGCCGAGGCCGCGCGCGAACGGCAGTCGCACATGCGGCACGACCTTCGCGCGCCGCTCGCCGTCATCTACCCGCTGCTCTCCCTGCTGCTCGACGGCGGCGCCGGCGAGCTCGACGCGCAGCAGCGCGGCTACCTGGAGGTACTGCAACGCAACGTCGTGCGGCTGGAGGCGCTCGTCACCGGGGTCACGGACAGCGGCTGGGCGGACTGCTCGGCCGCGGCGGCGCTGCCGGCCGAGGTCGCCCTCGCCGACGTTGCGGAGGAGGTCGTCGGCTCTGCGTCGCATGAACGCCCAGGAAGGACCGCCGATCGTGGCGGAGGCGGGCCAGCCGCCGACACCGAGGGCCTGGGCCGACCGGGACGACGTCCGGCAGATCATCACCAGCCTCGTGCGCAACGCCGCGACCTACACGCCGGCGACGGGAGACATCACCATCCGGGTCCGCGCCGGCGACCATGCCGGCGCCGTCGCCGTCGAAGTGGTGGACACGGGGCCCGGCATGCCTCCGGAGGAGCTGGCCCGGGCGTTCGAGTTCGGCTTCCGCGGCAAGCTGGCGACGCAGTTGCGGGCGCCCGGCCTCGGCGCCGGTCTCTGGATCTGCCGCGAGCTGGCGGCGCGCAACGGCGGCAGCCTGACACTGGCGAGTGAGCCCGGCGCCGGCGTGCGCGCCACCCTGGTCCTTCCGGCGGCCGGCTCGGGCTGAGCTCGCGCGCGGGCAGCCTCGTCGCGCATGACGGCCGCCGACATGCCGCTTGTCTGGGTCTGACCACGGTCGTTCTCGCTTCGGCGCTGGTCGGCCGGCCGGGTCGTACCCACTTGGGTAGAACCGGCGGAGCGCTTCACCCCGGAGGATGGGCGAACCGCCATTGGGCGATGCGGAGGTGGAGCGCGGCGGATAGCCGTGAGCGCTTTACGGGCAGGGCCGGGCCCGAGGCGGGGCATGGTAGAGTGAATGGCACTCGTCCCCGGCGGGGGGCCGTGCCGACGACAGTGGAGGGTCACCTGGCAGCCAGCACGTCAGCCGATCGAGCGCCGCGCACGCTCTTCGTCACCAATGACTTCCCCCCGCGGATCGGCGGCGCCCAGTCGTACTATTGGGGCGTCATCCGCACCCTGGATCCCTCTGAGGTCGCCATCCTCGCGCCGGCGCACATCGACGCCGCCGCCTTCGACGCGACCCATCCGTACACGGTGGTCCGCGCGTCCAGTTCGGTGCTCTGGCCGACCAGCGCGATGCTGCACACGGTGGAGCAGATGGCCGAGCGCGAAGGAGCGGAGCTCATCCAGCTCGGCCACCCGCTGCCCGCCGGACTGCTGGGTCCGCGGCTGCGTCAGCGACGCGGGCTGCCCTACGTCGTCTTCCTCGGCGGCGCCGAGGTCACGCTGCCCGGCGTCGTCCCCGGCGTGAACAACCTGCTGCGGCACGTGCTCGGCAACGCGTCCATGCTGCTCACTGTCAGCGAGTACACCGCCGAGGCGGCACGCAAGCAGACGGGCGGCAAGGTGCCCGCGGAGGTGCTGCGGCCGCCGCTCCTGGTGGACGACTTCGTGCCGGCCGACGACGCCGAGGCCGCATCGCCTGCGCGAGCGCCTCGGGGTCGACGGCCAGTTCGTCGTCTGCGTCGGGCGTCTGGTGCCGCGCAAGGGCCAGGACAAGCTGATCGACGCTCTGGCCCTGCTGCGCAGCGAGTTCCCCCGCCTGCACCTCGTGCTCATCGGCGAGGGCCGGCTGGCGACGGGACTGTACGACCGCGCCCAGAAGCGCGGGGTGGGCGAGCGCGTGCACCTCACCGGCGCGCTCACCGACAAGGCGATGAAGGAATGGCTGCGCGCCGCCGACGTGTTCGCCTCGCCGTGTCGCAGCCGCTGGGCGGGTCTCGAGGTGGAGGGCTTCGGCATCGTGTTCGCCGAGGCCGCGCTCGCCGGCTTGCCCGTGCTCGCCGGCGACTCAGGCGGCGCGCCCGAGGCCGTCATCCAGGGCGACACCGGCCTCGTGGTCGACGGCCACTCGGTCCAGCAGATCGCCGCCGGGCTGGCGTCGATCCTGCGGCGGTCGCCGCGAGCAGCGCCGGGACATGGGCGCCAGAGGGCGCGATCTGGCCCTGGCGCGCCACACTCCGGCGGTCGTCGGCGAGCGCTACCGCCAGCTGCTGCGCAGGGCGGCCGGCAAGTGAGCCGCCGCGAGGGTCACCGCGGCCTGCTGCGCACCCTCCTCGGGATCGGTGCGGGGTTCGCGGCCGGCACCATCCCCGCCGGCGAGCTCGTCACCCGGGCACTCACCGGCCAGCGGCTGCGGGAACTCGGCGACGGCAAGGCCGGGTCGTCCAACGTCGCCCGCAGCGTCGGCTGGAAGGCGGGCGCCGCCGTCCTCGCCCTGGACGCGCTCAAGGCGTACGTGCCGGCGACGGCGATCGGGCTGCGCGGCGCCGGCCACAACGAGGTGGCCGCCGTGGGCATCTCGGCGATGTGCGGTCACATCACCGTCGTCAAGGGGCGCGGCGCCGCGTCGGCGCTGGGCGCCGCGTTCGCCATGGACCCGGCGATGATGGCGGTCGGCTGCGTGCCCATCGTCGGCGGCAGCCTCCTGCACCGCCACGCGGAGGCCGTGACCATCACGGCGCTCTCGCTGCCCGTGATCAGCCTCGCGCTGCACCGCAGCCCGCGCCGTGCGCTGGGGCCGCTCGCGCTCATCACCGTGCTGTTCGCGGCGCGCCTCCGCGGCTCTGCCGGCGCGCCGCTTCCCGACTCCCCCGAGGTCCTCTGGAACCGGTTCTTGCTCGACCGGGACGAGCGTTAGAGGCGCTGCCGTCATGCGCGTAGGGCTCGTATCCCCGTACTCCTGGACCGTCCCCGGCGGGGTCAACCACCACGTCGAGCACCTCGCCGAGGAGCTCGAGAAGCGCGGGCACGAGACCTGGATCATCGCGCCGGTGGGCGCCGTGACGCCGGCGCGGCGCTCGGTCGACAGTCGCCGACAGGCGATGGCCGAGCGCTTCATCCCCATGGGCTCGGCCTTCCCCATGCCCAGCAACGGCTCGCTGGCGTACCTCAACTTCTCGCCGCAGGTCTTCGCGCGCATGGACCGCGCCATCCGCTACACTCGCTTCGACGTGCTGCACGTGCACGAGCCGGCCACGCCGATCGTGTCCGGACTGGCGGTGGCGATGGCCACGTCGCCGGTGATCGGCACCTTCCACGCCGCCCTCGACGCGTCGCCCTTCTACGACGGCTTCAAACCTATTGCGTCTGCGGTGATGCGCCGCATCGACGTGCGCGTAGCCGTGAGCGAGGCGGCGCGCGCATTCCCGCAGAGCCGGTTCCCCGGGCCGTACCGGATCATCCCCAACGGGATACCGGTGGAGAAGTACGCCCCGGCCGTGGGCGCGCCCAAGGTGCGCGGGCGGATCGTGTTCGTCGGGCGGGCCGAGCGTCGGAAGGGTCTCGGCGTGCTGCTGCAGGCGTTCACACTCCTGCGCGAGCGCGCGCCGCACGCGACGCTGGTCGTCGCCGGCGCGACCCGCCGGCAGATGCTCGAGACCGACCGCAACGGCACCGGGCTGCCGGTCGACCTGGCCGGCGTGGAAGCGCTGGGCTGGGTCGCCGACGAGGAGAAGATCGCCCACCTGGGGGCGGCGGAGATCCTCTGCGCGCCGTCGCTGGCGGCCGAGAGCTTCGGGATCGTTCTGGCCGAGGCGATGGCGGCCGGCGTGCCGGTGGTCGCCTCGGACCTCCCCGGCTACCGTGCGGTTCTGCGCGACGGTCAGGCCGGGCGGCTGACGCCGCCCGGCGATCCCGTCGCGCTCGCCGACGCACTGTACGACGTGCTTGAGGACGAGGAGGAGCGGCGGCGCCTGACGGCCGCGGGCAGCGCCGCCGCCGCCGAGCTCTCCTGGAGTCGCATCACCGGCCGCATCATCGAGGCCTATGAGGACGCGCTGGCGGCGCCGCGGGTGCGCGGCCTGCACGGCCTGCCCGGCAGGCCGTCCTTCGGCCGCGCGATGCTCGAGTACGCGGTCTGGTCGCGGCGCAGCGGCTACTCGTCCCGCCGGGCGCGCGACCGCGACGGGTCCGGCCCGTCCGCCTGACGCGCCGGGCTGCCTGACGGGGGTCCGCCGCTCCCCGTGGCCGGCGCCCGCCCCGTTTTGCCGCGCACTGGGCCGTATGCTAGACTCCGCATTCGCTGCACCGCGGCCGGTCGCTCCGTGACCGGCCGTCAGCGTCCTTTCGCGGGGGCGTAGCTCAGCTGGTTAGAGCGCCGGCCTGTCACGCCGGAGGCCGCGGGTTCGAGCCCCGTCGCTCCCGCCACCTATTTGCAGGGTCTTCTCTGCCGCCCTCTCGCACGAAGCCCTCGCTGTTGCCCACTTTGTTGCCTTCCGTCCCCACGCGCCCCGATGCTCAGGCTCGAAGATGGGCATCCGCACGCTGAACCTTCCGTGGGCTCTTACGGCCCGGGTCCTGACCCGCTGAGCTTGACCGAGGGCGATCCTCCCGTAAACTATCTCCCGTGAGGTGATAGTTTGAAGTCGTATCTCTATGGAGCCGGCGTCGAATACGCGCTGCACTCCCTGCTCATACTCGCGACGTCCGACGCGCCCATCAGCGTGGTGGACCTCGCCCGGTTTCAGCAGATCCCCGAGCGGTACCTGGCCAAGGTGTTCACGCGCATGAAGGACGCGCAGCTGGTGGTGGGGACCGAGGGCGTCGCCGGCGGGTTCGCGCTCGCACGCCCCGCCGCGGACATCCGCGTGGTGGAGGTCCTGGACGCCGTGGACCCGGACCGCAAGTTGTTCGCGTGCGCCGAGATCCGGCGCAACTGCGCGCTGTTCGGAGAGACGCCGCCCGAATGGGCCACCGCGGGGAGCTGCCGCATCGATCTCTTCATGACCGAGGCAGAGCGCACGCCTCCGCGACTTCCTCGCCTCCAAGACGCTGGCGGACTTGGTCTGCGAGTTCAACTGCAAGGCGCCTGCGGAGTTCGCCGCCGAATCGGGCGGCTGGTTCCGGGAGCGCAGAGCCAGCCGCACGTCTCGTCGCGGACGAAGCACGGGCTCATAGAGCCGAGCCAGGCCCACACCGGGCACTCACCGAAAGGACGCTCATGGACATCCCCGAGAAGCTGCGAGAGGTACTGAAGAAGGACGGCGTGGTCGCCATCGCCACCCTGGGCGAGGACGGCCCGCACATGGTGAACACCTGGAACAGCTACGTGCGCCTCACCGCCGACGGCCGCATGCTGATCCCCGCCGGCTACATGAACAAGACCGAGGCCAACGTCGCGTTCAACCCCGAGGTCCTGATCACGCTCGGCAGCAGCAAGGTGCCGGGCAACAACGGCCCCGGGACGGGCTTTCTCATCAAGGGCACGGCGGCCTTCGTCACGTCGGGTCCCGACTTCGACGCTCTCAAGGCGACCTTCGGCTGGATGCGCGCCGTCCTGGCCGTCACGATGCGGACGGCGACGCAGACGCTCTAGCAGGCTGCCGATACGATCGCCGGCGGGCGACCCTGCGCCGGCCTCCTCGAGTGTTTGTGCGTGGAGCAAGAGCTCCTCGCCCCCGCAGGCGGAGTCGAGGGGCACCACGTAGGGACGCTCGCCGTCGATCATCCCGAGGCGCATGACCATGGCCTCGTCGAGAATGCGGTGCAGCTCCTGACGGTCGACGATCTCCTTCTTGTCAATGCGCATCGGCGGCGCAGCAGTTCGCCCAACGCTTCGCCGCCCGGCTCGCTGAACGGTTGCCGGAACGGTTCGGCAAATCTCAGCTCTGCTCTAGCTTTACTCAACTCAACCCGGCTCTTCGCGCACCCGCACGCGAAGAGCCTGTGGACAACTCTGGTTAACACTGTGGAGAACGTAGAAAAGGAGCAGGGTCGGTCTAGCGACCTAGGACCGTCACTCCGGCGCTCGCTGTCTAGGGATCGCGGGAGAGGTCACCGCGGATGGGGCGACGCCGGCAGGGGTTGCATTTCATCGTAGGCGGGAACCTAAGGTTGTCTTCAAGGCGAACCCCGCCCGTTCCCCGCGAACCCCACCAGTTCCCTGCGAACCCGCCACTTCCCCGCCCTGCTCCGCAAGAGGCAGGCGCCGCCGCCAACGACGCCGCCGGCAGTTGCGAAGCTCCCCTTGCGAACGCGCGGCCACTGCGATTTCGCTTCGGACCTGCGTGCTGGGAAGGAGCGGAGCCGCCGAAATGAAAAGAGAGGCGCCATGGCATCTCCCAACGGACCGTCTGGCCGCCCACCGCGTCCTGGCCGGCGTCGGCATCGGGTCGCAAGAATCATCGGCATCGTGGCTTTGGCCCTCGTGGCCCTGGCGCTGGTGTCGGCGTCCGTCAACCTGATCCTGACCAAACAGGAGAAGTCGAGATTCGCTCCCTACGGCGAGCGGGTGTCAGTCGACGGCGGATCGATGAACGTCTGGCGAAATGGGCACACCGGTCCGACGATGGTGCTGCTCAGCGGTCTGGGCACAGCCGCACCCGCACTCGACTTCGCCCCCCTGATCAGGCAGCTCGGGGCGTACAACGTCATCGTCGTCGAGGGGTTCGGTTACGGCTACAGCGACCTGAGCGCCCGCCCACGCACCGTGCAGAACATCACCGCCGAGCTTCACGACGTGTTGGCGAAGCTCCACGCGCCGAAGCCCTACGTCCTTGTGGGGCACTCCATCGCCGGCTTCTACACGCTCTCCTACGCGCATCGGTACCCGCAGGACCTCGCCGCGGTGGTCAACATCGACCCGACCGTGCCAGCGGCGAAAGCCGGGTCTGGCGGGACGTCCGGTCTGCCCTTCCACGCGCTGGGAACGATCCTGAGGATGACCGGCCTCGTCCGCGCCGCCTTCACGCTCTCTCCCGGCCTCGCCGAACCCAAGGGAAGCGCCTACACGGCTGACGAACGGGCGCGGATCCGCGCCATGTCGATCTGGAACTTCGGCAACGCTGCGGTTTCCGACGAGACGAACCGGATGGGCAGCAACGCCGCGGCTCTTAGGGGAGTCACCTATCCGGACCGTCTGCCCGTCCTTGACTTCCTCGCCTCGGAGAGCGTGGCAACCGACCCGAACTGGGCCCAGCAGCACGAGGACCAGCTGCGCAACGTCCAGCATCACGAGATCGTCGTGCTCGACGGCGGGCACTACCTGCACTGGACCCAATCCAAGGCAATGGCCGAGAAGATCACCGCCTTCCTCGGCGCGAATATCGCGCGCCCGTAGGGCGCATGACCGTCCCAATCCGGAAGACTCGTCAGGACCGAGGCATCATGAATCACGAAGCAGAGTCCGACCCCCAAGGTCGAAAGGACACCGTGCTCCTGCGCTCCGGACAGCCGGTGGACATCCTGCTCGACGTCTCGAACCCCGGGCTGTGGATGGCGCACTGTCACATCGCCGAGCGCATCCAGACCGGGATGATGTTCAGCTTCAATGTGGCGCGGCGCGCTGCCGAACCAGAATCTTCCGCTCGATGCGAGGGAGGCGGCGTGATGGGCGCTCAGCATGACACGCCGCTCGACGTCGTCATCGTCGGTGGAAGCCAGGCCGGTCTTGCCGTCGCCTACTACCTGAAGAAGCGTGGCCTTCGCTTCGCGCTGCTCGACGCCGGGCCGGAGATCGGCCACGCGTGGAAGTCCCGCTGGGACTCGCTCACGCTGTTCACCCCGGCGCAGTACAGCGGGCTTCCGGGGCTGGACTTCCCAGCGGCGCACGACGTCTACCCCTCGAAGGACGAAGTCGTCGCCTACCTTCAGTCGTATGCCTCGGCCTTCGACCTTCCGGTGCGGCCGAACGCCAGGGTCACCTCCGTCACCAGGAGCGACCAGGGCTACCTTGTGGCGACTGAGGACGAGGTCTTTCGGGCGAGCCAGGTCGTGGTGGCGACAGGCCCCTTCCAGGCGCCCCTTGTTCCTCAGATGGCCCGGGATCTGGACGCCTCGGTCGCGCAGATCCACAGCACACAGTACCGAAACCTGGCTCAGCTCCCGGAGGGACCTGCGCTCGTCGTGGGCGGGGGCAACTCCGGCTTCCAGATCGCCGCAGAGCTCGTCGAGACGAGGAAGGTGGACCTCGCGGTGGGCACGCGCATGCCGGCTTTGCCTCAGCGCCTGCTCGGCCGCGACCTGTTCTGGTGGCTCACCCATCTCGGGATCATGAGGGTCAGCGTCGAGTCACGGCTCGGCCGGCGGATGGCCAAGCGCGACGTGCTCATCGGCTCGAGCAGGCGGCGACTTCTCCGCGCCGGCGTCACGATCAGGAAGCGCCTGGAGCGCTTCGAGGGAAGACGCGCCGTGTTCGCCGACGGGAGCCGGTCTGGACGTCGGGGCCGTGGTCTGGGCCACCGGGTACCGGTCCGACTACACGTGGATCGAGGTCCCCGGAGTCGTGGACGGGGACGGTCGCGTCCTGCACCGGCGCGGGGTGACGGCCGCTCCCGGCCTCTTCTTCGTCGGCCTCCCCTGGCAGCACACCCGGGGATCGGCGCTCCTGGGCTTCATGCAGGCCGATGCCGCCTTCATCGTTGAGACCATCGCGGCGTCGGCGGAGGGTGGAGTGGCTCAGACCTCGTGGCCGTCAGGCCGCAGCCTCACATCGGCTACGGCGCGCCACGCCGCGACCTCTCCGGGTTCGCGATGACGCAACTGCCTCACGACTTCGAGCCCCGCGCCCGAACCGCTCCAACCAGGCAGCGGGTGCATCTTGCCCCGATCGTCTGGGGGGCTGGCCATCGGGACGAAGACCAAGCGACCAATCGAAGCGCCGATGCAGCGGCCATGACTGAGGCGCCGCAAGACACCGACGCTGAGCTTCGTGCGGCCGAACTCAGCATCGTGACCACCGAGCATGCTGCGTTGCAGAGTGCGCGCTCGGCGACCATCGCCGAGTCTACCGGTCGCGCCAGCGTGTTCCTCGGCGCCGTTTCAGGCGGCCTGGTCGCTCTTGGCCTGATCGCCACTGCCACAGGCGTCGGCGCGGCCTTCACGGCCTTTGGTCTTGTCCTCTTGCCGACGCTTTCCTTCCTCGGTCTGGTCACCTTCGAGCGTGTTCTGCAGTCGGCCGTTGAGGACCATTACTACGCGCGCCGCATCGCTCAACTGCGCAGCTACTATTTTAATCGCTCCCCTGAACTGACCCGCTACATGCTCAGCGTGCCACCCGAGGGCCGTCTCCAGATGCATGGGCTACCGATACGCCGATGGCATGACTTCCTGACCGTCGCTGGCATGGTCGCCGTGATCACCGCGGTGCTCGGGGGTTCGGCGGTCGCCTTGCTTGCAGCCGCAGCCTCGCACCATTCTCTGTTCTACGCACTTGTGTTCGGGGTGCCGGCTGGGGTCGCGATCCTTGCCGGGTTGATGCGCGCACAGCATCGGACCTGGATACGGGCCAGAGGAGAGGTGATGTTCGTGGAGGAGGTACCGGAAGGGGCGACGCAAGTGCACTGGCACGCACACGCCGGCACAAGTGGGCCGGCCCCGAGACCTCCATCGCCCCCATCGCGTTCGCCATGATCGGGAAACGAGGTCTGGCGGCAGAGCAATCGAGCGAATGAAGCAGAAGACGCGTGCGCGTCAGGCGCTAGAGGCCTCACCTGTAGTGGGACGCGGCGCGCGCCGGCCGTCTTCTCGTTCTTGCGGTCCACGACGATGAGGCAGTGCGGTCGCACGCCCTCGCTGCTCAGCCGGCGGTGCGCGCGCCGGCCGCGCCTGAGCCGGCGGACACGCCGTCGGGGACGTGCGGGCCCGCCGCGGCGACCTCGGCGGACACGCTCCCGGCGAAGCGCTCGAAGTTCTCGCTGAAGAGCCGCGCCAGCTTCGCCGCCGTCGCGTCGTAGTCCTCGCCGTCGGCCCAGGTGGCGCGGGGGTCGAGCAGCTCCGGCGCCACACCCGGGCAGGTGCGCGGGACGAGCACGCGGAACACCGGATGCTCGTCGGCCTCGACCGCGTCCAGAGCCCCCTCGAGCGCCGCCTTGAGGAGCGCGCGCGTGACGGCGATCGGCATGCGCTTGCCGACGCCGTAGGGGCCGCCCGTCCAGCCGGTGTTGACCAGCCAGCACTGCGTCGGGCTGGTCCGCAGGCGCTCGCGCGAGCATGTCCGCGTACACGACGGGGTCGCGCGGCATGAACGGGGCGCCGAAGCAGGCCGAGAACGTCGGCTCGGGCTCGACGCACGCCGGCCTCCGTGCCGGCGACCTTGGCGGTGAAGCCCGAGAGGAAGTGGTAGCTCGCCATCTCGGGCGTCAGCTTGCCGATCGGCGGCAGCACGCCGTAGGCGTCGCAGGCGAGGAAGAAGACGTTGCGCGGCGTGCCTCCGAGGCCCGTCTCGATCGCGGCAGGGATGTGGGTCGACCGGGTAGGTGGCCCGCGTGTTCTCCGTGATCGAGTCGTCGTCCCAGTCGATGGCGCGCGTGACGCGGGTCGATGATGACGTTCTCGAGGATCGACCCGAAGCGGATGGCCTCGAAGATCTGCGGCTCCTGGACGGGCGAGAGGCGGATCACCTTGGCGTAGCAGCCGCCCTCGAAGTTGAAGACGCCGTGGTCGCTCCAGCCGTGCTCGTCGTCGCCGATGAGGCGCCGTGACGGGTCGGCGGAGAGCGTGGTCTTGCCCGTGCCGGAGAGGCCGAAGTAGAGGGCCACGTCGCCCTTCGGCCCGGCGGTCGCCGAGCAGTGCATCGGCAGCACGTTCCGCTCGGGCAGGAGGTAGTTCATCGCCGCGAAGAGGGCCTTCTTCATCTCGCCGCCGTACATGGTGCCGAGGATGACGACGAGACGCCGGCTCAGGGAGATGCCGACGAAGGCCGTGGACGGGCGTTCGCCGTCGCCGCTCTCCGCCTCCACGCCGCCGCTCCTCGGGCCGCGCGTCCACCGGCAGCTCTCCGCAGTCGATGACCGTGAACGCCGGCTCGAAGTCCTCGAGGTCGATGGGCTCGGGGCGCACGAACAGCGTGTGCGCGAACAGCCCGTGCCAGGAGGCACGGGTGACGACGCGGATCGGCGTGCGGTACGTGGGCTCGGCGCCGATGAAGCCGTCGAACACGTAGACCTCGCGGCGGCGCAGGTAGTCGCTGACCCGCCGGACCTGGCGGTCGAAGAACTCAGGCGTGCAGGCCTGGTTGACGCCGCCCCAGGCGACCCCGGCCGCCTCGGGCTCGTCGACGATGTAGCGGTCGGCGGGCGACCGGCCGGTGCGCTCGCCGGTGGTGACGACGAGCGCGCCGTTGGCGGCGAAGATGCCCTCCCCGCGAGCCAGCGACCGGGCGATGAGCTCAGGCGCGGGCAGGTTTCTGTGGAGCGGGCCGACGGTGATGTCGGCGGCGTCCAGCTGAGCGCGTACTCCGGGTTCGTCCATGGGCCCTCCGTTTGCCGCGCACAGTCTATCGCGCCGCGCGAAGAGGCCGTGAGGGCACGGCGACGGCGAGGCCGCGCCGCCGCCTCAGAACGACGAAGGCGGCGGACCGGGGTCGGCCGCCGCCTTCGCGGTGCGCCGCCAGACCCTCGTCCGGCGTGCGTGCTTGTGCGGGCGTCAGCCCAGAGGGCCGACCTCGGCCTCGACCGCGTCGAGGATCTCGCCGGACTCGACCAGGGCGGCCATCGCGTTGTGGTCCGGGAACAGCGGCCGGTCCACGTCGAGGTGGTCGACGTGCTTGCGGATCACGGCCTTGGCGGCGAGCACGCCCTTGCCCGGCGTGAAGTCGCGGAAGTCGAGCGCCTGCGCCGCGGCCATGAACTCGATGCCGAGCACGCCGAACGCGTTCTCGAGGATCTGCCGGTTCTTGAGGGCGGTGTTCATGCCCATGGAGACGAAGTCTTCCTGGTCCGCCGCGGCGGGGATGCTCATCGTGGCCGCCGGCGCGGAGAGGATGCGCTGCTCGGTGATGAGCATGTCGGCGGTGTACTGGCTGAGCATCAGGCCGCTGTAGAAGCCGGGGTTGGGCGTGAGGAAGTCGGGAAGTCCCTGGCTCGTGGCGGGGTTCTCGAGACGGTTGAGCCGGCGCTCGCTGAGCACGCTGACCATGGTGATGGCCTGGCCGACCATCTCCATGGGGAGGCTGACCGGCGTGCCCTGGAAGTTCGCGCCGGTCAGCGTGAGCTTGTCCTCGGGCACGAAGATCGGGTTGTCGCCGACGCCGTTGAGCTCGATCTCCACCTGGCTCCTGGCCCACCTGAGCGCGTCGTGGGCGGCGCCGATGACCTGCGGCGTCGAGCGCATCGAGTACGCGTCCTGCACCTTGGTCTTGATCTTGCCGGTGGCGAGGTCGCTCTCCTGGATGCAGGCGCGGATGGCGGCGGCGCTGCGCACCGCGCCGGAGAAACCGCGCAGCTCGTGCAGCTTGCTGTTGTAGGGCTTGAGGTTGGCGAGCAGCGCCTCGAGGCTCATCGACGCGGCGATCTCGGCCTGGCGCAGCCAGCGGTCGGCGTCGTAGCAGAGCAGCGCGCTCATGCCGGTGAGGACGTTGGAGCCGTTGATGGTGGCGAGGCCGTCGCGCGCCTCGAGTCCCGGGACCGGGATGCCGGCGCGCTCGAGCGCCTCGCGGCTGGGCATGCGCTCGCCCTGGTAGAAGGAGTCGCCCTCGCCCATCATGACGAGCGCCATCTGGGCCATCGGGGCGAGGTCGCCGCAGGCGCCCACCGAGCCCTTGGAGCTCATGACCGGCGTGACGCCCTTGTTCAGCAGCGCCACCAGTGTCTGCGTGATCTCCGGGCGGTTGCCGGAGTTGCCGTGGGCGTGGACGTTGACGCGCGCCGCCATGGCGGCGCGCACGACCTCGACCGGCGCCGGCTCGCCGATGCCGGCGGCGTGGTTGTAGACGAGGTAGCGCTGGAACTGCTGCACCTGGTCGTCGTCGAGCACGATCTCGCTGAACTCGCCGATGCCGGTGTTGGTGCCGTACATGATCTCGCGCGCCGTGATCTTCTCCTCGAGCATGGCGCGGCAGACCTTGATGCGCTCGAGCGCGGCCGGGTCGAGCTCCACCTGCTCGCCCTCGCGGGCGATGCGCACGAGCTTCTCGACGGTGAGTGACGAGCCGTCCAGGGTGATGGTCACCGGTGTGTCTCCTCTCGCGAGCTCCAGGCGCCGCATGCAGCGGCCGGGAGGCCGCGGGACGGCGCCGCTGCTGTCTCTCGCGCGACTGTAGGGGAGGGTAGCGGGCGTGCCCAGACGCGAGGAGGGTTGTCCGGGATTACGGACGCAAATGGGCGCG
>CAVUGS010000027.1:0-42251 GCA_963741075.1 uncultured Thermoleophilia bacterium
ACACGGCCGCGTAGGTGGCCCGCCGCTGCTCCTCGTCGACCACCGAGCGCAGCACCCAGTAGGCGGCGTACAGGAAGCAGGCGAGCAGGAACGTCGTGAGCCGGGGCTCCCAGGCCCACCAGACGCCCCAGGCCGCCTTGCCCCAGATCATGCCCGGTGGCCATCACGAGGACGCTGAACAGCAGGCCGATGCGCACGCTCACGTAGCCGAGGCGGTCCCACTTCAGGTCCTGCGTGCGCAGGTAGGTGATCGCGGCCACGAAGGCGACGCCGAACGCCACCAGCGCGGCCGCGGAGATCGGCGCGTGGTAGTAGAGGATCTTCTGGCTGAACCCCATGCTCGACGCGTCGATGGGCGAGTACCAGAAGGCCAGCACCACGCCGACGACGAGCAGGATGCCGGCCCCGCGAACAGGGCCGGCGCATTCACGAGCTTCTTCACGCTCACTCTCCTATGGCGAAGTCGTAGGTACCCCAGGCGGCGACGAGGAACATCGCGTCGAAGCCGAGGAGGAACAGGAGCCGGGCGACCACACTACCGAAACCCGCGCCCTCTGCGAAGACGAGCGTCGTTGCGCCGGTCGCGGCGATGAGCACGGGCACGATCAGCGGCAGGAACAGGATCGGCAGCAGCAGGTCGCGCGAGCGCGTGTTCATGGAGATGGTCGCGAGCAGCGTGCCGAGCGAGCAGATGCCCAGGTCGGCGAGCAGCAGCACGAGCGAGGAACGGCAGCAGGTCGCCGAGGAAGCTGCGCTCGACGAAGAACAGCGCGAACACCGGCACGGCCACCGCCTGGATGATCAGCAGGAAGACGAGGTTGCCGGCCGTCTTCGCGAAGAAGATGGTGACGCGGTCGACCGGGCAGAGCAGCAGGCCGTCCAGGCAGTGCTCGTCCTTCTCCTGCGCGAACGAGCGGTTGAGCCCCAGCAGCATGGCGAAGATGAACGTCACCCACAGCATGCCGCCGGTGAAGTAGGTGAGGTCCGTCCCCTCCTTCACGGTGAAGGCGTAGTGGAAGATGATCATCGCCAGCAGCACGAACAGGATCATGCTGACGATCATGTCGCGGGTGCGCAGCTCGCGGATGAGGTCCTTGCGCAGGATGGCCTTGAACTGGGCCCAGCCGCTCAAGACCACGCTCCCGTCGTTGACGTGCTCGCGGTAGACGGCGCTGAACGACTCGTGGTCCACGCCGGCCGCGTGCTCGTAGGCGATGCGGCCACTCTCGATGATCATGAGGTCGGTCGCCCACTCCAGGCCCTTGGCGATGTTGTGGGTGACCATGACGAACGTGTGCTCCGCGCGGATCTCGGTGAGCAGGCCGTCGAGGATGTCCACGGCGCGCGGGTCGAGGCCCGAGTGCGGCTCGTCGAGCAGCAGGACGCGCGGGCGGTGCAGGATGGCCCGCGCGATCGCCAGCCGCTGGCGCATGCCCTTGCTGTACGTGCGCACGACGTCGTAGCGGCGCGCGGAGAGCTCGAGGCGCTCGAGCAGCTCCGTGATGCGCGCCTCACGGTCCTCCACGCCGTACATGTCGGCGTAGAAGCGCAGGTTCTCCTGGGCGGTCAGGTCCGGATACAGCATGGCGTTGTGCGAGATGAAGCCGATGGCCTTGCGCACGGGCATGGGATCCTCGCGCACGTCGTGGCCGGCGACCTTGACGGTGCCGCCGCTCGGCGGTGAGCAGGGTCGCGAGCACGCGCAGGGTCGTCGTCTTGCCGGCCCCGTTGGGGCCGAAGATGCTCAGGAACCCGCCGCGCGGCACGCCGAACGAGATGCCCTTGAGCACCTCGCGGCGGCCGAACGTCTTGCGCAGCCCCTCGACCTCGATCTCGAGGGGGGCCGCGCCGTCCTGCCGGTCGTGTTCGTCCGACATCGCGCAGCCTCCGTCAGGCAGTGGCGCCGTCCGCCTCGGCGGGCTCGCGCGACGCGCGCCTCCTGCTCCTGCTTCCGGCGCTTGGGCCACAGCGAGACGACGGCGCCGGCGCAGAGGAGGATCGCGCCGATCCACACCCAGCGGATGAGCGGGAAGATCACCATGCGCAGGGCGATGGTCTTGGACGTGCCGTCGAACGGCTCGTCGGCCACGACGAAGAGGTCCTCGAACGGGACGACCGAGGATGACCGCCCGCACCGCCGCGCCGCTCACCGGGTACACGTCGGTGTGCGGTCCCAGCGTGCCCAGGGACTGGCCGTCCTTGGTCACGTCGAAGGTCGCCACGGCGCGCGTCGAGTTCTGCGCGCCGGTGCTCTCCTCCATGCTCTTGTAGGTGAGCGTGTAGCCGTTGAGGCTGGCGGTCTGCACCGGGCTTGACCTTGACGATGGCCGACTGCTCGACCTTGTACACGGTGGAGCCGAGCAGGCCGGCGACGATGAGGACCATGCCCATGTGCACGACGTAGGCGGCGGTGCGCGTGCGGCTGCCGGTGAAGGCGCGCCCGAGGCCGGACCAGAGGCTCTTGTCGGGTCCGGCCGCCCGCCTGGCGGAGCGCAGGACGAACTGGATCACGGCGCCGAAGGCGAAGCCGCAGACGAGCATCCCGATGAAGCCCCAGACGTTGGACTGGAACCCCAGGTACAGCCACAGCGGGACCGAGACGAGCATGGTCACCGTGGGCAGGATGAGCGTCTTGCGCAGCTGCGCGCCGTCGGTCTTGCGCCAGGCGAGCAGCGGGCAGATGGCGATCATGGCGAGGATGACGACGCCCAGCGGACGGGCGACGACGTCGTAGGTGCTCGCCCCGACCGTCCGCTCCATGAGCAGCGGCACGGCGACCGTGGCGAAGGCGATGGCCACGGCGAACAGCGTGAGCAGCAGGTTGGTGACGTAGTAGAGGAAGTCGCGCGAGAGCGCGCTCTCGACCTCGTCGTGGCTGTCGAACTGGCGCCAGCGCCAGATGATGAGCGCGGCGCTGCCGACGGCGGTCACGACCAGGAGGGTCGAGAGGATCCAGATGAGCACGGGGTTCCTGCCGAACGCGTGCACCGAGCTGATGAGGCCGGTGCGCGTCGTCCAGGTGGCGAGGATGGTGAAGAAGAAGGTCACGGCGGCGAGCCCCAGCGCCCAGCGCTTGAACAGGCCGCGCGCCTTGTAGAGCGTGAACGAGTGGAGCAGGGCCGTGGCCGTGAGCCAGGGGACCAGCGAGGTGTTCTCGACCGCGTCCCAGGCCCAGTAGCCGCCGAAGCTGAGCACGACGTAGGCCCACCAGGCGCCGAGGCCGATGCCGAGCGAGAGGAAGAGCCAGCCGAACACGGCCCACTTCTGCGAGCGCTGCACCCAGAGCTTGTCGCCGCGGCCCAGCAGCAGCGTGGAGACGGCGAAGGCGAACGGCACCGCGAGACCGACGTAGCCGATGAACAGCGCCGGCGGGTGCAGCACCATGCCCGGGTGCAGCAGCAGCGGGTTGAGGCCGAACGGCATGGTGCCGGGTTCGGCCGCGATGAACGGGTTGGAGCCGGCGTCGAGGATCATGAGCGCGGCGAAGACGGCGGAGATGACGCCGAGCACCGCGACCGCGCCGGCGGTGAGACGCTCGAGCCGGTTGAGGTCGACGACGGCGATGACGATCGCCGCGATGGCGAGCAGCAGCAGCCACAGCAGGAACGAGCCCGACTGCCCCGCCCAGAACCCGGCGATGCGGTAGAACACCGACAGCGTGGAGTCCGAGTTCTCGGCCACGTAGCCGAAGCTGAAGTCGCCCTTCAGGAACGCCTGCAGCAGCACCGCCGAGGCGATGACGGTGGTCAGGAAGAAGCCGTAGACGGCGTAGTAGCCGTAGCGGATGAGCTCTTTGCGCTCAGACCAGGCGCCGAGGGCGAGCAGCCAGGCTGCGCCCAGGGCGAAGATGAGCGTGGCTACGAGTGAGTATGTACCAAGGTCTCGCAAGCGTCAGACCTCACTGCCCGATCGACTGGGCTGCGGGTGAGGCCGATCCCTTGTACTTGCTCGGGCACTTGGTCTGCAGCTGGTCGGCGGTGATGAGCGCGCCGTTGGAGGCGTACTTGCCGATGACCACCACGTCCACGCCGGCGTCGAACGTGTTGGGCATCTGGCCGCTGTACAGCACCTTGACGGTGTCCGGCTTGCCGGTGAGGTCCTCGATGGTGAAGAGCACGCCGGAGGCGTCGCGCTTGACGGTGCCGTCGAGCACCCGGCCGCCGACCTTGACGTTCTTGCCGTCGTACTGCCCGGTGGTGAGGTCCGAGACCTGCCGGTAGTAGGCGCCCTGCTTCTGCACCAGGAACACGACGCCGACGATGAAGACGGCGACGATGACACCGGTGGCGACGAGCAGACGAGTGCGTGATTTCTTGTTCAAGCGGATACCCCTGGTTGTATTGCGGGAGCCCGACTAGTGTAGCCGACGAACGCCCGTCGTGCCATTTCCACTACGCAGGGGTGAGTATGCGCCGCGCGGGCGGCCCGTGCGACCCGCACGGCACGCCTCGCCGCACGGCTCCGGCAGGAAAAGCCTCCGGCGGCGGCGTAGCTAGCAGCATGCCCATCGACAAACGCCGCGAGACCAAGGTCATCGCCGTGGTGTTCGCCGACGTCCCCGGGGCGGACGCCGCGGACCGCGACAAGCTGCGCGGCGCCCTCGAGCGCGTCAACCAGCTCTTCCTGCCGGCCATCGCCGAACCCTTCGGGCTGGCCGGCGAGGACCGCCTGGACGGGGCGCTCGCCGACCCCGCGCAGACGCCGCTCTGCCTCAGCGTGCTGCGCGAGCTCATCGCGCCGCTGCCGCTGCGCGCCGGCATCGGCATCGGCACCGTCGACCACCTGCGCGACGCGACGGCGACCGACCGCGACGCCTACTCGGTCGCCCGCCGCGCCCTGCAGCTGGTGGTGCGCGACAGGGGACTCACCCGCTACCTGGGGACCGGCGACGCCGGGGACGTGCTGCTGGGCGCGCTGTGCCGCCTGGTCGACCCGCTCATCCGCGCGCGCACGCTCAAGCAGTGGGAGGCCATCGCCGCCTACCGGGAGCTCGGCCACCAGCGCGACGTGGCCGACAG
Organism: uncultured Thermoleophilia bacterium; assembly: GCA_963741075.1. Lineage (GTDB taxonomy): Bacteria > Actinomycetota > Thermoleophilia > UBA2241 > UBA2241 > CAIXSE01. The sequence goes on from CAVUGS010000027.1 coordinate 5,019, forward strand.
GCTCGGGGTCACGCGGCAGAGCGTCGGCGACCGCCTGGCCGCCGGCAACCGGCGTGCCGTGGAAGAGGCGGACGCGGCCATCGCGGCCTACCTGAGCTACCAGCGCCGGCAGCGGTTCGGCGGCTGAGGGCGCGGCCGGCGGCGCCGGCCGGACGAGACGCGCCCGGTCAGCCGGCGGGCGGCGCGAGCGGAGCGCAGTCGCCGCCCAGGTCGAGCAGCTTCTCCACTCCGTGCGGCAGCGCCGCGGCGATCATCGCGAACTGCTCGCGACAGGCGCGCGGGCTGCCCGGCATGTTGATGATGAGCGTCTTGCCGCGCGATGCCGCTCACGGCGCGCGAGAGCATCGCGTGCGGCGTCGTTGGCGAGCGATCCGGCGCGCATGGCCTCGGCGAACCCGGGCGCCTGACGGTCGAGCACCGTCAGCGTGGCCTCGGGCGTCACGTCGCGGCTCGTCATGCCGGTGCCGCCGGTCGTCAGGATGAGGTTGACCGGCGTCTCGTCGGCCCAGCGCCGCAGCTCGGCGGCGATCTGGTCGGCCTCGTCGGGCACGATCGCCCGCTCGACCGAGGCGGCGCCGAGCGTCCTGCAGCGCCTCCTCGAGCGCGTCGCCGCTCGTGTCCTCGCGCTCGCCGCGCGAGCCCTTGTCGCTCACCGTGAGGACGGCGGCGGCGATGAGGCTGTTCTTCATCAGCACGATGCCGTTGCCGGACGTGATCTGGCCGCCCTCGATGACCTTGGCGAAGATGCCCTCGCGCGGCATCACGCAGTCGCCGGCCTGGTGGAAGATCGCGCAGCGGTCGTGGCACTCCTTGCCGATCTGGGTGACCTCGAGCAGGACCTCGCCGGCGTAGAACCGGGTGCCGACCGGCAGCTCGTAGAGCACGAGGCCCTCGGTGGTGATGTTCTCGCCGAAGGCGCCGGGGTTCACCGTCGGGCACGCGGCGAGCATCTTCTCGATGCTCTCGTTGGCCAGCAGGCTGACCTGGCGGTGCCAGGGCCCGGCGTGGGCGTCGCCCTCGACGCCGTGGTCGACGACGAGGGTGATCGACTCGACGGGCTGCTTGCGCACGCCCTTCTTGTCGGCGACGTTGACCGAGACGATGGTGCCGTCGACCTGGTGGGCGCTCACAGTCCTCCTTCGGATGCTCCGGCCCCGGCCGGCTCGTCTGATCCGCCGGCGCCGTCGCGCCGCCAGTGCCCGCTGCGGCCGCCGCTCTTCTCCAGCAGCCGCACGCCGGTGACCTCCATGCCGCGGTCCACCGCCTTGCACATGTCGTAGATGGTGAGCGCGGCCACCGACGCGGCGACGAGCGCCTCCATCTCCACGCCGGTGCGGCCGCGCAGCCTGCGCCTCGGTGGTGATGCGCAGACCCGGCAGCGCCTCGTCCGCCTCGATGTCCACGGCCACCTTGGTCAGGTTCAGCTGGTGGCACAGCGGGATGAGCTCGTGCGTGCGCTTGGCGGCCATGATGCCGGCCAGCCGCGCCACGGCGACCACGTCGCCCTTGGGCGCGGCCTCGTCCACGATGATCGCGAGCGTCTCGGCCGCCATGACCACGGCGGCCTCGCGCGCGCGCCACGCGCTCGGTCTCGTCCTTGCCGCCGACGTCGACCATGGCGGCGCGCCCGCGCTCGTCGAGGTGGCTGAGCTCGCTGCATCGTCACCCTCCGATCTGGGACATCGACCGGTCGTTGGCGAGCGCCTCGCTGCAGCGGTCGTACATCTTGCCGGCCACAGCCGTCTCGATGGCGCCGCGGAGGACCGCCGGGTCGCTCAGCAGCGGCCGGACGTTGATCTCGCGTGCCGGAGAACAGGCAGGTGCGCAGCCGCCCGTCGGCGGTGAGGCGCAGACGGTTGCAGCTCTCGCAGAAGTGCTTGGAGACGCCGGCGATGAAGCCGATGGTGCCGCGCGCGCCGGGGATCTTCCAGTACTGCGCGGGGCCGTGGCCGTAGGGCCCGTCGTGACCGATGAGCACGTGGTCGGCCATGAGGCGGCGCAGCAGGTCGCCGGCCGGCAGCAGCCGCCCCTCGCCCCCGAGGTCGTCGCCGGCGACGCGCCGGTCGAGCGGCATGAACTCGATGAAGCGCACGTGCACGTCGTACTCGCGCGTGAGCTCGACGAAGGCGTCCAGCTCCTCCTCGATGCCGGGCAGCAGCAGGGTGTTGATCTTGACCGGCGTGAACCCGGCGGCGAACGCGGCGTCCAGGCCGGCGAGCGTGTCCTCCAGACGTCCGCCGCGCGTGATGCGCGCGAAGCGCTCCGGGTCCAGGCTGTCGAGGCTGATGTTCACGCGCTTGAGTCCCGCCGCCGCCAGCTCGTCCGCGAACCTCGGCAGCAGGACGCCGTTGGTGGTGAGCGAGATGTCGTGGATGCCGCTGGTGCGGCTGAGCATGCCGACGAAGTCGGCGCAGCCCAGCCGGACGAGCGGCTCGCCGCCCGTGATGCGCACCTTGGTGATGCCGACGTCGGCGGCGACGCGCGCGAAGGCGGCGAGCTCCTCGTAGCTGAGGATCTCGCCGTGACCGCGCGCCTTGACGCCCTCCTCCGGCATGCAGTACGTGCAGCGGAGGTTGCAGCGGTCGGTGATGGAGAGGCGCAGGTAGTCGACCCTGCCCTGTTCGCGCTGGGAGACGTCCATGGGCGCCAAGTGTATCCCTCGCGCAGGCGTTCGTCACTCAGAGAGATAACGGGGGGCGTGGACAGCTGCCCTGTCCACGCCCCCGATTCTCGCCACGAGGCAGCCGCCAGCCGGACCGCCGCCTGCCGCGGCTACTTGTCGATCATCACCTCGGTCGCCTTGATGACGACCTTGACCTCGTCCCCGGCCGAGAGGCCGAGCGCCTCGGCCGAGTTCCGCGTCACCGCCGCGGCTACTTCGTGGCCGGCGACGTCCACGACGACCTCGGCCATCACGGAGCCGAGGACGACGCTCTTGACCGTACCCGGGAGCTGGTTGCGCGCGCTGAGCGTCACGTCTGCCTCCTCGTTACCGCCGGCCGCCCGTCGCGGCCGTCTTTCTTCTCCCGTACCCGCCCGCCGACCGCTAAGGAACACCATAGTAGGCGGAAGAAGAAAGAGGGCGGCGGGCCCGAAGGCCCGCCGCCCCATGTGCTCGGCGCGGCGCGCTATTGCACCGCATGCGGGCGTCTAGCGCGCCGCACCTCGTAAGTCAGTCAATGTCGCGCGCCTCCTTTCCTCGTGGCTCCCGGTCGTCCTGCGGCGTGCTGGCTTAGTCATCGCCGTCCCCGACCGCTTGCCCGTGCGAGCCTCCGAGGGCCTTACGGCCCGAGCGGCTCGCGCAGGCAGGCGTCGGTGGGAGGTCCGCCGGTCTGCCAGTCCATCTCGCGGATGGCCACCATCTTCAGCTCCGTCATTTCCCGGATGGCGTATTTCAACCCTTCCCGGCCGATGCCGGAGCCCTTGATACCACCATACGGCATGTGGTCAACCCTGAACGTCGGGACCTCGTTGATCATGACGCCGCCCACCTCGAGGCGCCGGGCGGCGTACATCGCCTTGTTCAGGTCGTTGGTGAACACGCCGGCCTGCAGACCCATGTCGCTGTCGTTGCTGATGTCGATGGCCTCGCACAGGTCGCGGGCCTTGAGGATGCTCAGCACCGGCCCGAACACCTCCCTGGCGCTGACCTTCATCTCGCGCGTCACGTCGGTGAGCACGGTGGGCAGCAGGCGGCCGTCGTCGCGCACGCCGCCGGTGGCGAGCGTCGCTCCCTGCTGGACGGCCTCGTCGATCCAGCTCTTGACCCGCTCGACCTCGTCCTCGTTGATGAGCGTGGCCACGTCGGTGGTCTCATCCAGCGGGTCACCGACCTTGAGCGCCGCGACGGCGGGGACGAGCATCGCCATGAACGCGTCGTACACGGCCTGATGGACCACGACGCGCTGCACCGAGATGCAGATCTGGCCGGAGTTGGCGAAGCCGCCGGCCACGACGCGCTGCACCGCGAGCTCCAGGTTCGCGTCGTTGTCGACGATGGTCGCCGAGTTGTTGCCGAGCTCCAGGGTGACCATCTTCATGCCCGCGTCGCTGGCGATCTGGCGGCCCACCGGCGGGCTGCCGGTAAAGCTGACCATGTTGGTGCGCTCGTCCATCACCAGCTTGTTGCCGATGGTGCGGCCGGAGCCGACGACGACCTGGAGCACGCCGTCGGGCAGTCCGGCCTCCGCCAGCAGCTCCGCCAGCCGCAGCGCGGTGAGCGGCGTGTTGGAGGCCGGCTTGAGCACGACGGCGTTGCCGCCGGCGAGCGCCGGCGCGACCTTGTGGGCCACGAGGTTGAGGGGGAAGTTGAACGGCGAGATGGCGGCGATCACGCCGCGCGGCTCGCGGATGGTCCAGCCGAAGCGGTGCTCGCCGCTGGGGTCGGCGTCCATCTCGATGAGGTCGCCGGCCGTGCGCTTGGCCTCTTCGCCGGCCCAGCGGAAGGTGCTGGCGCCGCGCTTGGCCTCCACGCGCGCGTCCTTGAGCGGCTTGCCGCCCTCGGCCGCGATGATGTGCGCGATCTGCTCGGCGTTGTCCTCGATGAGGTGGGAGGCGCGCTCGAGGATCGCGGAGCGCTTCCACGCCGGCGTCCAGCGGTACGCCTCCGCCGCGGTCCGGGCGCGGTCGAGCACCACGTCCAGGTCCTCGAGCGTCGCCGTCGGGACGCGCGCCAACTCGGCGCCGTCCCACGGCGCGCGCAGGGTCATCTCCTCCCCGGTCCCGTACGGCCCTCTGATGACGAGGTCCGGGGCGACGATGTCGCTGACCCGGATCCCCGCGACGTCCTTCGCGATGGTGCGAAACGGTGCCCCTTCGTCGCCCCGTTCGATGATCTGACTACGTGGGCTATTCATGCCGATCCTCCCCCTCCGCCGAACTCACGCCGGCGACAGCTGCTGCTTCTCGCGCCTCTGCCGGCGTGCTTACCCGGCCGGGCCGGCCGGCTCACGCGCCGCCGATGGCGGCGCCTGCCGGCCGACCCCAGCCGGTTCCCTCCAGAGACGGAACGGCGGCTCGTGCGCCGGCGGGGACCGACGGCGCCCTATCCGCGGCCGCCCCGCCCTGGTCGCTCGCCTGTCAGGGCCTGCAGTTCTCGCAGAACTGCACCCAGGCCTCATCCTTCTTGGACTCACCCTCACGGAACGGCCGCCGGTCGCTCAGCGGCACCACCTTGCCGCGGCCGTTGCCCGACGCGCCCTCGCCGGAAGTGGCGCCCGTCTTGCCGCGCTGGTACACGCCCATCGGCTGGTCGGTGAGGTCGATGTTGATCTGCTTGATCTCGGTGTACTCGTCGAGGCCGTAGCTGCCCAGCTCGCGGCCGATGCCGCTCTGCTTGTAGCCGCCCCAGGGGGCCTCGCTGTACGTCGGGTGATACGTGTTGACCCACGTGATGCCGGCACGCATGGCCTTGATCACGCGCATCGCGCGCGTGACGTCCTTGGTCCAGACGGCGCCGGCGAGCCCGTAGATGGTGTCGTTGGCGATGCGGATCGCCTCTTCCTCGGTGTCGAACGGGATGACCACCAGCACCGGCCCGAAGATCTCCTCCTGGGCGATGCGCATGGAGTTGTCCACGTTCACGAAGATGGTGGGCTCGTAGTAGAAGCCCGCGCCGCTGAGCCGGTGACCGCCGGTCGCCAGCGTGGCGCCCTCTTCCTTGCCGATGCCCACGTACTTCTCGACCGTGTCGAGCTGCTGCCTGCTCACCAGCGGCCCCATCTCGCTCTCGGCGTCCAGCGGGTCGCCGACCTTGATGGCCATGGCGCGGCTGACGAGCTCGCCGACGAAGCGGTCGTGGATGGAGCGCTCGACGAGCAGACGCGAGCCGGCCGAGCAGACCTCGCCCGTGCCGGCGAAGATGCCGATGAGAGCGCCGTCGATGGCCGCCTCGAAGTCGGCGTCGGCGAACACGATGTTGGGGCTCTTGCCGCCGAGCTCCAGGCCGATCTTCTTCACGTTCTCGGCGGCCCTGCGCATGATGTGCTTGCCCACGTCGACGGAGCCGGTGAACGCCACCATGTCCACGTCCTGGTGGCCGGCGAGGTAGTCGCCGACCTCACCGCCGGGGCCGGTCACGACCTGGAACACGCCCTTGGGCAGACCGGCCTCCTCGAACACCTTCGCGAGCTCGAGGTTGGTGAGCGGGCTCACGGTGGCCGGCTTGAGGATCATCACGTTGCCGGCGGCGAGGGAGGGACCGGCCTTCCACGCCGCCATGAGCATCGGGTAGTTCCACGGCGTGATGCCGACGGTGACGCCGACGGGCTCGCGCACCACCATGCTCATGGTCTCGCCCGGCACCTCGAGCGTCTCGCCGTGCTGGTCCTGGACCATGCCGGCGTACAGCTCGAACGTGTGCGCCGCGTCGAGCATGTCCACGCGCGACTCCTCGAGCAGCTTGCCCATCTGCCGGCTCTCGAGCCGGGCGAAGTCTTCGGCGCGCTCGCGCAGGAGCCCCGCGGCCCTGGTGAGGATCTCGGCCCGCTCCATCGCCTTCATCTTCGGCCAGGGGCCGGTGTCGAACGCCTGACGGGCCGCGCGGACCGCCTCTTCGGCGTCGGCTACGCCGCCCTTCGGTACGCGCGCGATGACTTCTTCAGATGCCGGATCGACGACGTCGTAGGTCTCGCCGCTGGCCGCGTCGGTCCAGCGGCCGTCGATGTACATCTGGTAGTGCCTGACCTCGGTCTTGGGTACCACTGTCGCCATGATTCTCACCTCACGAGCGCCCGGCAGACGCCGGACGCTGGACTTTGCCGAACGGGGAGGGCGCCCGTGCCCGCGCACGCATACGCCGCTCCCGGGAAAGCTCATACCAGAGCAATTCCCACCATCTACATAGGGATAACCCTGTTGGGCGCGCACGGGGAGCGGCGACGCGGGGCGTACGGGACGCGCGAGCGCGGTGCGCTCGCTCAGCGGCGGTCGCTCAGAAGCAGCCGAGCTGGCACTGCATCACTTTGATGCCCAGCTCGTTGCAGGTGCGCCCGACGTCCGCGAGCGGCACGTCCAGGTCGCGAGCGATGCGGAAGGCGTCCTCGCAGGCGATGTGCTTGTCGTCGCCGGCGTGCGTCTTCAGCGTCTCGATGAGTCGAGGGATGTTGCCGGGGGTCATGGCCGGAGTGTACGCACCGGGGAGGAGGGCGGCAAGCGTCCTCCGGAGACGCCGCAGCGCCGGCCCCGTCAGGCCGGCTCGCGTCCCCCGGGCGGCTTGGTGAGCTTGGCGAAGATGTACACCGCCACGTAGATGAAGAGGAACAGCAGCGCGAACAGCAGGGTGAACCCGAGCAGCCGCGGTTGCGAGGCCGGGTCGGTGACGCGGCCGAGCAGCTCGTCGGCGAGCGGCCCCGGCCGCCTGCACGATGTCCCAGCTGTTCCAGCGCAGGAACCGGCCCAGGTAGATGCCGAAGCTGCCGAGGCCGGCGGCGACCACGACGAAGACCCAGCCGGCCGCCATCCCCAGACCGTGCGCGACGATCTCCTGCATCAGGTACAGCGAGACGATGCCGAGTATGAGCCCGGTCCACGCGAACCAGTACAGCATGAGCACGTCGTACCAGCCGGGGACGATGTCGCCCATGCTCCCCAGGTGCAGGAAGTCGGTGAGGATGTACGGGGCGTTGGGGAAGAAGGCGAGCCACACGACGGCCGCCGCGAAGATGAGCACGTAGAGCACTGCGCGGCGGGCGGAGGCCAGCCTGTAGGCGATCGCCGCGAAGACGAACGGCACCCACGCCAGCGCCAGGTTCCACAGCAGGAACCAGTAGTGGTACGTGTGCGAGTACCAGGAGCGCGCGGCGATGAGACCGACGCAGATCAGGGACGCGGCCGCCAGGAGGCCGACGATGGCGTAGGCGAACCGGTGGCGGCCCGGCGCGTGCGCCTGCGGCTCCGGCGTGCGGGCCTGCGGCTCCGCCGGCGGCCACGCCTGCTCGCCCGGCGGGGGGGCCTCCGGCACCCGCCGCACGGCGCCGTCGAAGGGGTCCGGCTCGCGCGGGCCGGCGAAGCTCACCCGCCCCCCAGCGGCGGGAACAGGGCGACCTCGTCGTCGGGGCCGAGAGACTGGTCGCGCAAGGCGTGCACGCCGTTGACGAGGATGAGGCCGGCCGCGCCGGGCTCGAGGCCGATGGCCTCGGTGACGGCGCCCACCGTGGCGGTCTCGCGCGGGTCGAACCGGTACTCCGTGCGCGGCTCGCGGGCCTGCAGCTCGAGGCCCGCGAACAGCTTGACGCTGATGCGTTCCCGCGGCGTCGGTCATGGCTCGACGATACCACTCATCCCGGCCGCCCACTCTGCCGATACGGAGGGCGAGCGCGCGGGCGTGACGCCTGCTCGCGCGGACGATCATGGCCATGACCGAGAACGACATCCCCGCCGCCCCGCCCCCCGAGGGGGCCGCGCCCGCGCCCCGCGCGGGCGGGCTCGACGACGCCAGGCCGCGCCGCCACGGACGCGCGCGACCAGGCGCTGCGCGCCGTCCAGGTCGCGCTGATCAAGGAGATCGACGCGTCGATCAGCCAAGCTCGAGCGCGCCCGCATCGGCGAGAGCACGCGCGAGCACCTGGAGATCCTGCGCAGCCTGCTCAAGGCGCAGGTGACGGCCTACCTGGAACACTTCATCGCGCGCCGCGCCATGCTCTTCTCGCAGACCTCGATGATGTACGCCGGCGAGGTGGGCGCCCCCGGCGTGATCTCGACGACGTTCCGCGGCCTGCTCGAGGGCGGCACCCTCACCGGCGGCCAGGGCGCCAAGCTGGCCCAGCTGCTCGGCGACCGGCGCACGCTCATCATCTTCGGGGATCGCGCCACCGGGAAGTCCACGCTGCTCAACTCGCTCTTCGAGCTCGTCTCTCTGGACGACCGCTTCGTGGCCATCGAGCGCGGGCCGGACCTGCCGGCGCTCAAGGAGCGCTCGTTCTGCGTGCGCCTGGGCGTGGACGACAACACGGACATCCCGGCGCTGTTCACCAAGGCCCGGCGCATGGACCCCAGCCGCCTCGTGATCGGCGAGATGCACGCCCACGAGGTGCGCGAGTTCTTCGGCTTCCTTGCGGACGACCCGCGCGTCGGCGGCCTCGCGACGCTGCGCACGGAGACGCGTCCACCGCGCGGTGGACGGCATCGTCGCGTCCTTCGGCGGCGACGCCGCCGACGCGCGCGAGCAGGTCGCGCGCGTCCGTCCGGTCTTCGTGCACATGCACTCGGACGAGAAGGGCCGGCCGCGCCTCGCCGCCATCTGGAGCGTCGAGGGCCTCGACGGCGGCGAGATCGTGCTCCGCGAGGTCCGGACCGCCGCCCCGGCGGCCAGCGAACTCGTCGCCGAGACGTAACGTCATCCCGCGTCGCCGCGCGTCACCCTTTCTGCCGTCCGGCCGCCGCGCTACGGTTGCCGTCGCAGGGTCGGGGCTGGTACAGTGCCCGTTCACGACCGCCGCAAGGCGACTGTTCACCCCTGCTCCAGCACAAGGGCTGGGGCCGCACAGACCATAGGAGGTGATTGGGATAAACAGGTATGAGCTCATGCTCATCGTGAACCCGAACGCGGATGAGGATCGCCAGAAGGAGATCGTCGACCGTCTTCGCACCAACGTCGAGAAGGATGGCGGCACCATCGCCGGCATCGACGAGTGGGGCAAGAAGAAGATGGCCTACGAGATCAAGAAGGAATCCGAAGGCGTCTACACCGTCATCACGTTCACGGCGACACCCCAGACTCTCAGCGAAGTCGAACGCGTGCTCAGCATCACCGACGAGGTCCTGCGCCACGGGACCAAGCGGCTGAATTCTTAGCGGCACGACTGAGGGAAGGGAGTCCACCGTGGCCGGGTCCATCAACAGTGTCATCGTCATCGGGAACCTCACCCGCGACCCCGAGCTCAAGGCGACACCGAGCGGCACCAGCGTGTGCAGCCTCCGCATCGCCGTCAACGACCAGGTCAAGGACCAGGCCAGCGGCGAGTGGGTCGAGAAGGCCAACTACTTCACCGTCGACGTCTTCGGACGCCAGGCGGAGACCTGCGCCCAGTACCTCGCCCGCGGGCGTCAGGTGGCCGTGTCCGGCCGCCTGCGCTGGCGCCAGTGGGAGACGCAGGACGGCCAGAAGCGCGAGGCCGTGAGCATCGCCGCCGACCGGGTCCAGTTCATCGGCCCGCGCGAAGGCGGTGGCAGCGGCGGTGGCGGTGGCTACCAGCAGCCCGCCGGCCAGCGGCAGAACCCGCCGGCTTTCAACAACGAGGGCCTCGACGCGCCGCCCGCCGGCGACTTCGCCGAAGGCGACGACGACATCCCGTTCTGAGCACGACGAGATCGCGCCTCAGGGCGCTGTAAGGAGAGAACACACGCATGCCCAGCTCCAAGCCTAAGCCGCGGCGTGAGAAGAAGGGCAAGGCCGGAGGGTTCGGCCAGGCCCGGCGCCGCTACTGCTACTTCTGCAAAGAGAAGATCGAAGAGGTCGACTACAAGAACTTCACGACCCTTCGTCGCATGATGTCCGACAAGGGCAAGATCCGTTCGCGCCGCATCACGGGCACGTGCCGCCGCCATCAGAACCAGCTGGCGTCGGCCATCAAGTTCGCCCGCGAGATGGCCCTCCTGCCCTACGTCAACCGCTGAGGAGGACGCAGTGGAGATCATCCTGCTCCAGGACGTCGAGAATCTCGGCGACAAGGGCCAGCTCGCCAACGTGGCCCGCGGCTACGCGCGCAACTACCTGATCCCGCGCAAGATGGCCGAGCCCGCGACGCCGGGCAAGATCGTCGAGTTCCGCCGTCGCGAAGAAGAGCGCAAGGCGCGCGAGGCGCGCATGGCCGTGCAGGCCGAGGAGTTCACGGCCACGCTCAACAAGACCGTCATCACGCTGGCCGCCAAGGCCGGCGAGGGCGACCGTCTGTTCGGCAGCATCACCGCCGCCGACATCGCCGACGCCATCAAGGACGCGCGCGGCATCACCATCGACAAGCGCAAGGTCCTGCTGGAGGAGCCGATCAAGGAGCTCGGCACCTTCATGGTCGACGTCGAGGTCGCCGAGGGCTTCGTCGCCACCGTCAAGACCATCGTCGCGCCCGCCTGACGGCGCGCGGCTGAAGCACCCGAGACCCGAAGCCCCGGGCGAGGCGCGAGCGCGCTTCTCCCGGGGCTTCGTGCATCTACGGGCGGGGTCCGTCCATGAACACGTAGGCGCGGAGCTGAGCGATAGTAGTCTAACTCTCTACTTGAAGCTCAGACTGCTCCCCGGAGGATCCCGGCTTCTACTCTCAGCGGGCCGGCGTGGCCTCTTCGCGCGGCCGCGGATATGTCCCCTCCATGCGCTACCATCGTCCGGCCGAGTCGCATAGACTCCGAGACCCACTTCACCACCGACCGCCCCGGGGGAGTCATGGCCGTCGAGCGCATCGAGCCACCTGCCAGTCCGCATCTGCCGCCGCACAACCTGGAGGCGGAGCAGTCGGTGCTCGGCGCCATGCTGGTCAACCCCAACGCCATCACCGCCGTCGCCGAACTGCTCACCGCCGACGACTTCTACCGCGACACCCACCGGCTCATCTACCGCGGCGTGCTCACGCTGTTCGAGCGCGGCGAAGAGGTCGACGTCGTCACCATCAGCGCCCAGCTCGAGCGCGAGGGCATGCTCGAGCGCGCCGGGGGGCGCGAGTTCGTGCACACGCTGGCCGAGTTCGTGCCGGCGGCGGCCAACGCGCCGCACTACGCCGGCATCGTGCGCGAGCAGAGCGTGCTGCGCTCGCTCATCCGGGTGGGCAACGAGATCGCCGAGCTGGGCTACCAGCACCCCGGCGACCCCACCGATCTGCTGGACCGCTGCGAGCAGAAGGTGTTCGCCATCCAGCAGGCGCGCAGCGTCAGCGAGTTCGAGCACATCAAGCAGGTGCTGGTGCGCAACTTCGAGCACCTCGCCACCCTGGACGGCGACCGCGGCGTCACCGGCGTCGCCACCGGGTTCGAGGGCATCGACAGGCTCACCGGCGGCTTCCAGAAGGCCAACCTCATCGTGCTCGCCGCCCGCCCCGGCGTCGGCAAGACGAGCCTCGCGCTCAACATCGCGCACCACATGGCCACCGAGGGCCACAAGCCGGGCGGCGGCAAGCACGCGGTCGCCATCTTCAGCCTGGAGATGAGCGCCGAGGAGCTCGGCGAACGCCTCATGTGCTCCTCGGCGCGCGTCAGCTCCCACAAGCTGCGCACCGGCAGCCTCTCGCCCGACGACCACGCCAAGCTCGTGCAGGCGGCCGGCGTGCTCGAGAAGGCCGACATCTTCATCGACGACACCGCCGGCCTCAACATGTTCGAGCTCCGCGCCAAGGCGCGGCGCCTGCAGGCCAAGACGCCGCTCAGCCTCGTCATCGTCGACTACCTCCAGCTCATGTCCGGCGACGGCCGCGCGGACAACCGCCAGCAGGAGGTCAGCAACATCTCGCGCTCCATGAAGCAGCTGGCTCGCGAGCTCTCCGTGCCGGTCATCGCCGTCTCGCAGCTCAACCGCTCCCCCGAGGCGCGCGCGGACAAGGAGCCCCAGCTCGCGGACCTGCGCGAGTCGGGCGCCATCGAGCAGGACGCCGACATGGTCATGTTCATCTACGAGGATCCCAGCGACCCCGCGTCCAAGGGTGTCGTCAAGGTCAAGATCGCCAAGCACCGCAACGGCCCCACGGGCCTGATCCGCCTCGGCTTCGTGCGCGACTACACGCAGTTCCGCACCCTGCGCCAGACCGAGGACTTCGGGTACGGCGACGACGAGTAGACTGGGGCGCATGACCCCGGCCGTCACCACCTTCCAGACTCCCTCGCTCGATCCGGTCGCGCTCGTCCGCGCGCTCGGGCTGGAGGGCGAGGCACCCGTGGTGCTGCTGGACTCGGCCGGCGGGTCCACGCAGCTCGCCCGCCGGCACTACCTCGCCTGGGACCCCGTCTTCCGCCTGCGCGCGCGGCGCGGGGTCGTGAGCGTGACGGTGGGCGCCGGCGTCCGCCGCGAGGGCGGGCCGCAGGCCCGCGCCCTCGCGGACCGGGCCGGCGCCCTCACCGCGCTCGAGCCGTTCGAGGCGCTGCGGCAGGCGGCGCTGCCTCGCGGCGCTCGAGCCGCCGATCCCGGACCTGCCCGAAGCCGAGGCGCTCGTCGGCCTGCTCAGCTACGACGCCGTGCGCTACCTCGAGCGGCTCCCCGACTCGGTGCGCGACGACCTCGGCATCCCCGACATCGACGTCTTCCTGCCGGGCAGGCTGCTGCGCTACGACCTCGTGAGCGGCGAGGCGGTGCTCGTCGACCGCCTGGCCGCGGACGACGGCGCGGCGGCGGCCGCGGCGGCGCGCGTGGGCGAAGCCCTCGCGGCCGCGCGCCGCCCCTCCCCCGCCGCGCTCCACGGCAACGACCTGCCGGTGTTCCGCAGCAACTTCACGCCGGGCGCAGTACGAGGAGGTCGTGCGCCGCACGCGCGAGTACGTCTTCGCCGGCGACATCTTCCAGGCCAACCTCAGCCAGCGCCTGGACCTCTGCTACGCGCTGCCGAGCCTGCATCTCTACAACACGCTCCGCACGGTGAACCCGAGCCCCTTCGCGGGGTACCTGCACTTCGGCGACTACGAGCTCATCAGCTCGTCGCCCGAGCGGCTGGTCTCGCTGGACGCGGAGGGCTGGGCCGAGACTCGCCCCATCGCCGGCACGCGTCCGCGCGGCTCGCTCACCCCGGAGGACCTCACCGACGAGCTCAATCTCGACCCCAAGGACCGCGCCGAGCACATCATGCTGGTCGACCTGGAGCGCAACGACCTGGGCAAGGTCTGCGAGTACGGCACGGTGCGCGTCAACGAGCTCATGGTCAACGAGTTCTACAGTCACGTCATCCACATCGTCAGCAACGTGCGCGGGCACCTGCACCCGTCGCGCGACGCGGTGGACCTGGTCAAGGCGATGTTCCCCGGAGGGACCATCACCGGCTGCCCCAAGGTGCGCTGCATGGAGATCGTCGACGAGCTGGAGACGGTGCGCCGCGGGCCTTACACGGGCTCGTTCGGCTGGATCGCCGCGCGGCGGCTGGACCTCAACATCATCATCCGCACCCTGGTGCGCAAGGGCGACCGGCTGTTCCTGCAGGCCGGCGGCGGCATCGTCGCCGACTCGGTGCCGGTGCGCGAGTACCGCGAGACGCTGCACAAGGCCGCCGGCATGCTGCGCGCCGTGAGCGCGAGCATCGCCGAACGGGCCGGCTGAGCGGCCGCTGAGTCCGCGACGGTGCGCGGCGAAGGCCGGCGGCGACCGACGTAGCCGTCGCTCGTCCGGCACCGATAGACTCTCGCCCGTGACCATGCTCATCCTCAACGGCGTGCTCATGACCGAGGCCGAGGCGACGCTCCCGGCCACCGACCGCGCGCTCACGCACGGCCTCGGCCTGTACGAGACGATCAAGCTCGAGGACGGCGTGCCCGTCTTCTTCGAGGAGCACGTCGCTCGTCTCGTCCAGGGCATCGCGGCGCTCGGGCTCGACAAGGACATCGACAAGCCCGAGCTGGCCGAGCAGATCTGCCGCCTCGGCGAGGCCAACGGCGGCGACCACAACTCCTGCCGCCTGCTGGTCACGGCCGGCGCGCCGGACGGGCAGCCCGTCTCTCCTCGTGCAGACCGACCGGCGGGACTTCCCGTCGCGGCCACTGCGCGTCATCTCCTACCGCGGCGTGCGCGTCAGCGCCCAGTACAAGGCGATGACGGTGATGCAGTCCACCTTCGCCCAGCGGGCGGCGCGGGCCGCCGGCGTGGACGACGCCCTGCTGGTGGACGGCGAGGGCCGGATCTTCGAGGGCGCGACGTCCAACGTCTTCGTCGTGCGCGCCGGCGGCCTCATCACGCCGCCGGCCGAGGGCGACATCCTCCCCGGCGTGCTGCGCGCCAAGGTCGAGGAGCTGGCCACGGGCGCGGGCATCCCCGTCGTGGAGGCGTGGGCGCGCGTCGCCGACCTGCGCCCGGACGACGGCGTGCTGCTCACCAGCAGCGTCCGCGGCATCGTGCCTGTGGAGCGCGTCGACGGCGTGCGGCTGCTGGTGCACGAGCAGGAGCTTGCGCAGACTGCGCACGCTCGTCGGAGCCGCCGAGGCGGCGAGCGCCGCCGCCTTCCGCGCGGCCTACCTCTGACGCACCGCTGACGAGCCCGGGGTTACATGCGCCGCCGCGCGCGGAATGACCCCTCCATGCAACGCCTCGTCGCCATCATCGCGGCCGCCGCCGTCCTCGCGGGCCTCGCGATCCTCTTCGTGGTCAGCTCGCCGCCGGCAGAGAACGCCGACGCCTCGAGCACGCCCCGGGCCGCCGCGTCGCCGCCCGCCGTGTCGTTGCAGAAGCTCGCGGCGGCGTTCGACCAGCCCGTCTACGTGACGGCGCCACCCGGCGACGACTCTCGCCTCTTCGTCGTCGAGAAGACCGGCCTCATCAGGATCCTGAAGAACGGCTCCCTGCTCCCCCAGCCGTTCCTCGACATCTCCGGCCAGGTCTCACGCGGCACCGAGCAGGGCCTGCTCTCCATGGCCTTCGACCCGCGCTACGCGCGCAACGGGCGCTTCTACGTCGACTTCACGAACACGAACGGCGACACGCGCGTCGTCAGGTACCGCGTGTCCCGGACAGACCCGGACAGCGCGGCGGCCTCCACGGCGCGCGTCATCCTCCGCGTGGGCCAGCCCTACGACAACCACAACGGCGGCCAGCTGCAGTTCGGCCCGGACGGTCGCCTCTACGTGGGCATGGGCGACGGCGGCAGCGGCGGCGACCCGCAGGGTCACGCCCAGGACCCGCGCAGCCGGCTGGGCAAGCTGCTGCGCGTCGACGTCAACGCCTCCCCCGTCAAGGTCGGCGTGTACGCCAAAGGTCTGCGCAACCCGTGGCGCTTCTCGTTCGACGGCAGGACGGGCGCACTGTGGATCGGCGACGTCGGCCAGGACGCCTGGGAGGAGATCGACTACCTGCGGGCCGGCCTGCCGGCCGGCGCCAACCTCGGCTGGAACGGCTACGAGGGCACGCACGTGTACAACGCGGCGACCGCCGCCGGGCTGAAGAAGTCGTCGCTGACGTGGCCGGTCTCGCAGTACAGCCACAGCGTGGGGTACTCGGTGACCGGGGGCTACGTGTACCGGGGCGCCGCGATCCCGTCGCTGCGCGGCTTCTACGTGTTCGCCGACTTCTCCGGCCGGGTCTGGGCCAAGCGGGGACCCGGCGCGAACCGCTACGCCCTCTCCGGGGCCGACCGTCAGCTGACCCAGATCTCGTCGTTCGGCCAGGACGCGCGCGGCGAGCTCTACGTCGCGTCGCTCGCCGGGTCGGTGTACAGGATCGTCGCTCCCTGACCGGAGACGGGCGGCCCGGGCAATGCCCCGGCGAGCCGCAGGCTCAGCGCCGGCGTCCCTCCAGGAACCAGCTCGTGTGGTGGTGCGGCTGGCCGCCGGCCTGCGGCTCGGCGTAGCTGCGCTCGTCCAGGTCGAGGATCTCGAAGGCGCCGAAGTCGCGCGTGAGTTCCTCGGCCGTGCAGAAGTGCAGGTAGACCTTGTCGACCCAGCTGCGCTCCTCGCCCGACACCGGCTCGCCTTTGGCGTAGTGCTGCGGGTCGCGCGGCGACATGGTGCTGAGGAAGAGGAGGCCGCCGGGACGGGTGACGGCGGCGAGCGCCGCCGCGAACTCCCGGCGGCCGATCGGCCCCAGCAGGTGGTAGACGTTGCAGCTGAACACGATGTCGAAGGAGCCGGCGCGCTCAGGGTCGGCAGCGAGGGAGGCGACATCGCTGACGAGGTACTCGGCGTCGAACTGCGCCTCCCGCGACCGGCGCAGCGCGGCGGCGTGCTCCTTGCGCGCCGCCTCGATCGCCGCCGGCGAGCCGTCGATGCCGAGCGCCTTGCAGCCGAGCTCGCCGGCCAGGTAGCGCGTGTCGCGGCCGTAGCCGCAGCCGACGTCGAGGACCGTGAGCTCCGGGGCGGCATACGGGCGCAGGCGGGCGACGGCGAGGCGAGCGAGCTCGCTGGGCCCGTCGCCCCAGATGCGCTCGTCGGCGGCGTAGCGCCGGTCCCAGTGCAGCGAGGCCTGCGGCACGTCGCCGGGCTCGGGCGGGCCGAAGAGACCTCGGCCCGAGCCTCGGCCGCCACTGAGCGGTGCCCCTCCGGCGCCCCGCTCGATAGCCTGCCTTCGGCGGCTGTTCACGACTGCGTCAGGCGGCGCCACGCCTCCAGGTACTTCTCGGAGGTCTTCGCCGCCACCTCCGGAGGCAGCTCCGGACCGGGCGCCGTCTTGTCCCAGTCGAGCGTCTCCAGGTAGTCGCGCACGTACTGCTTGTCGTAGCTCGGCTGACTCTTGCCGGCCGCGTAGCCGTCCGCCGGCCAGAAGCGCGACGAGTCCGGCGTCATGATCTCGTCGATCAGGATGAGCTCGCCGTCGAGCACGCCGAACTCGAACTTGGTGTCGGCGATGATGATGCCGCGCTCCAGCGCGTACTCGGCGCCGAACCGGTACAGCTCCAGCGCCATGTCCCGCACCTTCTCCGCCATCTCCCGGCCGATCAGGTCCACCGTCTTGTCGAACGAGACGTTCTCGTCGTGATCGCCGATCGCCGCCTTGGTCGACGGCGTGTAGATGGGCTCGGGCAGCCGGCTCGCCTCGACGAGGCCCTCCGGCAGCTCGATGCCGCACACCGTGCCGGTCTTCTCGTAGTCCTTGCGCCCCGAGCCGGTGAGGTAGCCGCGCACGATGGCCTCCACCGGCAGCGCCTCGGCCTTGTGCACGACGATCGAGCGCCCCGCGAGGTGCTTGCGCTCCGCGTCGGTGCTGAACGGGTCGGGGTCGACGAGGTGGTTGGGGATGATGCGGTCGGTCTGCTCGAACCAGAAGTTGGCGATCTGCGTGAGGACGACGCCCTTGTCCGGGATCGGCGTCGGGAGGATGACGTCGAACGCGGAGAGCCGGTCGCTGGTGACGATCAGCATCTGGTTGGGCGCGTACGCGTACACGTCGCGCACCTTGCCCCGGCTGATGAGCTCCCAGGCGGATTCGTTGGACTCGTACAGCGTCGTCATGATCGGCTCGCTCCTTTCGCGGCGATGAGGTCGAGAAGAGCTTCGGCGGCGGCGCGAGGGCCGGCGGACTCGCGGCCGGGCAGCCCGAGCTGCGTGCGCAGCTGCCCGACGAACACGCCGGCCCGGAACGCCGCCGCGAACGTCGTCGCGGCCAGCGCCTCGTGCTGTTCGCGGCGCTGCGCCGGGCCGAACGGGTTGGCGAAGTAGCTGTTGGTGATGCCGACCTCGGTGGTCGTGCCCTTGCTCATGGCGGCGCCATCCCGGAACACCGCCAGCGCCGCCTCTTCGTCGCTCAGGCGGTCGACCACCGGGTGCCCCTCGTCGACCGCCTCGTGATTGTTGGCGTACAGCAGGAAGTCGACGGGGTAGCCGCGCAGCACGTCCTCCAGGCTGGTGACCGGGAGCACGACGCGGGCGTTGACGCGGTTGGGGCTCATGATGATGGAGCGGTCGAGCTGGCCGAAGGCGTAGCCCTGCTGCAGGTCGTCGAGGCGCACGAAGGCGCCGATCTCGCTGCCGAACCCGAGCACCTCGCCGCCGGAGCCGACCTCCAGCGAGCCCATGTCGTCGGCGATGATGCGCACCTCGCGGATGCGCTCCTCGCCGGCCACACGGAGCGCCTCGAGCGTCTCGCTCTTGCCCGTGGCGGTGTCGCCGATGAGCAGCACCGTGGCGCGGGTGCCGTCGTCCAGGGTCAGGCGCGCGTAGGCGCCGTGGAACGGCATGACGCCGCGGTCCATGGCGGCCACGTTGTGCAGCGTGAGCACCATCTTCTTGAGGTAGCCGAAGTAGCCGAAGCGGTCCTCCAGCGGGACCGCCGCCACCAGCAGGCGGCCGCGGCGGTCGTCGTGGAACACCGTGGGCAGGTCGCCGAAGCGGGCGAGCGCCGCCGGCGGGACGCCGTAGAGGTACACGGCGTCGGGGCCGGCGGCGATCTCCTCGTCCGAGGCGACCTCGAACAGGTTGGCCAGGCTCAGGCCGAGGCCCATGAAGCGGCGGTGGAAGTAGATGAACACGGTCAGGCGACCCACGAGCGCCGGGTAGCAGAGCCACTCCTCGCGCTCCAGCTTGAGCCCGTCGAGCGGGTTGTCCTCCACCTCCGTGAACTGCCCGGTGCGCGTGTTCATCGGCGGGTCGAGCAGCAGTGGCGGGTAGAGGAGCAGATCGCGGACGAAGGGGATGCCGGTGAGCAGCTCGCGGTAGCGAGCCGGCACCGGCCACCTGTGGCGCACGGCGTACACGCCGACCTCGGCCCCGGCGGCGACCTGGCGCAGCACGCGCGGCCGGATGCCGGTGGTGTTCTCGGCGACGTCCCGATACAGCGCGCGGACCAGCCGCGCGAGCGCCTCGACGGTCTCGGTGAAGCCGCGCAGCGGGCGCTTGTCGCCCTGCGCGGGCGGCACCTCCGCGCGTACCACGAGGAACCGGTCCCAGCGGCGCCAGAAGTCGTACAGGCCCTCGACGAACTCGTGGAGCTGCTCGCGGCGCGCGAGCAGGTCGCCGGGCGCGCACGCCGTGATGGAGACGCGCTCGAGCGGGTTGTTGGCCAGCAGGCGGATCAGGTCGAGCAGCCGCTCGCGGCGGGGGTCGGAGCCGGAGCCGGAGCCCAGCGCGCCCCAACCCGGTCCGGACAGGCCCAGCTCGTCGAGCGCCTGCGGATTGTGCGCCTCGAGGTGGTCGACATAGAGACCCAGCACGCGCGCGAACGTCGAGCTCTCGACGAGCTCCTGGGTGCTGGCGCACACGGAGCCCTCCGAGTACATCACCGCCTGGCGGTCATCGAGCTCCAATCGCTGCAGGGACATCTTGTTCTCCGGGGTCTCGCGGGCTCGCCGGCGCTGCGCCGGGCGAGCCCGCAGACTACCACAGGCGAGAGGGCTTGTCGGCTGCCCTCGGGCGGTCGCGGCGCCCTCCGCCGGGTCGTGCCGTGTACCTCCTCGGCCCCGGCGACGATTGACCCGGCGGGCGGCGGGGAACCCAGACAGGACTGACCATTGCGTGGCGAGCCGCACTCCGGTACACTTCCGCGGCTCACGTTCACGACGACTCACGAGGAGGCGACAGATGACAGCTCAGACCGCCAGCGGCACGACCGCATCGTTCCTCGTGAGGGTCCTGCCCTGAGCACGCGCTCGTCCTGAGCGGCGCTCCGGCCGGCTGCCCTCGCGGCGCCGGCTCCTCCTGATCTTCCCTTCGCCCCGGTGAGTCCGGCGTCTGTCGATGTCCGGCGTGTGCTGGCGCGCACACCGTTCACTCACGTCCCGAAAGGACACACCAGCGATGGATCACGTACACGTACGGCAACGGCTCCAGGCCTTCGCCGGCCGCCTCCGGCGGTCGGCGGGCCCGGCCGGCGAGGAGAGCCCCAGGCTCGACCGCGCCGCCGGGACCCGCAAGGCCTCGGCCGGCCTGCGCGCCATGAACACGCTCGGCGCAGGCCGGCGGTGAGCCCGCCCGCCGTCCGGCGCTCAGACAGCCTTGCACCCTGAGCGCCGGACGGCCATACTCGAACAAGTCGTGTCCCGCGAACCACGAGGAGGAAAGTGATGACTGCCCCGTCCGTCAACGGCATCTTCGCGTCACCCCTCGTGAGGGCACGCCCGTAGCAGCCAGGATCGCCTGAACGCTGCGGTCTCCCGGCCGCCGGCGAGGCGGTCGTCCTTCGTTCTTCCCCCGTTGTGGGTGACGCCCCGGGCGCTCGCCGGCGTCGCTGTGCGCGCCGCCGGCCCGGGCGCGACTCCGCGTCGCGCTCTCCCGGCGCCCGGTCGTGACGGACCTCACCGGAAGGACTCATCCAGAGATGGATAAGAAGCAACGCAGAAGACTACAGACGATGCTCGCCGGCCTCGACAACGGCGAGCGTCTCAGACTCACGCGACGGGCGACCAAGCTGCGCAAGGCGGCGCTGCGCACGCAGAGACAGGGCGCGCGCCGGCCCGAGCTCGACGAGTTCCTGCTCGAGCTGCTCGGCGCGGAGATCGACGGGCCGAATGGCGGCAACAGCGACGGCCGCGACCAGGCCGCGGCCGGCCTGCCGGGGTCGGGGCCGGCGGCCGGCGACGCACGCGGCGTCGTGTCCGGCATCGCCGCCGGCGTCTGCACCGTGCTGCTCGACGGAGCCGAGGTGACTGCGGTCCTGCCGCGCGACCTCGCCGGCCGCCAGCAGAGCGACCTCGCCGTCGGCGACGAGGTGATCCTGGAGCGGCAGGGCGAGGGTCACCGCGTCACCGCGGTGCTGCCCCGCCGCAGCCTGCTGACGCGCGCCGACCCGCACGTCGCGCAGCGGCGGCGCGCGATCGCCGCCAACATCGACCTGGTCGTCGTGGTCGTCGCCGCGGAGGCGCCGCCGCTGCATCCGCGGCTCATCGACCGCTACCTCGTAGCTGTCGAACAGTCGGGCGCCCGGCCGGCGCTGGTGGTCAACAAGATCGACCTGCCCGGCGAGGAGCGGCGGCACGAGATCCTCGCCAGCCTGCAGCCCTACCGGTCCCTCGGCATGCCGGTCCTGCCCTGCAGCGCCGAGCTGGGGGAGGGCATCGAGGAGGTGCGCGAGGCGCTGGCCGGCAACACCTGCGTCTTCGTCGGCCAGAGCGGCGTCGGCAAATCCTCGCTGCTCAACGCGCTGGACGGAGAGGTCGGGGCACAGACGGGCGCCGTCCGCGACGGCGACGGGCGCGGCCGGCACACCACGACGTTCTCGGCGCTCTACGAGCTCCCCGGCGGCATCCGCGTGATAGACACGCCCGGCATCCGCCGCTTCAGTCCGGAGGACGCGGACCAGGCGGACATCGCCGCCGGCTTCGTCGAGTTCGCGGAGTACGCCGCAGCCTGCCGCTTCCGCGACTGCACCCACGTGCACGAGCCCGGCTGCGGCGTCCTTCGCGCCGTCGCCGACGGCGCGATCCCGCGCAGCCGGTACGTGAGCTACCTCAAGCTGCTCGGCGGCGACGGCGACGATCCACGCGCCGTCGACGAGGACTCGGCTCCGGCCGGCGCGTGCGGCGCGGGCGGCTGCACCGCAGAATGACGAGGGCCCGGAGGGCGCGCCACGCGCCCGCCCGCCCTCGCGCCACCAGGCCGCTCCGTACGCAAGAGGGGGCCGGCGGGCTTGCGCCCGCCGGCCCCCTTCATCGCGGACCTACCTCTTGACGACCTGAAGCATGACCGTGCGCGTCCTTGCGCACCGGTTCCCGGCGAGGTCCCTGACCTGCACGACCATGCGGTAGGTGCCCACGGGGAAGGTGCAGGCGTACCGCAGCGGATGCCACAGGCCGTCGGTCGGCAGCATCCCGCGCACCCGGCGCACCCGCTCGCCGCTCTTCTTGAACACGTCCGCGTACACGCGGACGAGCGGCGAGAGCGCGTCGTCGGTCTTGAGCCGCAGCGTGGCGAGCCGCATCGTGCGCGCCCGGCTGCGGTCGTGGGCCACGACCGTCGGCGGCCGGGTGTCGACGGCCACCAGCGCCCCGCCGACCTCTTCGCGGTTGCCGGCGAGGTCCACGCCGCGGTAGCGGATCAGGGTGTAGCCGTCGTTGGCGTGACTCTTCGGCGCCCGCACGAGCTGAGTCGCCGCGTCGACCCAGGGACCATTGCCCACGCGCGTCTGGGTCGGCGCCAGGCCGAGGCCATCGTCCGCCGTGGTGATCTTCACCGTGAAGGCCTTGTTGACCCACCGGGTGTAGCCGACGTTGGTGCTGCTGATGGGGGCCATGCCGCCGCCGTCCCCGGTCGCGAGGATCGCGTCGTCGGCGCCGGCAACCCAGCCGTCGTCGCTCCCCGTGAAGCAGAGGGCCTGCAGGCCATAGGCATCACGGATGTTGATGGCGCCCCAGTGGGCCCCTCCGTCGATGGTGTGCAGGACGAGGGTGCCTTCGTAGTCTCCGTCGGCGAGGATCCAGCCCTCGTCCTGGTCGGCGAAGTACATGGCGCGGAAGCCGCGGACCGACCCCTGCGGACCGATCTTGACCTCCGTCCAGGTGGCGCCGTCGTCGGTCGTGTGTAGCAGCCGCCCGGCGGAATCCCACCAATAGGGGACACCGGACAGCGCCCAGCCCTGCCCGGCGCCGAGGAAGCTGAGGTCGAGCACCGCCCGCGGCCCCGCGGTCGCCGTCGTCCAGGTGGCGCCGCCGTCGCCGCTGTGCGCGACCAGACCGGCGCCCTCCTCCTCGCAATCGCTCCGGTACTCCATGCCGCCGAGCCAGACGTCGCTGCCGCTCGCCGACACCGTGAGGTACCGCTCCCGCGTGCCGACCGTGGTCAGCTTCCAGTGAGCCCCGCCGTCGGTGGTCTCGAGGACCACGCCGGGCATGGCGGCGCTGACCGCCCACCCGTGCTCGGCGTCGCTGAAGGCGAGCCCGATCAGCGAGGCGCCGACGCCGGTCGCCTGCTGCGCCCACGTCACGCCGCCGTCGGCGGTGTGCAGGATGCGGCCGCCCTCTCCGGCGACCCACGCCTCGCCGCTCGCCGCGGCGCACACCTGGCCGAAGCCGCCCACCTCGAACAGCGGGTCGTCGAGCGCCGTCCAGGTCGTCCCACCGTCGCCGGAACGCCAGACCACGCCGGCGCCGGAGCCGCTTTCGCCGTAGTAGTCGTTGTAGTCGCTGGTCCTGCCGACCGCCCACAGCAGCCCGTCCGGCGAGCGGGTGATGGCCGCGAACGTGACCGGCGCCTCACGGTCGGGACCGACCAGCGCCCAGGTGTCGCCGCCGTCGTGCGTCACGTAGATGGCGCCCGACTCTCCCAGGATGCGGCCGTCGTCCTCGCCGTCGAACGTGACGCTCACCAGCGAGTCCGCGCTCAGCACGGGGTCGGCCTCGGGCGCCCAGGTGGCGCCGCCGTCCGTGGTCCGCAGCACGATGCCGCTGGTGACGCTGGAGTTGCTGAACCAGTCGTCGGACTCGCCGCTCCCCACTGCCCAGCCCATGCCGCCGGCGGTCATCGCGATGCCCTCGAAGTAGACGGGCGCCTCGACCGTGTCGCGCGTCCACTGGACGCCGTCGGGACTGTGGGCGATCGCGTTGCCGGCGCCGGCCGCCCAGTACGCGCCGCCCTGCGTCGTGACCGCGCCGAGGCCCGTCACGCCGGCGACGTCGGTCTGCGTCCAGGTCGCGCCGCCGTCGGTGGTGCTCCAGGCGGAGGCCGCGTAGTCTTCTTCCTGGCGCTGCAGCGCCCGTGCGCCGACCACGCAGCCGTGCTGCGCGTCGGCGAACGCGGCGTCGGAGAACATCGTCTCGGGGCCGTACCAGTACCAGTCGGTGAAGATCGCGTCGCCCATCTGCAGCGTCCACGTGGCGCCGCCGTCCGTGGTGGCCAGGACGCTGACCATGCCGATCAGCCACCCGTGCTCGGCGTCGACGAACTCGATGTCGTACAGCGTGTCGAGGGTGGCGCCCGCCTGGCGCTCCCAGGTCGCGCCGCCGTCGGTGGTGTGCAGGATGGTGCCCCAGTCGCCGGTGGCCCAGCCCTCGGTGACGCTGATGAAGCGGACCCCGTACAGCGAGTCGTTCTCGCCGGTCGGCTGGTCCGTCCAGGTGGCGCCCCCGTCGGTGGTGTGCAGCACGTCGGCGCCGCCGGTGACCGCCCAGCCCTCGTTGCCGATGAAACTCGTATCGCTCACCGAGCCGCCCCGAGGAAGCGGCGACTGCCACGTCCAGTGGCCGGCGCCGGCGGTGACCGCGGCTGCGGGGACGGCCGCCGCCGCCAATGCAGCCGCGCACAGCACGGCGAGCAGGATGAGACGAACGGTGCGCAGGACCATGGACCCCTCCTTGGTCGCCGCCTCTCCACAAAGGCGGCCCTGCGGGCCAGTCTACACCCGTGTGGTGAAATTCGTGAGGGTGTTCCGGACCCGCGCCGGGGCGCCCGACCCCGTACGCAGCGAGGGCCGGCGGACGCTGTCGCGTCCGCCGGCCCTGCGGGACTCCGGCTCCGTCCGGCGCCGTGCCCCGGCCCGGGTCCCTCGTCTGCTACTTCATCGCCTTCGCGCGGTCCGTGTCACTTGGCCTTGGCGAGGTTCTCGTTGGCGAAGTCCCAGTTGACGAGCTTGTCGAAGAACGTCTGCACGTAGACCGGGCGCAGGTTCTGGTAGTCGAGGTAGTAGGCGTGCTCCCAGACGTCCACGACGAGCAGCGGCGTGACGCCCGGGGCCGCCGGCATCTCGGCGTTGGGCGTGCTCACGATCTTGCACTCGCCGTTGTCCGCGACGAGCCAGGCCCAGCCGGAGCCGAAGCGGCCCACGGCGGCGGCCTTGAAGTCCTCGACGAACTTCTCCCAGCCGCCCAGGGCCTCGATCTTCTCTGCGATGGGGCCCGTCGGCGCGCCGCCGCCGCCCGGCTTCATGCAGTTCCAGAAGAAGGTGTGGTTCCACACCTGCGCCGCGTTGTTGAACACCGGCTGCTTGTCCGGCTTGCCGGCCACGGCCATGATCACGTCCTCGAGGCTCTTGCCCTCGAGGTCGGTGCCGGCCACGAGCTTGTTGAGCGTGTCGACGTAGGTCTTGTGGTGCTTGCCGTAGTGGAAGCTGATCGTGCGAGCCGAGTACTCCGGCTCCAGCGCGTCTTCCGCGTACGGGAGCGGCGGCAGTTCGAACGCCATCGTTCCTCCTTGGTCGAGTGAGATCCCTTACGGTGCTGCTACGGCCCCGCGGGGCCGGGTGGTGGCA
This sequence comes from uncultured Thermoleophilia bacterium, assembly GCA_963741075.1. GTDB lineage: Bacteria > Actinomycetota > Thermoleophilia > UBA2241 > UBA2241 > CAIXSE01. The sequence goes on from CAVUGS010000027.1 coordinate 30,733, forward strand.
TCGGTCACACGTCGACTTCGATGGCGCCGTCCTGCACGCGCACCTCGTAGGTGTGCAGGTCGTGCACCCTGGTCTTCCATTCGAGACGCTTCTGCAGCTTGAACCAGCGCTGGACCGGCTCGGGGATATCCTCCTCCGGGCCCATGTCGTGGTCGAGGGGCCAGCTGAGATTCTTGCCGCTGCGGATGTCGAACTGGGCGTGGTGATGCGGGCAGGTGATGATCCAGCCCTCGAGCGCGCCCTCGTTGAGCGGCGCGTTCTCGTGGCCGCAGCGGCGGCTCACGGCGTAGATGGAGCCCTCGTACTCGCAGAGGCAGATCTCACGGTCGTCCCCGCCGGCGCGCACGTACTTCATGCCGCCGGCGGCGATGTCGTCGAGCTTCGCTACTTCGTGCCACATGGTCAGACCTCGTCCGGCGGGAACTGGGGCAGGCTGTCCGGGTCGGTGACGTCCAGGTGGACGAACAGGCCGCACCAGCAGCGCTTCATCGCGTCGAAGTGCGCGCGGTGGAACGGGATGCACGGACAGCAGATCTTCATGTCCTCTTCGCGCACGCCCGAGCGCCCCTGGCAGGGGCAGTACGGCGCGCCGAGATCCTGCTCGGTCTTGGCCTCGGCCTCGAGCAGCTCGTCCACGAGCTCCTCGTCGGGCGAGAACTTGAAGCCCATCGGCTGGACCACCCGGTCGAACAGATAGCGGAGGGATTCCTTGCGTGCTTCGTTGCCCATCGTCACCCTCCCCAACCCTTGAGGTGCTCGAGGAACTTGTCGGGGCTGTAGCCCACGACCACCTCGCCGTTGATGACGACCACCGGGAAGCGCCGGCCGCCGCTCAGCTCGTACGCCTTGTCGGCGACGGCGTCCTGTTCGTCTTCGGGCAGCGTGTCCACGTCCACCACCTCGAAGGGGATCTTGCTGTCCTCGAACCACTTCTTGGTCTTGCGGCACCAGGGGCAGGTGCTGAGCGCGTAGACGTAGACCTCGTCGACCATCGTCATGCTCCGACCTCGACGTGGACCTTGCCGTCCTCCACCTTGACGGGGAAGGTCACGAGCGCCAGCTCGGGCGCGTCGAGGAACACGCCGGTGCGCACGTCGAAGCGCCAGTCGTGGCACGGACACGTGAGGACGGGCCCCTCGAGCTTGCCGCCATCGAGAGGGCAGCCCATGTGCACGCACTTGTTGGCGACGGCGAACAGGTCACCGTCGATGCGCGCGAGCAGCACGCCGAGACCCTTGGGATAGACGGCGACACAGGCGCCGTCACGGACTTTTGCATCGTCGATGGTCGGGACCCAGGAAGGTCCTGTCACGGCTCACCCCTTCGCTCCGCCTGTGTGCTCCTGCCAAAGGACCCGAGGGGCGGGGCCTGTCTCTCCGGCGCCAGGCCGGAGGGCGGCGCCCGCCGCGCACGGGTCGAATCGCAAAGGTACCCGCGCGGGGGCCGGGACAAACTGTCGGCGCGGCCTACCAACGCTCGGCGTGCACGCGTCCCGCGTCGTAGCGGTCGGACGGCTCCTTGCGCTCGACCGGCCACCCCACCGGGACGACGGCGAACGGCACCACGGACTCGGGGATGCCGAGCAGCGCGCGCAACGCCCTGACGCGCTCTTCGAGCGGGTGGACGCCGAGCCACACGGCTCCCAGGCCGAGCAGCTCGGCCTCTATCAGCAGGTTCTCGGTGCAGGCCGAGCAGTCCTGCTCCCACAGCACGGCCCACTTGGCATCGCCCGGGTCGCCGCAGACGACGATGGCGACCGGCGCCGACGGCAGCATCTTCGCGTAGGGGTGCCACTCCGTGATCGCCGTCAGCGTCTCGCGGTCGCGCAGCACGACGAACTGCCACGGCTGCTGGTTGCCGGCGGACGGCGCCGCCATGGCGGCGCGGAGCAGCCGCTCGACGGTCGCGTCGTCGACCGGCTGACCGGTGTACCTGCGGATGCTGCGCCGGCTGAGGACCGGGTCGTCCATGCTCACCTCGGTGTCGCGAGAACCTGCGCATGGAGGGTATCGACCCCGTGCCCGGCCTGGCAAGGCGGCGCCGTCCCGGCCCGCGCCGGCGAGGCCGGCGCCACGTCCCGGAGCGGGGAACGGGCGGGCGGCCCTCCCGGGCCGCCCGCCCCGCCTGGTCCCCGCCCCCTGTGCCGCAGCCGCGCCGGCCATTCCCCGTCCGGCTTGGCGTCCCTGTGCGGCACTGCTGACGGCTCCTCCGCCGGCAGCGACCTCGGGCCGCGGTAGCGGCCCGGCCGACGGCCGTCGCCTGTCTCGGCCTGTGAGACGCGTGACGTTTGTCAGGCGTTCAGGGCGCCGCTATCATCTCCACAAGGGAACTGCTCACCCTTTCGCCGACCCTCCCCCGCCCAACGCCTATGGATACCGCACGCTCTCACTACGACGTGATCGTCGTCGGCGCCGGCCCCGCCGGCATCTTCGCCGCGCTGGAACTGGTCCGGCGCAACGGCGCCAGGGTGCTCGTCGTCGAGCGCGGACCCGACATCGACCGCCGCGGCTGCCCGGCGCGCAAGACCGGCGTCTGCGCCGGCTGCGAGCCCTGCGACATCACCTGCGGCTGGGGCGGCGCCGGCGCCTTCAGCGACGGCAAGCTCACACTCACGCCGGACGTCGGCGGCTGGCTGGACAGCTTCGTCGGACGAGATAGCCTCACCAGGCTGATCGGCTACGTCGACGGCATCTGGCGCGAGTACGGGGCGCCGGAGGAGGTCCACGGCGGCGGCAAGAAGTTCGACAAGTTCCGCCGCGAGGCGCTCCTGCACGGCATGACCCTGGTCGAGTCGCCGGTGCGCCACATGGGTACCGAGCGCTCCTACGAGATCCTCACGCGCATGCGTGCAGAGCTCGAGTCCGAGGTCGAGGTGCTCACCCGCAGCCGCGTGGACAAGATCCTCGTCGAGAAGCCCGCGGGCGAGAGCGAGCTGCGCGCCACCGGCATCGTCCTCGAGGACGGCACGCGCCTCACCGCCGACGCCGTCGTCGCGGCGCCCGGTCGCGACGGCGCCGCCTGGCTCATGGAGGAGTGCAAGCGCCTGCACATCGCGATGCGCACCAACCCCGTGGACATCGGCGTGCGCGTCGAGACCTCCGCGGCGGTCATGGAGCCGCTCACCACCGCGCTGTACGAGAGCAAGCTCATCTACTACACGCCGCGCTTCGACGACCCCGTGCGCACCTTCTGCATGAACCCCTACGGCGCCGTCTCGCTGGAGAACTACGGCGACGTCGTCACCGTGAACGGCCACAGCTACGCCGACTTCAAGACCGACCGCACCAACTTCGCCCTGCTGGTCAGCACCGACTTCACCGAACCGTTCGACGACCCGATCGCCTACGGCAAGAGCATCGCCCGGCTGGCCAACGTCCTCGGCGAGGACATCATCGTGCAGCGCCTCGGCGACCTGCACCAGGGCCACCGCAGCACCATGGAGCGCATCCGCCGCGGGACCGTGCAGCCCACGCTGCACGGCGCGACGGCGGGTGACCTCGCCTTCGTGCTCCCCTACCGCCACCTGACCGACATCCTCGAGATGCTCGAGGCGATGGACAAGATCGCGCCGGGCGTCAACGGGCGCGACACGCTGCTCTACGGCGTCGAGGTCAAGTTCTACTCGGCGCGCCCGGAGCTCGACAACGGCCTGCAGACGCCGGTCAAGAACCTGTACGCCGTGGGCGACGGCGCCGGCATCACGCGAGGCCTCATCCAGGCCTCGGCTGCCGGGGTGATCGCCGCGCGCAGCATCCTCGGCATCGGCGGCGACGCCGCGGCGGACGAGAAGGCAGCGGACGGCGACGCCGCGGCACCGGCGTCCATCGCCTAGACCTGCACGCGACCGCGTGACAACCGGGGCTGCTCGCGGAGCCCGGCCGGGCGGCGCGGGCGCCCCTCAGGCGCCGGCCGGCAGCACCTCGTCCACCGGCGCACCCAGGATCCGCTCGACCCGCCGCAGCACGCGCGCAGCCTCCTCCTTGCGCTCGAGGACCGCAGCGCGCGCCTCGGGGTCGCCGGCGAAGCGCTCCAGGCGGGCGGCGAAGCGCGCGTCCAGCCCCACCACGCGCGTGCCCTGGACGAGCTTGTCGGCCAGATACACCACCTGCGCCTCGTCCGGTTCGTCCCCGGCGCGGTCACCGAGCCGCACGTGCGGGCGCACGACGGCGGCGACGCGCCGGTAGTGCAGACCCTCCAGCAGGTCGGCCCCGGCGTCGGCGTGCCGCGGCTGCTCCCGGGCGATGTCGTGGAGCAGCGCCCCGGCGGTCACGAGTGGCAGCCACCAGGTGCTGGCGGCGCTCGTTGAGGGCGGAGGTGAGCGCCGTGGCCACCGCCGCCACGACCAGCGAGTGGCCGATACGGGCGCGCGGCACCCTCTGGCCGGCGAGCAGTCGCAGACAGCTGGTCGCGTCGGGGATGCCCTCCCCCACGGCAAGGTCACGGATGCGGACGAGATCCTCGGGCGTGTCGGCGTCGAGCAGCACGCCCGGGTCGTCCACCTGGACCACGGCGGAAGCGGCGGCGTGGGCGAGCAGCAGCTCGCGCAGTCCCCCGGGCGGATCGGCGGCGCGGATCTCGGCGCGCAGCGCGCCGCCGACGAGCGGCGGATGCCCCTCGGCTCCATCCCAGAGCGGATAGACGACCTCCGCCGCCCCGCCGCGAACGACCCTGCCCTGCCTGATGAGGCGGCCGATGGTCTCCGGCCGAACCAGCGGGACGTCCGCCGGCAGCACGAAGAACCGCGTGACGGCGAGGTCCAGGGACTGCACGCCCACGCGCAGGGACGAGTACATGCCCCGGTCGTAGGCGGGATTCGTGACCACCCGGGCGCCGGCGGCGGTCGCGACGGTCGCGACCTCGTCGCGCCGGTGTCCCGCCACCACGACGACGTCGTCCACCCCTGCCTGCGTGAAGGCGCCGACGGCGCGCTCGAGCATCGTGCGGCCATCGACCTCGGTGAGCGGCTTGAGCGCGCCCATGCGGGACGAGCTCCCGGCCGCGAGGACGATGGCGGCGAAGCGCTCCACGGCTCAGGCTCCTGTGCCGGCGCGCACCCGGACGATCTCGGCGGCGATGCTCACGGCGAGCTCGGCCGGCGTCTCGGCGCCGATCGGGAGGCCGATCGGCGAGTGGACGCGCCCGATCGCCTCGTCGCCGAAGCCGGACTCGCGCAGCGCCGCCTGCATGCGCGCCCGCTTGGAGCGGCTGGCCATGACGCCGACGTAGCGGGCGCCGAGGCGCAGCGCCTGCTCGCAGCACGTCGAGGTCGTGCACGTGCCCGCGAGTGACGATGACGACGTAGGCGCGCTCGTCCACGCCGACGGCCGCGAGCGCGCCTTCGAACGGCCGCGTGACGACGCGCGCGTCGGGGAACCGCGCGGCGCGCCGCGAACTCCTCGCGGTCGTCGACGACGACCACGCGGAAGCCCAGTCGCGCGAGCAGCGGCGCGACCTCGGTGCCGACGTGCCCGGCGCCGCAGACCACGGCCAGCGCCGGCGGCTCCACCCGCTCGAGCACGGCCGTCCGGCCGTCCGGCAGCGTCGCCACGCCGTGCAGGGCGGCCACCGCGGTGAGGCCGCGCAGCGCCGCCGCGTCGCACACGGCGGCGCCGGTGACGGCGCCGTCCTCGTCCAGCGCGCAGTGCTCGACGGCCGCTGCATCGTCGCCGAGCGGCGCGGCGACGTACCAGGCGCGCCGCCCGGCGTCGCGCGCCGCGCGCAGCGCCGAGCAGACGGCGAGCAGCTCGGCGTCACCCGGCGCCACGTACGTGATGAGCACCTCGGCGGCTCCGCCGCAGACCATCTTGTCGCCGCTGGTGAGGTCCGCGCCGCTCAGGTCCGCGCGGGCGCGGCGCGAGCGGCGCTCCGCGAGCGCCCCGGCGGCGGCCTGCATCATGCTGTGCTCGATCAGACCGCCGCCGATGGTGCCGGCGATCGACCCGTCCTCGCGCACCAGCATCTCCGCGCCGGCCGCGCGCGGCGTGGAGCCCTGGTCGGCGACCAGCGTGACCAGGGCGAACGCCCGCCCGGCCACCAGCAGCTCCAGCGTCTCGTCGAGGATCTCGTACATCGCTCATTCGATTGTACAGGCGACGTCCCGACGCTATGATTTCGAAAAGGGATCGTCCTTCTCTTCTACCAACCCCCTCGGCCGCCACTGGGCTCCGCGCGTCCTGAAGCGCTCTCGCCGGCGGCCGATGCAGTCAAGCGAGACGGAGGGAGACCACCGTGCCCGGTACCGTCGTTGTCGGCGCCCAGTGGGGCGACGAGGGCAAAGGCAAGATCACCGACCTGCTGGCCGAGAAGGCCGACGTGGTCGCGCGCTTCCAGGGCGGCAACAACGCCGGCCACACGATCGTCAGGGACGGCGAGGAGTTCAAGTTCCACCTGATCCCCTCCGGCATCCTGTACGAGGCCAAGACCTGCATCATCGGCAACGGCGTCGTCATCGACCCGCACATCCTCTTCGGCGAGATCGAGGCCCTGCGCGGGCGCGGCATCGACTGCGACAACCTGCGCGTCAGCGGCAACGCCCACCTCATCATGCCGTACCACCTGCTGCTGGACGGCGCCAACGAGCAGCAGCTCGGCAAGTACAAGATCGGCACCACGGGACGCGGCATCGGCCCGTGCTACGTGGACAAGTACACGCGCATCGGCATCCGCGTGCAGGACCTGCTCGACGAGAAGATCCTGCGCCGCAAGGTCAAGACGGCGCTGCAGGAGAAGAACTTCCTGCTGCAGCGCTACGACATCGGCGTCCTCGACCCCGACCAGGTGACGGACGAGCTGCTCGGCTACACCGAGCGCTTCGAGCCGTTCATCTGCGACGCGAGCCTGCTCGTGAACACCGCCCTCGACCAGGACAAGCACGTCCTCTTCGAGGGCGCCCAGGGCGCGCTGCTCGACATCGACTTCGGCAGCTATCCCTTCGTGACGAGCAGCAACACCATCGCCGGCGCGGCGTGCACCGGCGCCGGCGTCGGCCCCACGCGCATCGACCACGTGATCGGCGTCGCCAAGGCGTACACCACGCGGGTCGGCGAGGGGCCGTTCCCCACCGAGCTCTTCGACGAGGTCGGCGGGGCGATGTGCGAGATCGGCCACGAGTTCGGCACCACCACCGGCCGCCAGCGCCGCTGCGGCTGGCTGGACCTGGTGGCGCTCAAGTACGCCGTGCGCCTCAGCGGCATCACCCACCTCGCGCTCACCAAGCTCGACGTGCTCACCGGTATGCCCACGCTCAAGGTGTGCACCCGGTACAAGGCCGGGCGCCGGGTGCTCGACGAGTTCCCGCTGCTGCAGACGGACTTCCACCACGCCAGGCCGGTGTACGAAGAGCTCCCCGGCTGGACCGAGGACCTCCGCGACTGCGAGACGTGGCAGGACCTGCCGCAGACGGCCCGCGACTACGTCCAGTACATCGCGGAGTTCACCAAGACGCGCGTGAAGTTCATCGCCGTCGGCCCCGGCCGCGACGAGACGATCATCCTGCCGCGGAGCATCGGCCGCGGCGGCGCCGTCTGACCGACGCACGCACGCGCGGCACCGCCCCACCGGCCGCCGCGCCTTGCGTCCCGACCCACACCGGCAGCCGGCCCGCGCCCAGGTCCGTGACGTCGCGAGGTCGCCCGGCAGCACACGTGGGCGCCGGGGTCTCGCTCGGACGCGTCGCGACGAGGCCACCGCCGCAACGGCGTGGGATCGCCGCGTGCCGGGAACCGAGGAACGTGCGGCGGGACTCCCCGCCCACGTCGCGTAGGGGCGGGGTCTGCCGTCGACTCTCGGCAGGGAGGTGCGGCCGACCAGCCGCCTCCACATTCCAGACACTTCGGCGGCAGCGTCCTGTTGCTGCTCGCCGCCTCGTACTCTTGGGCATCCTCGCGTTCGCGCACCCGCGAGGGCGGCGACGAACTCCGTGGGCAACATCGTCGAGACCGACCAGGACATCACGTGCCGCTCGGGACGAGCGCCAACAGCGTGTTCGCGCTCGGCGGGAGCATCACGATCGCCGGCAGCGTCCGCGAGGTCGTCGCCGGCATCGGCGCCGACGTGAAGCTGCTGCCGACGGCACGCGTCGGGACCGCGGCGGGCAGCGGCGACACCTCGCTCGTCGTCATCGGCGGGGACCTGACGTCCGCGCCCGGCGCGACGATCGTGGGCAAGACGACCATCGAACCGCTGGCGTCGGTGCGCGACGCCTTCACCACCGGCTTCTGGCGTCCGATCGCCTCGCCACTGGCCGGGCTGTCACTGATCGGCTGGGCCGGATCGACCGTGCTGCTGGTCCTGCTCGGACTGCTCGTTGCGGCGGTCCTGCCGCGGCAGACCCGCGCGTCCATGCGGCGGGTCGCGAGTCACCCGGCGTCATCACTCGGGTGGGGAGCCCTCACGGCGTTCGTGATCGTCCCCGTGGTCACCGTCGCGCTGGTCATCACCATCGTCGGCATCCTGCTGGCGATCCCGTGGGCGCTCATCGTCGTGCCGGCGGTGTTCGCCTTCGGGTTCATCGCCATGGGGACGTTCATCGGCGAGCGTCTGCTGCGCGCCGTCGGGTACCGGGGCGAAAGCCTGCTGCTGGCGGCCACCGTCGGCATGGTCGCGACGCAGCTGGTGCGTCTGATCCCGTACGCGGGCGCGTTCATCGTCGCCGTCCTCTGGATCGTCGGCACCGGAGCGGCGATCGCCGCCTTCTTCGCGTGGCGGCGAAGCCGCAAGGAGCTCGCCGCCGCCCCGTCCGAAGAGGCGGAGGGCGAAGAGCGGAAGCTGCGCGTGGCCGCCTGAAGCAGCGCCGCACGCACGACTCAGGACCCGGGTGGGCGGCATCGCCGCCCGCCCGGGTCCCGCTTGTCGGCCGGACCCCGACGACGCCCGGGCGTCAGACGGTCGCGACCGTCACCTGGCTCGCGCCGCCGGTGAAGCGGATCTCGTAGCGGTCGGCGGCGTCGGCGAAGCCGCCGGAGGCGAGGACCGTCGCGCCCGCCGACGGCGCCGAGGCGCTGGCCGTCGAAGATGAGCTGGCTCGCGCCGCCGTTCATCTCCGCGCGAGCCTCGGTGCCGGCGGGGCGGCGCAGGAGGACCTCGCTGGCGCCGCCCGATATGCGCACGGGAACGATGCCGACCGGCGCCGGCAGCGTGACCTCGATGTCGCTGGCGCCGCCGGTCACCTCGAGGGCCGTCACCCGCAGCGCGCTGAAGTCGGCGACGAGCTTCCACATGCCGCCGCGCAGGGAGATGTCCCACGGCACGGCGGTGGCGAGGGCGAAGTCCGCCGACTGGGTGCGCCAGTCGAAGGGCCGGAAGCGCCGGCGCTGCTGCACGGTGACGATGCCGCCGTTGACGGTGATCTCGGGAGCCGGGCCCTCGAAGCTCGCCCGGTACAGCTCGGTCAGCGAGCCGTCGCCGCGGAGGTTGACCTTGGCCGCGCCTTTGGTGAACTCGAGGCGCCCCGCCGTCACCCCCTCGAGCGGGGCGTGACTCTGCACGTCGGCGGCGCGCGGCCTGGCTCCGCGCCCGGCGCCGCCTCGGCGGTGAGCGCGGCGATCTGCCCTTCGTACACGCCGCGCGTGCCGCGCAGGTAGTCGCGGATCACCGTCAGCTCCGCCGCCTCACGCCCCTCCAGCAGCTGCCGCGTCGCGAGCTCCACCTCGCCCTGGATGCGGGCGCCGATCTCGCGCGTCGCGACCGTGGAGACGACGAGGACGCGGCGCCTGTCGGCGGGGTCCGGCACGCGGTTGGCGTAGCCGCCGCGCTCCAGGCGGTCGAGCACGGTGGTGATCGCGCCGGGGGTCAGGCCGCTCTCCTCCGCCAGCTCGCCGGCGGTGACGCGGCCGCGCCGGTACAGGATGCCGAGGCAGCGCAGGTCCGTGCGGTTCAGGCCGAACTGCAGCGCGACCGCCTCGTCCAGCTGGTCGCCGGCCTTCCGCAGCTCGCCGAGCTCCAGCGCGACCTCGTCGATCAGCCGGCGTGCTGCGCTTCATCGTTCTTCATCTCTACCTCCCGGTGCCGGAGGGGAACACTCCCTCAAGGGCCCGTGACCGGCCGGCGCCCCGCAAGGAGCGCGCCGGCCTGCGAGTATCGTTCACGGCACATATGATACCACAAACTAATCATTTGACAATCTAATTATCAGCGCTACACTCACTTCCGCTCGAACGACAACGGCGCGCACGGACGGCGCCGAGCGGGAGGAAGGACGGTACGTGATGGACAACGCGATCGAAGCCCGAGGTCTGGTGAAGACCTACCGCGGCGACGTGCGGGCCCTCAAAGGGGTGAGCCTCGCCGCCGCCAAGGGCACGGTGTTCGGCCTGCTCGGGCCCAACGGCGCCGGCAAGTCGACGACGGTGAAGATCCTGACGACGCTGTCGCGCCCCGACGCGGGCGAGGCCTTCGTGGCCGGCTTCGACGTGGTCCGGCAGCCGGCCAAGGTCCGCCTGCGCCATCGGCTGCGTGGCGCAGAAGTCCGGGCTCGACCCGCAGGCGACCGGACGCGAGAACCTGGTGCTGCAGGGCCGCGTGTACGGCATGCGCGGCGCGCGCGCTGCGCTCGCGGGCGCAGGAGCTGCTCGAGCGCTTCGGGCTCGACGGACGCCGCCGACCGCACGGTGCGCACCTACTCCGGCGGCATGCAGCGCAAGCTCGACGTCGCCGTCGGCCTCATGCACCGGCCGCAGGTGCTGTTCCTGGACGAGCCGACGACCGGTCTCGACCCGGAGGCGCGCGTCGACATGTGGCGCGAGATCGGGCGCCTCGCCGGCGACGAGGGGCTCACGATCCTGATGACGACGCACTACCTGGAGGAGGCCGACGGCCTCGCGCAGCGGCTGGCGATCGTCGACCAGGGGCTCGTCGTGGCCGAGGGCACGCCCGACGAGCTGAAGGGCGAGCTGCGCGGCGACGCCATCGTCGTCGAGCTCGAGGACCAGCCGCTCGACGGCGAGGTCCACCGCGCCCTCGACAAGGTGCCGGAACTCTACGACGTCGCCGTCGAGGCGCGCGCGCTGCGCGCGCGCACCGACAGCGGCGCCCGGGCCGTGCCGGCCGTGCTGGCGGCCCTGGAGTCGGAGGGCGTCAAGGTCGCCTCGGTGACCGTGTCGCGGCCCTCGCTCGACGACGTGTACCTGCAGCTACGCCGGCCGCGCCTTCAGCGAGGCCGACCAGGAGGAGAAGAAGCGGCGATGAGCAACGCATTCGCGGACACCTGGTTCATGACCCAGCGGCACTTCCGGAACCTCATCCGGCAGCCGGTCTGGATCTTCATCTCACTGGTGCAGCCGGTGGTGTGGCTGCTGCTGTACGGCGCGCTGTTCCGCAGGATCGTCGAGATCCCGGGGTTCGGCGCCGGCAGCTACATCGACTTCCTCACGCCCGGCATCGTCGTCATGACCTGCCTGTTCAGCGCGGGCTGGAGCGGCATGGGTCTCATCGACGACCTCGACCGCGGCGTGGTCGACCGGTTCCTCGTCAGCCCGGCGAGCAGGGGCTCGCTCATCGCCGGGCGGCTGCTGCAGGGCGCC
>CAVUGS010000028.1:0-10962 GCA_963741075.1 uncultured Thermoleophilia bacterium
GGCTCCACGCCTGGACGACGTCGTGACCCGCGCCGCGGAGCTGCTCGCGGCGTTCGGATTCGAGGACCGGGTGACCGCGGGTGACCGGGTCGCGATAGGCGTGGGGAGTCGCGGGATCAGGGACCTCGCGCCGCTGCTGGCCACGCTCGCAGGAGCCGTGCGTGATGCGGGCGGAGAGCCGTACCTGGTCCCCTGCATGGGCAGCCACGGCGGAGCGACGGCGGACGGGCAGGCGGCAGCGCTCGCCGAGCTCGGCGTGACCGAAGCGTCCGTCGGCGCGCGCGTCATCTCGAGGATGGACGCTGTGGAGGTCGCGCGGAGCCGCTTCGGCGCCCCGGTCTGGGCGTCACCCGACTTCCTCGCCGCGGACGCCGTCATCCTCGTCAACCGCATCAAGCCGCACACGGACTTCAGCGGACCGATCGAGAGCGGCATCGCCAAGATGCTGGTGATCGGCGCCGGCAAGCACCGCGGCGCCGTTGAGGCGCACCGCCTGTTCGTGCGCCACGGGTTCTCGGCGGTGATCGAGGAGTACGCCAAGGTGCTCCTCGACCGCCTGCCGGTGCTCTTCGGCCTCGCGGTGATCGAGAACCAGCTGGACGAGACGGCCGAGCTCCAGCTGCTCGGGCGAGATGAGGTGCTGGCGCGCGAGCCCGCGCTCTTGCGCCGCGCGCGCGAGCTCATGCCGGCGCTCCGGCTCTCCCGGCTCGACTGCCTGGTCGTCGACGAGATGGGCAAGGACATCAGCGGCTCCGGCATGGACACCAACGTCATCGGCCGCAAGCCCCTCGACGGCGGCGTGGCCGAGGGGCCTGCGATCACGCGGATCTTCGTCCGCGACCTCACACCGGCGAGCGGGGGCAACGCCCTGGGCATCGGTGTGGCGGACTTCGTCACTACTCGCCTCATCGCCGCCGTTGACCCCACGGCCACCGGGATCAACGCGGTGACCGCAATGGCGCCAGAAATCGCCCGGCTACCGCTGGCGTTCGACCATGACGCCGACGCGCTCGCGGCGGCTTACGCGACCAGCGGCGCAACGTCGGCGGCGGAGTTCCGGATGGCCTGGATACGAAACACGCTGGAGGTCGGGGAGCTCCTCGTGTCCGAAGCGCTGGCCGACGAGCTTGCCGGCGACCCCGCTCTCGAGGTGCTTGAAGGCCCGTTCCCGTTCCCGATGGACGCTGCCGGCTGCTTCCAGCCGGCTTGGACGTCCCGGAGGTCGACGATGTCATCTGAGCGAGGGCGAACGTGACTCGCTCCTCACGTCTCGACGGTCTGTCCACCCTCAGGAAGGAGGACCTTGACGCCCGGCAAGGCCACAGCTACTCTTGTTCGCATAGCGAGAACGATGTTCGCATAGTGAACAGCGGACGGACACAAGTCCTTGTGTCAGGGGCCGTGCCGGACTGCTTGCCGGAGCGCCGCCAAATCACGCGAAGACGGCGGGAGCGGGCGGCGACCCGGCTCGGATCGAAGGAAGGGCGCTCTCAGGTCGGGTACGACCGCAGCGGCGCCTCAGATGTGTCAGATACGACCGGCGTGTGCCGCGGGCAACCGGGGCTTCTGCCTCCGGAAGCAGTCCGCTCCGGTCCGCCGGCCCGGCCAGATCGTAGGGGAAAGGAACACACGTGAAGGTCAAGGCAGCTGTTCTCCGTGAAGTGACCAAGGGCTACAGCATCGAGGAGCTGGAGCTGGAGCCTCCCAAGACAGGGGAAGCGCTCGTCAAGTACGCCTACACCGGCTACTGCCACAGCGACCTCACCAACATGATGGGCCGCCTCGACATGGCACTGCCCATGGTCGCCGGCCACGAGTGCGCCGGCGTCGTCGAGGCCGTCGGCGAGGGCGTGACCCGCGTCAAGGTCGGCGACCACGTCGTCGGCACGTGGATGATCCCCTGCGGCAAGTGCCCCGAGTGCCGCTCTGGGCGCGGCAACGTCTGCACCGGCACCTTCCCGCAGTTCGTCGCCGGCACGATGCTCGACGGCACGACGCGCTACACGGACGCCGCCGGCAAGCCCGTCCAGCACGGCAACTTCGTGTCCGGGTTCTCGTCGCACACCGTGGTGCCCGAGGGCGGCCTGGTGCCCATCCGCAAGGACGTGCCCCTCGACGAGGCGTGCCTGATGAGCTGCGCCATCCCCACCGGCTGGGGCTCGGTCGCCAAGATCGCCGGCGTGATGCCGGGAGACGGCGTCGCCATCTGGGGCATGGGCGGCATCGGCCAGAACATCCTGCGTGCCGCCAAGCTGCGCCAGGCGAACCCGCTCATCGCCATCGACGTCGAGGAGGCCCGCCGCAGCCACGCCATGGAGCTCGGCGCGACGCACTTCATCAACAGCTCGAAGGAAGACCCGGTGCCGATCGTCCAGGAGCTCACCGGCGGCGGCGCCGACTTCTGCTTCGACGCGACGGGCCAGCCCGGCGCCTACGAGCAGATGATCTGGTGTCTCTCGATGGCCGGCAAGATCATCGCCATCGGCATCATGGGGCAGAACGAAGTGGCCAAGCTGCCGCTCACGTTCTTCAGCCTGCAGCAGAAGTCGATCCTCGGAGGGCTGTACGGCTCCGTGTCCGTGCAGGACGACATCCCGAAGCTCATCGACGTCCTCGCGACCGGCGAGATGAAGATCGACAAGATCATCGAGGGCAAGTTCAAGGTCGACCAGATCAACGAGATCGCGGAGAAGATGGAAGCCCGCCAGCTCAGCGGCCGCTGGGTCTGCGAATGGGAGTGACGAACGGAAGGAAACGCAGATGGACGTATCCGGGCACGACGCCCTGAAGAACAGCACAGGTGGCGCAGGACCAGACGAGCCTGCGATCCTCGAGGAGATCGAGGTCGAGGACCTGTCCGTCGACGGCATCTGCGGCGTGTATTGACCGGAACGCCGTCAGGCTGCGCCGGGGTGCAGTACCTCGTCCCGGACTGGGTCCGTGTGCGCCGGGAGGGCTTCGGGCTGCTCTTCTACGACACGCGGTCGACGAAGCTGACGTTCGTGCGCTCGGGCGACAGCCTCGACTCGCCGCCCTTCACGGGCGCCTGCCGCAGCCTGGCCGTCACCGCCCCGGACGTGTCGCCCGCGCTGTCGCGTCTGCTGCAGGACCTCGCCGAGAAAGGCCTGATCGTTGTCGCCACGCCTGAGTGAGACGCGCCTCCGGGCGCCCGTGAACGTCACGTGGGAGATCACGGAGGCGTGCAACCTGCAGCTGCAGCCACTGCCTGTCCGCCGACCTGCGGGCGCCGGGGCGGGGCGAGCTCGACCACGGTGCGTGCCGCGCCGTCATCGACGAGCTCGCTCGCATGGAGGTGTTCCAGGTCAACTTCGGCGGCGGCGAGCCGTTCCTGCGCGACGACTTCCTGGACATCCTGGACCACGCGCACGACCGGGGCATCACGACCTGCGTGAGCACCAACGGGACCGTGCTCGACCAGGACCTGATCGACGAGCTCCTGTGCATGACGGCGCCGGTCTACCTCCAGGTGAGTCTGGACGGCGCCTTCGCGGAGACCAACGACTCCATCCGCGGAGCCGGGACGTTCGAGCGCATCCTGGGCGGCGTCGAGCTCCTGGCGGGGTGCGGCTATCCCGATCTCAGCCTCAACATGGTCGTCACCAGCGTGAACGTGGGCGAGCTCGCCGACTTCCACGAGCTCGCTCGCGGGTACGGAGCCAGGACGCGTCTCTCCCGCTTCCGCCCGTCCGGCGCCGGCTGCGGCCGCTGGGAGGAGTACCGCCTCAGTCGCGAGCAGCTCCTCGAGCTGAGCGTGTTCCTCGGGGATCACCGGGAGATCGCCACCGGCGACTCATTCTTCGCGCTGGCGCCGGACAGCCGGCGCGAGCTGGGGCTGCACATGTGCGGCGCGGCCAAGATGACCTGCGCCATCGCGCCCGACGGCAGCGTCTATCCCTGCGCCTTCCTGTGCGACCCGGCGTTCCTCGCCGGCAACGTCACAGTAGAGCCCCTGTCGGCCATCTACGAGGCCTCGCCCGTGCTGGAGGCCTTCCGCGAGCTCGAGGTGGAGAGCTGCCGCGGTTGCGACCGCTTCGGCGTCTGCCACGGCGGCTGTCCGGCGATCGGCTACTTCCTGACCCACGCCGTCGGTTCGCCGGATCCGGAGTGCCTCCGCTCGTTACTGCCCGCCCGGGAGGTGGCCTAGGTCATGCAGTTCCCGCACCTGTTCAGCCCGCTCCAGATCGGGCGGGTGAACGTCCCCAACCGCGTGTCGTTCTCGGCGCACCTCACCAACCTCGCCGACCGACGGGCTGCCGACGCAGCGCCTTATCGACTACCTCACGGCGCGCGCCCGCGGCGGCACGGGCCTCATCATCACGGAGGAGCAGTCGGTCCACCCCACGGACAGGGCCTACGAGCGGCTGATCGAGGCCTTCCGCCCCGAGGTGTTGCCGCTGTACAAGCGGCTCACGGGGGCCGTGCACGCCTACGACACGCGGATCTTCGCGCAGCTCAACCACAACGGGCAGCAGTGCAGCGGCAGCCTCTCGCGGCTGCCGGTGTGGGCGCCGTCGCCCGTCCCCGACGTGATGTACCGGGAGGTCCCCAAGGCCATGGAGCCCGAGGACATCCAGGAGGTCATCGAGCACTTCGCGCTCTCCGCCGTGCACGTGCGCGAGGGCGGGTTCGACGGCGTCGAGCTGCAGTTCGGCCACAGCTCGCTGGCGCGCCAGTTCATGTCGCCGCTCACCAACTTCCGCGGCGACGAGTACGGCGGCGAGTTCGAGAACCGCATGCGGTTCGCGCTCGAGCTGGTCGCCGCCGTCCG
Organism: uncultured Thermoleophilia bacterium; assembly: GCA_963741075.1. Lineage (GTDB taxonomy): Bacteria > Actinomycetota > Thermoleophilia > UBA2241 > UBA2241 > CAIXSE01. Next base: position 4,790 of record CAVUGS010000028.1, read on the forward strand.
CGCGGCCGTGGGCCCGGACTTCACCCTCGGGGCCAGACTCTGCGCCGACGAGCTCATCCCCGGCGGCCTCACCCTCGAGGACGCCAAGCTCATCGCGCAGCGCCTGCAGGTCACCGGGCAGCTCGACTTCTTCAACCTCTCGCTCGCGACCTTCTACAACCTGTACCTGGTCGGCGGCCCGATGCACCTGCCGCTCGGGTACACGGTGCCCCTCGCCGCGGGCATCAAGGAGGTCTCGACGCTGCCGGTGTTCGCCACCGGGCGCATCAACGACCCGGCCATGGCCGAGCGCGTGCTCGCCGACGGGCAGGCCGACATGATCGGCGTCGTCCGCGGGCAGATCGCGGACCCTGACTGGGTCGTGAAGGCCAGGGAAGGGCGCGCCGAAGAGATCCGCTACTGCATCGCCTGCAACCAGAACTGCTACGGCCGCGTCGGCCTCAACAAGACCATCGGCTGCGTGCAGAACCCCTCGGTGGGCTGCGAGGCCACCGAGGGCGAGCATCACCTGCGGCCGGCGCTGCGCAAGAAGCGCGTGATGGTCGTGGGCGGCGGCCCGGCCGGCATGTGGGCCGCCAAGATCGCGACGCTCCGCGGCCACGACGTGACGCTCTACGAGAAGAGCGACGAGCTGGGCGGCCAGGTGCTGCTCGCCGCCAAGGGCGCCGGCCGCGACGAGTTCGGCGTGCTCGCGCGCAACGAGCGCAAGCAGCTGGCCGAGCTCGAGGTACCCGTGGAGTACGGCGCCGAGGTCACCGCCGAGTTCGTGGTCGAGCGGCAGCCGGACGCCGTCATCGTGGCCACCGGGTCGCGCCCCAAGGCGTGCCCGGTGGGCGGGGCCGACGGCCCGGACGTCTTCAACGTCTGGCAGGTGCTCGGCGAGGAGGTCGAGCTCGGGCAGAAGGTCCTGTTCATCGACTACGACGGTCACCACCAGGCGACGGCCACGGCCGAGTTCCTGGCGGAGCTCGGCAAGACCGTGCATATGGTCACCTCGAGCCTCTTCGTCGGCTCGGAGCTCGGGCCGTCGCAGGACCTGTACCTGAGCCGTCAGCGCCTGCTGCAGAAGGGGGTCACGTTCACCCCCGACTTCGCGGTCATGGAGATCGCCGGCACCGAGGTGAAGGGCTTCAACGTGTACTCCAACGAGTGGGACACCTTCACCGGCTACGACAGCATCGTCACCGCCATGGGCAACGACGCGGCCGACGGGCTGTACTTCGCCCTCAAGGGCAGGGTGGCCGACCTCGTGCGCGTCGGTGACTGCGTCGCGCCGCGCCGCGTCGACATGGCCATCCACGAGGGCTACGTCGCCGGCAAGCGCGTATGAGCGGTCTGCGGCGGCGATCGAGCGACGGCCGGTCGCAGACCGAGCTGCTCGTGGTCGTCGAGCCGGCGACCGACCCCGCCGCGCCCGGCGCGGACGCGCTGGCGGCGGAGGCGGTCCGGCTCGCCGGAGCGCTCGAGGCCGGCCTGGCCTGCGTCACCTGGCCGGCCGAGCCGCCCGCCGCTCTCGAACAGGTCGCGGACGCGCTCGCGGGGCTCGTCCAGGCCACGCAGCCGGCGGCGGTCCTCCTGCTCGACACCGACGCCGGCCGGCAGCTCGCCCCGATGGTGGCGCAGCGCTGCGGCTCCGGCGCCGTGACCGGCTGCAGTGACGTGATCGTGCGGGAGCAGCCCCTCGTCGCGGGCGGCGATCCGCCCCGGCGCACACTCGCCTTCGTCAAGCCCGTGTTCGGGGGATGGCTGCAGCGGGAGGTCGACGCCGTGGCCGGTGGCGCTCCTGTCGCGACGCTCGATCTGACCGACGCGGAGCCGGCCACCGCGCTCGCTGCGGATGCGTTCCCGGAGCCGCAGGTGCTCGAGATCGACACCGCGGCGGCCTCACGGGTCCGCCACCTGGAGCTGATCCCCCCCGACGCCCGCTCCGTCGACCTGGTCCACGCGCGGCGCATCGTCGCCGCCGGGTCCGGCGTCGCGAGCGACGAGCTCCTCGACGCCGTGCGGGAGCTCGCCGACCTCCTCGAAGGGTCCGTGGGCGCGACGCGGCCGATGACGGACGACGGCCGTCTGCCCAAGGAGCGCCTGATCGGGCAGACGGGGAGGTCCGTCAGCCCGGAGCTCTACCTCGCCCTGGGCATCTCCGGCTCGCCGCACCACGTGGCCGGCGTCCGCGGCGCCGACCGCGTCCTCTCGGTCAACCGGGACGTGCGCGCGCCCATCTTCCAGTTCTCCGACGTCGGCTACGTCGCCGACCTCGAGACCGTGCTTCCGGCCCTGGTGCGCAGGATCAGCGAGTGGCGAGATGAGCCCGGCAGCGCCCGGTAGCGAGATGTTCGACGCCATCGTCGTCGGCGCCGGGCCTGCCGGCTCGAGCGCCGCGATCGGGCTCGCCCGGCGCGGCGCCAACGTGCTGCTGCTCGAGCGCGGCGAGTACCCGGGCGCCAAGAACATGTTCGGCGGGATGATGACGTACTGTCCCGCCGCTGAGGAGTTGGTCCCCGGCTTCTGGAGCAAAGCTCCCTGGGAGCGCGCGGTCACCAAGCGGACCCTCACCGTGGCCGGTGAGGGGTCGTCCACCTCACTGGTCTTCCAGGCCGCGTCGGGATCCGCCCGCCCCTCGGTCGGGGCGGGCTCGAGCTCCGACCGCACGCTCACGGGCTTCACCCTCTTCCGGCCGCTCTTCGACCGCTGGCTCGCCGACCAGGCGGTGGCCGCAGGCGCGACCCTGCTGACGAGCTGCCTCGCCGACCGCGTGGTCATGCGTGACGGGGCCGTGCGCGGCGTGCGGCTGGCGGGGTCGGGCGACGTGGTGGAGGCGCCGCTGGTCGTGGCGTGCGACGGCGCCCTCTCGCTGCTGGCCAAGGACGGCGGCCTGCACGACGGCTTCACGGCCGAGCAGGTCGGTCTCGGCGTCAGGGCTCTCTACGCGCTCGACGAGGAGACCGTCAACGAGCGCTTCGGACTCGTGGGCCGGGAGGGCGCCACCAGCGAGTTCCTCGGCTGCACCGGGGGCGTCCGCGGCGGCGGCTTCATCTACACGCAGACGGACGCGCTGTCGGTGGGCATCGTCGTGCACCTCGACTCGCTCAAGGAGCGGGGCATCCCGCCCTACGAGCTCCTGGACCGCTTCACCGCGTCGCCGCAGGTGGCGCAGCTGCTGCGCGGCGCCCGGCTCGTCGAGTACTCCGCGCACCTGCTGGGCGAGGCCGGCGTGGGCATGACGCCGCGCCTGTCGGCGGCCGGGCTGCTGGTCGCCGGCGACGCGGCCGGCTTCTGCTACACCAACGGCCTGATCACCGAGGGCATGAACCTCGCGATGACCTCGGGCCTGATCGCCGCCCGGGTCGGGGCCGAGGCGCTGGCGGCGGGCGACGTCTCCCAGGCCCGCCTGGAGACGTACGCGAAGCAGCTCAGACGCAGCTTCGTGCTGCGCGACCTCAAGACGTTCCGCAACGCCATCGGCTTCATGCACCACGACCGGCTGTTCACCGACTACCCGCAGGTCGTGAGCGCGCTCATGGAGGGCGTCTACCGCTCGGACGGCGTGCCCAAGCGGAGGATCGCGCGGCTGGGCCTGCAGGCGGTGAAGGGGCGCCTGCCGCTGCGGCGCCTCATCACCGACGCGGTCGAGGTCGGAAGGAGCTACCTGTGAACGTCGACGACCTCTTCGACCTCGTCAGCTACCGCATCCACCCCGAGGCGCACATCCGCGTGAACGAAGCCGTGTGCGCGGGGTGCACACACCGCGCCTGCACGTTCGCGTGCCCGGCGCACTGCTACGAGTTCGACAAGGAGCGCGACCGCATCGACTTCGCCTACGAGGCGTGCCTGGAGTGCGGCACCTGTCTGCTCGTCTGCGACCGAGATGCGCTGGACTGGAACTATCCGACCGGGGGGTATGGTGTTCGCTTTCGGACCACCTAGCCCGCTCTCGGGCACGGGCGCGAGAGGACGGCGGCGATGAGGATCCTCGTCCTCCTCGAGGTGGGCGCCGACGTGCGCATCCCGCCCGATCTCGACCCGCGCAGCGGCCGCGTGCGCGAGGAGTGGCTGGTGCGCGAGCTCGACGGCGCGAGCGAGCGCGCTCTGGGGCTCGCCCTCGCGCTGCAGTCCCGGGCGGCGGGCGTCGAGGTCACCGCCGTTCACCTCGGGCCCGGCCAGGCTGAGCCTTGGCTGCGACAGGCGCTCGCCCGCGGGGCCGACCACGCCGTGCGCGTCTGGTCGGAGGAACTGGCGGGCGTCACGGCCCCGGGCAAGGCGCTCGTGCTGGCGGCCGCCGCGCAGGCGGCCGGCTTCGACATCGTCCTCGCGGGAGCCGCCGGCGTCCGTGACGCCGGCGGCCAGCTCGGGGTGCTCCTCGCCGGGCGCCTGGGCGTGCCCTGCGTGACGCAGGCCGTCGGAGCTCGCCCTCGCCGACGACGGACGAGGGCTCGCTCGAGGTGGTCCGCGGCCTCGACCGCGGCTTCCGCGAGCGCGTCGCGGCGGCGCTGCCGGCGGTCGTGACGGTGGCAGCCGGCGCCTCAGGCGCCCGGGAGGCGCCGCCGCAGCCGTCCGCCCGGGCCCGTCTTCGGGCGCAGTCCCGTGAGATCCCCGTCTGGGACCTGGCGGACCTCGGCGTTCCGCTCGCGCAGGTGCGGCACGCCGGCGAGGCGCTGCGCGCCGGTCCGGCGCGGCCGGCGCGGCCGCGTCAGCGCGCCATCGCCGCGCCCGACTCCTCGCTGCCGGCGTTCGACCGCATCCTCAAGCTGGTGGAGGGGTCCGTGAAGCGCCGCGAAGGTCGCGTCGTGCGGCAGACCGACGAGCAGACCGTCGAACAGATCTTCGAGGCCTTGCGCACGGAGGGCTGGCTCGACCACCTGAGGCCCGGCGCCGCCGGCGCGAACCTCGAGACGCCCGCGGACACGTGATCCCGCTCGAGTACCGCCTGCGGCCGGGCGTGCGCGTCGAGAGAGCGTCCGACGGCGGCCGGCTTGTGGTGTCCGGGCTGCCACTCAGCGTCCTTCGCGTCAACGCGGCCGCCGCGCGACTGCTGGAGCGCACGCGCGGCGGCGCCTCCGTCGGCCGGCTGGCCGCCCACCTCACCCTCTCCGAAGACAAGTGCCTTGAAGTCTGCGAGAGCTTCCGCCGCCGGGGGATCCTTGAGGTCCGCGCCGTGCCGGATCTCGCCGCCGCCACGCCCTCCGTCAGCGTGATCGTGCCCACCAGGGACCGCGCGAGCGAGCTCACGGACTGCCTGGCCGCGCTTGCGGACCTGGAGTATCCGGCCGGCTTGCTCGAGGTCATCGTCGTCGACGACGGCTCGGCGGACCCGGGCGCGGTGGCGAGCGCGGCGGAGGCGCACGGCGCGCGTCTGCTGGTCAACGAGAGCAACCGCGGTCCGGCCTTCGCGCGCAACCGCGCGGCGCGAGAGGCCACCGGCGAGATCCTCGCCTTCGTCGACAGCGACTGCGTCGCCGCGCCCGGCTGGCTGCGGGCGCTCACCCCGTACTTCGCCTGGGGGCGGGTGGGCGCGGTGGGGGGGCGCACGGTGGGCTACCACCACGCGTCGCGACTCGACCGCTACGAGGAGGTCTCTTCGTCGCTGGACATGGGACCGAGCCTGCGCTTCGCGGCGGAGGGGACGGACGGCCTGTACGTGCCCACCTGCAATCTGCTCGTGCGACGCTCCGTGTACCGGGAGCTCGGCGGGCTGCGCGAGTCGCTGCGCGTGGGCGAGGACGTGGACCTCTGCTGGCGCCTGCGCGAGCGCGGCCACGTGCTCGTCTACGCGCCGGAGGGCGTCGTGCGCCACAAGCACCTCGGCCGTCTCGGGGCGATGCTGCGGCGGCGCGCGGACTACGGCAGTTCCGAGGCCACGCTCCACGCGCTGCACCCGGACAAGCGCGGACGCCTGCGGCTGCCGCCGGCGTCGGCGGCGACCGTGGCCCTCGTCTCCGCCGCCGTCGTCACCCGCAGGCCGTGGGTGCTCGCCGCGGCGCTGGCGCCGCCGGCGCTGGACGCGGCGCGCCGCGGCCGGCGCCTGCGCCGGAGCGGCGTCCACGTCCCCGCCGCGCAGGTCCTGTCTTCCACGCTGCGCGGCCACCTGTCGGCGCTGTACTTCGCGTCCTTCCGGCTGGTGCGCTACTACCTCTGGCCGCTGGCGGCCGCCGGGGTCGTCGCGCCCGGCGCGT
>CAVUGS010000029.1:0-138946 GCA_963741075.1 uncultured Thermoleophilia bacterium
AGGGGCGGGCCGGTGGCCCGCCCCTGGCGTAGGGCACGGTCTGGCCGGCGCGGTCGCTAGAGGTTGAGCCGCACGCCGTCCACGTAGCTGAGGCTGCGCCCGGCGCGCTCGATGTTGGGGTAGCCCTCGCGCGCCATGATGAGCCGCTCCAGGCCGAACCCCAGGCCGACCCACGGGTCGACGATGCCCCAGTTGCCGTCCAGGGGGTGCGGGCCGAGGCCGGCGGAGCACACCTCGGCGCCGTTCACGAGCACGTCCACCATCTCGCCGTACACCTCGGACTCGGTCACCTCGAGCTCGTAGTGCGTGACGCCGGACGCGCGCATGACGAGCGACGCGAGCTCCACGAGGCGCGTGCGGCCCTCCTCCTCGGGCCGGCCGAGCTCGACCAGGTTGAGCATCGTGAACTCGTTGAGGTGGCTCGCGCCCTTGCTGTCGCGGCGGAAGCAGGGGCCGATCTCGAAGATGCCGAACGGCTTGCTCCAGTTGCGGTCCAGGCGCCGCAGAAGGGTGTACAGGTTCGGCGCCAGCATGGGCCGCAGGCAGCGCCCGTCCTCGAGCCAGAACACCTGGTCGCGCAGCGGGTGGCCATGCTCGATGCCCATCTTGCGCAGCGCGTCGGAGGCGATGATGAGCGGCGTGGCGACCTGGACGAACCCGACGGCGGTGAGCGCGTCGGCGAGCACGCGCTCGAGTTCCACCAGCTGGGGAGCGCGCCTGCCGCTGCGCAGTTCCTTCAGGCGCCGGCGCCCGTCCTTGACCAGCTCGCCCTCGAGGCGCTTGAACGCCGCATCGCGCGTCGGCGCGTCGGCGAAGAGCTCGTCGAGCACCAGCGGGTCGGCGCCGAGTTCGCGCAGCCGCTGCGACTGGGTCGCCGTGAGGCGGATGCGAAGGGATGCGGCTTCGTCGGGCGTCACGACGCCTCCTCGTGCTCGATCGGGACGCGCGCGAGGTAGTCGGCGAACCCGCCGGCCAGCGCGCGGGCCAGCTTCTCAACGTGGTCCGGCCGCCGTGCCAGCTCTTCGTCCTCGGGACTGCTGAGGAAGAGCGGCTCGACGACCAGGGCGATGCCGCGCGCCTCGCGCAGGAGCGCGTAGTTGCGCCCGAACCGGCCCAGCCAGGGGACGCCGGCGCGCTCCATGCGGGCGCCGATGGACCCCGCGAGCCGGCGCCCGTGCTCCGAGTAGTAGTGGCTGCGCTGGAAGTAGTAGCTCGCGCCGCCGCGCGCCACCGGCGAGGCGGCGTCGTTGCAGTGCAGCGAGAGGAAGAAATCGGTGGCCGAGCCGCCGGCCGCGTCGGCGCGCGCGTAGAGCGGTACGCGTTCGTCCTGCTCGCGGGTGAGCTGCACGCGGCAGCCCTCGGCGCGCAGGAGCTCGGCCAGCCGCAGGCCAAGCGCCAGGGTGACGTCCTTCTCGGCGACGCCCCGGGGCGACACGACGCCGAGGTCGGAGCCGCCGTGTCCCGCGTCGATGGTCACCGACTGGCCGGTGAGGCTGAGGGCGGCGGCGTAGCCGCGGTCGCGCTCGGGGATCTTCTTGCCCTCGCGCCCGGACTCCGCCTTGCGCACCGCCTCGAGCTTCCTGAGCGTGCTCTCGCCGACGATGCCGTCCAGGGGGAGGCCGGCGTTGCGCTGGAAGTCCAGCAGCGCGCGTTCGACGTCCTCGTCGTGCACGCCGCGCTCCGGCCCCGCGTTGAAGCCCAGCAGATTGAGCTTGACCTGGAGCTGCAGCACGTCGTCGCCGCGGAACGGCGGCTCGCGCAGGTAGAGCAGGCGGTCGCCGAGCGCGTAGCCGGACTCGACGAGTTCGCGCCACGTGTTGGCGCCCACGCGCCCGTCGGCGAGCAGGCCGCGCTCCTGCTGGAACGAGAGCACCGCCGTCTCGGTGTGTGGCCCGAAGAAGCCGTCCACGCCTTCACGGCCCAGCTCGAAGCGCTGTCCGAGCAGGCGGGTCTGGACGTCGAGGACTTCTTTGCCGCGGTCGCCGCGGGAGAGGTCACGCACGGGTGACTCCTGGCTGTGTCGGAAACGCTCGGGTCCCCGATTCTATACGACTGACCGCCGCAGGACTCGTCAGCTGGCTGGTGCGCCGTAGAGGCACCAGCTATTCAGATGCCCATGCCCGATCGCACCCCGGCGACGATCAGGACGAGCACGCCCACGCCGACGACGATGCGGTAGACCACGAACAGGTTGAAGTTGTGCCGCTTGAGATAGGCGAGCGTGAACCAGATGGCGGCGATGCCGCTCACCGCGGCCGTGACCATGCCGACGAGGAAGGGCGTAGCCGTACCGGACGGCAGCCCGTCTCTGGCCACCTCGAGGCCCTTGTACGCGGCCGCGCCGCCGATGACCGGGATGCTCATGAGGAAGGAGTAGCGCGCGGCCGACTCACGGTCGAGACGGAACACGAGGCCCGTCATCATCGTGATGCCCGAGCGCGAGACGCCGGGGAGCAGCGCCAGCGCCTGGGCGACGCCGATGAGCAGCGCGTCGAGCCAGGTGAGAGCCTCGAGGTCACGGTCGAGCTTGGCGATGTGGTCGACCAGGTACATGAAGCCGGCGAAGACGATCATCGCCACGCCGATCATCCACGGTTTGCCCAGCGTGTTGGTGATGGTCTCCTCGAACAGCACGCCGACGAGCGCCGCCGGGACGGTGCTGACGATGAGGAGCCACGCCAGCCTGGCCTCGGGCTCGGCCAGGCTGCGCCTGGCGATGCTGCGCAGCCAGGCGCCGATCAGCTGCACGATCTCGCGCCGGAAGTAGACGACCACGGCGACGAACGTGCCCAGGTGCAGGGCGACGTCGAAGGTCTTGTTGAGGTCCTTGTTCTCGAGCAGGAAGTGCCAGTTGAACAGCCACGGCACGAGGAGCAGGTGGCCGGAGCTCGAGATGGGCAGGAACTCGGTGAGTCCCTGGACGATGCCGAGGATGATCGCCTGCAGGATCGTCATGGGGGTCCTCTCTCCGCTCGCTCGCTTCGCCGATGGTGCCGCAGAGGAGTTTAGCGCACGGTATACCTGTGTGGTGACCGGAGGCGGCGACGGACGCGGGGACCCCGCAGGGTGAGGTGACGGCATGGCGCGCAGCAAGCCGGTGAACGTGGTCTGGAAGAAGGAGGGGCTCCTCTTCGAGGCGTCGACTGCGCACGGGACGATAGCCCTCGCGTCGGCGCTCGACGAGCCGGGCAACGGGGTCACGCCCATGGAGACGCTGGCGACCGCCCTGGGCGCCTGCACCGCCATGGACGTCGCCTCCATCCTCGTCAAGATGCGCCAGCCGCTCGAGGGCTTCCGCGTCGAGGTGAGCGGCGAGCGGGCCGAGGAGCACCCCAAGAAGTTCCTCTCGCTCGAGGTGGTCTACCACCTCAAGGGCGACCTCGACGAGCGCAAGGTGGAGCGCGCCATCAGCCTGTCGGAGGAGCGCTACTGCTCGGTGGAGGCGACGCTCGGGCCGGCCGTGCCCATCACATCGCGGTACGTCATCGAGAGCTGACGCGGTTTGCACTCCACGCACCGTGTTTACAGGAGATGTGCCCGACGATAGTATCGGCGGGACCACTCGAGCCGAGGGGAAGGTGCGTGGACCGCGAGCACGAACTGTCGGCCGTCCTTGCCGACGACACCCGCTACCACATCTATCGCTGGATCGCCGAGAAGCCGGGGACGGAAGTCACCGTCGCCGACGTCGCGGGCGAGTTCGGGCTGCACCCCAACGTCGCCCGCATGCATCTGGCGAAGCTCGAGCAGGCGGGCTTCCTTGCCACCGGCTTCCGCCGCGCGGCGGGGGGCGGCCGGCCGGCGAAGCTCTACCGGCTGAGCGACCTGGTCGTCACGTTCGGGTTCCCGCCGCGCCGCTACGAGCTGCTCTCGAAGCTGGCGCTCGACGCGCTCGCCGCCGGCGGGACGCGTGACGACGCGCTCCGCGTGTGCCGCGAGGCCGGCGCCGCCGAGGGCCGGCGCGCGCTCGCGGGCGACGCCGAGCCGCCGCGCGACCACGAGGCCGCGGCGGCTCTGGTCGCGTCCATCACCGAGGAGCAGGGCCTGCTCCCCGAGGTGGCGTGGCGGGACGGCGCGCTCAGCGTCGTCGTCAACAACTGCAGCTTCCGCGAGCTCTCCGGCGCAGATCCGGACCTGGTCTGCGCCATGCACCGCGCGTTCCTCGAAGGCATCCTCCAGGTGGCCACCGCCGGGCTCGGCCCTCTGCGCATCGACCCCGGCGACTGCCGCATCAGTTGCGGCGGCGAGCGCTGCGAGCTGCTCTGCTCCTTCGCATCGGGCGAGGCGTGAGAGAAGCCCGCAGCCGGGTAGTGTACGGGCGCACCCGTACCGCACGGAGGACGCCCTGACGATCGAAGAATCCATCCGCGATCTGCTCGACGTGTCGACCGACATCACCGCGGTCGCCGTCGTCGATGCGTCCGGCGCCGTGGTGGCCGGCGGCCCCGGCGCCGTGGACCAGGAGGCGGCGCAGGCCGCCGGCCTGCTCTGGGACGCGGCGAGCCGCCGCGCCGCGGAGAGCGGTGACGGCGTCCTGGAGCACGTCGTCGTGCCCGTCGCCGGCGGCGTCGTCGCCGTCGTCGAGGCGCACGGCCATCGGGCCGTCGCCTGCACCGGCCCGCGGCCGGCGGTCGCTCTGCTGCTGTTCGACCTGCGCACCTGCCTGGGCGACGCGTTCGCCGCCGGAGCGGTGGCGCAGTGAAGGCGCGCAACGTCGCCCTGGGCGCGGCCGCGGCCGGAGCCGTCGCCGGCCTCGTCTGGTGGCGCCGCCGCTCGTCCGTCCCGCCCGAACAGGCCGTGCAGCTGGGACTCCTCGACGGCGCCGTGCGCGCGCTGGACCGTTCCGACCACTCGACCACCGAGCTCGAGGCGCTGGCCGCCCGCGTCCGCGACTCGCTCACCGGAGGCGCCTGATGGACGTCGCATCCTTCGACACCGGCCTGCTGCACGCGACCATCGAGAGGGCGCTGCGCCGCGGCGGTGACTTCGCCGAGGTCTTCGTGGAGGACCGCGACAGCCTCGGCCTGCGCCTCGAGGACGGGCGCATCGAGCAGACCAGCGGCGGTCGCGAGACCGGCGCCGCCGTGCGTCTCCTCGCCGGCGAGCACACCTACTACGCCTACAGCGACGCCGTCGACGAGGCGGGCCTGACGGCCGCGGCCGACGCCGTGGCCGCCGCGGTGAGCGCCGGCGCGCAGGGCCCCGAGATCGTCCATCTCGGGGCGGTCCGCGCCGACGCCTCCAAGAACCCCGTGCTCACGCCGCCCGGCGACGTCGCCATCGCGCGCAAGGCCCTGCTGGTGCGCGCCGGCGACGAGGCCGCACGGGCGGCGTCCGCCGAGATCGTCCAGGCGACCATCGGCTACGGCGACACGCGGCAGCGGGTGCTCATCGCCAACTCGCTCGGCGACCTCGTCTTCGACGACCGCACGCGCACGCGCTTCATCGCCCAGGTGGTGGCTCGCCGCGGCGAGGTCATCCAGACCGGCCACGAGACCGTCGGCGGCAGCGCCGGCTTCGAGCTCGTGGACGAGGAGATCGCCCGCCGGGTGGCGCAGACCGCGGCCGAGAAGGCGACGATCATGCTCGACAGCAAGCCGGCGCCGGTCGGCGCCATGCCGGTCGTGCTGGCCAACGGATTCGGCGGCACGCTGTTCCACGAGGCCTGCGGCCACGGGCTCGAGGCCGACGCCATCGCCAAGGGCGCGAGCATCTACGAGGGCAAGCTGGGCGAGATCGTCGCCGCCGGCATCGTCAGCGCCTACGACGACGGCTCCATCACCAACGGCTGGGGCTCCCAGGCGTTCGACGACGAGGGCGTGCCGACCCAGAAGACGATGGTCATCGAGGACGGCCGCCTCACCGGCTACCTCTACGACCGGCTGCGGGCGCGCGAGGCGGGCGCCGCCCCCACGGGCAACGGGCGGCGCCAGTCGTTCCGCCACGTGCCCATCCCGCGCATGACGACCACGTACATCGCGCCCGGCGACGCCAGCCCCGAGGACATCATCGCGGCGACGGCCAAGGGCTTCTACGCCAAGAGCCTGGCCGGCGGGCAGGTCGAGCCGGCCAGCGGCAACTTCGTCTTCGGCGTCGCCGAGGGCTACCTCATCGAGGACGGCAGGATCACGACGCCGCTGCGCGGGGCCACCCTCGTCGGCAACGGCATCGACATCCTGATGAAGATCGACATGATCGCCGGCGACTTCGACGTCAAGACCGGCGTCTGCGGCAAGGACGGCCAGGGAGTGCCGGTCGGCACCGGCCAGGCCACTCTGCGCATCGCGGAGATGACGGTGGGAGGGACGGGCTGATGTTCGAGATCCTCGACGCCGTGCTGGAGCGCGCCCAGGCGCGCGGCGCGGCCGATGTGGAAGTGTTCGGCGAGCGCTCCACCTCGCACCGCATCAAGGTGTACCGGCAGGAGGTCGAGCAGCTCACCGCGGCGCAGCGCCGCGGCGTGGGCGTGCGCGTGTTCTCGGCCGGCGCCGTGGGCCACGCGTACACGTCCGACCTCAGCGACGGCGCGCTCGACGACCTCGTGCAGCGCGCCGTCGACAACGCCGCCGTCAGCGACCCGGACGAGTTCTCCGCCCTGCCGCAGCCCGGCGGCGAGCCTGCCGACGTGCACCCCTACGACCCGCGCCTCGAGGCGGCGACCGACGAGCAGCGCATCGCGGTCGCCCTCGAGGTCGAGGCGACGGCTCTGGCCGCCGACCCGCGCGTCAAGACCGTCGAGGACACCATGTACGTCGACGGCGACGGCGAGGTGTTCATCGCCAGCTCGGCCGGCGTGCGCGGCAGCTTCCGCGCCGGCCAGTGCTACGCCTTCGCCTACGTGCTCGCCGAGGAGGAGGGCCAGGTGGAGACCGGCTACTCCTACAGCGTCGGCCGCGCCGTCGAGGACCTCGACGCGGCCGCCGTCGGCGCCGAGGCCACCGCGCGCGCCACCCGCCTGCTGGGCGCGCGCAAGTGCCCGTCGATGAAGGCGCCGGTCATCCTCGACCCGTTCGTCTCGGCGGCGTTCTTCGGCGTGCTGAGCTCCGCGCTCACCGCCGACGCCGTGCAGAAGGGCCGGTCGCTGTTCGCCGGCCGCGAGGGCGAGCGCGTGGCCGGCGAGCTCCTCGAGCTCGTCGACGACGGCACGCTCGAGGACGGCCTCGACAGCGCGCCGTTCGACGGCGAGGGCGTCCCGTGCGGGCGCACGCCGCTCATCACCGGCGGCGTGCTCCAGGGCTTCCTGTACGACACGTACACGGCGCGCAAGGCCGGCCGCGCCAGCACCGGCAACGGCATGCGCGGCGGCTACTCCAGCCTGCCCGGCGTGCGCCCGAGCAACCTGGTGGTCACCGGGCCGGCGACGCCGCTGGACGACATCGTCGCCGGCATGGAGCGCGGCGTCCTCGTCACCGACGCCGTCGGCATCCACTCGGGCGCCAACCCGATCTCCGGCGAGTTCTCCGTGGGCATCAGCGGCGTCCTCATCGAGAACGGGAAGTTCACGACGCCGGTGCGCGAGGTCACGCTCGCCGGCGACATCGTCGGCATGCTCACCAGCATCCGCGCGCTCGGCGACGACGCCCGCTGGGTCCCCGGCGGCAGCATCTTCACGCCGTCCGTCGTCATCGACGGGATGGCCATCGGCGGCACCTGATCGACCGGCGCAGCCGGGGTCGACTGGGGGTGCGCCGCAGGCTCACCGGCTATACAGTCTGCCTGACGCGGCGCGCGGGGCGCGCCGCACGATCCCGCAGACGACCGAAAGGGAGCCCCGTGAATAGCGACCGCAGGCAGGCTATCGAGCGGGGCTCCGGGGGCGCACCGCTCAGGGATCTCGGCCAGCGCCTGCTCGACGCCAGCTACCTGGAGGGCGACTTCGTCCTCCGCTCCGGCCGGCGCAGCAAGTTCTACCTCGACAAGTACCTGTTCTCCACGCGGCCGGACCTGCTGCGCGACATCGCCGCCGGCATCGCGGAGAAGCTGCCGGCCTACGAGCCGTTCGACCTGCTCGCCGGCCCCGAGCTCGGCGCCGTGGCCATCGTCGCCGCGGTCTCGCTGGCCAGCGGCAAGCCGTTCGTCATCGTGCGCAAGGGCGCCAAGGGCTACGGCACGGACAAGGCCATGGAGGGCAAGGCCGAGCCGGGCCAGAAGGTCGTCATGGTCGAGGACGTCGTCACGTCCGGCGGCGCCGCGCTCATGGCCGCCGACAAGCTGCGCGAGGCGGGCCTGGAGGTCGGCACGCTGATCTGCGTGGTCGACCGCGAAGAGGGCGGCCGCGAGCAGATCGAGGCCAAGGGTCTCACGTTCGACCCGCTGTTCACGGCCACATCGCTGGGCATCAAGAAGCCGGAGTAGGCGCGCGGCCGGAGCGGGATCGCGCACCGGCCGTGCCGGCCTCCGCTCACTGCACCGTGAACGACTTCACGGCCGCCTCGAGCGGCCCCCTTCATGGTGTCCCAGTCCTCGGTGGTCGCCTGCGCGGTGATCTGGTACTCGTACTTGCCGCTGAACAGGAAGAACGTCACGGCCGTGATCGGGGTGTCCTCTTCGATGTACGTGTACTTGAGCGCGAATCCCGGCACCCCGTTGATCTCCACGGGGCTGAGGTCCTCGACCACCTTCGCGGTCGGGAGGTTGCCCATCATCTGGTCGACGATGCCCTTGAGCTCGGTCTTGATCTGGGGCACCTCGGAGGGCTTCACCTCGCGTGCCAGCTCGTACACAGACACCTGGACGGCGTCGACGTAGAGGTCCGCCACGACGGGGCCGTCCTTGTCGGCGAACACGACGTCGAGGACGGACGTGCCACCGGCGCCGGTGCCCGAGACCGGGTCACCCTGGGTGAGCTGGTCGCTGTACGTGATGGAGAAGCCGTACTGGTCGTTGGTGTAGGTCCTGGTGGACGTGGTCGTCCCGCCGTCGCTCGACCGGCTGGCGTCGCCGCCCACGTTCACGCTCCCGCTGCAGCCCGCGAGCGCGAGCGTCAGCCCTGCCAGGGCCAGCCCGAGCGCGATCAGGCTTCGGATCCGGTGCACGTGGCCTCTCCTCGTCCGCGGTGGGCCCGGTGTCAGGCCACGACGCGCAGCGAGCGGAGCGTGCGATCCTCCGGCCCGTGCACCTTGAGGCCGGCCGCGCCGGCCTCGCGCAGGTAGGCGACGATCTCGGCGGAGATCTCCTCGCCGGGCCCCAGCACGGGGATGCCGGGCGGGTACGGCGTGACCATCTCCGCGCTCACCTGCCCGGCGCACTCCGCCAGGGGCAGGGCGACGGCCGGCGCGAACACGGCGTCGCGCGGGGAGAGGACCTGACGGGTGAACGGCGGCGTGCGGGCGAGGAGGCCGGAGCAGGCGGCGGCCGCCGCCCCCGCCGGCCTCGTCGCCGTACCGCGCCGCGAGATCGCGCAGGGCGCCGACCAGCAGCTCGAGGTCCTCGCGGCTGTCGCCGAAGGTGACGTTGAGCACGACGTTGAGCGGGTCGGCGGCCTCCACGGCGATGCGGTAGTCGTCGCGCAGCACGGTCTCGAGCTGATAGCCGCTCAGGCCGAGGTCGCAGGCGGAGATGGTGAGCCGCGTGGGGTCGAACTCGGCGACGCCCTCGTACCCCAGCACCTCGGCGCCCAGACAGCGCAGACCGGGCAGCTCCGTGATGCGCGCGCGCCCCCAGGACGCGAGCTCGACGGCGCCGCGCCACAGCTCGGCGCCGTGCACCGCCATCTGCTGCCGGGCGGCGTCGATGCTGGCGTAGATGAGCGCCTGCGGGCTGGTGCTCTGGGTCATGTGGACCATGCCGTCCAGGCGCGCGAGATTGACGCGCTCTCCGCGCGCCAGGAGCACCGACGACTGGGTGAGGCCGCTGATGAGCTTGTGCGTGCTGACCACCGCCGCGTCCGCGCCGGCCGTCATGGCGTCCACCGGCAGTTCGCTGCAGAAGCGCAGGTGCGGACCCCACGCCTGGTCGGTGACGAACGGGATGCCGGCGTCGTGCGCCAGCGTGCCGATGACCGCGCAGGTCGGCGCCGAGGCCGTTGTAGGTGGGGGAGGTGACGAAGAGCGCGCGCGCGTCCTGGGTCTCGCGCAGCGCCGCCAGCGCGTCGGCCGGTCGCACCTGGAGCGGGATGCCCCACACCGGGTCGATCACCGGCTCCATGTAGACCGGCACCGCGCCGGTGAAGATGAGCCCCGCAAGCATGGACTTGTGGGCGTTGCGGGGCACGATCACCGTGTCGCCCGGGCCGCACAGCGTGAGCAGCAGGGCGTGGATGCCGCTGGTGGAGCCGTTGACGAGGAACCAGGCGCGGTCTGAGCCCCACGCCTGGGCGGCGTAGTCCTCCGCGAGGCGGATGAGGCCCGTGGACTCGCGCGTGTCCTCCACGCCGCCCGCCATGGCGAGGTCGGCCGAGAGACCGGTGTCGCCGACGAACTCGCGCAGGCCGGCCGGCGCTCCCTTGCCCAGCTTGTGCCCCGGCGTGTGGAACGGCGTGTAGCCGACGGCGCGGTAGCGCAGCGCGGCGTCGAGGTACGGAGTCTCTCGCTGGTCGTGGGGCACTCGGTCCCTCCGTGGCTTGCGCGGGCCGCGGAGGGCTCGCTGGTGCGCCCGCAAGCATACCAAGGCGGGGTGATAGACTCGACCTGTTTGCAGGGGAAACGACGACGAACGAGGAGCGACCATAACCCTCGATCCTACGGTGAGAGTACGCTTCGCGCCGAGCCCCACCGGCACGCTGCACATCGGCTCGGCGCGCACGGCGCTGTACAACTTCCTGTTCGCCCGTCACACCGGCGGGGCGTTCGTCCTGCGCATCGACGACACCGACGCGGCGCGCTCAGACGCCGCGCTCGAGCGCTCCATCATGGCGGACCTGCGCTGGCTCGGCCTCGAGTGGGACGAGGGGCCGGACACCGGAGGTCCCTCCGGCCCATACCGGCAGAGCGAACGGCTCGAGCGGCACCGCGCCGCGGCCGAGGAGCTGCTCGCGGCGGGGCTCGCCTACCGCTGCTTCTGCCCCGAGGAGCGCCTCGAGGAGCTGCGCCGCGAGGCGCTCGCCGACGGGCGCACGCCGCGCTACGACCGGCGCTGCCTCGCGCTGCCGGCCGAGGAGGTGCGGGGCCGGCTGGACGCGGGGGAGCCGGCCGCCGTGCGCTTCAGGGTGCCCGCGGGGGAGGTCGTCGTCGACGACCTGATCCGCGGGCGGGTCGTCATCGGCGCGGACGCGCTCAGCGACCCCATCATCGTCCGCTCAGACGGCGTCGCCGGCTACAACTTCGCCACCGTGGTGGACGACCGCGACATGCGCATCACCCACGTCGTCCGCGGCGACGACCACCTCACCAACACCGCGCGTCAGCAGCTGCTCTTCGAGGCCCTCGGCGGGCCCGTCCCGCGCTGGGCGCACCACTCCATGGTCCTCGGGCCGGACGGCGGCAAGCTCAGCAAGCGGCACGGAGCGACGGCCGTGGGCGACTACCGCGACCTCGGCTACCTGCCGGAGGCCATCGTGAACTACCTGGCGCTGCTCGGCTGGTCGCACGGCGAGGACGAGGTGCTCGAGCTCGACCGCCTGGTGCGCGAGTTCGACCTCGGCCGGCTCTCTCCGAGCCCGGCGGTGTTCGACCTCGCCAAGCTCGACTGGCTCGACCACGAGCGCATCATGGCGCTCACGCCGGAGGACCACGAGCGCCGCTTCGCGGAGCGGCTGCCGGCCGGGACGCCGCCGCAGGCGGCGGCCGCGCTCGCGGCCGCGTTCCAGCCATCGCTCGTGCGCTACGGCGACGCGCCGGCCGCGGCGGCGGAGGTGCTGACGCCGGCGCCGCCGCCGGCGGAGCTCCGCGCACTCGCGCTGGCCGCCGTGCCCCAGCTCACCCGCGTGCGCGCGCTCCGCGCGGAGGCGCCGGAGTGGCTCACGCCCGCCGGCGCCCGCGAACTCCTGGCCGCCTACCGCGCCTGGGGCAAGGAGGGCGGCATCGGCGCCCGCGACCTGCTCATGCCGCTGCGCGTCGCCCTCACGTCCGCCGAGCACGGTCCCGAGCTGCCGTTCGTGCTCGCCGCCCTGGACCGCGAGACCGCGCTCGCGCGACTCGACCTCACCCTCGCCGGGAACGCTGCCGGTGAGCCCACCTCAACACCAGGAGACCAGCCGTGATCCGCCTCTTCAACTCGCTGAGCCAGCAGAAGGAGCCGTTCGAGCCTCGCGACCCCGGCAAGGCCGGCATCTACTGCTGCGGTCCCACGGTCTACAACCTGGTGCACATCGGCAACGCGCGTCCTTACGTCACGTTCGCCGTCCTCCGCTCGTGGCTGGCCTACCGCGGCCTCGACGTCACGCTGGTGACCAACATCACCGACGTGGACGACAAGATCATCAACAAGGCCAACGCCGAGGGCCGAGACTCGGTGGCGGTGGCGGAGGAGTACACCGCCGCTTACGTCGAGGACACCGGCCGCCTGGGCATCCCTCGTCCCGACCTGGAGCCCAAGGCCACCGAGACGATCGCCGAGATCATCGACCTCGTCTGCCAGCTCGTCTCCGGCGGCCACGCCTACGAGGCCGACGGCAGCGTGTACTTCAAGGTGCGCAGCTTCGGCGAGTACGGCAAGCTCAGCAAGCAGCGCATCGACGAGCTCGAAGAGGGCGTCCGCGTGGACGCGGAGGCGGGCAAGGCCGACCCCCTCGACTTCGCCGTCTGGAAGGCCGCCAAGCCGGGCGAGCCCGCCTGGGACAGCCCGTGGGGCATGGGCCGGCCCGGCTGGCACATCGAGTGCTCCGCCATGGGCCTGCGCTACCTGGGCGCCGGGTTCGACGTGCACGGCGGCGGCCGTGACCTCATCTTCCCGCACCACGAGAACGAGATCGCCCAGAGCGAGGCGGCCGGCCTGCCGTTCGCCAAGGTCTGGATGCACAACGGCATGATCCGCAGCGAGGGCGAGAAGATGGCCAAGAGCGTCGGCAACATCTTCCTGCTGCGCGAGGTGCTCGACCGCTACGAGCCCGCGGTCGTGCTCACGTACTTCCTCACGACCCACTATCGCAGCCCGCTCGAGTTCAGCACCGACAAGCTGGACGAGGCGAAGACCGCCTACGGCCGCTTCGCGAGCGCCCTCGCCGACATCGACTTCCGCGTCGCCAACGCCGGCAAGGCGGCGGAGCGGGGCGAGTGCCCGGACCTCTCGCTCCGCGCCGAGGCCGCCCGCGTGGCGTTCGCCGAGCGCATGGACGACGACCTCAACACGGCCGGCGCCATCGGCGAGCTCTTCGGTCTGGTCGGCGAGATGCACCGCTACCTCACGCAGGTAGACCGCGGCGAGTCGCCGCTCGACACCGGGGCGCTCGCCGCCGTCGGGGACGTGGTGCGCGAGTCTCTCGGCGTGCTCCTCATCCCCGTCCCCGGCGCGGGCGCCGGCCTCACGGGCGCAGGCACGTCGCCGGCGAGGACGCCGCGGCGTGCGTCACCGGCGGCGTCGCGCTGCTGCCGGCGGCCCGGCTCGCCGAGGAGGGCCGCTGGGACGACGTGGCCCTGGTGTACGCGGACAGGCTGGGCTGCGACGACGCCTCCTACGCCTGCGTGCTGCGCGACCACTTCCGCGCGGAGAAGCAGTGGGCGGACGCCGACAGGCTGCGCGACGAGATCCAGGCGGCCGGCTTCGAGGTCCGCGACACACCGCAGGGCACCCAGGTCGTCAAGAAGTAGAGAGTCCGGGACCGGAGAGGACGATGGTGAGCGGCCAGCGCCGGACGCGTCAGCCGAACAGCAGCGCTCCCACGAGTGCGGCGGAGCCCACCATGCCGCCGGCCACTCCCGTGAGGAACGCGGCGGTGGCGCGTCGCTCGGCGCGCGTCCGGGGCGCCGGCCCGGCGGACGAGGCTCGCGACGCAGAGGACGATCGCCACGACGAGCGCCGCCGCGGCCGCCGCCGCGGCCACGGCCTCCAGGCCGCCGTGCATGACGGCCACCGGCAGCAGCGTCAGCACCGGCGGCACGAGCACGGCGGCGGTCAGCGCCGCCCGCAGCCGCGGCCGGCGGCCGCAGAGGGCGGCCACCGCCAGCAGGCCGGCGGGCGAGAGCACCGTCCACCAGAACAGGGCCGTGATCGTGAAGGCCGCGAACGAGCCGGGGGAGACGTCGATGGGCATGCCGCCAGTGTACAGGCGCCGGGGGTGAGCACCGTGGAGTGGCTGTACGGGCGCAACGTGGTCAGGGCGGCCCTGGGGGCCGGCTCCCGGCGGCGAGCGCACAAGCTCGCCGCGACGCCTCCGGCCCTGGACGCCGTGGCCGACCTCGTCCCCGAGGACCTGCCCGTGGACACGGTGAGCCCGCACCAGCTCGACGAACTGCTCGGCACGCGCGAGCACCAGGGCGTGGCGCTGCAGGTGGACGGCTATCCCTACGCGGACGCCGACCGGCTCCTGCGGGCCGACGTCCTGGTCGTGCTCGACGAGGTGACCGACCCGCACAACCTGGGCGCCGTGGCGCGCACCGCGCTGGCCGCCGGGGCCGGTGGCCTCGTGGTGCCCAGGCATCGCTCGGCGCACGTCACCCCGGCCGCGGTCAAAGCCTCGGCCGGCACGCTGGAGTACCTGCCCGTGGCCCAGGTGACCAACGTGGTCACCTTCCTGCGCCGGGCGCGGGACGCCGGCTTCTGGATCTACGGCGCTGCCGGCGAGGCGAGCGCCTCCTATCTGCAGACCGACCTCACGGGGCGCATCGTGCTCGTCGCCGGCGCGGAGGGTCGCGGCCTCCGGCCGCTCGTCGCGCGCACGTGCGACGCCCTGCTCTCCATCCCCATGGAACCCCCGGTCGAGAGTCTCAACGTCAGCGTGGCCGCCGCGCTGCTCCTGTACGAGGCGCGGCGCCAGCGCGAGGCCGCGGCGCGCACGGACGGCCGGCAGTGAGCGGCACGCTGTACATCGTCGACGGCTACAACGTGCTGCACGCCCTGTTCCGGGGCGCGGAGAAGGAAGAGATCTTCGCGCGCCGCGACTGGCTCGCCGACAGGCTCGCCGGCTTCGCCGCCCTGCGCGGTGCGCGGGCCGTCCTCGTCTTCGACGGCAGCGGCCCGCGCAGCACCAGCAGCGAGCCCATCAAGGGGGCGCCCGTGGAGGTCGTGTTCGCCGGCGGGCGCTTCACGGCGGACACGCTGATCGCCCGCCGCATCGCCGAACAGCCCGCCGACGTGCAGATCGTGGTCGTCTCGGCAGACCAGGAGGTCCAACGCGCGGCCTCGCGTGCCGGCGTCAGCCGCATGACCCCTCGCGAACTCAGCGCCGAGCTCACCGGCGGCGAAGAAAGCCGGCAGGCTCTTGACTCTGCCCCAGACTCTACTAGAATGCCCTCACGGCTTGAGGATAAAGTTGACCCTGAGACTTTGAGACGTCTCGAGGAGATGCGCCACAAGCCGCAGTAGACGTCCCGGAGGGGTGCTTTACCGGGATGTGCAGGGGCAAACGAGCGGAGGTGGGGATCACGTATGGCTCGCCAGGCCGACCACAGCCGCGGCTCGGGCTCGTCGCGTAACCCTCAAGTCTTCAACGAGAGTTCTGACTTCGCCCTCGTGCAGTCGTATCGGCGCGGCAACCAGGAGGCGCTCGACGCGCTCATGGTCCGCTATCACCAGTTCGTGCGCCTCAAGGCCAGCTCGTACTTCCTCGCCGGCGGCGACGCCGAGGATCTCATCCAGGAGGGCATGCTGGGCCTGTACAAGGCGGTCCGCGACTACCGGGACGACCGCCTCGCCAGCTTCCGCAGCTTCGCGGAGCTCTGCATCACCCGCCAGATCATCACCGCCATCAAGACGGCGACGCGCCAGAAGCACGTGCCGCTCAACGGCTACCTCTCGTTCAGCCAGTCGCCCAGCGATTCCTCGGACGACGGCGACTGCTCCCTGGCGGACGTGCTGCCCGGCCCCACCACGCATGACCCGGTCAACCAGGTCATCAGCTCGGAGGAGGTAGACAGCCTCACGAGCTGCCTCACCAGCATGCTCTCGGAGCTCGAGGGCAAGGTGCTGCGCCTGTATCTCCAGGGTCTCAGCTACGAACGTATCGCCGCCGAGCTCGGCTGCGACTGCAAGACGGTCGACAACGCGCTGCAGCGCATCAAGCGCAAGGTCGACCTGCACCTCGAGGGGCGGCGCGTCCCCACCTGACGCGCGCCGCCGGCGCAGGCGCTCGGCGCGCCGGCACCAGACGAGCAAAGGGCGGGGCGGCCGCGCGGCCGCCCCGCCCTTTGCGTCTCCCGCCCTGACCCGCTCGGGTCAGAACGTCATGAGGCTCACGTCGTGGCCCTGCGACTGCACCAGGAGCTTGAAGTCGTGCGGGTTGCTCGCCACCTGCGCCGCGTCGGCGAGCGTGATGAGGCCGTCCTCGTACAGGCTGAGCAGCGCCTGGTCGAAGGTCTGCATCCCGTAGAAGTCGCCTTCCTTGATGGCGTCGGTGATGAGGAGCGACTGATCCGGGTCGAGGATGAAGTCGCGGATGCGGTTGGTGCACACCATGACCTCGATGGCCGGCACGCGCCCCTGGCCGTCGGCGCGCACGAGCAGGCGCTGGCTGATGATGCCCTTGAGCGTACCGGCCAGCATGATGCGGACCTGCTTCTGCTGGTGCAGGGGGAAGAAGTCGATGATCCGGTTGATCGTCTCCTGCGCATCGATGGTGTGCAGCGTGCTCATCACGAAGTGGCCGGTCTGGGCGGCGGTGAGCGCGGCCTCTACCGTCTCCGTGTCGCGCATCTCGCCGATGAGGATGTCGTCGGGGTCCTGGCGGAGGACGTACTTGAGCGCCGTGGCGTAGCTGTCGGTGTCGAGGCCGATCTCGCGCTGGTTGATGATCGACTTCTTGTCCTTGTGCAGGACCTCGATGGGGTCCTCCACGGTGACGATGTGCCGGCGCAAGGTGTTGTTGATGTGGTCGATCATCGCCGCCAGCGTGGTCGTCTTGCCTGAGCCGGTCGTGCCGGTCACGAGCACGAGGCCGCGAGGCTCGAGGGCGAGGCGCTTGATGATGTCCGGGAGGTGCAGCTCCTCGAAGCTCGGGATCTTGGTCGTCACCTGCCGCATCGCCACGCTGATGCTGCCGCGCTGGCGGAACACGTTGACGCGGAAACGCCCGAGGGTGGCGGCGGAGTAGGCGAAGTCGATCTCGTTGTGTTCGCTGAAGCGACGGATCTGCTTGTCGGTCATGATGGACGCCGCGACGTCCTTGGTGTCTTCGGGGGTGAGCGGCGGTTCATCCAGCAGCGCCAGCTCGCCGTCCACGCGGATCACCGGCGGGCTCCCCGCCTTGATGTGCAGGTCCGACGCGTTGCGCGCCATCATCTCGCTCAGCAGATCATCGATCGGTTTCATCGCCAGCCCCAGTCGCTCGGGTTCTCTCTCCGTCACGTAGTTCGGCAGAACCACGAAAAAACTTACCTCCGCGGCACCCGCATTCCTGCGATGGACCGTCGGCGGGAGTCCCGCCTTGGGCGCGCCGCCGGCAGCGGGTGGCTAGAACCGGCCGCCGATCCAGGCGTCGCGGCCGGTGAAAGTGCCGTAGCGCACCACGTCGCCGGTGTGCGGCGCCTCGATACACGTGGTGCCCTCGACGAAGATGGCCACGTGGTGGCTGAAGCTCGCGTTGCCGAAGAAGATGAGGTCACCCGGGCGCAGGTCGGTGAGCGCCACCGGGATGCTGGAGCGCTGCTGGTCGGTGGCGCCGTGCGACATGCCGATGCCGATCTGCGCGTAGCAGTACATGGTGAGGCCGCTGCAGTCGAAGCCGCCCGGGCTCGCGCCGCCCCACACGTAGGGCACGCCGAAGTAGCGCTGCGCGATGCCGACGATCTCCGGGTGCCCGGGGCTGTTGGGGTCGACCGGTCCCGGGATGGGCCCCGAGTAGCCGGTGAGTGCCAGCTGCGCACGCAGCTTCGCCTGGTACTTGAGCTTCTTGATCTGCTTCTTGATCGTGCCCGTGAGGCCGTTCAGGTCGGCCTGGAGAGCCATGAGCTCGTTCTTGTGCTGCTCGCGGTCGGCGAGCAGCTTGGCGGCCGACTTCTCGTCCGCGATGAGCCTGATGCGCCGGTCCTTGATGTCGCGCTTGTAGGCGGCGATGGCGTGGACGGTGTCGACGTCGCTGTTGCCGAGCCGCTCCATCATGTCCATCTGGCTGATGAGCTCGTCGAAGCTGTCCGCCTGGAAGATGGCGTCGATGATCCCGACCTCGCGCGACTTGTAGATGCTCTGGGCGCGGAGCACGAGCTGGTCGTTGGCCTGCTCGAGGTTCTTGCGCGCCGTCTCGAGCTGACGCTGGTTCTCGTCGATCTTGGCCTGCACCGTCGCCAGCTGAGTGGAGGCCTGGTTGTACTTCTCAACGGCGACCTCGGACTGCATGGAGACGTCGGAGAGGCGCGCCTCCACGGCGGCCAGGCGCGCCTTGGCCTTGGCGACGGAGCCCGCCGCGGACGCCGCCGGGACGGCGACGAGCATGACCGCCACCGACGCCGAAGACGGCGAGGAGGGCGGTCTTGAGAAGGATGCTGCGCCGGTTCACTCTGTGCCGTACCTCCGGCGTCACGCCTGAGGGGTGACGCGCGGTCGCTTGACGATGTTCGGGGTGAAGACGTATTCGTGCCTGAGGGCGCGTTCCCTACGCGAGCAGGGGAACGCGCCCTCAGGCACGCGGAAGATCAGGGCCGACCGCCGATCCAGGCGCCGCCGATGGAGCCGTAGCTCACAACGGCGCCCGTGTGCGGGGCGTGGATCATGCTGCCGCCGCCGACGTAGATGCCGACGTGGTAGCTGTAGCTGGCGTTGCCGAAGAACACGAGGTCGCCGGGCTGCAGCGCGTTGAGGGGCACCGGGGTGCTCGCGTGCTGCTGGTCGGTGGCGCCGTGGGAGAGGCCGATGCCGATCTGCGAGTAGCAGTACATGGTGAGGCCGGAGCAGTCGAAGCCGCCGGTCGGGCTGGCGCCGCCGTACACGTAGGGGACGCCGAGGTAGCGCTGGGCGATGCCGACGACGGCCGAGTGGCCGGAGCCGCCCGGGTCGACGACGGTGCCGCCGCCCCGCCGCCGGTGCTGCCGCCGGTGTCGGTCTGGGCGGCTGCGGCGTCCGCGGCGGCCTTCGCGCGCGCTGCGGCCTGCTCCTGCAGCCGCTGGATCTCGGCCTTGATGCCGGCCGTCATCTGCTCCAGCTTGCCCTGCAGGCTCTCGACCTCGGCCTTCTGGTCGGCGGTCACGGTGACGAGCTTGGCGGCCGCCTTCTTGTCGGCGTCGAGCTTGACCCGGCGGTCCTTGATGTCCTGCTGGTAGGCGGCGATGCTCTTGACGGTGTCGACGTCGCTGTTGCCGAGCCGCTCCATGAGGTTGAGCTGGGTCACGAGGTCGTCGAAGCTGTGGGCGGCGAAGAGGACGTCGACCACGCCGACGTCTTCGGTGCGGTACATGTTCTCGGCGCGCGCGGAGAGCTGCTGGTTGGCGACGCTCGAGGTTGTACTCGGCGACCTTGAGGAGTCGCTCGTTCTCCTTGATCTGCCCCTGGACCGTGGTGAGCTGCGTGGTGGCCTGGTTGTACTTCTCCACGGCCAGGTCGACCTTGTGGTAGACGTCCTGCAGCTTGGCCTGCACCGCGGCCAGCTGCGCTTTCTTGCTGCTGACGGGGGAGGCGAACGCGGAGGTGGTGAGGGTGAGGGAGAGAAGGAGGGTGCCGAGAAGGACAAAGAGGGTGACGATCCGTCGATTGCCGTTCACTGCATCGCCTCCTTTTGGGCGGCCCGCCCGTGCGAAGCGCCCTCGTTGAGGTGAGCTCTCACGTGCTCTGCACTCACCAAGCTCAAGTACGAGACCTTAACATCCGGCCGACGGCCTGACAACCGCAGCGGCCCGCCGCGCGGAACCGTTTGGAGCGGACGGGCGCGCTCAATCGCCGCGCGCCTGGCGCACGGTGCCACGCGGCGTGGGCCGCGGCCACATCTGCTTGAGCGCCTTGATGAACGCCTTGTTGCGCTCGTCCCGGCGCCAGTTGCGGATGATCGCCATGCCCCACCAGTGGAAGAGCAGCTGCTTGGTGAACTGGAGCGTGAAGATGTAGCCCAGCCAGGTGCGCAGCGAGTAGAAGCGCATGTAGCCGCGGAGCACCTCGATCTGCAGCTCGTAGGGCGTCATGCGCGCCGGCTCGAAGACGACGTGGTGGGCGTCGTAGAGCTCCCAGCGCTTGTCGAAGATGCGGCCCGCCTCGTCGAACTCCTGGAACTGCTGCGTCCCGGGGAGCGGCGTGAGGATGTTGAGCATCACGGTGTCGATCTTGTTCTTGATGGCGAAGGCGACCGTGTCGCGGACGGTCTGCACGTCGTCGTCGTCGGCGCCCAGCACGAACATGCCGTGGCTCTTGATGCCGTAGTCGTGCAGCACCTTGATGGCCTTCTCGATGTCGGCCACCGTCTGCGACTTCTCGAACCGGTCCAGCGTCCGCTGGTTGACGGACTCGAGGCCGAGGTAGACGAGGTTGCAGCCGGACCGGCGCATGAGGTCGAGCAGCTCCGCGTCGCGGACGACGTCGGTGCGCACCTGGGCGGACCAGGGGATGACGAGGTCCTCGTCGATCATCATCTGCAGCAGCTTCTTGAGCCGCTTGCGGTTGGCGGCCATGTTGTCGTCGTAGAAGAAGATGCGCTCGGGGCGCTTGTCCTTGAGCTCGGCGATGACGCTCTCGGCGCTGCGGAAGCGGTACTTCTTGCCGAACATCGCCGTCACCGAGCAGAAGGTGCAGTCGAACGGGCAGCCCCAGCTGGTCATGATCGGCATGGTCGTGAGCCGGTCGCTGCCGACGAGCAGGCGCAGGTCGGGGAACGGCAGCTCGTCGAGGTCGGCCAGGGCCTCGCGCGGCGGGTTGTGCACCGCGAGGCCGTCGCGCTTGAACGACAGGCCGGCGATGGTGTCGAGCTCGCGGTCGCCGGCCAGCGCCTCGATGAGCTCGAGCATGAGCTGTTCGCCGCCCTCGCCGCGGGCGACGTAGTCCACGTGCTCCAGCGCTTCGTCGGCCATGAAGGTGACGTGCGACCCGCCGATGACGACGGGGATGCCCCTGCCGTGGAGCTCCTCGGCGAACCCGTACGCCGTCGTCGCCGTGGAGGTCGTGCTCGAGAGGCCGACGAGGTCGGACGTGTTGACGTCGTCCCAGTCGATGGGCGCCATGGTGGGGTTGTAGACGAGCACGTCGTGCCCGTTCGCCTTGAGGGTGGCGGCGATGATGGGCAGGCCGAGGCGGGGGAGAAGGACCTTGGCCCAGACGTGCATCCCGGGCGGTTCGGGCTCGATCAGGCGGATCTTCATTGCGCTCCTTGAAACAGGGGACGGACCGGAGGGTCGTCCTGCTGGGTGATCGTGGACGGGCCGGCGTGCCGGCGTCGTAGACTAGACCATAACGTAATACTTACGTTGACTCAACCATCGCCGCGACGCGTACAGCTCTCGCTCCTTCTGCTCGCGCTCGAGCAGGATGTCCTCGGGGCTGCGCAGCACGAAGGCGAAGGCGGCGTGGGCGACGACGACGATGCCCCACGCCCCGACGGCGATGATGAACCACGGGAAGCCTCCGCCGGCGAGCAGCCAGATGACGAACAGGAAGACGCTGATGGCCGCCCAGACGATGAGGTCCATCCAGAACCACTGGCGCCGGGCTATGCGCACCGCCTCGCGCTCGCGCAGGGCGGCCTTCCCGAACTCATCCATGCGTTGCTCCTTCTTCGAGGATCGCTGCGATATCGCTGCGCGTGCGCGTGAGCGCGGCGTCGATGCTCTCGGCCTGCTCGGGGCTGAGGTCGACGCGACGGGGCAGGCCCAGCTCGAAGCGGTCGAGCAGCCTGCCCAGGGTGACGCGCGGGCGCCGCGCGTGGGCGCGGCGGGAGATGTCGCGCCAGCTCGGCTCGAGGTCGCGTCCGGCGAGCTCGGCCCTGCCCGCCGGGGTGAGCCGGTAGAGGCGCAGTCCCTCGCGCTCCTCGGAGCTGATGAGGGCGGCCCCCTCGAGCGCGACCAGCGCCGGGTAGATGGCGCCGGGGCTCGGGCGCCACTGGCTGCCGACCCGGCGCTGCAGCTCCTGCATGATCGCGTAGCCGTGTCCTTCGCCGAGCGCGGCGATCACGGAGAGGAGAGCCAGCTTGAGCTCCCCGCGGTTGAACACGCGAGTCATGAGCAGGTCCGGGTCGTGGGGTGGGTGATGATCGCGCCGGCGATCTCGCCGCCGACGTGCTTCGCCTCGAAGATAACGTAATAGTTACGTTGTCGTCAATCGGAGAGGCGCGGTCTGGCGACGCTGCCGCCCGGGACTGGCGCGGGGCGGGTGGTCTAAAAGAGCGAGCGGAGCGCCTCGCCGGCGAGGTAGACCCCGGCGCCGACGAGGCCGGCCGCCGGCAGCGTGAGTACCCACGCGGTGACGATGTTGCCGGCCACGCCCCAGCGCACCGCCGACAGCCGCTGCGTCGAGCCCACGCCCATGATGGCCGCCGTGATCGTGTGCGTGGTCGAGACCGGGACGCCGAAGTGGGTCGCCAGCTGGATGACGCTCGCGGCGGCGGTCTCGGCGGCGAAGCCGTGGATGGGGTCGAGCTTGATGACCTTCGATCCGAGCGTGTGGATGATCCGCCAGCCGCCGGAGTAGGTGCCCAGCGCCATGGCGAGGGCGCAGGCGATCTTGACCCATGTGGGGATCGTGAACGTCTCGATCTGACCGCTGGCGAAGAGCGCCAGCGCGATGATGCCCATGGTCTTCTGCGCGTCGTTGGCGCCGTGTGAGAAGGCCATGAACCCCGCTGAGATGGGCTGCAGGCGGCGGAACCACGTGTTGACCGGCCCCTGCGCGCGCTTGCGCACCAGCCAGATCAGGCCCGTCATGAGCACCCAGGCGCCCACGAAGCCGAGGAGCGGCGAACCGACCATGGGCAGGATGATCTTCTCGAAGACGCCGCTCCAGATGACGCCGCTGACGCCCGCGCTGGCGATCATCGCGCCGATGAGGCCGCCGAACAGGGCGTGGGAGGAACTCGACGGGATGCCGAAGCGCCAGGTGACCAGGTTCCAGACGACGGCGCCCACGAGCGCGGCCATGACGACCTGCAGAGTGACGAGATCCGTGTTGACGATCCCTTCGCCGACGGTCTTGGCGACGCTCGTGGAGACCAGGGCGCCCAGGAGGTTGAGCCCCGCCGCCATGATGACCGCGACGCGCGGCGACAGGGCGCGCGTGGACACCGAGGTCGCGATGGCGTTGGCGGTGTCGTGGAAGCCGTTGGTGTAGTCGAAGACGAGCGCCAGAATGACGATCGCGATGAGGAGGGCCACGGCCTGGTCTCAGGTCAGTTGTGTTTGAGCACGATGCTCTCGATGACGTTGGCGACGTGCTCGCACTCGTCGATCGCGGCCTCGAGGATCTCGTAGATGTCTTTCCACTTGATGATGTCGGTGCACTTCATCTCGCCGTCGAACAGGCTGGCCATGGCGTCGCGCAGGATGCGGTCGCCGTCGTTCTCGAGGCTGTTGATGGCGATGATGCGCTCGTCGAGACCCTTGGGCTTCGCGAGGTTGTCCATGCACTCCTTGAGCAGCGGGGTGGCCTTGGCGATGACGTCGGTCTGCCGGCGCGCCTGCTCGGTGATGTCGCCGACGCGGTACAGCAGCACCATGTCGGCGGCCGCCTCGATGTTGTCGAGGATCTCGTCCGTGGTCGCGACGAGGTCGTAGATGTCCTCGCGGTCGATGGGCGTGATGAACGACTTGTTGAGGCGCCTGATGATGTCGTGGACGATCTTGTCGCCGACGTGCTCGTGCTCGAGGATGGCCGCGGCCACGCCCTTGCGGTCGCCGTCGTTCATGAACTTCACGAGCAGTTGAGCCGCCGCGTCCAGGTTGGCCGCCAGCTCTGAGAACAGCCTGAAGTAGTCGTGTTCCTTGGGAACGAGGCTGAGTTTCACACGGGCTCCTTTCCCCATCCTGCCCTGTGCCGCGCGTAATGCTATACGGATTGGGGCGGGGCGCAACCCCGCCGCGCGGCCGCGGGCCGGCCGGTGAAGAGCCTGCCCGGTCGCCGCGCCACGCAGGCGCGGCGCGCCTGTTGCCTGGCCGGAAGACGGCGTGCCGCACGCCGGCGTAAAGAATGCCCGCCGCCGGCCGTTAAGCCTAGGAGGAGCCACTAACGTGGCTCACGACCCGCAGGACCCGAAGGAGGTCGTCGTTGTGAAGAAAGTGCTCCTGATCGTCGTCGTCGCTGCCCTCGCGCTGACGCTCGTGCCGCTGGCCATCGCCGGCGCGGCCGGCGGTGGGGGCTGGAAGCACGGCAAGGCCAAATTCAATCTGGTGGGCAGCGTGGTCGCCCCCGACGTCGTCGACCCGGCCGTCGAGCCCGCGGTCGACCCGGCCGTCGACCCCGCGGTCGACCCCGGCGCCGCCGTCGTCGTCTCGACCATCACCATCAAGGTGAAGGCCGGCACGAAGACCGTGCGCGCGTTCCGCGGCGCCGAGGCGACGATGACCGTCGCCGCCGATGCGAAGATCCGGCTGCTCAGCGAGGACGGGGCGGTCGTCATCACGCTCGACCAGGTGCCCGAGGGCGCCAGGGTCAAGGCGCGCGGCACCATCGACCGCGCCGACCCGGCCGCTCCCGTGTTCATCATCAGGGACCTGAAGGTCAAGGCGCCGCCGGCGGAGCCCATCACGCCGCCCGCGGAGTAAGCCGCGCGGCGCCGCCCGCGGGCGCGCGCCCGCGACAGGTCAGCGACGGCCGCCGGCCAGGTCCCGCACGGACCCGGCCGGCGGCCGTCGGCGTGTCCGCGCCCGTCGCCGCCAGGACTCCGGCACCCGGCGGCGAGCGAGTGTCAAGGTCGTGCGTATTCGGTAGAGTGCTCCTCGATGGGAGCCGATCACGACGCATACTTCGAGGAGGTCGAGGCGCGGTTCGAGAACGCGCACGACCTCGACCTCGGGCTCGAGGAGGAGTTCCACGTCCTCGACCGCGAGACGCTCGCGCTCACCGGCGCCTTCGAGGAGCTGCGCGACTCGGCGCCGCCGCGTCTGCGCGAGCGCATCGCCGGCGAGCTGCTGACGTCGGAGATCGAGGTGAGCACGCCGCGCACGCTGCACTTCGGGCAGGCGGCGAAGCAGCTCCTGCTCAACCGCGCCGAGCTGTTCGCGCACGCCGACGCGCAGGGCTACGCCCTGGGCTCCACCGGCACGCACCCGTTCTCGGGCTGGAAGGACCAGCAGATCATCGACACGCCGCACTACCGGCTGGTCGAGGACCGCCTCAAGTACGTCGCCTGGCGCAACAACACCTGGGCGGCGCACGTGCACGTCGGCGTCCGCGGCCGCGACAAGGCGGTGGCCGTCTGCGACGCGCTCCGCACCTACCTGCCGCACCTGCTCGCGCTGTCGGCCAACTCGCCGTTCATCGAGGACGTCTGGACGCAGTTGCACTCGGCGCGCACGCAGACGTTCGTGCGCATGTTCCCGCGCTGCGGCATCCCCGACGTGTTCGGCACCTGGGCGGAGCACCGGCGCTTCTACGAGGAGCTCCGCGACACCAACTGCATCCAGGAGTTCACGCAGATCTGGTGGTCGGTGCGGCCGCACCACCGGTTCGGCACCGTCGAGGTGCGTATCTGCGACGCGCAGACCGAGGCCTGGCAGAGCCTCGCCATCTCGTCGCTCACTGTCGGGCTGATCGCCCACCTGGGACGCGTCTACGACGAGGGCATGCCGCTGCCGATCCTGGAGACCCGGTACATCGAGGAGAACCTCTGGCGCGCCATCCGCTACGGCCTCGACGGCAAGCTGGTGGACTGGATGATGGGCGAGGAACTGCAGGCCACCGACGCCGTGCGGCACCTGGTGGAGCTGGCGGCGCCCTACGCCGACGCCATCGGCTTGAGCCCGCACCTCGCCGACGTGGAGCGCATCCTGCGGGACGGCAACGGCGCCCAGCAGCAAGCTCGAGCTCACCTTGAAGGTCAGAGTCTGCGCGAGGTCTTCGCGGGCACGGTGGCCGCGGCGCACCGGAGCTCAGTCGCCCAGACCGCGGATATGCAGGGAGAACAGGCATGAGCGATTCCCACGGCCAGGACAGAGTGGTCCCCGACGAGGAGCGCGCCCGGGCGCTGCTGGAGCAGCTCAGGAGCGTGCACGCGGTCGACATCGCCCGCGACATGGCGATCGCCGCGGTGAATTTCAGCTACCCCAAGCTCGGGCTCTCGGACGAGACGCGCGCGGTGCGCGATCTGGACGACGTGCGCGTCTCGATCGAGCTCATCCGCGCCATCCTCGAGGTCCTCGACCGCGAGCACGCGCGGAGAGAAGACGAGCGACCTGCACGACACCCTGGCCCAGATGCAGCTCGCCTACGCCCACGCCGTGCAGCTGGCGAACGCCGAGCGCGCGGCGGCTCAGGAGCCGGCGGCGGGCGAGCC
The DNA here is from genome assembly GCA_963741075.1 of uncultured Thermoleophilia bacterium. Lineage (GTDB taxonomy): Bacteria > Actinomycetota > Thermoleophilia > UBA2241 > UBA2241 > CAIXSE01. The sequence goes on from CAVUGS010000029.1 coordinate 26,423, forward strand.
GGCCTCCCCGGCGGCGGACGACGAGCCCGTCGCCGCGGACGCCGAGGCCCGCCGCCGCGGGCGCCGAGGTGGCGCCGCCGGAGGACGAGCCGGCGGCCACGAGAGCCGAGCCGAAGAAGCCGCCAAGAAGAAGCCGGCGCGCGAAGAAGAAGCCGGCGGCGAGGAAACCCGCGGCCAGGAAGAAGCCGGCGGCGAAGAAGAAGCCGGCCGGCGACAGCTGAATCAGCTACGCAGCCGAGCTCGAGAGCGCCCAGAAGCGGGACTCGTCGAGCTGGTCCCCGGGCTCGACGACGATGAACTCCTCGTCGTGCGGCCCGCTCACCAGCTTCTCGAGGAAGCGCAGTGAGCCCGTGAGGTGCTCCAGCGGCAGGTCGTAGAAGCGGCTCACCGTCTCCAGGTACTCCCGCTTGTCCTCGAGTCCCTTGACGCCGGGCGTCTCGATGATCGCGAGGCGCGTGTAGTTCTCCATGATGAGCCGGGCCACGTAGGCGGCCTTCTCCTCGCCGTACTTGGGGAGGATGTGCGAGGTACTCCTTGTAGGGGTCGTCGATGAAGTCGACCCAGCCCCGCGTGTAGTAGTAGGTGCCGGGCTGGGCGCCGTGCTCCTCGAGGTAGCGGGCGCGCGACCCGAGCAGCAGGGAGATGCAGTCGTCGGCGGCGGGCAGCACCAGGCGGTGGTCGCCCCCCTGCAGGCCGACAGTGCCGTTGCTGCAGCGGGCGCACGACAGGAAGATGTCGCAGTCGCCGGGCGTGCCGTCGATGCGCTCCTGGAGCGCGGCGCGCAGCCTGTCCGGGTAGTCGTGCAGCGCGCCGTCGACGAACTCGACCTCGAGGCCGCGGCCGTCGCGTTCGATCACGGCCTCGATCTCGTTGCGCAGCACCTCGCAGCTGACGATCTTGGGCGGCGGTGTCATGACAGCATGGTAACAGGACCAGAGCGGTCCTGTCTCCCGCGACGTGTACGACTCACGCGGGCTGCGGTAGCATTGAGCCCTCGCACCCTGAGAAGACATCGTCGCGCGCGGTCACCTGACGGGCTCGCGCGCGCTCCGACCGAGGAGGACCACCGTGAGCGTCACCAGGATTCTCGTCGCCGGCGCCGGCCAGATGGGCGCCGGCATCGCCCAGGTGTCGGCCGTCGCCGGCCTCGACGTCGTCATGATCGACGTCGCCGACGAGTTCATCGCCAAGGGCATGGCCGGCATCGAGAAGGGCCTCGGCCGGCTGGTCGAGAAGGGCCGCATGGAGGCCGCCGCCCGCGACGCCGCCCTCGCGCGCATCACGACGAGCACCGACATGGCAACCGGCGCCGATGCCGACCTCTTCATCGAGGCCGCGCCCGAGTCGATGGACATCAAGCAAGGCCTCTTCGAGCGCGCCGCCGCGACGCTGCGGCCGGACGCCATCATCGCGACCAACACGTCGAGCCTCTCGGTGAGCAAGCTGGCCGCGTTCGTCACCGGCCCGGAGCGGTTCGTCGGCATCCACTTCTTCAACCCCGTGCCGCTGATGGCGCTGGTGGAGGTCGTGCGCGGCGAGCGGACGAGCGACGGCACGCTCGCCGCGGCGAGGGCCTTCGCCGAGGCCACCGGCAAGACGGCCATCACCGTCACGGATTCGCCCGGCTTCGTCGTCAATCGCATCCTGTTCCCGATGATCAACGAGGCCGCCAACGCCTGCGACGAGGGCGTGGCCAGCGCCGCGGACATCGACACCGGTCTGAAGCTCGGCGCCAACTGGCCGATGGGCCCTCTGGCGCTCGCCGACCTGGTCGGCCTCGACACGACCAAGGCCATCCTCGAGACGCTCGAGCGCGAGCTGGGCGACGGCAAGTACTCCCCGAGCCCGGCGCTGGTCAAGCTGGTGGAGTCAGGCAGGCTGGGCCGCAAGAGCGGTTCCGGGTTCTACGACTACGGGAAGTGACCGGGTCGTGAGCCCTCTCGAGCACGGCTACGTCCAGCTCTACACGGGCGACGGCAAAGGCAAGACCACGGCGTCGCTCGGCCTCGTGCTGCGCGCGCTCGGCCAGGGCATGCGGCCGGCGGTGCTCCAGTTCATGAAGGCGGACCCCGGCTGGGGCGAGATCGTCGCGCTCAAGAAGCTCGGCGTACCGGTGCACCAGTGCGGGCTCGACCACTGGGTGCACGCCGGCAAGGTCTCGCCCGAGGACCGGGCCGCGGCGCTCGCGGGCTTCGACCGCGGCCGGGCGCTCGTGGAGAGCGGCGACTACGACCTGGTGGTGCTGGACGAGCTCGTGACCGCGGTGTTCTTCGAGCTCGTCCCGCTGAGCAGCGTCCTGGAGCTCATCGCCGCCAAGCCGGAAGCCGTGGAGCTGGTGATCACCGGTCGCCGCGCGCCCGACGAGCTCATCGCGGCGGCCGACCTGGCCACGGAGATGCGGCCGCTCAAGCACTACTACGACGCGGGCGTGCGGGCGCGGCCCGGCATCGAGTACTGACGGAGGCCGCGCCGTGACGCACACGCTCATCTACCCGCACACCACGGCGCACAACGCCGCGGGCCACCTGGAGATCGGCGGCTGCGACGTCGTCGACCTGGCGCGGGAGTTCGGGACGCCGCTGTTCATCTACGACGAGCAGACGCTGCGCGACCAGTGCCGCGCCTACCACGCCGCGTTCGGCGCGCGCACCGACCTCTTCGAGATCGTCTACGCGAGCAAGGCGTTCAGTTGCCGCGCGATGGCGGAGCTGGTCGCGCAGGAGGACATGTCGCTGGACGTCGCCACCGGCGGCGAGCTGGCGGCGGCCCGCGCCGCCGCCTTCCCCGCCGGGCGCATCTACTTCCACGGCAACAACAAGTCGCCGGCCGAGATCGAGGCGGGCCTCGACGCCGGCATCGGCCACTTCGTCGTCGACTCGTTCGAGGAGATCGCGCGCATCGAAGCCGCCGCGGCTGCGCGCGACCAGGTGCAGCAGGTGCTCGTGCGCGTCACGCCGGGCGTGCGCCCCAACACGCACGACTTCATCCAGACCGGCCAGCAGGACAGCAAGTTCGGCTTCGGGCTGGCCGACGGGCGCGCGCAGGAGGCGGTGCGCCGCCTCAAGGACGATGCGCCCCACCTTGAGCTCGTGGGCGTGCACGCGCACATCGGCTCGCAGATCTTCGAGCTCGATTCCTACCGCCGGGAGGTCGAGGTCCTGTTCATCGCCATCGACGAGTGGCGCCGCGACTTCGGCTTCGCCTGCCGCATCTTCAACATCGGCGGCGGGCTGGGCATCCGCTACACCGCCGCCGACCAGCCCAGCTCGATCGCGGAGTTCGCGGAGATCGCCGTCAACGCGGTCCGCGACGGCGCCGAGCTCCACGGCCTGCCCATGCCCCGGCTGTTCGTCGAGCCGGGGAGGAGCATCGCCGGCAAGGCGGCCGTCACCGCGTACACCGTGGGGACCGTCAAGGTCATCCCCGGCGTGCGCACCTACGTGGCCGTGGACGGCGGCATGAGCGACAACCTGCGGCCGATGCTCTACGACTCCAAGTACGAGGCCATGCTGGCCAACAAGGCGGAGGAGCCGGCGACCGACGTGGTCACCGTCGCCGGCAAGCACTGCGAGTCGGGTGACGTGCTGGTGCGCGACGTGCACATCGCTCCGCCCGAGGTGGGCGACATCCTCGTCACGCCGGGCACCGGCGCCTACGGCTACGCCATGGCCAACAACTACAACGCGCAGCCGCGCCCGGCCGTGGTGCTGGTCGTGGACGGCCGGGCGCGCGTCATCATCGAGCGAGAGACCTGGGACGACGTGCTGCGCCTGCAGCGCCCGCTCGTCCCGTGACGACCCCACGATCGCGGAGGGCACCACAGTGGACAAGATAGGCATCGGGCTCCTCGGCTACGGCACGGTGGGGTCCGGCGTGGGCAAGCTGCTCAAGAAGAACGCCGACGACATCACGCTGGCGACGGGCAAGCAGGTCGCGCTCAAGAAGGTGCTCGAGAAGGACCCGGGCTTCAGCCACCCCGACCTCGACCCCGCGCTGCTCACGACGCGGTTCGAGGACATCATCGAGGACCCCGAGATCCAGGTCGTCGTGGAGCTCATCGGAGGCACGGGCGCGGCGCTCGACTTCCAGCTCCGCGCCCTCAAGGCCGGCAAGAACGTGGTGACGGCCAACAAGCAGCTGCTGGCGCAGCACGGCGCCGAGCTGTTCGCCGCCGCGGAGGAGAGCGGCGTGCACCTCCGCTTCGAGGCGAGCGCCGTCGGCGCCGTCCCCGTCATCAAGGTCCTGCGCGAGTCGCTGGTCGCGGCCGAGGTCAACACGGTGTTCGGCATCGTCAACGGCACGACCAACTACATGCTGAGCGCCATGGCCGAGACCGGGGCCGAGTACGACGACGTGCTCGCCGAGGCCCAGCGCCTCGGGTACGCCGAGGCCGACCCGACGGAGGACGTCGGCGGCAAGGACGCGGCCGCCAAGATGGCGATCCTCAGCTCGATCGCCTTCCACAGCCGCACCGGCCTCGACGACGTCCCCTACGAGGGCATCACCAAGGTCTCGTCCACCGACATCGCCCACGGCGGGCGGCTCGGCCTGGTGGCCAAGCTGCTCGGCGTCGCCAAGCTCATCGACGGGCACATGAACGTGCGCGTCTATCCGGCGTTCATCCCGAAGACCCACCCGCTGGCCGGCGTCACCGGCGCCTACAACGCCGTGTTCCTCACCAGCGACACGTTCGACGAGATCATGCTGTTCGGCCCCGGCGCCGGCAGCGTCCCCACGGCTTCCGCCGTCATCGGCGACGTCATCTCGGTGGTCAACACGGTGAAGGGCAGCTTCGTGCAGAACTGCCTCTGCTACAAGGACGTCCCGTTCTTCCCGGACGCCGACATGGTCTCGAGGTTCTACCTCAGGCTGAGGGTCAGCGACCAGCCCGGCGTGCTCGCCAAGGTGAGCGCGCTCTTCGGCGAGCACGGCGTCAGCATCCACTCCATGGTCCAGGAGGGCGGCGGCGACGAGGCCGAGCTCGTCCTGCTGCTGCACCCGGTGCGCGAGGCGCAGTTCTTCGCCGCCCTCGACCAGATCAGCGCCCTGCCGGACGTGCACGGCGACCCGGCGGTCATCCGCGTCGAAGGCGACGATAGCCGCCGATAGGCGGGCTATTGAGCGGGGCGCCGAAGGAGCACCGCTCTCCGGCGCCCCAGAGGAGAGGAGACAGCATGACTGACAAGAAGGGCCGGATCGGCATCCTCACCGGCGGCGGCGACATCCCGGGCCTCAACCAGGCCATCCGGGGCGTCACGCTGCGCGCTCTCAGCGAAGGGTTCGAGGTCGTCGGCATCCGCCGCGGCTGGGCGGGTCTCATCCAGCTGCGGCGTGACCCCGGCGCCGACAACAGCGAGTGGATCATGCCGCTCGACAGGGGCATCGTCGAGCGGTACGCCTACGCCGGCGGCACGTTCCTGCACTCCTCGCGCACGCGCCCGAGCACGGTGCCGGCCAAGGACGTGCCGGCGCACCTCAAGGACAAGTACGCCGCCGAGAAGAACGACCTCACCGACGAGGTCATCGCCAACCTCGAGTACCTCGGCATCGACTACCTGGTGCCGGCCGGCGGCGACGACACGCTCAGCTACGGCGTCGAGCTCGGCCGCCGCGGGTTCCCCGTCGTCGCCATCCCCAAGACGATGGACAACGACGTGCCCGGCACCGACTACTGCATGGGCTTCGGCACCTGCGTGAACCGCACCATCGAGATGGCCCGCCAGGTCACCAGCTCGGCGGCCTCGCACGAGCGCATCGTCGTGCTCGAGGTCTTCGGCCGGTACGCCGGCTTCACGGCGCTGCTGCCGACCTTCGCCGGCGCCGCCGACCGCTGCGTCATCCCCGAGGCCGAGTTCGACATGGAGAAGCTGACGGAGCTCCTGGTCGCCGACCGCAACGGGCGGCCCGAGGGCTACTCGGTCTGCATCGTCAGCGAGGGCGCCATGCCCTCCGGCGGCGAGATGGTCTTCATGGGCGGCGAGAAGGACATGTTCGGCCACGCCAAGCTCGGCGGCATCGGCCAGAACGTGAGCAACAAGATCAAGGAACTCGCCCCGAAGTACAACGGCGGCACGAAGATCGACATGATCAGCATGAACCTCAGCTACCTGGTGCGCAGCGGCGCGCCGGACGCGATCGACTGCATCGTGCCGACCGCCTACGGCAACCTTGCCGTGGACCTGATCCTCAAGGGCCAGACGGGCCGCATGGTCGCGCTGGCGGGCGGCCGCTACGGGTCCGTGCCGATCGACGAGGTCGTCTCGACCAAGAAGGTCGTGGACGTGGGCCGCTACTACGACACCGAGCGCTACCGCCCCAAGTACGACGCGCTCGAGCTGTCGCCGATGATGGTGCTGGGCGGCTCTGCGTGAGCGACGCCGGCCGAATGACCGGGCCATGCCGCTCGGGGAGGGGGAGCTGATGCGCAAACGCGTGCTGCTCGTCCCCGACGGCATGGCCGACGAGCCGCAGCCGGCGCTGGGCGGGCGCACGCCGCTGGAGGCGGCTGCCACGCCCGCCATGGACGACCTCGCCCGCGGCGGCATCTGCGGGCTGGCGCAGACGGTCCCGCACGGCATGCCGCCGGGCAGCGACGTCGCCAACCTGGCCGTGCTCGGTTACGACCCGGCCGCCGTCTTCAGCGGGCGCAGCCCGCTCGAGGCGGCCTCCATCGGCGTGGAGCTCGGCCCCGACGACGTCGCCTACCGGCTGAACCTGGTGACGGTGGCCGGCGGCCTCATGAAGGACAACACCGCCGGCCACATCACGAACGACGACGCGCGCCGCTGCGTCGAGGCCTTGGGGGCCGAGCTGGGCAGCGGCGCCTACGAGTTCCACGTCGGCGTGAGCTACCGGCACCTGTTCGTCTGGCGCGGCGGAGCGGTGGTCCCCTGCACGCCGCCGCACGACATCCTCGACCGGCCGGTCGCCGGCCACCTGCCCGGCGAGGCCGCCGGCGTGGCCGGCGACGGCTCGCCGGCGGCCGAGCTCACCGCCCTGCAGGAGCAGGCGAGCGCGGTGCTCGAGCGCGTGCGCCCGGGCACGAGCGCCTGGTTCTGGGGCGAGGGCACGGCGCCGCGGATCTCGCCGTTCAAGGATCACTTCGGCCTCAGCGGCGCCGTGGTCGGCGCGGTCGACCTTGTGCGCGGCATCGGCAGGCTCGCCGGGCTGGATGTGATCGACGTGCCCGGCGCCACCGGCGGCCTGGACACCGACTACGGCGCCAAGGCGCGCGCCGCGGTCGAGGCGCTCGCCGACCACGACCTCGTGTGGGTGCACGTGGAATCGCCCGACGAGGCCGGCCACATGGGCGACCTGCGCGAGAAGGTCCGCGCCATCGAGCGCGTAGACGCCGAGGTGCTCGCGCCCATCATGGCCGCGCCCGTGCGGCCGGCGGTGCTGGTGGTCCCCGACCACCTCACGCCGCTGCGCACGCGCACCCACGCGGCCGGACCGGTGCCGTTCGCCATCGGCGCGTCACTGCCGGGCGCCGGAGGGGGCGGCGCGATGGCCTACGGGGAGTCGCAGGCGGCCATGACCGGCCTGTTCGTCGAGAACGGCACCGCGCTGATGCGGCTGTTCCTCGAAGCGACGGGGTAAGAACCCGCCGGCGGCGTCGCTCGCGGCGACCGCTGTCAAAGCACGAGCGGGAGGCGGTGGCCGCGGCGATGAGCCCGTCCCAGGACCGACCAGAACGACAGCCCTCCGGGCGTCAGTTCGCCGCGCGGGAGCGCGCGGCGGACGAGCCCGTGGTGACCACCACCAGCGCTGAGCGCTACGTGATGAGCGGCGGGCGCGCGTCCCGTCTCGCCATCAAGGAGGGCGACCTCTTCCTCTACACCAACGAGCTCGGCCAGGTCCCGGGCGCCGAGAACTCCGTGCTCGGGCTGTACTACCGCGACACGCGCTTCCTGAGCAGGTACGAGCTCTCCGTCGCCGGCCGCCAGCCGGTGCTGCTCAGCGCCAGCGCCGAGCGCGGCTACGCGGCCACGGTCGATCTGACCAACCTCGAGTCGCGCACCGCGGACGGGCGCACGCTGCCGCAGGCCAGCGTGCACGTGCGCCGCACGCGCTTCGTCTCGGACCGGCTGTACGAGCTCCTGCGGGTGCGCAACTACCACCAGCGTGAGGTGGAGCTCGTGGTCGACCTGCACTTCGACGCAGACTTCGCCGACCTCTTCGAGGTGCGCGGCAGCCGGCGCCGGCGCCGGGGGTCGCGCCTCGCCCCCCAGGTGAGCGACGGGACGCTCACGCTGTCGTATCTGGGGCTCGACGAGGTGACGCGCCAGACGATCGTGCACTTTCACGACCGGCCTGAGTCCATCAAGCAGGGCCGGGCCCGGTTCCGTCTGCACCTCCCCCCCGGCGGCCGCGTGGTGATCCGCTACGACATCCAGGTGGTCGGCCCGGGCGCACCGGGCGAGGTGGGCGGCGAGTTCAACGAGCGCATCGGCGCCATCCGCCGCGAGCACGAGCGCTGGGAGTCGGACGCCACCGAGATCTTCACCGACAACGACCAGCTCAACCGGGCGCTGCGCCGCGGCCAGGACGACCTGCGCCTGCTCTCCACGGTGATCGACGGCGACCGGGTGCCGCTGGCCGGGGTGCCGTGGTTCGTGGCGCCGTTCGGCCGGGAGATGGCGTTCGTCGGGCTCGAGACGCTGCTGCTCGACCTGCGCTGGGCGCGGTCGGCGGTGTCGTTCCTCGCCCGCCGCCAGGGCACCCAGGACAACGCCTTCCGCGAGGAGCAGCCGGGCAAGATCATGCACGAGCTGCGGCGCGGCGAGCTCGCCGCCGTCCGCGCCGTGCCGCACACGCCGTACTTCGGCGCCGTGGACTCGACGGCGCTGTGGCTGCTGCTGGTCGCCGAGCTCGCGGTGTGGACGGGCGACCTCGACGGGTTCGAGCTGCGGGGGGCGGCCGTCGATGCCGCTCTGGGCTGGATCGACGGCCCGGGTGACCCCGACGGCGACGGGTTCGTCGAGTACGAGCGCCGCTCGCGCGTCGGGCTTGCGCAACCAGGGCTGGCGCGATTCGGTCGACGCGGTGCTGCACGACGACGGCACTCCCGCCCAGGGGCCTATCGCGCTCGCGGAGACGCAAGGGTACGTGTACTACGCCAAGCGGCGCCTCGCGGCCGTGTACGGGCAGCTCGGCGACGTGGAGCGCGCGGAGCGGTTGTCGCAGAGCGCCGCGCGCCTCAAGCGCGCCTTCGACGAGCGCTTCTGGATGGAGGACGAGGGCTTCTACGCCATGGCGCTGGACGGCGAGAAGCGCCAGGTGCGGCAGGTCTCCTCGACCATCGGCCACGCGCTGTGGTCGCGGATCGTGGCCGAGGAGCGCATCCCGGACGTGGTCCGGCGGCTCATGGCTCCGGACATGTTCACGGGGTGGGGTATTCGCACGCTCAGCAAGGACGCCCGCTTCTACAACCCGGTCAGCTTCTACAACGGCAGCGTGTGGCCGTTCGACACGGCGCTCATCGCGAACGGCCTCAAGAAGCACGGCTACGTGCAGGAGGCCAACCGCCTCGCCTGGGGGCTGGTGGAGGCGGCGGCGGCGCACGAGTACGCCCGCCTGCCGGAGATGTTCTGCGGCCTGGCGCGGCAGTCCGTCGACCGCCCGGTCTCGTTCCCCATGGCCTGCACGCCGGACGCCAACTCGGCCGCCGCCCTGTTCCTCGTGCTCCAGTCGATGCTCGGCATCTACGCCCAGGCGGAGGAGAACATCGTCTACGTCCACAACCCCGTGCTGCCACGCTGGCTGGGCGAGGTGACGGTCAGCAACCTGCGCGTCGGTCGCACCACCATGCGCCTGCGCTTCCGTCGTGAGGGCGCCCAGACGAGCTTCTCGGTGCTCGACAAGCAGGGACCCGGACGTATCGTGGTGGTAGAGTGACCAAGCCCTTCGCGACCGTGGGGAGCCCCCGATGACCGAGCTCACCATCGCCCACATCAGCGACATCCACGCCGGCTCGCCGTACTTCGTCCCGAGCCTCATGGACCGCGTCGTCGTGGAGCTCAACGAGCTCGAGCCGGACATCGTGCTGTGCACCGGCGACCTCACCGAGATGGGCTTCCGCCAGGACTACATGACGGCCAAGGAGTACTGGGACCGCATAGAGGCGCCGCGCATCGTCATCCCCGGCAACCACGACGCGCGCAATGTCGGCTACGTCCACTTCGAGCAGCTGTTCGGGCCGCGGTGGCACTCGATCTCCATCGGCGACGTCCACATCGTCGCCCTCGACTCCACCGAGCCGGACCTCGACCACGGCCAGATCGGCCGGGCCAAGTACGAGTGGCTGCGCGAGGAGTACAAGCGCCCGGCCGCGTTTCGCGTCTTCATGCTCCACCACCACCTGCTGCCCGTCCCGGGCACGGGCCGCGAGCGCAACATCGTCTACGACGCCGGCGACCTGCTGGAGGTCCTGCAGGAGTGCGGCGTCAACCTCGTCCTCGGCGGCCACAAGCACGTGCCCTACGCGTGGCGCCTGGAGCACCTCTTCGTCGTCAACGCCGGCACGTGCAGTTCGCTGCGCCTGAGGGGCAACACCAAGGCGTGCTACAACCTCATCCGCATCGACGACGACCGGGTGCAGGTGGCGCGCAAGTACCCGTTCCACGGCGAGGAGACGCTCATCGACTTCGTGCCCTCGACGGCGTCGTTCGACAAGTACATCTGCCCCGTGCCTCAGGAGGAGAGCCGATAGGCGTTCGCCCGCCGCGCGCCGTCGTGCTCGTCGACGGCGAACACTACCCACCCGTGGTCGCGGCCGCGGTCGCGCGGCTCCGCGGCGCCTACTCCGTGGAGGCCGGCATCTTCGCCGGCGGCCGCGAGAAGCTGCGCGGCGGCGGACCGGGAGGCGCAGGCCCGGGCGGCGAGGCGGACGGGCTGGCCGCGCTGGCGGCCGAGATCGGAGTGCCGCGGCTCGAGGCCGTGGAGCCGCGAGCCGCGGCCGCGCACGAGGTGCTCGAGGGCGTGCGCGCCGCGCTGCGCGCGGCGCGCGCCGAAGTCCTCGTCGACCTCTCGGACGAGCCCGTGGTGGGCTACCGCGAGCGGTTCCTGCTCATGAGCGCCGCGCTCGCCGAGGGCGCAGCCTACGTCGCCGCCGACACCGAGGTGCGGCCGCAGGCGTTCGCCCGGCTGCGGGCGACGCCCTCGCTGGCCGTCATCGGCACCGGCAAGCGCGTCGGCAAGACGGCCGTGAGCGGCTGGCTGGCGCGGCGCCTGGACGCCGCCCTGCGGGCGGACGGCGGCGTCGTGGTGCTCGCCATGGGGCGGGGCGGCCCGCCCGAGCCCGAGCTCATCCGCGGCGGCGACGGGCTCGGTCCGGCCGAGCTGCTCGCCGCCTCCCGCGCCGGGCGCCACGCCGCCAGCGACTGCTACGAGGACGCGGTGCTCGCCGGGGTGACCGCCGTGGGGTGCCGGCGCTGCGGCGGCGGCCTCGCCGGCATGACGTTCGACGACAACGTACGCGAGGCGCTGCCGCTGCTCGAAGGACGCGGCGCCGCGCTGGCCGTGATCGAGGGCAGCGGCGCCGTGGTGCCGCCGGTGGCCGCCGACGCCACGCTGTGCGTGGCCGGAGCGAACCAGCCTGCCGACTACGTCGCCGGCTTCCTCGGCACCTACCGGCTGCTCCTCAGCGACGCCCTCGTCCTGACGCAGTGCGAGCCGCCGTTCGCGGCCCCCGGCGAGGTGGCCGCGCTCACGGCCGCCGCCAGGGGCGTCGTGCCCGGCCTGCAGGTCGTGCCCACGGTGTTCCGGCCGCGGCCCGTGGAGTCCGTCCGCGGCCGCCGCGTCGCCTTCTTCACCACGGCGCCCGAGGCGGCGGCGCCGCAGCTGGCGGCGTCGCTCGCCGCGGACCACGGCGCCGAGGTGGTGCTCGTCTCGTGCGACCTCGCCGACCGGCGGCGGCTGCCCGACGCCGTGAAGCGCGCCGCCGCCGAGGCCGAGGTGTTCCTCACCGAGATCAAGGCGGCGGCGGTGGACGTCGTCGCCGAGGGCGCCGCCGCCGCCGGCCGCGAGCTCGTCTTCTGCGACAACGAGCCCGTCGCGCTCGGGGGCGACCTCGCCGCGACTGTGGACCGGCTCGCGGCGCTGGCGGCGGAGCGCTTCGCCGTTCGCGCCGGCGCGGCGAGCGGCGACGCCGGCCCGGACGGCGCGTGACGGTGGCCGAGCACCACGACATCCCGCTCATCGACGAGGGCGACCAGGCGCCGTTCAGCAAGGGCCTGATGGCGCAGACGCTCATGTCCACCGGCCTCGCGCCGGAGCGCGCCTACAACGTGGCGGCCGCCGTGGAGCGGCGCCTGCGGCGCCGCGGGCCGGCGGCCCTCACCCTCGCCGACCTGCAGGAGATCGCCCGCGACCAGCTCGGGCCCGAACAGGGCGACATCCTCATCGAGCGATTCCGCCAGTGGCAGAAGCTCCGCCGCCTCGAGACGCCGCTGATCATCCTCATCGGCGGCGCCACCGGCGTCGGCAAGAGCACGCTGGCCACCCAGCTGGCGCACCGTCTCGGCATCACCCGCCTCATCGGCACCGACATGGTGCGCCAGACCATGCGCGCCTTCTTCGCGCCCGAGCTCATGCCGGCGATCCACACGTCGTCGTTCGACGCCGCCTCCGCCGTGCGCGTGCCGGTGCCGCGCGAGACCGACCTCAGCAAGATGGGCTTCATCGAGCAGACCAAGGCCGTCTCGGTGGGCATCGAGGCGCTGGTGCAGCGCGGCATCGACGAGGCGCAGCGCATGGTGGTCGAGGGCGTGCACCTCGTCCCCGGCTACCTCGACCGCTCCCGCTGGGGGGAGGCGATCGTGCTGGAGTTCATGCTCGCGATCGCCGACAAGGAGCGGCACCGCGGCAACTTCACGGTGCGCGAATGGGAGACCGGAGGCATCCGGCCGCTGCGCCGCTACATCGAGCACTTCGCCGAGATCCGCCGCATCCAGAAGTACATGGTGGGGCGCGCGCAGGCGCTCGGCGTCCCCGTCATCGACGGGCCGAGCCTCGACGACAACCTCAGCGAGGTGCTCGGCATGATCCTGCGACGCGTGGAGGAGGAGGGCGGCGCCGGCGCGCCGCCGCGCCGGGCGGACGAGGCGTCCGCCTGAGCCCGGCGCTTCAGTTCCGCCGCGGGCGTCCGATAGACTAGGTGCACCCTCGGTCCAGCGTCGCCGCCCAGGCATGCGGCAGGACCACGTCCCGCATCCGGCCGTCCACGAGGTTACTGGGAATCTCTTGCGCGGTATGACATACTCTGTGAGCGGAGTCCGCACGGACCCGTCTTCCAATCGCACCATCCACTTACTCGTTCGGCATCTCCCCGGCGCGCACGCGCATCACGTCGCGCACAGGATGCCAGGAGTCCCGGGAGCCCATGAGCACTGAACAAACAGACCAGATGACCGTTCCCAGCGAGCCCGCCGTCGAGACCGCCACGTCTTCGCCGCCATCCGAGGCGCCGGCCGCGAAGAAGCCGGCGGCCAAGCCGAGGGCCTCCAGGGCCAAGTCCGCCAAGGCCGCCGACCCGGCGCCGGCCGACGTCGCGGCGACGGCCGCCGCGACGTCCGCCGGCCGCTGTGGCTCCCGTCGTCGAGAAGCCCGCGGAGGCAGCAACCCCCGCCGCGGCAGTTGCCCCCGCCGCGGCCTACAAGCCCTCGCCTACCCCAGCCGCCCCGCCGCAGAAGCTCCCGGCCCCCGCCGCTGACGCGCCGATCCCCGCCACCGGCCAGCCGGCCGACGCGGCCACGGTCCCCGACGCGCCGGCCGCCGACAGGCCCGCCGGCGACGGCGACCGCCCGCAGCAGCAGGGCGGCGGTCAGCAGCAAGGCCAGCAAGGCCAGCAGCAGGGCCAGCAGCAGCGTCAGGGCAAGGGCAAGAACCGCCGCGGGCGCGACAAGCGTCAGGGCGGCGGAGGCGGCGGTGGCGAGCAAGTGCGCGACGACCGCCCGTCCATCCCGTGCACGGGCATCCTGGACGTACTCCCGGACGGCTTCGGGTTCCTGCGCACGAACGGCTTCACCCAGGGCGACCGCGACGTCTACGTGAGCCTCAGCCAGATCCGCCGCTTCGGCCTGCGCCGCGGCGACGAGGTCGCCGGCCAGGTGCGCGAGCCCAAGGACAACGAGAAGTACAACGCCCTGCTCAAGATCGACGGCATCAACGGCATGGACCCGGACGCCGCGCGCCAGCGCCCCGTGTTCGAGAAGCTCACGCCGCTGTACCCGGAAGAGCGTCTGCGCCTCGAGACCGACGAGCACGACACGGCGGCGCGCATCATGGACCTGCTGTGCCCCACTCGGCAAGGGCCAGCGCGGCCTCATCGTCTCGCCGCCCAAGGCCGGCAAGACCACGATCCTCAAGAAGCTGGCCAACTCCATCGCGGTCAACAACCCCGAGGTCGACCTCTTCGTGCTGCTCGTGGACGAGCGCCCCGAGGAAGTCACCGACATGCAGCGCTCGGTCATCGGCACGGTCGTGGCCAGCACCTTCGACCAGCCGAGCGAGAACCACGTGCAGGTCACCGAGCTCGTGCTCGACCGCGTCAAGCGCCTGGTCGAGATGGGCCACGACGTCGTCGTGCTGCTCGACTCCATCACCCGCATGGCGCGCGCCTTCAACCTCAACACGCCGGCCAGCGGCCGCATCCTCTCCGGCGGCGTCGACAGCACGGCGCTGTACCCGCCCAAGAAGTTCTTCGGCGCGGCCCGGAACATCGAGGAGGGCGGCTCGCTCACCATCCTCGCCACGGCGCTGGTCGACACCGGCTCGCGCATGGACGAGGTGATCTTCGAGGAGTTCAAGGGCACCGGCAACATGGAGATCCGGCTCGACCGCAAGCTGGCCGACAAGCGCATCTTCCCGGCCATCGACATCGAGCTGACCGGCACGCGCAAGGAAGAGCTGCTCATGGAGCCGGCCGAGGCCGCCGCCGTGTGGAAGCTCCGCTCGGTGCTGCACAGCCTCGACCCTGCCGCGGCCATCGAGCTGCTCATCAAGAAGACGCGCGAGACCAACAACAACGCCGAGTTCCTCGGCGCGCTGGTCAAGAACTCGCGCTGAGGGCCGCCGGCGTCAGGCCGGACCGACGTCCTCCCAGATGAGATCGCGGTCGGGCGCGAAGGCGACCCGCGGACGCGGGTCGTCGCAGGCCAGACCGGTGAACATGCTTCGGTCGCCGATGACGGCCACCGCCTCGTCCACGGCCGCCTCGCGATCGGCCACGGCGGCGATCGCCTCCAGGCAGCCCGCCGTCTCGGCCGTCGCGGTCTCGAGGATCTCCGCGAAGGTCGTGGTGCGCGGTTCGTCCGGCAGCGAGGGGTTGTACCAGGGGCCCCGCCCCGCGTAGAGGCCGGCGGCGGCAGGCGCCGGGGTCTCCGGGTAGATCTGGGTGCGCACGACGCCGCCCTTGTCGACCGCGGGGGCGACCATCCCGAGAAGTCGCGTCGGCAGGGCGCGCGGATCGCTCATCGTCGTGTAGACCCACTCCATCGCGCGGAAGGCCGAGCGTCCCTCCGCGGGGGTGAACGTCACGCCGTACACGTCGTTCAGCATGCCGCTCAGCAGCGTCGCGGCCGTCAGCGCCTGCGCCGACGGCAGGCGCAGGAGCCGCTGCCGGCGCAGCCAGGCGCTGTCGTCTGACCGTTCGCGGGTGAGGATGACGTCGATGGACGCCTCGAGGATCCCATGGCGGCGGAAGGCCTCGGCCTCGGCCAGCGGATCAGCTCCGTCGGTGATGTCACCCGTCCAGTAGAGCACCCAAGGGTGGGCCTCTGCGTCCAGACACAGGTGCGCAGCGTACCCTGCGACGAAGGCGAAGGCGGCGCCGCGCTCACCTGGCGGCGAGGCCGCGGCGCGGGCGAGCATGCTGCGGAACGCCGCGGCCATCTTGTGCTGGTGCGTGAGGTGGGCGAGGTTCGGGCGCCCGCGGCGACCGCGCACCAGGCGCGAGTAGAAGAAGACGTCCGGGCCCTGCGCGCCCACCTTGTAGGCGTCGAAGGCGCCTGCGAGGAGCCGGCCTGCGTCGGCGCGCTGCGCCGCCGCCTCCGCGACGAGATAGTGGGCGAACATGTCCGGCATCGGGTCCTCTCCTCGAGCTCTCGCCTGCGCGCGCAGGCGCGGCTGCGGGTGGATCGGCACGGAGTATAGGGAGGAATGCCACTCCGCTGCATCCGCGTCTCCGCGCGTGGCTCCGGACCCGTGTTTGGCGCCGGGAACGATTCGAAGCGGTGTGGTGGTTCGTGGTATCATCCCGCTTCGGCCTCGCGCCGACCCCACGTCACCACCGGGTTTGCTCCCAGAAGGGATCCGTTCAGATGAAGAAGGACATCCATCCGCAGTACGAAGAGGCGACCGTGCACTGCAGCTGCGGCAACACGTTCACCACGCGCAGCACCAAGAAGGAGCTGCACGTAGAACTCTGCTCGCAGTGCCACCCGTTCTACACGGGCAAGCAGAAGCTCGTGGACTCGGGCGGCCGCGTCGACCGCTTCAAGAAGCGCCTCCAGAAGAAGGCCGACGAGCCGGTGAAGCCGAAGGCCAAGGCCCCAACGAGCTCCCAGGCCGGAGCCGGTGGCCGTCGCCGCCGAGGCCGCACCCGAGGCCGAGAAGACCGACGAGTCCTGACGGGCGTGGTATGAGCGCCGAGCTCCGCGTCAGCCTCCTCCAGCACACGCCCGACCCCGATCGCGCCGTCGCGATCGCGGGTCGGCTCTGTTATGCGCCCGTGTCGGCCGCCGACCTCAAGCACGACATGAGCGACGAGGACGTGGCCAAGCTCGTGCGCATCCTCGTCCGCAGCGGCCACCACTCGGCGCTCGAGCACGCCACCTTCAGCTTCGCCGTCGACGGCGTGAGCCGCGCCTGCACGCACCAGCTGGTGCGCCACCGCGTGGCGAGCTACAACCAGCAGTCGCAGCGCTACGTGAACTTCGGCGCGGGTGACAGCTTCATCGTGCCGCCCAGCGTCTCCGCCAACGCGGAGGCCGAGGCGATCTTCCTGCAGGCGATGGAGGACGCGCGCGTGGCCTACGACAAGCTCGTGGAGCTCGGCCTGGCCGAGGGCCGCACGCGGGAGAGCGTCCAGGAGGACGCCCGCTTCGTGCTGCCCAACGCGGCCGAGACCAAGATCGTCGTCACCATGAACGCGCGCGAGCTGCGCCACTTCTTCCAGGTGCGCTGCTGCAACCGCGCGCAGTGGGAGATCCGCGACCTCGCCTGGCAGATGCGCGGCATGGTCAAGGACATGGCTCCCAACCTCTTCGAGGGCAGCGGCCCCGGCTGCCTCTACGGCAAGTGCCCCGAGGGCAAGATGACCTGCGGCAAGCCGTACAAGCCCGAGGACGTCGACGGGCCGGCCGCTGCGCGAGGCTGAAGCGAGGCCGCCCGGCGGCCGCTATGCTTCCCTGACATGACCCGACGCCTCGCCCTCATCGCCCTCCTCCTGCCCGCCCTGGCCGCGCGCCGCGCGCAGGTCGGCGGGCAGGCCGTCATCGAGGGCGTCATGATGCGCGGCGTCGACTGGTGGTCGCTCGCCGTGCGCCGTCCGGACGAGACCATCGGCATCCACCACTGGCCGCTCGTCAGCTGGATGAAGCGCTATCCCATCCTCAAGCTGCCGATCCTGCAGGGGCGTCGTCGCGCTGGTCGAGTCGCTGGTCATCGGCGTCCGCGCCCTCACCATCTCGGCCAACGAGTCGCTGGGCGAGGAGGAGCAGGAGCTGGGCAAGAAGGAGATCGGCGTCACGCTGGTCGTCGCCTTCGCCTTCGCCATCGGCCTCTTCTTCCTCGCGCCGCTGTTCCTCACCGGCCTGATGGAGCGCTGGCTCGGCGAGGGCTTCCTGTTCTGGATGGTCGAGGGGTTCGTGCGCGTCGGCATCTTCCTCGCCTACCTCGCCATCGTCACCCAGATCAAGGACCTGCGCCGCGTGTTCGAGTACCACGGCGCCGAGCACATGAGCATCCACGCGCTCGAGCACGGCGACGAGCTCACCGTGGCCAACGTCGAGAAGTACAAGACCCTGCACCTGCGCTGCGGCACCTCGTTCCTGCTCATCGTGCTCGTCGTCTCGATCTTCGTGTTCGCGGCTGTGGGGCGGCCGGTCTGGTACCTGCTCATCCTCAGCCGCGTCGTCCTCGTCCCGCTCATCGCCGGCATGAGCTACGAGATCATCCGCTTCGCCGGACGCCACGAGAACAGCAACGTCGTGCGCGTCATCATGGCCCCCGGCCTGGCGCTGCAGTGGATGACGACCAAGCAGCCGGACAGCTCCCAGGTCGAGGTCGCCATCGCCGCCCTCGAGGAGATCATCGCGCTCGAGCCTCAGGACCGCCCGCCGGTGAAGGGCGTGGAGGTCATGGCGTAAGCTGGGTCCATGGCCACCATCGACGACCTCATCACCGAGATAGAGCGCTCCTACGACGAGCTCACCGCCCAGCTCGCGGACCCCGAGGTGCTCGCCGACCGCGCGCGCTACACCGACGCCGCGCGCGCCCACGCCGAGCTCCAGCTGGTCCACGAGCTCACGCAGCGGTACCGGGAGGCGGAGCGGACGGTCGCCGACGCCGAAGGCCTCCTCGGCGACGACTCCTCCGACGCCGAGATGCGCGAGTTCGCCCAGGACGAGCTCGCCCTCGGGACGCAGGCAGCATGGACGAGCTCAGCGAGGAGATCCGCGTGCGCATGCTGACGCGCGACCCCAACGACGGCAAGGACGTGATCATCGAGATCCGCGCCGGCACCGGCGGCAACGAGGCCTGCATCTTCGCCGGCGAGCTCGCGCGGATGTACACGCGCTACGCGCAGGCCAAGGGGTTCGAGGTCGAGATCCTCTCCGCCAACGAGAACGACGACGGCGGGTACAAGGAGGTCACGCTCGAGGTCAAGGGCCAGGGCGCCTTCTCCATGCTCAAGTACGAGGGCGGCGTGCACCGCGTGCAGCGCGTCCCCGTCACGGAGGCCGCCGGGCGCATCCACACCTCCACGGCCACCGTCGCCGTGCTGCCCGAGGCCGAGGACATCGAGGTCGACATCCACGCCGGCGACCTGCGCGTCGAGATCTTCCGCGCCCGCGGCCCGGGCGGGCAGAGCGTCAACACCACCGACTCCGCCGTGCGCATCACGCACGTGCCGACGGGCGTCAACGTCAGCTGCCAGGACGAGAAGAGCCAGCTCCAGAACAAGGACAAGGCGATGCGCATCCTCCGCGCGCGGCTCTTCGAGCTCGAGCAGGCCAAGCAGGACCAGGAGCGCGGCGCCGCCCGCCGCAGCATGGTCGGCAGCGGCGACCGCTCGCAGAAGATCCGCACCTACAACTTCCAGCAGAACCGCGTCAGCGACCACCGCATCGGGCTCACCAGCCACCGCCTCACCGAGGTCATGGAGGGCGACCTCGACGAGTTCACCGAGGCGCTCGCCGCCGAGGACCGGCGCAAGCAGCTGGCGGCCGCCGGCGGGGAGTGATCGTGACCGGGCCGGCGAGCGTGGGCGAAGCGCTCCGCGCGGCCGCGCCGCGGCTGCGCGCCAGCGGGTCGCGCTCGCCGCGCCTGGACGCCGAGCTGCTGCTGGCGAGCGCGCTCGGCGTGCCCCGGGTCGAGCTCTTCCGTGACCCGGGGCGCACGCTGCAGGCGGACGAGGCCGGGCGCTTCGAGGAACTGCTCGCCCGGCGCGAGGCGCGCGAGCCCGTCGCCTACATCCTCGGCCGGCGCGCCTTCCGCACCATCGACCTCGAGGTGACGCCGGACGTGCTCATCCCGCGGGCCGACACCGAGACGCTCGTCGACGTGGCGCTCGAGGCCCTGGCGGCGATGCCCATCGCGGGGCCGGACCCCGAGGACGAGCCGCTGGCGCTCGACGTCGGCACCGGCTCCGGCTGCGTGGCGCTGGCGCTCGCCACCGAGGACCCGTTCGTGCGCCTCGTGGCGACGGACGTGGACCCCGGCGCGCTCGCGGTGGCGCGGCGCAACGGCGCGCGACTCGGTCTGGGGCGCCGGGTCGAGTTCGTGCTGTCGGACCTGTTCGCCGACGTCGGCGAGCGGCCGTTCGACCTCATCGTCTCCAACCCGCCGTACATCCCCGCCGACGAGTACGTGGCGCTCGAGCCCAACGTGCGCGACTTCGAGCCGCGGCTCGCGCTGTACGGCGGCGTCGACGGCCTCGACTTCTACCGCCGTCTGGTCCCCGGCGCGGCGCTCCTGCTGCGGCCCGGCGGCACGCTGGCGCTCGAGGTCGGCGCCGGGCAGGCGGACGACGTGGCCGGCATCATCGCCGCCGCGCGCGCCTACGAGGCGCCGGAGCGGCGCAGCGACCTCTCCGGCGTGCCCCGCGTGGTCTTCGCCCGCCGCCGCGGCGCCGGGGACGGCGCCTGATGGCGCGCGCCGAGAAGGCTCGCGCCGTCGTCCTGAGCTCGCGGCCGCTGGGCGAGGCCGACCGCATCGTCCGGCTGTTCACGCGCGAGCTCGGGCGCGTGGACGCCGTCGTCAAGGGCGTGCGCAAGACGACGTCGCGCTGGGGCGGCCGCCTGGAGCCCTTCAACGTCTGCGACCTGGTGCTGCACCCGGGCAGGTCGCTCTACACGGTGACGCAGGCGCAGCTGGTGGACGTCTTCGCCCGGCTGCGCGCCGACCGCGAGGGACTCTCCGCGGCGGCGATCGTCTGCGAGGCCGCCGCCGGCCTGACCCCCGAGCACGAGCCCGAGGAGCGCGTGTTCGCGCTGCTGCGCAACACGCTGCGCGAGCTCGACCTCGGCATCTCGGGACGCGCCGTCGAGTCGCCGCTGGTGCTGGGGACATTGCTCAAGCTGCTGTACGAAGCCGGCTATCTGCCGGTGCTGGACCACTGCGCGGCCTGCGGGTCGGGCGGCCGCGCGCTCGGCTTCTCGGCCGCGCGCGGCGGGCTCGTCTGCGGCGACTGCGCGGGGGAGGCCATAGCCGATCACGCCGGAGGCGATCGACGCGCTGGCCGAGGCCATCTCCCGGCCCCTGGCGGAGCTGCGCGAGCAGCCCGCCTCCGCGGCGACCGCCGAGGCGCTGCGCGACGTCCATCAGCTCTACGCGTACCACACCGGCTCGCGGCTGCGCGCGCTGCGCATCGCCGCCGGGATGGGCTGAGACGGCGGGAGCAGCGCGTACGAGCGGAGGCGCCGACCGCGGTTGAGCGAACACGGCCGGCGCACCCCTGGCGGGCGGCGCTCGCGTCGCCGGCGGCCCGCTGCCGCGGGCATCGTCGCGTCGCCGTCGCGTCGACCCTGACCGGCGCCGCTCTCGCGGGGCCGGCTACGAGGAGTGTACCCGGCCCTGACAACGGAGCACATGGAACATCCGTCCGCGCTGGAGCCACGGCTGTTTGTTCGCTTCTGGAAGCTACTGGTAGAATCGCGCTTCCGACCGAAAGGACACGTGACCGACCACGCCCAGACCGCAGACGCCGTAGCCCCCACGTTCCAGCAGATCATCGGCCGCCTGCAGGCCTTCTGGGAGGGACAGGGCTGCGTCGTCGTCCAGCCGTACCACACCGAGGTCGGCGCCGGCACCTTCAACCCCGCGACGTTCCTGCGCTGCCTCGACGCCCGTCCCTGGCGCGCCGCCTACGTCGAGCCGTCCATGCGCCCCGCCGACGGCCGCTACGGCGAGAACCCGTACCGCCTGGGCCACTACTACCAGTACCAGGTGGTCATCAAGCCGTCCCCGGCCGACATCCAGGACGTGTACCTGCGCTCGCTCGAGGCCCTCGGCATCGTCCTCGCCGAGCACGACGTGCGTTTCGTCGAGGACAACTGGGAAGGCCCCACGCTCGGCGCCTGGGGCCAGGGCTGGGAGGTCTGGGTCGACGGCATGGAGGCCACCCAGTTCACGTACTTCCAGCAGCTGGGCGGCTTCGACCTCGACCCCATCACCATCGAGATCACCTACGGCCTCGAACGGCTCGCCATGTACCTGCAGGGCGTGGACAGCGTCTACGACCTCGTGTGGTCGCGCTGGGAGGAGGACGGCGCCGAGCACGTCGTCACCTACGGCGACGTCTACAAGGAGAACGAGCGCGAGTTCAGCACCTACAACTTCGAGGTGGCCGACACCGAGATGCTGTACCGCCACTTCCGCGAGCACGAGGCCGAGGCGCTGCGCACCATCGAGGCGCGCCTGCCCATCCCGGCCTACGACCACGTGCTCAAGTGCAGCCACGCGTTCAACATGCTCGACGCGCGCGGCGTGATCAGCGTCACCGACCGCACCGCGCACATCGCCCGCGTGCGCGACCTCGCGCGCAAGGTCGCCGGCCTCTACCTGGAGGTCGTCGGCGACGGGCGCGAGGGGGAACGGCGCATGAGCACGCTGCTGGTGGAGATCGGGACCGAAGAACTGCCGTACAAGGTGTGCGAGTCGGTGATCCGGCAGCTGGAGGGCACGCCGGATCAGCCCGGCCTCTGCGATGTCGCTGCTCGGCGAGCAGCGGCTGCTGGAGGAGGGCGCGGCGGCCAGGGTCCTGGTGTCGCCGCGCCGCATCGCCGTCCTGGTCGACGGCGTGCCGGACGAGCAGCTCGCCCAGGTGCAGGAGTTCCGCGGCCCCAAGGCCGAGATCGCGTACGCCGCGGACGGCACGCTGACCAAGGCCGGCGCCGGGTTCGCGCGCTCCAAGGGCGCGGCGGCGGAGGACATCCGGCGCGAGGTGGTCGACGGCACGGAGTTCGTGGTCGTCAGCGTCGAGGCCGGCCGGCGCGCGGCGCGCGACGTCGTGCCCGAGCTGATCGCGCGCCTCATCACCGGCCTGCAGATCCCGCGCGGCATGCGCTGGGGCGCCGTGCCGGAGGGCGCGAGCGACTACCTGCGCTTCTCGCGCCCCATCCGCTGGCTGGTCGCCAAGCTGGGCGACGAGACCCTGCGCGGCGAGTTCTACGGCCTGCCGCTCGGCGACGTGTCCCAGGGGCACCGCGTGCTCGGCGCGCCGGTCACGGTCGCGGACGCCGGCGACTACGAGCGCCTGCTCGAGGACCAGAAGGTCGTCGTCTCGCAGGCCGAGCGCCGCCGCCGCATCATCGCCGGCCTCGACGCCGCCGCGGCAGAGCTCGGCGGCGAGTGGTCCGACCCGGGCGACGTGCTGGCCGAAGCGGTCTACCTCGCCGAGTGGCCGAGCGTGGCGCGCGGCGGCTTCAAGGAGCGGCATCTTCGGCTGCCGGCCGAGGTCCTCGTCACCGCCATGCAGAGTCACCAGCGCTACTTCCCGGTCACGGACGCCGCCGGCAAGCTGCTCCCGGCGTTCCTCTACGTCTCCAACGGCGCCGCCGCGGCGGCGCCGCTCGTCACGCGCGGCAACGAGCGCGTGCTCGACGGCCGCCTCGACGACTCCGAGTTCGCCTACGACCGCGACCTCGCCGAGGGTCTCCCCGCCATGGCGGAGCGCCTGGGCGCCGTCGTGTTCCACGAGAAGCTCGGCTCGCTCGCCGACAAGGCCGGCCGCCTCGGCGGCCTCGTCGCGGCGCTGTCCGGCGGGTCCGGGGGCGCCTCGGGCAACGGCTCCGGCGACTCCATGGCCGGGACCCTCCGCACCGCCGCCAGGCTCGCGAAGGCCGACCTCGTCAGCCAGGTCGTCATCGAGTTCCCCGTGCTGCAGGGCGTCATGGGCGGGCTCTACGCCGAGGCCGGCGGCCTCGGCGACGCGGTGGCCCGCGCCGTCGGCGAGCACTACCGGCCGCTCTCCGCGACGGCGCCGCTGCCGGGCACCGTCGCCGGCGCGCTGCTCGCCGTCGCCGACAAGCTCGACAACATCGCCGGCGCCTGGGTCGCCGGAGAGAAGCCCTCCGGCTCGCGCGACCCCTACGGGCTGCGGCGCGCGGCCATGGGCATCGTGCGCATCGCGCTCGAGTTCGGCCTGCGGTTTCCGCTCGCCGGCCTGCTGACCGCCGCCGTCGACCAGTTCGAACTGCAGGGCATCCCGGACCTGGACGACGCACGCCGCGCGGCCATCGTCGCCGAGACCGGCGGCGTTCGTGCGCGAGCGCCTGCAGGTGCTGCTGCTCGACGAGGGCCTGCCGTTCCCGAGCGTCGAGGCCGCCATGGCCGCGCCGGCGGGCGACCTGCCGGCGCTGGCCGCCCGGGCGCGCACGTTCGCGGCGATGGCCGGCCGGGAACGCTTCGAGGATGCCGTCATCGCCTACAACCGGTGTGCGGCGCTGGCGGCCAAGGACCCGGACGCCGGGTCACGCGCCGTCGACCCGGCCCTCTTCACCGACGACGCCGAGCGCGAGCTCGCCGCGGCCTACGAGGCTGCGCGCGGGCCGCTCCTCGACGCCCTGGGCAACCTCGAGCTCGAGAGCGCCGTCGAGTCCGCGGCCGGCCTGCGGCCGGCCGTCGACCGCTACTTCGACGCCGTCCTCGTCATGGATCCCGACGACGCGGTGCGCGCCAATCGCCTGGCGCAACTGGCCGCCGTCACCGGCCTCATCGGCCGCATCGGCGAGTTCGGCCGCCTGCCGCTCGCGCAGGCTTGAGGACGAGGAGTTCCGACCAGATCCCACGCGACCGCCGCGACACGGCGGACTAATGCACGAAGAGCTATTGAGCGGCTCTCCGCACACGTAGCGCAAGAGAGAGTCGGACAAGATGCCAGGGGAGGCAATCAGGATGAGTGACAAGCACGTCTACCGCTTCAACGAGGGCAACAAGACCATGCGTGAGCTCCTCGGGGGCAAGGGGGCGAACCTCGCGGAGATGACGACGATCGGGCTGCCCGTGCCGCCCGGCTTCACCATCACCACCGAGGTGTGCAACTACTACTCCGCGCACGGCGACTACCCGGCCGGCGTCGACGCCCAGGTCGAGGACGCGCTCAAGGCGCTCGAGTCCGACACGGGCAAGACCTTCGGCGACGCGTCCGACCCGCTGCTGCTCAGCGTGCGCTCCGGCGCCCGCGCCTCCATGCCCGGCATGATGGACACGATCCTCAACCTGGGCCTCAACGACGAGACCGTCCAGGGCGTGATCAGCTCCACCGGCAACGCGCGCTTCGCCTACGACTGCTACCGGCGCTTCGTCAGCATGTACGGCGACGTCGTTCTGGGCTGCAAGCCGGAGAGCGACGACGAGGGCGACGTGTTCGAGGAGCGTCTCGAGGCCATGAAGAAGGCCAAGGGCGTCAGCTTCGACACCGAGCTCACCGCCGACGACCTCAAGGACCTGGTCGCCGAGTTCAAGACGGCGGTCAAGGAGCGCACGGGCCACGACTTCCCCGACGACCCGCGCGCCCAGCTCTGGGGCGCCATCAGCGCCGTCTTCGGCAGCTGGGGCAACGACCGCGCCGTCGCCTACCGGCGCATGTACGGCATCCCCGACGACTGGGGCACGGCGGTCAACATCCAGACCATGGTCTACGGCAACACCGGCGACGAGAGCGGCACCGGCGTGGCCTTCACGCGTAACCCCGCCAGCGGCGAGAACGAGTTCTACGGCGAGTTCCTCGTCAACGCGCAGGGCGAGGACGTGGTCGCCGGCGTGCGCACGCCGCGCCAGGTGATCGAGCTCAAGGACGTGTGGCCGGACGTCTACGACGAGCTCATGGCGGTCCGCCAGACGCTCGAGTCCGAGCTGCGCGACATGCAGGACTTCGAGTTCACCATCGAGAAGGGCCGCCTCTTCATGCTCCAGACGCGCAACGGCAAGCGCACCGGCCTGGCGGCGATCCGCATCGCCGTCGACATGGCCGACCAGGGGCTCATCACCCCGGACGAGGCGCTCATGCGCATCGAGCCGGAGCAGCTCAACCAGCTGCTGCGGCCGATCTTCGGACCCGACGACAAGGACAAGGCCGTGCACGAGGGCCGGGTCAAGGCCAAGGGCCTGCCCGCCGGCCCCGGCGCCGCCACCGGCCGCGTCGTCTTCAGCGCGCAGGACGCGGTCGCCTGGGCGCAGCGTGACTCAGAGACGGAGAAGGACGAACAGGCCGGCCGCTCAAGGAGAAGGTCCTGCTCGTCCGCGACTTCACGAGCCCGGACGACATCCGCGGCATGGACGCCGCCCAGGGCATCCTCACGGCGCAGGGCGGCATGACCAGCCACGCCGCGCTGGTCGCCCGCCAGATGGGCAAGGTCTGCATCGTCGGCTGCGGCGCGCTCGACATCGACATGAAGTCGCGCAGCTTCAAGGTCGACGACGCGACCGTGAGCGAGGGCGACTGGATCAGCATCGACGGCTTCACCGGCGAGGTCATCCTCGGCAAGCTCGAGACGCGGCCGCCGGAGGTCCTCCAGGTGCTGCTCGAGAAGACCATGACAGCCCGAGGAGTCGGGCTCCTACCGCTACTACGCCGAGGTCATGGAGTGGGCGGACAAGGCGCGCACGCTGGGCGTGCGCACCAACGCCGACCAGCCGGACCAGAGCGCCAACGCCATCGCCTTCGGCGCCGAGGGCATCGGCCTCTGCCGCACCGAGCACATGTTCTTCGAGGGCGAGCGCATCATGAGCGTGCGCGAGATGATCCTCGCCGAGAGCCGCGAGGCCCGCGAGGCCGCGCTCGCCAAGCTCCTGCCGATGCAGCGCGACGACTTCGCCGGCATCTTCCGCGTCATGGGCGAGCGCCACGTCACCATCCGCACGCTCGACCCGCCGCTGCACGAGTTCCTGCCGCACGACGACGAGGACACGGCCGAAGACCGCCGCGGCGCTCGGCGTCCCCGAGGACGTCGTGCGCGCCAAGGTCGAGGACCTGCACGAGAGCAACCCGATGCTCGGCCACCGCGGCTGCCGCCTCGGCATCGCCTTCCCGGAGATCACGGCGATGCAGGCGCGCGCCATCCTCGAGGCCGCCTGCCTGGTCAAGAAGGAAGGCCTGGACGTCCACCCGGAGATCATGATCCCGCTGGTGGGCACCAAGAAGGAGCTCGAGCACCAGGCCGCCATCGTGCGCGCGGTGGCCGCCGACGTCTTCGCCGAGCAGGGCACGTCGGTCGCGTACCTGGTCGGCACCATGATCGAGATCCCGCGCGCGGCGCTCACCGCCAACGAGATCGCCGAGGTGGCCGAGTTCTTCAGCTTCGGCACCAACGACCTCACGCAGATGACGCTCGGCGTCAGCCGCGACGACGCCGGCAAGTTCCTGCCGCTGTACACCAGCGAGGAGCTGGAGATCTGGCCGGCCGACCCGTTCGCGACGCTCGACCAGAGCGGCGTGGGCCAGCTGGTCGAGATCGGCATCGAGCGCGGCCGCAGCACGCGGCCGGACCTGCACGTCGGCATCTGCGGCGAGCAGGGCGGCGACCCCGAGACGGTCAAGTTCTGCCACCGCGCCGGGATGGACTACGTGAGCTGCTCGCCGTACCGCCTGCCGGTGGCGCGCCTCGCCGCGGCGCAGGCCGCCATCGAGGAGCGCGGCGACCTGCGGCTCGAGAAGTAGCAGCGGCGACGACACTGCGCCGGTCCGGGCCGCCGCGAGGCGGGCCCGGGCCGGCGCTTCTCGCTCGCCGGGGCAAGGGGGCGACCCACGGCCAGGCTTGGACGAGAGATCGAGGTGAAGCTCGCCGACGGGCGGGCGCTCGTCGTGCGCGACGCGCGCAAGCGGGACGCGCGCGGCGTCACGGAGATGCTCGACGCCGTCGCCGCCGAGCCGCAGGTGACCCTGGTGCTGCGCCCCGGCGAGGCCACGCCGGCCGACTGGCGGCGGCGCATCGCCGCCGCGCTGCGCTCGCCGCGCGGCCTCTTCCTGGTCGCCGTCTCCGGCGGCGCCGTGGTGGGTAACCTCGGAGTGTGGCCCGACGCCAACCCGGCGTCCGCGCACGTCGCCTGGATCGGCATGTCGGTGGCCGCCGGCTTCCGCGGCGCGGGCGTCGGCGGAGCCCTCCTCGAGGCGGCGGTGGCGTGGGCGGCAGCGGCGGACTTCCGGAGGGTCGAGCTGGGCGTGTTCCCGGAGAACGCCCGCGCCATGGCCTTCTACGAACGTCACGGCTTCGTGCGCGAAGGGCTGCGCCGCGAACAGTACCGCCGCGGCGACCAGTATCATGACGAGGTGCTCATGGCTCGTCCCCTCACAGATCAGTGATCGTCGCGATGCACCGCCGCACGGCGCTCATCGCGCTGGTCACCGCCGGCCTCATCGTCCTCGCGTGCCTCCCGGCCGTGGTCACGTTCGGGCTGGGCTGGCTGCAGCTGCCGCACATCCAGCCTTGGGGGGCAGCCGCCGGCCAAGGACACCACGCAGCCCTGAGGCCTGGGCCGCGTTCGCCCTCTTCTACCTGGCCTGGATGGCGGGGCTCACGGTGCTGCTCGTGTGGTCGTTCGACCGCATCGGTCACCACTGGCAGCCCTACGATCGCTCGCCCGGGCCGCAGAAGAAGCAGCGCCGCCGCGCGCGGGCTACCATGCAGGCCATGGACGCCGAGGAGAAGGCCACGTACCAGGCGATGCGCCGCCGCGAAGCGCGCGAGGCCCAGCGGCGCCGCAACCGCGAGGCGCACGACGCGCGCAACGAGGCGCTAGCGTGGCCCGCATCGCCCAGAGCAGCATCGAGCAGGTCGTGGCGACCGCCGACATGGTCGAGGTGGTCGGCCAGTACACCGACCTCAAGAAGGCCGGCGCCAACTACAGCGGCCGCTGCCCGTTCCACGAGGAGCGCACGCCGTCGTTCTCCGTCAACCCGTCCGAGAAGCTCTACTACTGCTTCGGCTGCGGCGCCGGCGGCAACCTCATCGGGTTCGTCATGGCCAAGGAGAACATGGACTTCCCCGAGGCCGTCGAGTACCTCGCCGACAAGTACGGCATCGCGCTCGAGTACGACGAGTCCAGCGCTCGCGGCGACGCGGAGCGCCGCCGCCGCGAGCGCCTGCGGGCGCTGCTCGAGCAGGCCACCGCGTACTACGAGCGCGTCTACCACGAGGCCAAGGCGGCCGCGCCCGCCCGCGAGTACCTCGCCGGGCGCGGCCTCTCGGACGAGGTCTGCCGCGCCTTCCGCGTCGGCTACAGCCTGCCCGGATGGGAGAAGCTCCGCGAGGCCGCGCTGGTCAAGGGGTTCACCGAGCAGGACCTGCTGGACGCCGGGCTGGTGATCCCGGGCAAGCGCGGCCGTCCCTACGACCGCTTCCGCGGGCGCATCATGTTCCCGCTCGGCGACGAGCGCGGGCGCACGCTCGGCTTCGGCGCCCGCACCCTGGGCGACGAGAAGCCCAAGTACCTCAACTCCCCGGAGACGCCGCTCTACCACAAGAGCGAGGCCTTGTTCGGCCTCGACAAGGCCAAGGCGGCGGCGCGCCAGGAGGACCGCGTGTACGTGGTCGAGGGCTACACCGACGTCATGGCCCTCGCGCAGGCGGGCGTCGCCAACGTGGTGGCGAGCATGGGGACGGCCCTCACGGAGCAGCAGCTGGGCCGCATGTCACGCCTCACGCGCAACGTGTACCTCTGCTACGACGCCGACGCCGCCGGCATCGGCGCCATGCAGCGCGCGCTCACGCTGGGCCGCCGGATGAACCTTTCCCTGCACGTGGTGCGGATTCCCGACGGGCTCGACCCCGCCGACTTCGTTCTCGCGGGCGCCGGAGGCGGACGGGTTCCGCGCGCTTGCCGACGACGCGCAGACGCTGCTACAATTCCACGTCCGCTTGGCGCTCGCTACTCATGACCTCGACCGGCCCGACGGACGGGCACGCGCGTTTGCGCGACTGAGGGAGGTCCTCTCCGAGGCAGCGACGCCGATGGAGCGCGACGACGAGCTGCGGTACGTCGCCGACAAGCTGCAGCTCTCCGCGGAGAGCGTGCGCTACCTGCTCTCCGGCAGCGGACGACCCGCCACGGGTGCTGCCGGCAGCGAGCGCACGCCTTCCCGGAGCGGCGGGTCCGCAGTCGCCTCAGGCGGCGCCCACGAGCTCGAGGTCAGGTTCCTGGCCGGCTGTCTCGCGCAGCCCGGGCCCGGCCGCGAGGCGCTCGCGGGCGTCGACGAAGGCTTCTTCGCGACCGCGGAGACGCGCGCGGCGTTGCGGCGCGTCAAAGCGCGATTGGCGGCCGATGGAGGCGGGAACACCCCGCCATCGGCCGACGACCAGGGCGTCGCGGACGAGGGCGCGGAGGCGTTCGCGGAGGTCATCGTCCGCGCCGGGCGGGAGCGGTTCACCGCGACGGTCGTGGAGGAGTTGTTCCTGCGTCTGCAGGAGGCACAGGTGGGCCGGCTCATGGCGCGGCTCAAGGTCACGATGAGGAGTGACGACACTGGGAGGCAGGGTGAGGAGCTTGCGAGGCTCGAGGGCGTACGCCGCAGCCTGCAGGATGCACTCCGCGCCATCCCCGTGGACGACGACACCGACCTGCGGTGAGGACGACTGACGTGACGGACGCTGCCGAAGAACGCAACAAGCCGGTCGACGTCGGGGAGCTGGGCATCGAGGAGGTCCGCGTGCTCGTCGACGAGGGCCGCGAGCAGGGCTACCTCGCGAGCGACCACATCGCCGACGCGCTGCAGGACGTCGAGCTCACGCCGGACCAGATCGACGGTATCTACAACCTCTTCGCCGACCTCGGCATCGACATCCTCGAGGGTGAGGGCGTCGCAGGCGCCGACGGCTCCGGCGACAAGGCCGAGGAGGAGGTCATCCCCAAGCTCGACCTCTCGGTCAAGACGCCGACCAACGACCCGGTACGCATGTACCTCAAGGAGATCGGCAAGGTCCCGCTGCTCACCGCCGAAGAAGAGGTCTCGCTGGCCAGGCGCATCGAACGCCGCGACATGGACGCCAAGCGCAAGCTCATCGAGGCCAACCTGCGTCTGGTGGTGTCCATCGCCAAGCGCTACGTGGGCCGGGGGATGCTGTTCCTCGACCTCATCCAGGAGGGCAACCTCGGGCCTCATCCGCGCCGTGGAGAAGTTCGACTACCGCAAGGGCTACAAGTTCAGCACCTACGCCACCTGGTGGATCCGGCAGGCGATCACGCGCGCCATCGCCGACCAGGCGCGCACCATCCGCATCCCGGTGCACATGGTCGAGACCATCAACAAGCTCATCCGCGTGCAGCGGCAGCTGCTCCAGGACATCGGCCGCGAGCCGACACCTGAGGAGATAGCGGCCGAGATGGGTACAACTCCACAGAAGGTGCGTGAGATCCTCAAGATCAGCCAGGAGCCGGTGAGTCTCGAGACGCCGATCGGGGAAGAAGAGGATTCCCAGCTCGGCGACTTCATCGAGGACGAGGACGCGACCATGCCGGTCGAGGCCGTGAGCGAGATCATGCAGAAGGAAGAGCTCAACATGGTGCTCGGCACGCTCACGCACCGCGAACGAAAGGTCATCGAGCTGCGTTTCGGACTCAAGGGAGAGCACCCGAGGACGCTGGAGGAGGTCGGACAGAAGTTCGGCGTGACGCGCGAGCGCATCCGCCAGATCGAGGCCAAGACGCTGGCAAAGCTCAAGGCGTACCGCGACTCGCAGCGGCTGCGCGACTTCCTGGATTGAGCAGACCGGCGCAAGGAGCATTGCCGGAGTGACAACGAAGACGACCGCGGAGCCGGGAGCGGGGCGGCCAGGCCGCCCCGCTCCCGCCGCCGCTACTACCTAGGAGCGCTGAAGCAGTCAGTGACAGAGTCAGCAGCAGATCGTCAGCCTGACGAGTCGATCCTCTCGACCGTCGAGGAGGTCCGCGTCCTGCTCGACGAGGGCAAGGAGCAGGGCTACCTCGCCGCCGAGCACATCCTCGAGGTCCTCGCCGACGTCGACCTCACGCCCGAGCAGATCGACGACATCTACGTCGCCTTCCACGACCTCGGCATCGACGTGGTCGGGGCCGACGGCGTGCACCACACCGGCGGCCAGGCGGGCGCCGGCGAGCAGGAGCAGGAGGCCGAGGGCGAAGTGCCCAAGCTCGACCTCTCCATCAAGACGGCGAGCAACGACCCCGTGCGCATGTACCTGCGCGAGATCGGCAAGGTCCCGCTGCTCACCGCCGAGCAGGAGGTCTCGCTCGCCAAGCGCATCGAGCGCGGCGACATGGACGCCAAGAACCAGCTCATCCAGGCCAACCTGCGCCTCGTCGTGTCCATCGCCCGCCGCTACGCCAACCGCGGGCTCACGCTGCTCGACCTCATCCAGGAGGGCAACCTCGGGCTCATCCGCGCCGTCGAGAAGTTCGACTACCGGCGCGGCTTCAAGTTCAGCACCTACGCCACCTGGTGGATCCGCCAGGCCGTGAGCCGGGCGCTCGCCGACCAGGCGCGCACCATCCGCATCCCGGTGCACATGGTCGAGACCATCAACAAGCTCATCCGCGTGCAGCGGCAGCTGCTGCAGGACCTGGGCCGCGAGCCCACACCGGAGGAGATCGCCACCGACATGGGCCTCACGCCCGACAAGGTGCGCGAGATCCAGAAGATCAGCCAGGAGCCGGTGAGCCTCGAGAACCCG
Source organism: uncultured Thermoleophilia bacterium (assembly GCA_963741075.1). Classification (GTDB taxonomy): domain Bacteria; phylum Actinomycetota; class Thermoleophilia; order UBA2241; family UBA2241; genus CAIXSE01. The sequence goes on from CAVUGS010000029.1 coordinate 58,789, forward strand.
GTCGGCGACGAGGGCGACTCCCAGCTCGGCGACTTCATCGAGGACGAGCAGTCGGTCGCCCCGAGCGACGCCGTGGGCGAGCTCATGCAGGGCGAGGACCTCAGCCGCGTGCTCGAGCTGCTCACCTCGCGCGAGCGCGCGCGTGCTCGAGATGCGCTACGGCCTCACCGACGGCCGCCCGCACACGCTCGAGGAGGTCGGCGTCCAGTTCGGCGTCACGCGCGAGCGCATCCGCCAGATCGAGGCCAAGACGCTGGCCAAGCTGCGCGCGTACCGCGAGGCGCGCAGCCTGCGCGACTTCGTCGAGTAGGCCCGGTCCCGGCCGCGGCTCGCCTGGCGGCGGCCGCGGCCGTCTCCGGCTCGACGCCGCGGGTCCGGCTCGCCGCCGCGGCCGACGCACAGGCGTTTCCGGGCGGCCCCGCCCGTCCATAACCCCGGTAGCCCCTTCGGTCATCACGCGGCCGCCCGGGCCGCCGCGATCACAGGAGTCCAGATGCAGGAGACGCGCGTTCTGCTGGTGTTCCCCGGCTCTCTCTTCGGCGGGCGCTGGGCCGACGGGCCGCGCGTCAAGCCGGAGCTGGTCCAGCTGTTCACGGAGCTGCGCCGGGCCGGCTACGACGCGGACGTGCTCGACCTGGAGGCCGAGCTGGGCAATCCTGGCGACGACGTCGCCCGCGAGAGCTTCCTGCAGATCGCCGACGGCCTGCTGGCCGAGCGGGAGGCGGACCTGGTCGTCGTCTCCTGCTGGTCCGCCCTGCAGTACTCCGCCGCCATGGCGGTCGGCGAGCGGGTGCGCCGGCAGCTGCCGGACGCCGTGATCGCCGCCTGCGGTCACCACGTCTCGGTGCGCCCGGACGACTTCAACGACCCCGACGCGCCCTTCGACTGGCTCATCGCCGGCGAGGCGGAGACGGCCGTGCTGACGCTGGCGGCGCAGGTGGCGGCCGGCGAGCGCGAGACCGGCGGCTGCCACTCGCTCGAGGGCACGCCGCTGCCGCTCGACTCCGGGCACCTGCCCGACTACGCGGCGTACCCGTACACGGCCGAGGGGCTGCCGGAGCTCGGCCTCTTCCTCAGCCGCGGCTGCCCGTACAACGCGCCGGCGTGCCTGTTGCGCCCGGGGGGCGCGGGCTGGCACGCCTATCCGCCGGACGTCGCCGTGGCGGCCGTCGACGCCGTCGCCGCCCTGCGCCCGGAGAGGGTGCTGGTCCTCGACCCGGCGTTCGGCTACGAGGCAGGCTGGCGGCGCGCCGTGCTCGACCTGCTGGCGGCCGGCGACCGGCGCGACCTCGCGCTCAGCGTCACCGGCCGGCCCGACGCCCTGCAGCGCCTGGACGCCGACAAGCTCTACAGGGCGCGGGCGGGCCTCGTGCTCGAGGTGGGCACGCTCTCGCCGGCGCTGCTCGGGCGCACCGGCCAGGCGCCGCACCCGCAGAAGGCCGTGGCGCACGCGCTCGAGCTGCTGGAGTACGCGAGCGCCAAGGGCGTCGTCACCCGCGCCCGGTTCGAGTTCAACCAGCCGGGCGAGACGGAGGAGTCCGCGGCGGAGACGCTCGACGCGCTCGAGCGCTTCGTCCTCGCCGTGCCCAACACGTCGGTCACCATCGACGCCCAGCCGTGGGCGTACCTGCCGATCAGCGAGGAAGGGGCCGACGTCGACGCGCCGGCGTCGCGCTTCGGCACGCGCATCGCGCACCCCGAGTGGTGGAAGGAGCGCCTGGACGCGCACACCGCGGCCACGGCCGTCGTGGCGAGCCACGAGCTCGCCGGCCGGGCCGCCCGGCGACGACGCCTACTGGCGCCCGCGGTTCGAGGAGCTGCGAGACGCGCTGGCCGCCAAGCTCACGGCCGACGCGCGCCGGAGCATGCGGAGCCACGAGACGGTGGGGTCGAGCGCCTACGGCGTGCCCCACGGCTGGTGGACGGAGCCGCGCTGGCACTGACGGCGGCCGCCATTTGTCCGCACCGTGGGCATCGCCTATACTTTCTCGGCCGGAGCGGTCCTCGGTAGCTCAATCGGTAGAGCATTCGGCTGTTAACCGAAGGGTTGTAGGTTCGAGTCCTACCCGAGGAGCCAGTCATCAGCGGGGCGCCGTGGTCCATCGGACCGCGGCGCCCCTTCTGCCTCTGGAGCAGCCGTGAACGACGCAGTGCTCGCGATCCTCGTGCTGGCCGTCCTGATGGCCGCCATCATCGGCGTCTCTCTTCTCGTCCTTCGCCGTGTCGGCGGCCGCGCCGAGCGCCGCGCCGACGAACTGCGCGACGAGGTGGAGGGCACCGGCGACGAGTGGCTGGTGCCGCTCGCCGGCGCCGTGTACCAGGGCGGCGGGTCTCCGCACGTACGCAGCAGAGGGCCACGGGGTGCTGGGGCTCACCGGCCACCGCGTCGTGTTCCTGCCCCTCGCCGGGGAGCTCGTCAGCGTGCCGCGCGTGCGCGTGACCGGCGCCCGCGTGGAGGACCGCCGTCGCGACGCCGCGGGCGCGCATCGCCACCGGCTGGTGTTGACGCTGGACGACGGCGGCGAGATGAGCTTTCTCGTGGACGACCCCGCCGGGTGGCAGGCGGCCCTGGGTTCGGGGAGGCCGGCCGCGCCGGCCGGCGAAGGCTGACGCTCTGCCCCCTCGAGCGCGGCCGGCCCCGGCGCCCCCGTCCACGGACTGGGCGCCGGCGTCGTCCTTGTGGGTCAGCCGAGGATCAGGCGCTGCGGATCGACGTCGTCGCGCAGGATCCGCAGCTCCTCGGCGGTCGGCGGCGTGGCCACCGTCGAGTGCGAGACGTCGAGCGGGAAGCCGGTGTGTTCCTGCACCTGCTCCGGCGTCACGCCCTCGTAGCGCTCGGCCAGGTACATCTCGTGCGTCTCCTCGTGCGAACTTGAGCACGCAGAGGTTGGTGACCACGGCGATGGGGCCGCCGCGGCGGTAGCCGGCGTGCTTGCGCGAGTCGCCGCCGTCCAGCCAGCCCGGCGTCGTCAGGTAGTCGAGCTTCTCGACGAACTTCTGCACGCCGTGCTGCATGAAGACGATGTAGCCGCTGGCCAGCGAGCCGGCGTCGCAGGCGCCGCCGCTGCCGCTGAAGCGGACCTTGGGCGCCAGGTAGTCGCCGATCACCGTCGAGTTCATGTTGCCGTACTTGTCGATCTGCGCGGCGCCGAGGAAGGCGATGGTGTGCAGGCGCCGGTTGGCGACGTAGCTGAACGCCTCGACCAGCCCGGCGTTGAGGTTGCCGAACGCCATGACGCGCGGGTCGGCGACGGCCATCGGCAGCTCGTCCAGGAGCGGCCCGATGCCGCCCGTCTCGAAGAAGATGTGCGCGTGCGGGGCGTGGATGCGCTTGGCCACGGTAGCGGCCAGCATGGCCACGCCCGTGCCGGCGAACAGCACGTCGCCGTCCTTGATGAAGCGCCCGGCGGCGATCGCCATCATCTCGCGGGGCGAGTACCCGATCGCGGCCGCGCCGCCGGAGGTGGTCGCGGCGGCCTCGGGTGCCTGCGTGGACTCGGCCATCTCGCTCACCTCCGGTCCAGGCCGGGCGCGTAGCCGGCGACGGTGTTGGCGCGGATGCGCGCCAGCTGCGCGCCTCCGATCTTGTCCAGGTAGTGGTCCCAGCTCTCGACGCCGTACACCCAGTCCTCCAGCCAGGCGGCGAACTGCTCGTCGTCGCGGGCGACGGCCTTGTACTGGTTCAGGTGCAGCCGGGTCGTAGTCGTAGAAGTACGGGCAGGCGGTGGGGTGAGCGCCGTAGGGCACGGGGACCACGGCGTCGACCAGGAACGGCGGCAGCGCGTTCTGGTCGGGGTCGAGCCGCAGGTAGTGCTCGGGGACGATCTCCTCGCAGGTGACGATGACGGCGGTCGACGCCTTGCACTGCTCGAGGTCGGCGAAGGTGAGGCCCTTGATGCGCACGGTGCCGTCGGTGCTCACCTGCTGGGCGTGGATGACGGAGACGTCGGGCGTGAGCGCGGGGAGGAGGACGACCTCGTCGTCCTCGTGGCCGAAGGGGTCGTCCATGACGATGACCTTCTCGCAGGGGATGCCGTCGCTCGCCGCGGAGCTCGGGCGGGAAGCCGCTCTTCTCGACGACGTCCGTCCCCAGCCCCGACTTGCTGGGGATGAACGGGATGTTCAGCGCGCCGGCGAGGAAGCGCAGGCTCATCATGTTGTTGGTGTAGTCCTCGACCTGCACGCTCGCCGCGCTCCACCGCCTTGCGGAAGCGGATGCAGGTCGGCGCGAAGCGGCCGTTGCCGCCGTAGGCGATGTCGAGGCGGCGCACGCAGCCCGCGCCGACGAGCACGTCCAGCGCCTGGCCGTTGGAGTGCGCCACCAGGTGCAGGTCCTTGATGCGGCGGCGGGCGATCTCGTAGGCCACGGCCATCGGGTTGCGGGTGATGGTGAAGCCGCCGACGCAGATCTGGTCGCCGTCGTGCACGAACCGCTCGACGGCTTCGCCGACGGTCATGAGCTTGCCGTCGAGTCCGTTGTGCTCTGCCATCTGCGTCCCCCTTCTCGAGTCTGCCGGGGGTCCTTAACTGCGGACTCCCCAGCGAGCACGGTGCGTCTCAGCTGGGGAGCAGGGCCTGACGGAGGGGCCGGTGGGAACGCCGCCGGCCCGGACCTTGCGGCAGCGGCACCATGATACACGCGCGCGGCGGCGGCGCAAGCAGTCGCGCCGCCCGCGTCCGCGTCTCTCAGGCGCGCACGCCTGTGCTAGCATGCGCGCATGAGCGAGCCGACGACCTTCCTCTTCTCGGGCTACGCCCGCCTGCCGCAGGACGTGAGCCACCAGGCGATGTACAAGCGCGTCGGCGTGGTCATCGAGGTCGATCAGGACGGCGTGGTCACCGCCTGCAGCACCACGCTCATGATGGTGGCGGCCTCCGAGTTCTTCGAGCGCCTGCTGATCGGGCGCAACGTCCTCACCGAGCGGCGCGAGATCGAGGCGCTGGTGCGCTACCGGTACCGCGGCCACTCGCAGGGCGCCCTCGTCTCGGCGCTGCACAAGGCGTTCGAGGCCGTCGACCAGAGCCCGCTGGTGCTCGGCGAGGCCGCCGGCCCGCTGCCGAGCGCGCGGCCAGACGGCACCGCGCGGGAGCGCGGCTAGCGGTCTCCGCCCGGTCGCGCCCCGCGGCACGCTGCCTCAGGCGTCCGGAGGTCCACCCCAATCGGGTGAGGCCGGGCCTGCCGGCTCCAGGCTAGCGTTGCCTCTGCAAGTCCTGTGCGGCACGGGAGGCGGCATGAGCAGGCTCGCGAGCGCGGCGCCCCGGCGCCGAGAGGCGGGCGGTGGAGAAGGTCCCTGCGTGGCTCGCGCGCACGTGGTGTGCGCCGAGTGCCGCCACGCGCGGCTGCTCGCCGTCCAGCCGCGCGCCGTCTGCACCCGTCGTGGGGCGGCGCTCGAGGGGCGCCTGGTCTTCTCGGGTCAGCCCGCCTGCGACGACGTCGAGCCGCGCCGGCGCGACGAGCGTACGCTCGCCTGGTGCTCCTTGCGGGCCGCGACCACGCACCTCCGCTTCGCGCGGGTGCCGCCGCATCTCTATTGAACGCGGGCAACGGGGGCCGCCGCCAGATTTCGGCTCTGGTGGGTGACCGTTGGGCGACGTACACTGAAGGTCCGGTAAGCGCAGCGTCGCCTGTGGGGAGGAAGGGTGAGCGCACGCCAGGGGCCGTCTTCGGATACCGCATCGCGGGTGCGGGCTCTTCGCCGCGCCGCAACGCCTCCGGACGCGGGTCCTGCGGCGGCCGCACTGCCCGCCAAGCTCCGCCCGCCCGAGGTCCGCGTCCGCCTCGTCGAGCGCCGCGCCCTGCTCGACGCCCTGGACGCCACCACGGCGCCGCTGGTCGTGCTCTGCGCGCCCGCCGGCGCCGGCAAGACCACCGTCCTTCGCCAGTGGGCGCAGGCGGACGAGCGGCCCTTTGCCTGGGTACAGCTCGACGTGGCCGATTCCGACCCGGTCGTCCTGCTCACGTACCTGGCGCTGGCGCTCGAGTCGATCACCGACGTGGACCCCGCCGTCATGGCGTCTCTTTCGCTCGCGGTGCCTCCCGTTCAGGAGCGGATCCTGCCGCTTCTCGGCGAGGCACTGGCCGCGGCGCCCGGCTTCGTCCTGGTCCTGGACGACGCACACGTGCTCGCCGGCGACAAGGCCTGGGAGGTCGTCGCCAGGGTGCTGCGAAGCCTGCCGCAGGGCGCGCAGCTGGCGATAGGCACGCGCAGCGATCCGCACCTCCCGCTGGCGAGGATGCGGGCGGCGGGCGACGTCGCGGAGTTCCGCGTGACGGAGCTGTCACTCCGCCGGAGCGAGGTCGCCGAGCTCATGCGCCTGCACGACTGTGACGCCGACGAGGAGACGGTCGACGCCGTCCACGCCGCGACCGAGGGCTGGGCGACGGGCCTGCAGCTGGCGTGTCTCGCGCGCGCCGGCAGGCCGCCGTCGGAGTGGCTGCCGGAGATCCGCGGTAACCGCCGCGAGATCGCCGAGTTCCTGACGTCCGAGGTGCTGGACGCGCAGCCGCAGGAAGTCCAGGAGTTCCTGCTGCGCACGTCCGTGCTCCTGGAGCTCACGCCGCGGCTGTGCGCGCTGGTCACCGCGAGCGACGACGCCGGGGAGGTGCTGGCCCGTGTCGCGCGCGAAGAGCTCTTCGTCGTGCCGCTCGACGGCGACGGCAACCACTACCGTTACCACCACCTCTTCGCCGAGATGCTGCAGGGAGAGCTGGAGAAACGGCATCCCGGCCTCCCCGACCGGCTGCATCGCTCGGTGGCGGCCTGGTACGCGGGCGAGGATGCCCCCGACGCGGCCGTTCACCACCTGCTGGCCGCGGGAGAGGCCGCCGCGGCCGGCGACGTGGTCGCCGCGGCGTGGCCGGCGGTGTGGAATCACGGCCAGACCGAGACCGTCCGCCGCTGGCTCGGCGCCTTCACTGACCGTCAGATCCTGAACCACCCGGCGCTCACGCTCACCGCCGGGTGGGTGTACACGGCGCTCGACGCAGGACGCCTCGGCGAGCGCTGGTGCGAGGCGGCCTGCGCCGCGCCCATGGACGACTCACCCTCGCCGGACGGCGCCGCCTCGCTGCGCTCGTCGCAGGCGCTGCTGCGCGCGACCGTGGGCGCCGACGGCGTCCGGCGCATGCGCGAGGACGCCGAGCTGGCGGCGCGGCTGGAGGCCACGCCGGGCACCAGCTGGTACGCGGACGCGCGGGTGGCGCTCGGCGTGGCCCGCTGGCTCTCGGGAGCCACCCAGCGGGCCTTGCATCCGCTCGCCGTCGGCGCGCGGGAAGGCTCGGTGTGCAATCAGTCCGCCGAGCTCGCGGCGCTGGGCTACCTGGCGCTCATCGCCGCGGACGAGTCCGAGTGGGACGTCGCCGAGGAATACGAAGAGAGGGCCACCGACCTGCTCACCGCCCTCGGGTTCGGCACGCACCGCCGCTGCCTGCCGATGCTGCTGACGCGCGTCAAGTTGCGCGCTCGCGCCTCGGCCACCGACGCCGAGGCCGCGGCGGCCGACGTCTCGCGGCTCCTGCGGCACATGGTGCCGCATCCGTGGATGGCCCTGCTCGCCGACGTGGTGCTCGGCGAGGGTGCCATCGACCGGGCCGACGTCGCCGCGGCCGGGCGGCACGCCGCCTCCGCCGCCGCGCTCCTGGAGCGGTACCCGGACGCCGGCATCCTGCGCCGCCGCACCCAGCGGCTCCTCGAGGCGGTGGACCGCGCCCGCCTGGCAGAGCCGCTCACGCCGGCCGAGCGCCGTGTGCTCGAGCTGCTGCCGACTCACCTCACGGACGCGCAGGTGGCCGAGCAGCTCTTCGTCTCGCGCAACACCGTCAAGAGCCACGTGAAGAGCCTGTATCGCAAACTCGAGGTGTCGTCGCGCTCCGACGCCGTGGGGCGGGCTCGTGAGCTGGGCCTGCTCCCACGGGAGTGACGCGGCGGGAACCGGCAGGGAGACCAGGCGATGGCGAGCGCGGCGGCGATGGCCTGCCCTTCCTGCGGGGCCGCGGCGCCCGACGGGGCGCGGTTCTGCCCTGGCTGCGGCGCGAGACTCTCGGAGCCGGCGGCCCTTCCTGAAGAGCGCAAGACGGTCACCACGCTGTTCTGCGACCTCGTGGGCTTCACGGCGATGGGCGAGCGTTCGGATCCGGAGGACGTCGATGCCTGCCTGCGCTCCTTCGGCGCTCTGGCGCGCGAGGTCATCGAGCGCTACGGCGGCTCGGTGGAGAAGTTCATCGGGGACGCCGTGGTCGGCGTGTTCGGCGTCCCGGTCGTCCACGAGGACGACCCGGAGCGCGCCGTGCGCGCGGCGCTCAGACTGGTCGAGAGCCTCGACGAGCTGAGCCGGCCCGACGGCGCCCCCTTCCAGGCTCGGGCCGGCATCATGACCGGGGAGCTGCTGGTGGCCCACGACGTGGACCCGGCGATGGGCCACGGCTTCGTGGCGGGCGACGCGATCAACACGTCCGCCCGCCTCGAGGCCTCCGCGGCGCCGGGCACGGTGGTCGTGGGCGAGCTCACGCACCGCCTCACGGAAGGCGTGATCACGTACCGGCGCCTGGCGCCGGTCTCGGTCAAGGGCAAGTCGCGGCCGCTGGGGCGGTGGCTCGCGCTGCAGCCGATCGCGCGCCTGGGCCGCGACGCGAAGGGCGGCCGGCTTTCGCCGCTGGTCGGCCGAGGAAGCGAGCGGGACTTTCTCGTCAGTCTCCTTCGCAGGGTCGTCGATACGCGCAAGCCGCAGGCGGCGCTCATCATCGGAGATCCCGGCATCGGCAAGACGCGACTCATCCGCGAGCTGTTCGCCGTGGTCGACGCGGGCAAGGAGTTCATCACCTGGCGGCACGGCCGCTGCGTGCCCTACGGCGAGGACCGGACGTTCTGGGCGCTGCGCGAGATCGTGCAGGCCCACGCGGGCATCCTCGAGACCCACGACCCGGAGACGGCCGCCGGTCTCCTCGAGCGCGTGGTGGAGGAGGGGCCGGACCACCGTCACATCTGCGAGCGTCTCCGCCCGCTCGTCGGCCTCGACGCGCCCGAGGCCGACCCGGAGGAGAACTACGCGGCGTGGCTGCGCTTCTTCCACGAGGTCGCCGCCCGCCGACCGCTCGTCGTGGTGCTCGAGGATCTGCACTGGGCGGACGAAGCGATGCTCGCGTTCGTCGACTACGTCGCGGTCAACGCGCCGACCTGCCGCTGCTCCTGGTGGGGACCGCCCGCCCCACCGTGTTCGAGGCGCACCCGGCCTTCGCCGCCTCGGGAGGCCGGGTGACCAGGATCTGGCTCGACCGGCTGACCGACGATGAGACCAGGGCGCTGGTCGCCTCGCTGCCCGAGATGGAGGGCCGCGGCGACGTCGCCGTGGACCTCGTCGCCCGGCGGGCCGAGGGCAACCCCTTCTTCGCCGAGGAGCTCGCGCGCCTGCTGGCGGACTCCGGCGGAGAGGCGGCGACCGACCTCGTCGCCCTGCCGCACTCGGTCCAGGCGGTGATCGCCGCTCGCATCGACACGCTGTCGGCTGCGGCCAAAGGCGTGCTGGCGGACGCGGCGGTGATCGGGGCGGCGTTCTGGCGCGGCGCGCTCGAGGCTCTCGGCGCCTCGGGGTCGTCCATCGAGGATGCTTTGCCTGAGCTCGAGAGCCGGCAGCTCATCCGCACCGTACGGCAGCCGCTGATCGAGGGTGAGGAGGAGTTCGCGTTCTCCCACGGGATGATGCGCGAGGTGGCCTACGGCGAGCTGCCGCGCGGGGTGCGCGCGCTCAAGCACGCGGCGTTCGCGCGCTGGCTGCACGACAAGGTCGGGGAACGCGGTCGCGGCGACCTCTCCGACGTGCTCGGCGGGCACTTCGCCGCCGCCGCCGAGCTCGCGAGGGCCGTGGGCGACGACGCACTCGCCGCGTCGGTCACGGGACCGGCGGTCGAGTACCTCGGCGTCTCGGGCGACCGCGCCGTCGGCCTCGACGTGCGCGCCGCCACGAGGCACTACCAGCGCGCGCTCGACCTGGCCGGGCCGGACCACCCGGCGCGCCCGTCGCTGCTCTCGCGCGCGGCGGAAGCCCTGTTCCAGGAAGGCCGGTACCGGGAATCCGCGGCGGCGCTGCTGGAGTCCGCGGTCGGCCTCTCCGCCGCCGGGGACCGGCGCGCCGCGGCGCTTGCGGCCGCGCGCCGGGCCGACGTGCTCTACGCGCTGGGCGATCCCGGCGTCACGCTGCAGCTGGAGGGGGCGCTGGCGCTTCTCGACGGTGAGCCGCCGTGCGCCGAGACGGTCACGGTCCTGGGCAAGCTCGGACGTTCGCTGTGGCTGTCCGGCGACCCCGGCGGCGGTCTGCGGAAGCTGGCTGAAGCCCTCGACCTGGCCGACCGCCTGGGCCTGCCGGAGCCCGTCCTGTTCCTCGGCTATCGCGGCGGTATCCGCTGCATCATGGGCTGACGTCGGGGGCCTCGAGGACTACGAGAGAGGACTGCGGCTGGCGAGCGAGCGCGGACGCATGGACGAGGCGTCCCTGCTCACGTTCAACTACGCCGACGCGCTGCTGTCGTACCGCGGCCCCGGCGCGTCGGCAAAGGCCCTGAGGGAGGGACTGGACGCGGCGCGCAGCCGCCGCCTCGAGGCGATCGAGGCGCTGCCGACGCGCAACGGGTCGGTCTCGACCGGGCTGCTGGGAGAGTGGGACGCTGAGACCGCGCGGCGGCTCACCGTGAACCTCGTCGAGGCGCTGGGCATGCTCGGGGAGTGGGACGAGGCCCTCTCCGTCGCGGCCGAGCTCATCCCCGAGCTGGAGCGCAGCGAGGCGGGTTCCGACCTCGTCATCGTGCGCACCCAGGAGGCGGTGCTGCGGGTCTGCCGCGGAGAGGCGATCCTTGCGGCGCCGATCCTGGACTGGCTGGAGCTGCGCGGCCTCGAGAGCGAGATCCCGTGGATCTCCGCCTACGCCCTGCTCGCGTCGGCACCCGTCCGCTTCGGGATGGGGCAGACGCAGGCCGCGCTGGCACTCCTGGACGCCTGGGAGTCGCGGCCTCGGCCGGGCAGCGGGCCCAACTACGTGGCCTACCTGCCCGAAGCCGTGCGGACGGCGCTGGCGGCCGGCGACGACGCGCTCGCCGCCCGTCTCTGCACCGGGATGGACTCCATCCTGCCCATGCAGCGCAACGTCCATGCCAGCGTGCATGGCCTGGTGACCGAGCGCCGCGGCCCGCCGGACGCGGCGGCGGCCCACTTCCTGCACGCCGCCGGCCGCTGGCGCGAGTTCCGCATGCCGTACGAGGAGGCGCACGCGCTGCTCGGTCGCGGACGTTGCCTGAAGGCGCTGGCGAAGGCCGGCGAGGCGGAGGAGTCGCTGGGCGCCGCGCGCGCGATCTTCGCGCGGCTGGGGGCCGCCCCGGCGTTGGCCGAGACCGACGCCCTGCTGGGTTAGGCAGGCACACGCGGCGACGATGGTCCCGCCGTGCCTGTGCGGCGCGGCAGGGCCGCCGGGTCGTACAGCCGGCCGAATCTTCCTCCACCTTGTCGAAACGGCCGGACTTGCGCCGCCGCGGCGCGGAGGTCTATGCTGCCCGTGCTGCACACATGACCGCAGCCGGGCGCCGTCTCCGCCCTCTGCGCTACAGGTCATGGACCCCCAGCGTACGCTTCGGCGTCCCCTGGGGGTCTTCGTCGTTTCCGGGGCACCGAGGGCCGGCCCGCCGCTCCGCGGCCCGCCGGCCCAGGCCATGGAATCAACGGTCCCTGAGGAGGGAGCTGCATGGACTTTCGCTACACCACCGAGCAGGAGATGTACCGCCAGGCCATCCGCGAGTGGCTGGTGAAGAACCTCGAGCCGCGCGCCCGCGGCATCGACGAGGCCGAAGACGGCATCCCGGACGACATCACCGCCGGCATGGCCGAGATGGGCATGTTCGGCACCACCATCCCGGAGGAGTACGGCGGCATGCCGCTCCCCGACGACGAGCGCCTCATCTACGCGATGATCACCATCCACGAGATCGCCCGCGCCGACCTCAGCATGAGCACGCCCGTCTACACGCTGCTCACCATCGGCTGGTCGTACATCATCAACCGGTACGGCACCGAAGAGCTCAAGCAGGAAGTGCTCCCGGCCGTGGCCGCCGGCAAGGCGTTCGCCGGCATCAACACCACCGAGCCCGGCGGCGGCAGCGACCTCTCCGCCATCAAGACGATCGCCCCGTGGAACGAGGAGAAGCAGGCCTACATCCTGAACGGCGAGAAGGCCTACGTCAGCGGCCCCAAGGAGTGCGAGAAGTGGGGCGCCCCGAGCGGCCACTGCACGCTCGTCAAGACCGACCCGAACCAGGGCCACAAGGGCATGACCTTCATCTGGGTCCCCGCTCACCTGGACGGCATCAGCTACACGACCTACAAGGACATGGGCCGCATGGGCCTCAGCACCGGCGGCTGGATCTACAAGGACGTCGAGCTGCCCAAGAAGTACGTGCTCGGTGAAGAGGGCAAGGGCTTCTACGTCGAACATGGACGGCTTCAACGCCGCCCGCGTGCTCGTCGCCGCGGCCTGCCTCGGCGGCGCGGAGAAGGGCCTCGAGATCAGCGGCGAGTACACCGCGCAGCGCACCACCTTCGGCAAGCCCCTCGGCAAGAACGAAGGCATCTCCTTCGAGATGGCCGACGACTGGATGCAGCTCGACATGCTCAAGCTGAACCTGCTGCGCGGCGCCTGGATGATCGGCCAGGAGCACACCAATCCCGGCCAGTTCAGCCGCAAGGACATCAACAAGGTCATCAGCACGGTCAAGTGCCTGAGCCCGACGCTCTGCCACGACATCGCCCGCCACGGGATGATGTACCACGGCGCCTTCGGCTACACCAAGGAGACCCCGCTCGAGATGCTGCTCCGCGGCGTCATGAGCTACGAGGTCGGCGCCGAGGGCGGCCTGATGATCATGCGCGGCATCATCGCCCGCGACGTGTGGGGCGAGACGCACAACCCGTTCAAGGACTGACCCAAACGTAGGTCGGAAGGAGGCCGCCACATGGAAACAGTCGAGTGCATCGTCGTCGGTGGCGGCCTCGCCGGCCTCTCCGCGGCCTACGGCCTGGCCGAGGCCGGCGCTCGAGGTCATGGTCCTCGAGCGCGGCGACTACTCCGGCGCCAAGAACGTCACCGGCGGGCGCCTGTACGTGAAGCCCATCCGCGGCTTCTATCCGGAGCTGTGGGACGAGGCGCCGTTCGAGCGGCCGGTGGCGCGCGAGCTGGTCACGATGATGGCCGACGGCGCGCACACCACCGTCGAGATCGCCTCCGACCGGTTCACGGCGGGCAAGCCGCAGAGCTACACCATCGTGCGCGCCAAGCTCGACCAGTGGCTCGCCGAGAAGGTCACGGAGAAGGGCGCGATGGTCGTGCCCAACATGAAGGTCGACGAGCTGCTGCGCAAGGACGGCCGCGTGATCGGCATCCGCGCCGGCGGCGACGAGATCGGCGCCGAGCGTCGTCATCGTCGCCGAGGGCGTCCTGCGGCTGCTCAGCAGCGCGGCCGGGCTGGCCGCCGAGCCGCAGGCCAGGCACCACGCGCTCGGCTACAAGGAGATCATCGAGCTGCCGGCGGGCGTGATCGAGGACCGCTGGCACCTCAACCCCGGCGAGGGCGCCGCCCAGTTCTTCATGGGCGAGTGCACCAGGGGCATGATGGGCGGCGGCTTCCTCTACACGAACAAGGAGAGCATCTCGCTCGGCATGGTCGTGGGGATGGAGCACCTGCGCAGCCGGCGTGACGGCACGGAGAGCTGGCAGCTCCTCGACGAGTTCAAGGAGCTGCCCCAGATCCGGCCGCTGGTCGCCGGCGGCACCGTCGCCGAGTACTCGGCGCACGCGATCCCCGAGGGCGGCATCAGCCAGGTGCCCAAGCTCGCCGGCGACGGCTATCTGGTGGCCGGCGACACCGCCGGCCTCAGCCTCAACGCCCTCGTCACCGTGCGCGGCATGGACTTCGCCATCGCCAGCGGCTACTTCGCCGCCGAGGCGGTCAAGAAGGCCAAGGCGGCCGGCGACTTCTCGGCCGCCGGCCTCGCGAGCTACGAGGCGTCCCTGCGCGACAGCTTCGTGCTCAAGGACCTCGAGACGGCGCGGGAGATCCCGAACTTCATGGAGAACCCGCGCCTCTTCACCCACTACCCCAAGGCCGTCTCGCAGCTGCTCGAGAGCATCTACACGATCGACGAGCGGCCCCAGGCCGGCCTCTTCAAGAAGGCCTGGAAGGGCGTCAAGAAGGACTTCATGAACGTGGCGACCCTCAAGGACGCCTGGTCGATGCGGAAGATCTGAGGGGAGGAGCCATGCCGATGAAGATCGACGCCAAGCTCGGCCTCGACGTCTTCAAGCTCGACAAGGAGCCGCACATCGTCATCGACACCGACGTGTGCAAGGCCGTCTGCAAGGACGAGGCCTGCATCTACGTGTGCCCGGCCGACCTCTACGAGCGCGACGACCAGGGCCGCATGACCGTCAACTGGGAGGGCTGCCTGGAGTGCGGCACCTGCATGATCTGCTGCGACCACCGCGCCCTCACGTGGAAGTACCCGAGCGGCCCCTACGGGGTCCAGTACCGGATGAGCTGAAGGAGGTGACGGCGTGGACATCGTCGTCTGCGTGAAGACCAACCCGGACCTCCAGATGGTCCGCATCAAGAACCGCGAGGCGGTCACCGAGGCCGTGCCGTACAAGATCGGCGACCTCGAGAAGAACGCGCTGCAGGCGGCCGTCGACCTGCGCGCCGCCGCCGGCGGCAAGGTCGTGGCGCTGTGTCTCGCCGAGGGCAACCGCAAGGCGGCCGAGGACATCAAGGTCGCGCTGGCCATGGGCGCCGACGAGGCCGTCGTCATCGACGACCCCGCGCTGGCGGCGCCGGACCAGGCGGCGGTGGCGGCGGCGCTCGCCGCCGCCGTCAAGAAGCTCGGCGCCTGCGACCTGCTGCTGTTCGGCGAGGGCTCGACGGACAACTACACCGGCCAGGTCGGCGCCCGCGTCGCCGAGCTGCTCGGCCTGCCGCAGATCGGCTACGCGCGCAAGGTCGAGGCCGCCGACGGCGCGGTGCGCTGCGAGCGCAGCATGGACGACATGCTCGAGACCCTCGAGGCGCCGCTCCCGGCGGTCGTCACCGTGGTCAGCGAGATCAACGAGCCGACCATCCCGGGCCTGATGCAGATCATGAAGGCCAAGAGCAAGCCGCTGCAGGTGTGGTCGCTGGCCGACCTCGGCATCGAGGGGCCCGCGCCGGTGCGCGAGGTCGTGAGCAATCTGGCGGAGGAGCAGGATCGCAAGCACATCCTGTTCGAGGGCACCGCGGCCGAGCAGGCCGACGCCTTCGTCGACGCCCTGATCCGCGAAGGCGTCCTGGGGAGGTAACCATGGCCGAGCTGCTCGTCTACAGCGAGAAGAGTCGACACCGCCCGCGAGCTGGTCGCCGGCGGCAAGGAACTTGGCGGCGGCCCTCGGCCTCGGCGTGAGCGCCGTGGCCCTGGGGCCGGGCGCCGGAGCCGCGGCGAGCGAGCTCGCCGCCGCCGGCGCCGACACCGTGTACGTGAGCGAGGACGCGGCGTTCGAGGGCTGGCCGGCCGACGCCGTGGCCGCCGGCCTCGCGCAGGTCGCCGGCGCGGCCGGCGCGACCGTCGTGCTCGTCGGGTCCACGCGGCGCGGCAAGGAGACGGCGCCGCGCCTGGCGCAGAAGCTCGGCGCCGGCTGCGTCACCGACGTGAACGCGCTCGTCGCCGAGGGCGGCGACCTGGTCGCCGCCCGCTACGCCTTCGGCGGCGCCACCGTGGCCCGCGAGAAGGTCACGACGCCGGTCAAGGTGTTCGCCGTGATGCCCAAGACGTTCAGCGTCGAGGGGGCGAGCGCCGGGGCGGGTGCGGTCGAGACGCCAAGTCTCAACGTCGAGCTCGAAGGTGAAGGTCGTCGACCGACGCGCCAAGGAGGGCGACCACGTCAACCTCGACGCGGCGCCGCTGATCGTCGGCGTGGGCCGCGGCTTCAACGCCCGCGAGGACCTCGCCCTCGGCGACCAGCTCGCGGCCGCCCTGGGCGCCGTCGTGGGCTGCACCAAGAGCCTCGCCGACTTCGAGTGGCTGGGCGAGGACCGCATCATCGGCCTCTCGGGCGCCAAGACCGCGCCCGACCTGTACCTCGGCGTGGGCGTCTCCGGCCAGATCCAGCACACCGTCGGCGTGGCCGGCGCCAAGCTGATCGCCGCCGTGAACAAGGACAAGGAGGCGCCGATCTTCGCCATGGCCGACTACGGCCTGGTCGGCGACCTGTACGAGGTGGTGCCGGCGCTCGTCGAGCGCCTCAAGGCCGTGTGACGCTCAGCGGCGCTCGGGAGCGCCCTCGAACGGCGGGGCGCCGAGTTCCGCCCGCGTCACGCCAAGCTGCTCCGGCGGAGAGAGACGGCTCCGCCGGAGCGCCCCGGGCCGGGGCCGCGTGCGCGGCCCCGGCCCACCTTGCGCCTGGCGGCCGGACCGGTCCTAGGCTCGCGGGCTCCTCGTCGGGCTTGGGGTCGAGGTTCGCGCCGGGCCCATCTTCGGGCGGCGGATCGCTCACGAGCGGCTTGCGGCCGCCGCGCCGCTCGGCGCGGTCGCGGCGCAGCGCGAGAGGTCCCCGGCGAGCACCCAGCCGGCGGAGGTGAGCGGGATCGCGAGCAGCACGCCGACGATACCGCCGAGCGCGGCGCCGATCGAGCGCGGCGATGAACACGACCAGCGGGCTCAGCGACACGGTCTTGCTGTACACGACGTTCTGCAGCACGTTGTTCTCGAACTGCTGGTAGAGCACGAAGTACACGACCAGCACGATACCGTCGACGAGCGCCGCCCAGCGCGAAGCCGACGACGCAGACGATGACGGCGCCGATGGTGGCGCCCACCAGCGGGATCACGTCGAGGACGGCCACCAGCACGGCCAGCGTCTCGGCGTAGGGCACGCCCATGATCTTGAGCACGATGTAGGAGGCGATGCCGGCGACCACGCTGATCGCGAGGTTGCCGCGCACGTAGCCGCCGGTCGCGCGCAGGAAGTTCTCGCCGACGCGCTCGCCCCACGGTGCGCTCCTCCGTCGATCATCGTCGTCCAGGATCGAGCGCCAGGCGCGCGGCCCCTCGATCAGCATCATCACCATGATCGTGAGGATGGTGATCGTCGCCGCGACGATGGACGCCGCCTTGGTCACGACGCCGAAGATGGTGTCCTGGTTGCCGGCCACGAGGCTCGTGACCTGCTCGGGCGTCACTCGCCGACAGCGCTCGAGGACGTGGAACCGCGTCTCCAGGAAGTGCAGCTGCGCCGCCGCTGGCGAAGAGGCTCTCGAGGATGCTTCGGCAGCGCGCGGATGAAGTTGTCGGCCTGGGTCACCACCGGGTACGCGACGACCACGACGACCGCCAGGAGCACCGCGATCGTCGCCGAACGAGACGAGCAGCGACGCGAGGATGCGGTTCCAGCGGTGGCGCTCCAGCCAGCCCACGGCGGGCTGGAGCGCGACCGCCAGGATGATGCCGATGAGCACCCAGAGCAGGATCGTGCGGATCTGGAAGAGGAACTGCAGGAGGCCGACGATGGCGAGCACGGTCAGGGTCGCGATGGCCGCGATCCTGATGATCTGCGCGGCGCGCCACTCGCGCTGCGTGAGCATGCCGCGAGGTGCTGGTTCGTAGTCGGCCATGCTCGTCGCCTCCCCGCTCAGTCCTGCTCGCTCTGTCGCGGAGAGCGTATCATCGAGCGCCGTCGGCGCGGCTATCCCGCGCCGGCCCCGGCGCGCTCCGACATTCCGGCCCCGGATGTGCTATAGTCTTCAGCGTGGGTCGATCGACCCGCTAGGATTGCGACGTGAAACACCGCATTTCGCCGCGGAAATCACGTCGTTTTTATTTGTGCCCCTGTTCCAGGGGGCGAGAGGATTGACACAGCATGGCAGAAGGCAAAGTGAAGTGGTTCAACGCAGCTAAGGGTTACGGATTCATCGAGCGCGCCGACGGCGACGACTTGTTCGTGCACTTCTCGGAGATCCAGAGCGAGGGCTTCAAGTCCCTCGACGAGGGTCAGGCTGTCTCCTTCGAGGCGGGCACCGGCAAGAACAACAAGCCGCAGGCGACGAACGTGCGCATCCTCTCGTAGGACCCGCAGACCAGCGCCACCTTCTGAGGACCGTGCGGCTCCCCGAGCCGCACGGTCCTTTTTCTTTGGGGTCCGGCGGCCTGCCGGGGCGCCGCCTGCCACGGACCCGTCGCGCGGGCCTGCGTAGCGGCCGCCCGCGCCTCTCGCGTATCATGGGGCGGCGCCGGCGCTCCGTCACGCGCCGCCGCACGGGCCCATAGCTCAGCTGGTTAGAGCAGTCGACTCATAATCGATCGGTCGCAGGTTCGAGTCCTGCTGGGCCCACCACCGTTGTCTCGCGGCCCACGTCGCTCCGGGCTCGGGTGGTCTCAAGCCTCCTGGATTCGGCGTCTTGTCGGGCTCCGCCGGGATGTGTGGCGGTGTTCGGTCGGCACGAAAGGATGACAGTGGTGCGGGAGACGAGGTCCGTCGAGGTCTGCTTCTCACCGGGGCTGTTTCAGGACGTCCTCACGACGGGCGACTTCATCGTCGTGCTGGTGGACATCCTGCGCGCCACGACGACCATCTGCGCCGCGGTCGGGCAACGGGGTGGAGGCGATCATCCCCGTCGCCTCTCATGAAGAGGCGAGACAGCTCAAGTCGCAGGGATTCCTGGTCGCCTCCGAACAGGATGGCGTTCAAGTCGACTTCGCGGACTTCGGCAATTCGGCATTCAGCTTCACCAGAGATGCGATCGGCGGCAAGACGCTCGTCTACTGCACGACCAACGGCACGCGAGCGCTCCAGATGGCGAAGAGCGCAAGCGGCGTCGTGATCGGAGCGTTCATCAACATCTCGGCAGTGACGGAGTGGCTTGCGGGGCGGCAGAAGAACGTCGTCATCCTGTGCTCGGGCTGGAAGAACAAGTTCTGCCTCGAGGACAGTCTCTTCGCCGGGGCACTGACGCAGAGACTGCTGAACACAGGCCTGTTCCACTCCGAGTGCGACTCGGCTGCTGCTGCGATGGACCTCTGGGACTTTGCCGACGGTGATGTCCTGGGTTACATCGAGAAGGCTGCGCAGCGCCACCGCCTGAAGAAGCTCGGGCTGGACGACGTGATCCCGTACTCGTTCGAGTGCGACCGGGTGAAGGTCGTGCCGGTGTTCGACGGGAAGCTGATCAAGGGGTACGCGGCTCACCCACCGACCACCTGACCACCGGCGGGAGGTTCGGAAGCGTCCGCGCAGGTACGCCGGCTTCGCGCCGCTTGTCTACACTCCTGCGCCCCTGCATGCTTCTTCGCGCCGCCCCGCGCCTGGGGAAGCGCGACATCTGCTGACAAGTTGACGAGGGAGAGCGGTCGTGAGAGAGCGGTGGAAGTCGTGGCACGATCCGGCTGGGCGCGGCTACATCCTGCTGGCGGCGATGACGCTTGCGTTCGGCCTCTCGATGAACACCAGCAACGCCGTCACCACCAACTACTTCGCCGACGTGCTGCACTTCACGGGGCCGCAGTTCGGCTACATCACGGCGATCCGCGAGGTCCCGGGGCTGCTGCTGATCTTCATCACGGCGCTGCTGTATCGGGTCTCGCAGCAGCGCCTCACGGCGCTGGCTCTGGTCGTGCTCGGCGTCGGGGTCGCGGGGTATGCGCTCGCCACGAGCTTCTCGACCGTCCTCCCCTGGGTGGTCCTGGGGAGCCTGGGGTTCCACACCGTGCTGCAGACGCAGGTCTCGCTGGGCATGAGCCTCTCGGAGGAGCGGCACAGCGGGCGCATCCTCGGCACCATGGCCGGCGTCGGGCAGGGCGGGGCCCTGGTGGGCATGGCCGCCGTGCTCTTCCTCTTCCTCCAGTGGCCGGACCTCTACCACGAGGTCTACGCGGCCTGCGGCTTCATCGCGCTGCTGGGCGCCGCGGCCATCATCGGGTTCCCGCACCTGCACGAGGGCAAGCCCATCAAGGCGCAGCTGCCGCGGCAGCGCTTCGTCGTCAAGCGCGACTACCGCTACTACTACGTCCTCAACGTATTGGACGGGGCGCGGCAGCAGCTCTTCTTCTCGTTCGGCCTCTGGGTGCTCGTGAGTCGCTTCGGGATGGGGGTGTCGGCGGTCTCGCTGGTCGTGATCGTCTCGACCGTGGTGGCGATGGTGTTCTCGCCGTGGGCCGGCCGGATGATCGATCGGCACGGGGAGCGCCGCACGCTCTCCGCGATCAACGTCGCCTACATCTTCGCGCTCGCGGGCTACGCCCTGATGGGCAACGTGTGGCTCGCCTGCGTCTTCTACGTGATCTACAGCTTCATCGCGCCGTTCTCGGCGATCGGTGCGGCGACCTACCTGCGCAAGATCGCCGTGCCGCAGGACATCGCCCCCAGCCTCGCGATGGGCGTCACGCTGCTGCACGCGACCGCGATCGTGGTGCCCGTCGCCGCCGGCCTGATCCTGAACTACGTCGGCTACCAGGTGCCGTTCTTCATCGGCTGCGGGTTCGCGCTCGCCGCCGCGATCGTCACCCTGGGGCTGGATCCCGTGAAGCAACGGGCGGCCGCCAAGGTGGCGCTGGACGAGGCGGCGCGGAAGGCGATGGCGGCGTCGTGAGCAGGTCCCGCGCCGGTCAGGCCGACGGAGTCTGAGAGGCCTGGCCGCCCTCGAAGTGAGGTGTGGCGGCGACTCGCCCAGTCAGCCCAGCAGGTAGGACAGCTCGGAGGTCGCCGTCGGGTAGCTCCAGCTCATCGCCGTCAGGTCGTTCGCCGTGAGGCCGTGCCGGACGGCGAGGGCGAGGACGTTGACGACCTCGTCGGCGTTGACCCCCAGCAGGTGGCCGCCCAGCAGGCGGCCGCTGGCCGCGTCGGTCACCAGCGCGCCGCCGCCGTGCGTCTGGCCGAGGCGGCGCTGGGTGAACCACTCGCTCGTGTCCGCGCGCAGCACCTTGACGGCGTCGCCCTTGCCCGCGGCTTCCGCCGTGCTCATGCCCACCGCGGCGAGCGGCGGGTCGCTGAAGCAGACGCTGGGCACCGCGCGCCCGTCGTACTCGGCGTCCTCGCCGAGGATGCCGGCCGCGACCACCCTGCCCTCCTTGGAGGCGACGGGCGTGAGCGGCAGGCCCTTGTCGGCGGCGTCGCCGGCCGCCCAAACGTGCGCGTCGCTCACGCTGCGCAGCCGCGCGTCGACGCGCACGCCGCTGGGGCCGGCCTCGACGCCGGCCGCCTCGAGGCCGAGGTCGTCGATGTCGGCCACGCGGCCGGCGCCGTGCACCACGAGGTCGGCCGCGAGCTCGCCGGCGCCGTGGACGACCACGAGCTCGTCGCCGTGTCGCCTGATCTCGTGGACCGGCGCGCCGGTGACGACCTGTATGCCGAGCGAGCGGTAGCGCTCCACGAGCACGTCCGCGAGCTGTTCGTCGAAGGCCTTGAGCACGTGCTCGCCGCGGTGCAGGATCGTCACCGCGGCGCCGGCCATGCTCGAGAGCCAGGCGAACTCGAACGAGATGTAGCCGCCGCCGATGAAGGCGACGCGCGGCGGCAGGTGTTCCAGTTCCAGGAACCCGGTGCTCGTGGTGACCAGCTCCTGACCCGGGATGCCGAGATCCGCCGGCCGGGCACCGCTGGCGACGACGACGTCGGCGGCCTCGAACGCCCGGCCGTCCACCTCGACCTCGTGCGCGCCGAGCAGCCGCGCCGTGCCGTGCAGAGTCTCGGCGCCGGCGTCGCGCATCCAGCCCTCGATCCGCTCGGGCACCGGCGCGGTGAACGTGCGCTTGCGCGCGATCAGCTCAGGCCAGTCGATCACGGGCGCGCCCGCGAGTCCACGCCCGCCCAGCCCGCGCGCGCTGCTGACCGCCTCCGCCGCCGCGAGCAGGACCTTCTTGGGGTCGCAGCCGCGCTGTGAGCAGGTGCCGCCGAAGGGCAGGCGGTCGACGACCACCACCTTCAGACCCTCTTGTGCGCAGCGCGGCGCCACGTTCTGGGCGGCCGTTCCGCTGCCGATCACGGCGACGTCGTACTCGGGCATCGCTCACTCCTTCGCTCGCCTGGGGGTGGTATGCCCTTCTCCAGGGCGCTCCTCCGCTGGTGCCGTTCGGAGCGGCTGGATGATCAGTTGTTCAACATCACTCATCCGTGCCTGAGACCCACCCACGATCGGTCGGCCCCAGATTCGCAGCAGCCTCTTGACACATGATCATCCGGTCGTAGGATGCGATCATCTTTGAACGGTCGTGATTGTTGATGATTGATGGCCCGCAGACGTAAAGCCTCAAAGGGGGACCAGGTGGCCACACCGGCGCCGCGAGAGATGCTGCCCGCAGAACGTCGCGCGCGCATCGTCTCCGCCCTCAGGGACCAGCGCGCCGTCCGCGTGCCCGCGCTGAGCGAGGACCTCGGCGTCTCGGAGATCACCATCCGCCGCGATCTGCTGCTGCTGGAGCAGGAGGGCGTGCTCGACCGCACCTACGGCGGCGCCGTCATGAAGAAGCACGTGACGTCCGAGACGCGCTGGGAAGAGGTGGTCAGCGTCCACGCCGCCGAGAAGGACGCCATCGCGGCGGCGGCGGCCGAGATGATCGAGCCGCAGGACACCGTCTTCTTCGGCTCGGGCACCACCGTGGTCAACATCCTGCGCCACGTCGACCCCCAGCTGGAGGCGCGCGTGGTCACGCACAGCCTCGCGGTGGCGGCCGAGGCGCGCGGTCTCAAGCTCGAGGTGTTGTTCCTCGGCGGCCTCTACCGGCCCGCGCTGGACGCCGTGGAGGGCACCTGGCCGCTGGACATGATCGGCCAGGTGTACGCGGACAAGGCGTTCCTGGGCGCCGACTGCCTCGACCTCAGGGCGGGGCTCACCACGCCGAGCATGGCGGTGGCGACCATCGAGCTCGCCATGATCCGGCGCACGCGCGGGGAGGTGGTCGTGCTGGCCGACTCCAGCAAGATCGGGCTGGTCGGCCCGCTGGTCATCTGCCCGCTCGACCAGATCGACGTGGTGCTGGTCGACGACGGCATCGACCCCAATGTTGTGAAGCAGATCCAGCGCGCCGGGCCCCAGTGTGAGGTGGTCCCGGCATGACGCTCCGTACGGCGACGAAAGGGTGGACGAGGTGGCATCGGTCGAGCATCTGACGCCGGAGGCGGCGATCGCCCGCATCCCGGACTGGAACGGCCTCGACGTGCAGGTCGAGACCCTGGGCGGCGGCATCACCAACCACAACTTCGTCGTCACGGTGACCGGCCGCCCGGATCTGCCGTGGGGCGGCAAGTACGTCATGCGCATCCCGGGGCAGGGCAGCGACCTGTTCATCGACCGCGAGGTCGAACACAAGAACGCGCTCGCGGCCTCGAGGGCCGGCGTCTCCCCGCCCGTGCTCTACAGCCTCGAGCCCGAGATGTGCACCGTGGTGCCGTTCATCGAGGCGCAGACGATGCACCCGGAGGACCTCGCCGGCCACCAGGACCGGCTGGAGAAGGTCGTGGACGCGGTGCGGCAGTACCACGACAAGGCCGAGTTCGTGAACGACATCTACGTGTTCGACATGATCCGCGAGTACCTGGAGATGGCCCGCCGGGTGGATGCGCCGTTCCCCGACGACATCGCCTGGATGCTCTCGCTCGGCGACCGGATCGAAGAGGCCATGAAGCGCGACCAGCAGCAAAGCGTGGCTTGCCACTGCGACCTGCTCTCCGAGAATTTCATGCTCGAGGAGAGCGGCAGGATGTGGGTCATCGACTGGGAGTACGGCGGCCAGACCGACCCGTACTTCGACCTCGGCGACTTCTGCGTGGAGCACCCCTTGTCGGAGGAGGAAGAACGCTTCATCATCACTCGGTATTGCGGGAAGTTCGACGAGTCGCGCTACGCACGCATGATGCTCCACAAGATCGTCGCCGACCTGTGGTGGAGCGTCTGGGCGATGATCCAGGTACGGCAGTCGATGCTCGACTTCGACTTCCTCGAGTATGGGATGAACAGGGTCAGGCGCCTCCACGAGAACGCCGCCAATCCGGCGTTCCCGTCGTGGCTCGAGACCGTCTAGGGAGGGCAGCTGATGAGCGATGACATGACACGGCCGGCCGGGGAGGTCGGGCCTGACGTTGGCATGGGCAAGGTCGACCCCGAGCTGGCGAAGGTGTTCCAGGAGGAGGCCATCCGGGTGGTCAAAGCCGGCGAGCAGGCCGGGGTGCACCTGCGCATCATCGGCGCGCTCGCGTTCTGGCACCACTGCCCGGAGTTCGGCTACATTCAGGAGAAGCTCAACCGCGTCTACACCGACATCGACTTCGCCGGCTACGGCAAGCAGAACGACGCGATCCGCAAGTTCTTCGTTTCCATCGGCTACGACGAGGACCTCGAGATCAACGCGTTCCACGCCGAGGGCGGCCGGCTCATCTTCAACAACCCCACCAGCCACATCCACGTGGACGTGTTCATGGACAAGCTTGACTTCTGTCACCCCATCCCGTGGAAGGGGCGGCTCGAGGTCGACTCGCCGACGATCCCGCTCGCCGAGCTGCTGCTCGAGAAGATGCAGATCGTCAAGATCAACGAAAAGGACATCATCGACACGATCATGCTGCTGCTCGAGCACGAGATCTGCGGAGACGACGAGGACCACATCAACTCCCAGCGCATCGCCAAGCTCTGCGCCGGCGAGTGGGGACTGTGGCGCACCACCAGCATGAACCTCGAGAAGGTGCGCGACTACCTGCCGCACCTCGACCTGGATGACGGGCAGAAGCAGGTCGTGACCACCCGGGTCGCCGAGATCATGAGCGCGATGGACGACTACCCCAAGGGCACGCGCTGGAAGCTGCGCGCCCGGGTGGGCGACAAGGTCAAGTGGTACAACGAGATCGACTAATGGACGGAAGAGCTATTGAGCGGCGCGCGGTCAGAATGGCCGAGCGCACGACGGACTAAGGGCGGACGTATGGGACTGTTCAGCAAGAAAGGCGGCGGAGACGGCAAGCGCGTCCGCATCTTCTTCATGACGGACGTGCACGGGTCTGAACGCACGTACCGCAAGTTCGTCAACGCCGCCAAGTTCTACAAGGTGGACCACCTGGTCATGGGCGGCGACATCGAGGGCAAGTTCCTCGTGCCGATCGTCGACGAGGGCGCCGGGCACTACCGCGTCACGCTGCAGGAGGAGCACTTCAACCTGAACGGCGACGACGAGCTCGCCGGCATGAAGGAGCGCGTCGAGACGCTCGGCTTCTACTACGTGATCGTGGACGAGGAAGAGATTCGCGCCATGCAGGAGGACAAGAGCCTGGTGGACGCTGCCTTCAAGAAGGAGGCGCATGCCCGGCTCGAGCGCTGGATCGACCTCGCCGACGAGCGCCTCGCCGGCACCGACATCAAGATGTACGTGACCGGCGGCAACGACGACCCGCAGGAGCTCATCGACACGCTCGAGGAGAAGCAGAGCGAGCGCGTCATCAACTGCGAAGGCCGCATCGTCATGCTGGGCGACACCTTCCCCATGGCCAACTGCGGGTACAGCAACCCCACACCGTGGGACACACCGCGTGAGACGGACGAGGAGACGCTGGAGAAGTACCTCGAAGAGTCACTGCACGACCTCACCGACTTCGAGAACGCGATCTTCAACTTCCACGTCCCGCCGTACGACTCCACGCTGGACGATTGCCCGAAGCTCGATTGGACCACGGATCCACCGTCGCCGATCATCATCGCCGGCGTACCGCAGTCGGCGCCCGCCGGCAGCCACGCGGTCCGGAACGTAATCGAGCGCCACCAGCCGCTGCTCGTGCTCAGCGGGCACATCCACGAGGCGAGAGGCTTGGTCAAGATCAAGCGCTCGACCATCGTGAACCCGGGGAGCGAGTACGGCGAGGGGATCCTGAGGGGGTGCATCCTGACATTGGAGCCGGGCAAGATCGTGGGTTATCAGATGACGTCGGGGTGAGGCTGCCCGCCCGCAGCCTGGGCGTCACTGCGAAGGATCCTAGAGATTGAGACAGGGGGAAGAGATGGCTACAACCGCAGCCAAACCCGAAGTGTTCAGCCGAAAGGCTTCGGGGCTGACGAGGGTGATGTCACCCTGGTCGGCGTTCATGTACAACTTCCTGACCATGGGCGTGATCTTCCCGTGGACGTTCGTGTGGGCGCCGGCGGCGTTCCCGGGAGTGTCCGTGTGGAAGGCCTGCCTCCTCGCCATCCTGCTGGAGCTCCCGATCGCGCTCGCCTACGTGTGGATGGCGACGGCGATGCCGCGCTCCGGCGGCGACTACGTGTTCCAGAGCCGCGTGTTCGGCGGGGCCGTCGGGTTCCCCGTCGTGATGAGCGGCTTCTGCGTCTGGATCCTGCAGTGGGTCGCGCTCGCCGGCTGGCTGCTCGCCACCCTCGGCGTGGCGCCGCTGCTCATGGGCCTCGGCGTGAACTGGAACAACCAGAGCCTCATCGACGCCGCCGTGTGGTGCCAGTCCTCGGCCGGCGTCGCCACCATCAGCATCATCGGCGCCTTTGCCATGGCGCTCCTGCTGGTGACCGGCTTCAAGAACTACGTGCGCCTGCAGTACTTCATGTTCGCCGCGACCGGCATCCTGGTGATCATCCTGCTGGTGCAGTTCCTGCGCACCACGCCGGCCGAGTTCGCCAACTCGATGAACCACTTCTCCAACGTCGTCGACGGACGCCAGAACTACTACGCCTGGCTGCTGAAGGACGTCTCGGGTGCCGGCGTCAACCTGACGCCGAAGATCGCGCTCAGTGCGATCTTCCTGGCGATGCCGATCGTGTGGACCAGCCTGCAGTGGGCCACCTACTCGGTGGAGCAGGGCGGCGAGATCAAGGGCGCCCGCGTCTTCAAGAACCAGATGTTCATCATCGTGGGCTCGATGGTCGCCATGGGATGCGCCCTCGCGCTCATCGCCTGGGCCGAGGAGAGGGCCGTCGGCACCGCCTTCTTCAACGCCGTGTCGCACTCCTACTACTACGGGGTGTCGGCCTCCGGGGACGGGATCGGCAGCGTGCTGCCCTTCCCGGGCATGTTCGCGATCGTGATCTCCAACAACTGGTTCATCACGATCCTCGTGGCAGTGAGCTTCATGCTCGCGTCGCTGCAGATCACCTGCAACTGCTACATCGGCATGACCCGCATCCTGGTCGGCATGTCGCTCGACCGGACGCTGCCGGCATGGGTCTCCAAGATCAGCCCGCGCTTCCGCTCGCCGGCCAACGCGCACTGGCTCTACCTGATCCTCAGCATCCCGGTCATCATCGGCTACAACTACTGGGGTCAGTGGTACACGATGACGCTCGGCGTGACGCTCGCCTGCGGCTACGTGTTCGTCATCAGCTGCCTCGCCGCGGCGCTGCTGCCGTTCCGGGCCAAGGCGCTGTACGAGGCGTCGCCGGGCGCGAAGTACACACTCGGCGGGTTCCCCCTGGTCACGATCTTCGGGGTCATCGGGTTCGTCTTCGGCCTCTGGGCCGTCATCATGTTCCTCACGCACTCGGGCTACGGCCTCAACACCACGACCCCGTACCTGTACGTGGGCGGCGTGTTCGTCGTCTGCGTGGTCGGATACTGGATCGGCCGCTTCTACAACAAGGGCAAGGGCATCGACGTCAACTACGCGTTCCTCGAGGTGCCGCCGGAGTGAGCTGGAGACCCTCGGAGCCCCGCTCTCTGGCGGGTCTGCGGCGGCGATGAGCCGGCGCATCAGCTGAGGCGCGTCTCTTCGGGGGCGCCGGGGCGAGAGCCCCGGCGCCCCCGGCGCGTACGGCGCGGCCCGCGTTGAGCGCCGCCCGGATGCGGCGCGCCCGCCGGCGCGGGCTGGGCGGCGCCCGCCGCTCGCGGGATGCGCTCGCGCCCGCTTCGCGCGCGCGGGTGCGCGTGGGAGAATGGGCGGGAACCGCCGGCCGGGCCGCCGAAGGCATGCCCGGCCGGGCCACCCGCCGCCAGAGGAGACCATGGGGACCCCCGACACGATCGCCGTCGAGAACGCGCACATGCCGCCGTTCTTCGCCAAGACCCCCATCTCCATCGCGCGCGGTGAGGGAGTGTGGGTGTGGGACGAAGAGGGCCGGCGCTACCTGGACCTCACCGCCGGCTGGGGCGTCACCTCCATCGGGCACGCGCACCCGGCCATCGTGCGCGCGCTGACGGAGCAGGGCGCGCGCATCATCCAGAACCCCGACTCGGGGCTGACGTATTCCCCGGCGCGCGCGAAGCTGCTCGAGCTCCTCGCCGGGATCCTGCCTCACGGGCTCACCCGGGTGTTCTTCACCAACAGCGGTGCGGAGGCCAACGACGCCGCCGTCAAGCTGGCGCGCAAGGCCACCGGACGTACGGACGTGATCGCCACCGACGGGAGCTTCCACGGGCGCACCATCAGCATGGTCTCGGCCACCGGACAGGCGAAGCACCGGGACAAGTTCCGGCCGCTGATGCCGGGCTATCGCTTCGTGCCCTACGGGCGCGTGGACGCCGTTGAGGCGGCGCTCGACGAGCACGTGGCGGCGATGATCGTGGAGCCGGTGCAGGGCGAGGGCGGGGTGCGCATCCCTGCGCCGGACTACCTCCGCGAGCTGTCGCGGCTCTGCCGCGCCAACGGCTCGCTGCTCGTCGTGGACGAGGTCCAGACCGGCTTCTGCCGCACGGGGCCGCTGTTCGCGACCAGCGCCGCGGGCGCGGAGGCGGACTTCCTCACCATGGCCAAGGGGATCGCCGGCGGGTTCCCGCTCGGCGCCTTCGCCATGACCGAGGCCGTCGCTGGGCGGCTCGAGGCCGGCGACCACGGCGGCACCTACTGCGGCAACCCACTGGCCTGCGCGGTCGCGGACGCCGTGATCCGCCTGCTCATCGACGACGACATCCCCGCGCGCGTCGAGGAGCGGGGCCGCGAAGCGCTCGCGCGCATGACGGCCTGGGGCGAGCGCTTTCCGCAGGTGGTCACCGGCGCCCGCGGCGTGGGGCTGCTGCTGCTGGTGGAGTTCCGCGACGAGGCGACCGCCGGCGCCGTCGCCGCCGAGTGTCTGCGGCGGGGCGTGTTCGTGCGCCAGACGCAGGGCAACGGCATCCGCGTGTTCCCGGCGCTGACCATCACGGCAGGCGAGCTGGACGAGGGGCTGACGGCGCTCGAGGAGTCCATGGCGACGGTCGCGGCCGGCTGACGGTCCGACGAGGCAGGGAGGGCGACGTGGCGCAGGTGAGCGTGCTCGGGCTGGGCGCGATGGGGAGCACGCTGGCGAGGGCGCTGCTCGAGCGCGGGCACGAGCTGACCGTGTGGAACCGCAGCGACTCGGAGCGGGCGGCGGCGTTGGCCGCGGCCGGGGCGGCGAGAGCCGCCACCCCGGCCGCGGCTGTCTCCGCCGCCCCGCTGGTGCTCATGTGCGTCACCGACTATCCCGCGGCCGACGAGGTGCTGGCGGCGCCCGGCGTGCTCGAGGGGCTCGCCGGGCGGACCTTCGTGCAGCTGACCAACGGCAACGAGGCCCAGGTGCGCGCGCAGCTGGCTCGGGTGCGCGCCGCCGGCGGGCGCATGCTGGCCGGCGGCATCCTGGGGTACCCGCGCCATATCGGGCGGCCGGAGACGGTGATCATGTACGCGGGCGACGAGGCCGCCTTCGAGGAGCACGCGGCGACGCTGGCGGACCTCGCCGGGGCGCAGCGCTTTCTGGGCGAGGACCCGGGACCGCCGAACGCGGTCTACGTCGCGGCGTTCGGCTTCTACTTCGCCGCCCTGACGGGCTTTCTGGAGGCGGCCGCGCTGGCCCAGGCGCGCGGCGTCGCTCCAACCGGGTTCGCCGCCGCCATGCCGGGCATGGCGGCGCTGCTGCTCGATCACATCGACGACGCCGCGCGGCGCATCGAGACCGGCGACTACGCCGGCGACCAGGCGACCGTGGACGTGCACCTGGTGGGCTCGGAGCGCCGCCGGCGGACGATGAAGGACGCCGGCCTCGAGTCGCTCGCGACCGGCGCCTTCGTGGAGTACTGCCGCCGGGCGCAGGCGGCGGGGGAGGGCGGCGAGGACATCGCCGCCATCTTCAAGCGCGTCAAGCGGCCGCCCGACTGAAGCCCGCTCGGAGCCGGGTCGGCGGATGGTGTCTGTGACCGCGCGCGCCCGCGGCCGGGTGCACGTTCGCTCGCGTGCGCGAGCGGACGGTCGTCCGGCCGGTGACTGGTCCTTGGTCCCTTGAAGGTACCGGGGGCCAGTCTGACTCGAGGCGCCACCCCGGTCCGCCTCGGGCCGGGAGAAGCCGGCTCGGGCCGGGGGCCCGTGACCCGGGCTCACTCGCGCGGCGGGATCTCCTGGACCGACCAGCGGTTGCCGTCGGGGTCGCTGAAGAAGACGAACCGGCCCCACGGGAAGTCCTGCACCTCTCCGGCGTCCACGCCGCGCGCCGCCAGCTCGGCCTTGGCGGCCTCGGCGTCCTCCACCACGAGCTGCAGCCCCCGCACCGAGCCCGGAGCGGCGTCGGTGATGCCGTCGCCCAAGGCTATCGAGCACGCGGAGCCGGACGGGGTGAACTGCACAAAGCGAAGGTTCTCGTTCGACCTGGTAGTCGTGGTCGAGGATGAAGCCGGCCTGATCACGGTAGAACGCGATGGCGCGGTCGACGTCCGAGACGGGGACCGCGACGAGTTCGAGCTTCCAGTCCATGTGCCTGTCCTTTCGGATCGCTCGTCTGGAGACGTACCCGAAGGAAGAGCCGGACGGACGGGGCGTCCGTCACGAGGGCAACGAAAAGGGGGGCGGGGCCCCTTGGGCCCCGCCCCCCGGCGGTCGTCTCGCGGCGGCCTGTGACGCCGCGTCGGACTGAGGGCGTGGATTCCCTCAGTCGCCTTCCGCCGTCGAGCCATCGGTGACGATGCCGTCCGTGCTGCGCGGCGTGAAGTCGGGGATGCGCGGGACGTACCGCGTCTCCGGCCCGGGCATCGCGGTCGGGTTGTAGCCACTGGTCGTCATGTCGCGCCTCCGTTCTCACCTGCCCGGCCCTGCCGAGCCCATACAGTCAAATCCGGCAACAAAAAAGCCCCCCGGTCGCGAAAGGACCGGAGAGCGCCATTGCTCTTCGTTGGGTCGGCACGCCGTTGTGCCGCTTGGTAGCTTACACCATACCCCTTGGCCGGGCAACGGACTCCTTGCGCCCGGCGGATGGGCGGCGAGGGCCGCGGCGTCCCGCCCGGTGAGGGGCGCGCGGCGTGCCGCCGGCGCTGCCGGCTCAGAGGTACGTGTACAGCCGCGCGTAAGGACGCGATCCGGTAGGGGCGATGCGCGTGAAGGGCGCCGCGAGGACCTCGTCGAGGCTCATGCCGAAGGTCCGGCAGTAGTCGGCGAGGACGGGGCGCAGGCCCGCCTTCTCGGCGTCGGTGGCGGGGCTCACGCTGACCTCGGTGCCGCAGCACCAGTCGTCCACGGCGCCGCGGATGAAGATCTCGCCGCCGTGCATGCCGGCGCCGACGTGCCCGCCGACGATGGGGCCGTCCGCGGCGGAGTGCATCCCCAGCAGCACCAGCAGCCCGCCGGCCATGTACTCGCCGAAGAAGTCGCGGGCCTTGCCGCCGCAGACGATGACCGGGCGCGAGGTCCTCGTACGGCCTTCATGTGGATGCCGACGCGGTAGCCCGACGTCGCCGCTCGACGAAGATGCGCCCGCCGCGCATGCCGTAGCCGAGCACGTCGCCGACGCTCGCCGTGCACGATGACCTGGCCGCTGTTCATGGTGTTGCCGACGCCGTCCTGGGCGTTGCCGACCACCTCGACGGTCGGGCCGTCCATGAACATCGCCAGCGCCTGTCCGGGCGTGCCGTCGACCTCGATGCGCACGCCCTCGCCGTGCAGGCCGGTGCCGATGTAGCGCTGGCCGTTGACGTTGCTGAGGCGCACGGTGGTGGCGCCGGCCTCGATGGCCGCGCGCACGGCGTCGTTGACGGCGCGGTAGTAGACGCCCTTGCAGTCGATGGTCGCGACCTCGCCGGCGCGGACGCTCGGCGGCGTGTCCACGCTCTGGCTGAAGCGGTTGGCGGCGGTGGTGGCGGTGGTCGGGGTCATCATGCCTCTCCCTTCACAGACCGGCGGGCTTGACGCCGATGATCTCGCAGGTCTGTGCGTCCAGGCCCACGCTGCGCAGGCGCTCGCGGCTGCCGCGCAGCGACTCGACGGCGTTCACGCCGAGGGCGCCGAGGATCTCCTGGAGCTCGTGGCTCCAGGCGGACACCAGGTTGACGAGGCGCTCGGCGCCCCACTCGGGGTCGAGGCGCCGCGTGAGCTCGGGCTTCTGCGTCGTGAGCCCCCAGCTGCAGCTGCCGGTGTGGCAGCCCTGGCAGAGGTGGCAGCCGAGGGCGATGAGCGCCGCCGAGCCGATGGCGACGGCGTCGGCGCCGAGCGCGATGGCCTTGGCCAGGTCGGCCGACGAGCGGATGGAGCCGGCGGCGATGATCGAGGCCTGCGCTTGCGGATGCCCTCGTCGCGCAGGCGCTGGTCGACGACGGCGATGGCGATCTCGAGCGGGATGCCGACGTGGTCGCGGATGACCTGCGGCGCCGCGCCCGTGCCGCCGCGGAAGCCGTCGAGGTAGACGTAGTCGGCGCCGGCGCGCACGATGCCCGAGGCGATGGCCGCGACGTTGTGCACGGCGGCGATCTTGACGCCGACCGGCTTGTAGCCCGTCGCCTCCTTGATCGAGTAGATGAGCTGGCGCAGGTCCTCGATGGAGTAGATGTCGTGGTGCGGCGCGGGCGAGATGGCGTCGGAGCCCTGCGGGATCATGCGCGTGGTCGAGACTGTCCTGGTCGATCTTCTCGCCGGGCAGGTGGCCGCCGATGCCGGGCTTGGCGCCCTGGCCGATCTTGATCTCGACGGCGGCGCCGCGGTTGAGGTAGTCGGAGTCGACGCCGAAGCGGCCCGAGGCCACCTGCACGATGACGTTGTCCTCGATAGGGGTAGAGGTCGGCGTGCAGGCCGCCCTCGCCGGTGTTCATGAGGATGCCGAGGCGCCTCGGCGGCCATGGCCAGCGACTTGTGCACGTTGAGCGAGACGGAGCCGTAGCTCATCGGCGCGAACATGATGGGCGTGTCGAGCCGGATGCCGGCGGCGAAGCCGCCGTCCTTCTTGAGCTTGAAGCCGTCGGGGCCGGACGTCGACGCCGACGCTGTCGGGCTTGCGGCCCAGGTAGGTGCGCAGCTCCATCGGCTCGCGCAGCGGGTCGATGGAGGGGTTGGTGACCTGGCACGCGTCGAGCACCAGGTGGTCGAAGACGTTGAGGTACGGGCTGGTCGTTGCCCATGCCGGTGAGCAGCACGCCGCCGGTCTCGGCCTGCCGCCAGACGGCCTTGCGCAGGGCCGGCGTCCAGTTGGCGTTCTCGCGGTAGGCGAGCGGGTTCTTCTCGATGGTGATGCCTGCGCCGGGCAGTAGGTGACGCAGCGGTGGCAGGCGCGGCAGGCGCTGTGGTCGGGGAGGGGGCGCTCGTCGAAGGTGTAGACGCCCCAGCCGCACTGCTGCACGCAGCGGCCGCACTGCTGGCAGCGGTCGTCGTCGATGCGCACGCGGAACTCGGGCTGTGCGCAGGTCGATCGGCCATCACGGTCCGCACCTCCCGCCGTGACGACGGCGTCTCGACCGGCGACGTGCCGGCGCCGTGGTCGGCCAGCGGCGCCGCGACGCCGCGCGATGACGGGCTCGCCGGCGCGCGGCGACCAGACCTTGTCGGGCGCGTCCAGCACCTCGTGCAGCACGCTCTCCTCGGAGGCGACCATGAGGATCGAGCCCTGGCGGGCGGCCACCAGCGGGCGCAGCTTGATGCGGTCGTTGAGCGCCACCATGCCGCCGTTGAACCCGAGCACGATGGCGAACGGGCCGTTCAGCATGGCCGGACCCGTACACCTCGCGCAGCGGCTGCGTCAGCTCGCGCTCCTCCGCCGGCATGCGGTCGATCTCGCCCCAGAGCGGGCTGGCGAGCGCCTTGCAGGCGAGCTCGAGCGGCAGCCCGTGGCGGCGCAGCAGCAGGTCGAAGAGGTAGGCGGCGACCTCGGTGTCGGTGCCGAGCGTGCAGCGGTAGCCGAACTGCTCGAGGTAGCGGCGGTTGATGCCGTAGCTCGAGATCTCGCCGTTGTGGACGATCGCCCAGTCGAGCAGCGAGAACGGGTGCGCGCCGCCCCACCAGCCGGGGGTGTTGGTCGGGAAGCGGTTGTGGCCGAGTCCACGTGTGGCCCTCGTACTCCTCGAGGCGGAAGAACTCGGCCGATCTCCTCGGGGTAGCCGACGCCCTTGAAGGCGCCCATGTTCTTGCCCGACGAGGCCACGAAGGCGCCGTCGACGCCGGCGTTGATGCCCATGACGGTGCGCACGACGATAGTCGTCGATGGGGCAGGCCGATGGCCTCGACCTTGCGCCGGTCGCGGCATGAGGAAGTAGCGCCACAGCAGCGGCGGGTCGACGATGCCGTCCACGTGCCGCCGGTGGGCATGGGCTCGGCCTCGTCGATGATGAAGTGCCTGCTTGATCACGGCCTCGCGTCCTCGTGGCGCGCCTGCTCGTCGTGGTACATCATGTGGAAGCGTAGTGGTCGGCGAAGTCGGGGTAGATGCCGTAGCCGGCGAAGCCGCCGCCGAGGCCGTTGCCGCGGTCGCGCTGCGACGGCCATGGCGCGGATCGCGGCCTCGCCGGTCATGCGCTCGCCCGACTCGTCGCAGATGCCCATGAGGCCGCAGCCGCCGTGGATCTTGAACGGCGCCTCTTCGCGGTAGGCCGGCCGCTCGCCGGGCAGGTCCTGGCGGGCCAGGCCGTCGAGGGCGCGTCGTCATGCGCTCGAGCAGCGGTTCGGAGGTCATTCCGACTCCTCGGAAGCGGCCGCCGGGGCGGCGACGCAGAGCTCGTCGTCGCCGCACCCGGCGCCGTCGGGGGACTCTGGCCGCCGGCGAGCATGCGCGCGAGCGCCTCGCCGCCGGCGGCGGGGAGCGGCGGCAGGCCGAGCTTGCCGCGCGCGGACTCGCGCGGCTTGCCCAGCACGCCGTCGCTGGCGAACAGGTCGTAGGCCGAGCGCACCGGGTCCGGCTGGCCGTCTCGCGCGGCGGCGTGCTCCTTGAGCACCCGGAACGTCTCGGCCAGCCCGATGCGCGAGTGGCAGAGCTCCAGGCAGGTGAAGCACTCGAGGCACTTCCACGCCTGGCCGTCGGCGAGGACGCCCTCGAAGTCGCCGTCGAGGATCCGGCCGATGATCTCGTTGGGCCGGAACTCCGGGTCCACCTTGCGCCACCGGGCAGTCGTCCTGGCAGGCGCCGCAGGCGTCGCACTTCTCGAGCAGCCGCAGGTCGAAGTCGACTGGCGCGCCCGGTCGCGGCCGGCTTCGCGCTCGTCCCACGTCGTCGAGGAACGGGTCCACGGAGACGCGGTGCATGGCCAGCCCGATCTCGTCGGCCGCGTCGTGGCCGTAAGCACAGGGCGAGCAGCTCCGACAGGTAGAGCACGGGCACGTCCACGTCCTCGTCGGCGCGCTGCAGCGCGGCCTGGTTGAGGTCGAACTGCTGGAAGCAGCTGGGGCAGACCACGACCAGCGCGTCGACCTCGCGCTCGCTGCAGCTCGAGCAGCTTGGCGCGCGCCATGGACGAGCGAGGTCTCGCGCTGGCCGACGCGGTCGAGCGCGCCGCCGCAGCACTGCATCTTGGTCGGGTAGTCGACGACGCGCGCGCCGAGCGCGCGGACCAGCGTCTCGACCTTGGTCGGCTGCAGCGGGTCGTCCCAGCGACCGCCGGCTGCGGCCGCAGCAGGTGGCAGCCGTAGTGCACGGCGACGCGCATGCCGGCCAGGCTGCGCACGGCGCGCCGGGCGACGGCGGGCGCGCCCTCCACGTCGGCCAGCCACTCGGCGAGGTGCAGGACCTGCAGGCCCTGCGGGCTAGGCCAGGTCCTCGGTCGCGAGCTTGCCCGTCGACGTCGGCGCGCTCCGCCGGGGCGGCGGACATGTGCCGCTGGGTCTCCTTGAAGGTCGAGTAGCAGCCGTTGCAGGGCGTGACCAGGTCGAGCCCCGAGCGCCCGACGATGGCGAGGTTGCGCGCGGCCACCACGTGGTAGGCCTCCGGGTCGACGGCCTTGACCAGCGTGCCCTCGGGGCAGCACGTGTGCCCGTCCAGCTCGTGGATGCGCACGCCCAGGTCGTCGAGGACGAGCCGGGTGGCCTTCTCGATGAACGGGAAGCGCGCCGGGATGGTGCACCCCCAGAACATCGCGTAGTCCCTCATGTGCTGCGACCCTCTTTCGTTCCGCTGTCCAGATGCGAAAGACGCCCCCCGGCCAGAGTGCGACCGGGGAGCGCCCTTGCTCCCTCTGTGGTGCGGCGGCACCTCGCCGTGTCGCCGCTACGGATACGAAAAGAGCCCCCCGGTGAACCACCGGAGAGCCTCGTTGCTCCGTGCATGAGTTGTGCGGCACGCCGTTGTGCCGCGGTCAGGATAGCACGCCCGGCGGGCCTTGGCTACGCCCGCCGCCGTCCGGGCGCTCCTACTCCATCGCCTCGTGCGCGGTGATGATGGCCTCGGCCACCTCGCGCAGCGACTTGCGCTTGTCCATGGCGAGCTTCTGCAGGCGGTGGAACGCCTCGGGCTCGCTGATCCCGCCGGCCATGAGCAGGCCCTTGGCCCTGTCCAGCGCCTTGCGCGTCTCGAGCCGCTCCTCGAGGTCGCCCACCTGCTGCGCGAGCAGGTTCATCTCGGCGTAGCGGCTCACGGCGACCTGCATCGCCGGCACGATGTCGTTGCGCGAGAACGGCTTGACCACGTAGCCCATGGCGCCGGCCCTGGCGGCCTCCTCGACCAGGCCGGCCTGCGAGAAGGCCGTGACCATCACCACGGGCGCGAGCGACTCGGCGGTGATCGCCGCGGCCGCCTCGATGCCGTTCATGTTCGGCATCTTGACGTCCATGAACACGATGTCCGGCCGCGCGGCGCGGGCGAGCGTGACCGCCTCCGCGCCGTCGCGCGCCTCGGCAACGACCTCGTGACCCTCTTCCTCGAGCATCTCGCGCAGGTCCATGCGGATCAGCGCCTCGTCCTCGGCGATCAGTACACGCACGCGCCGCACCTCCTCGGCTTCGTCGTCAGGTACTCTCCCCATCCCCGCGGAGCGGCACACGGATGGCGATGCCCGCGCCCTCACCGCCGGTCAGGGAGAGCGTCCCTCCCAGATCCTCTTCCACCAGCGTGCGCACGATCGAGAGCCCCAAGCCCTTGGTCGTGGCCGGGTCGAAGTCGGCGGGCAGGCCCCGGCCGTCGTCGCGCACGATGACCAGGAGGCCTTCGCTGTCGCGGGTGAGGTCCACGGACACCGTGCCGCGGTCGTTGGGACCGAAGGCGTGCTCCAGGGAGTTGTGCACGAGCTCCGTGAGCACCAGCGCGAGCGACGTCGCCGGGCCGGCGTCGATGGGCCCGGTGACCCCGGACACGCGCACGGCGAAGCGCGGGTCGTCGCCGACCACGCTGCTGCGCACGAGGCCGACGACGCGCCGGGCCACCTCGGCGAAGTCGACGCACTCCTCCGCCGAGTGCGCGAGCATGTCGTGCACCGTGGCCATGGCCGCGGCGCGCTCGACGGCTTCGCTCAGTCCCTGCCGCACCTCGGCGCTGCTGCTGCGCCTGGCCTGCATGCGCAGCAGCGACGCGATGGTCTGCAGGTTGTTCTTGACCCGGTGGTGGACCTCCCGGATGGTCGCCTCCTTGACGCCCAGCTCGCGCTCCCGCCGCCGCGCCTCGGTGAGGTCGTCGACGAGCACGAGCGCGCCGGCGGTGAGGGAGATGGAACGGTAGCCGAGCGTGCGCCCGGCGATCTCGAGCTCCGTGGCCAGGGCGCCGGCGGCGCCGAGCATGGGGGCGATGCCCAGCGCTCCCCCGGGCAGCTCGGAGGCGCGCATGCCCGTGACCCGGCCCTCGACGCCGGCGCCGCGCATGATGCTCACGGCGTTGGGCGAGGCGTAGAGGACGGCGCCGCCCGGGCTGACGCGCAGTACGCCGTCCCCGGCGTGACGCTCGGTGGAGAACGGACGCCGCCGGCGGGTGTCGAGCAGCGGCCCGCCGCGCAGCGTCTGCATCAGGTCGCGCGCGAGGTCGATGAACGCCGTCTCCATCCGGCTGGCCGTGGTCTCGACCTGCTCGCCGTAGGTGCGCAGCAGGACGGCGTAGGGCTGGGGGAGCCCGAGGGGATAGGCGTCGGTGGACCCGGTGACGCCGCCGTGCAGCCGCCGGCTCGTGCCGAGGACGGGTTTGCCCGAGGCGAAGGCCTCGTAGGCCTCGGGCTCGTCGGCGTGCGGCAGGACGTCGCCGACGCGTGTGGCGGGGACCGGGTCCGCCGCCGTGGCCGGACGCGCGTCGGCTATGGCGATCAGCTCGCCGTGCGCGTCGGGCACGGCGAGGGCCGCGTCGCCGTAGCCGAGGTCGGCCACGAGCTGCAGGTTGTCCCCGACGTTGGCGAGGTGGTCCCGGACGCGCTCCGGGAGCCTGGAGATGAGTTCCTGGACCGGCACGCGGCCCAGTATACGCGGGCGGGGGCCGGGCGCCAGGGCGGGCGGCGCTGCAGTGCTACGGGGTGCGCCGCGGCAGGCGCCGCGGCAGGAAGGCGCCCGCCAGGGCGCCCAGCGCCGCGAAGATGGCGGCCGTGTAGAAGGGCCAGCGGAACGCGCCGGAGACCTGGTCCCACAACATGTTCTCGAGGCGGCCCTTCAGCTCGAGCAGGGCGAAGCCCTCGAAGATGCCGACGTCGTTCCCGATGTCCTCGGCGATCGGGTGGGCGATCCTGCGGATCTCTCCCATGCCGGAGGTCGCGTCGATGGTCCGGACCTTGTCGAACTCCTTGACCAGACGCTCCTTGATCGGCTGGCTGACGCCGTTCTGCGCCCGCGTGAGCGCCTGCGCCTCGTCCGCGGCGCGGTTCACGGCCTGCCCCATGGTGTGTGCGAACACCGCCACGAGGATGGCGACGCCGAGCAGGAAGCCGAGCTGGCGGGCCGTGTTGAGCATCCCCGACCCGGCGCCCTTGTGGCCGCCGGGGACGGCGCTCATCCCGGCGGCGAGCAGCGCCGGCAGCGAAAGGCCGATGCCGGCTCCGACGAGGGCGCTCCGCCAGACCACGCCGCTCACCGGGGCGGTGCGTGCGAGGTGCCCCAGAGCGACGAGCCCGGCGGCCGTCACGAGGGCCCCGGCCACGGCGAGCCAGCGCGGTCCGATACGGTCAGCCAGCCAGCCTGCGGGCGGCGTGAGGACCATGACGGCGACCGGGAGGCTGGCGATCGCGAGCCCGGCCTTGAGCTCGCTGTAGTCCATCATCGCGATCATGAAGATCACGCCCATGAACATCGTGCCCATCATCGCGGTGTCGACGGTCATGACGGCGGTGGCGGCCGCGGCGAAGGTGCGGTCGCGGAACAGCCGGAGGTCGAAGAGGGGAGACGGAGTCCGGAGCTCCCACCACACCCAGGCGAGGAGGAGCACGGTGCCGCCGGCGAAGAGACCGATGATGGCGGCCGAGACCCACCCCCAGTCGTTTCCCTGGATGATCGCCAGCGTGACGCAGAACAGGCCGGCGCTCACGAGTCCGACGCCGGGCCAATCGAGGCTGGCGCGGGTGCGCGCGCGTTCGCAGGCCCCTCGTGAGCGTGAGCGCGAGGATGACGCCGAGGATCCCGACGGGGATGTTGAGCCAGAACACCGCCGGCCAGCCGCGGTACCAGACGAGCACCCCGCCGAGCACGGGGCCGACGGCGAGGGCGAGCGAGCTGACGGCGCCGAACAGGCCGGCGGCGAAGCCCTGCCGGCGCTCGGGGAACGCCTGCAGGAGCAGAGCGAGCGCCGTGGGCACGACGGCCGCGGCGCCGACCGCCTGCACGACGCGCCAGGCGACCAGGGTGGGGACGCTCGTCGCCAGGGCGCACGGCAGCGAGGCGGCGGTGAACAGCGTGAGGCCCAGCGTGAAGACGAGCCTGTGGCCGTACCGGTCGCCGAGCCGGCCCATGGGCAGGAAGAGGACCGTCAGCACGAGGTTGTAGCCGTTCATGACCCAGGAGACCGAGACCACGGAGCCGCCCACCTGGCGGATGATGGCCTGCACCGTGATGGTCATGACCGTGGCGTCGGCGAGCGTGAGCATGATGCCGGGCGCGAGCGCGAGCACGATGAGCCAGGGATGGAGGACGCGGCCCGGGCCCGGCCGCGCGTCCAGGCAGCTCCGGCCCCGGGTGCGTCGTGTGTCCGCCTGCTCCAGTCATGCGGCGAGTGTATACGCAGGCGCACGGCGGTCGAGTGGAGTGGAGCCGCCGACGGAGTGCCGGGCCGCGACTGGGGTAGTATCTGCGACATGCAGGTACGTGACGTCATCGCCGCGGTCGACCGCCTGGCCCCCTTCGCGCTCGCGGAGCCGTGGGACCACGTGGGGCTGCAGGTCGGGGCGCCGGGCGACGAGCTGCCGTGCAGCGGCGCCGGCACGGCGGACGAGGCGCCGGTCGTCCTCGTCGCTCTCGAGGTGGACGACGCCGTGCTGGACGAGGCACGCCGCCTCGGCGCGCGAGTCGTCCTGAGTCACCACCCGCTGATCTTCGACCCGCTCGAGCGCCTCTCGGACGACTCCGAGTCCGGCAGGCTCGCGCTGCGCGCGGCGCGGGAGGGCGTGGCCGTCATCGCCGCGCACACCAGCCTGGACAAGGCGCGCGGCGGGCTGGCCGACGTGCTCGCGGAGCTGCTCGACCTGGAGGCCGTCGTGCCGCTGGCTCCTGCGGCCGCCGACGTGATGAAGCTCGTCGGGTTCGTGCCCGTGGACGACGCCGACCTCGTGCGCAAGGCGCTGTTCGCCGCCGGCGCCGGCGTGATCGGCGAGTACGAGCACTGCTCGTGGTCGGTCGGCGGGCAGGGCACGTTCTTCGGCCGCGAGACCACGCAGCCGGCGGCGGGGGTGTCGGGCCGCGACGAGACCGTGGACGAGCTGCGCATCGAGGTCGTGTTCCCGCGGCGGCTGCGCCGCCGCGTCACCAGCACCTACATCGCCGCGCATCCCTACGAGGAGCCGGCCTTCGACCTCATCGCGCTGGACAACGAGATCGCCTCGCTGGGCCTCGGCCGGCTCGGCGCGCTGCCCGCCCCGTCGACGCTGGCGGCGCTGGCCGCCGAGGTCGCGGCGGTGCTGCGCCTGCCGTCGGTGCGCTACGCCGGCGACGGCAGGCGCGAGGTGCGCCGCGTGGCCGTGCTGCCCGGCTCCGGGGCCGAGGCCATCGCCCGCGGCGTCGCCCAGGTCGCCGACGTGCTGGTCACCGGCGACGTCAAGTACCACGAGGCGCGCGTGGCGCAGGCTCAGGGCCTGGCCCTGATCGACGCGCCGCACGGCGTGACGGAGCAGGAGTGCGTGCTGCGCTGGGCCGAGCGGCTCCGCGACGCGCTCGGCCCGGCGGCGACCGTCGAGACCTTCCGCGACCCGGCCGTGGCCGTCTGGCGCGACGCGGCCGCCGGCGTCGTGGCGATCGTCGGACGCGCCGGCGCCCGAGGCGGAGGCGGCCCCGGCCGGCGCACCTGCGGCTCCGGCGTCCGAGCCCGTCCGCCCGGTCAACCGCGACGACGCCCGCTACCACCTCTACACGGACGGCGGCGCGCGTGGCAATCCCGGCCCCGCCGGGATCGGCGCGCGCCTCATGACCGCAGCCGGCGACGTGGTCGAGGACCTCGCCGACTACATCGGCAAGGCGACCAACAACGTCGCCGAGTACCAGGCGCTGATCGCCGGCCTCGAGATCGCTCTCGACCGCGGCGTCGAGCGCCTGGACGTGTTCCTCGACAGCGAGCTCGTCGTGAAGCAGGTCAACGGCCAGTACAAGGTCAAGGACGCAGGCCTGAAGCCGTTGCACCAGCAGGCCTGCCTGCTCCTCAGCCGCTTCCACGAGGTCGACGTGAAGCACGTGCGCCGCGAGCAGAACGCGGCCGCGGACGCCCTCGTGAACCAGGCGATCGACGCGGCGACGACCTGAGCGGCCGCGCCGCCTCGCGCGCCCCGCCCGTGTCGGAATGGGCTCCGGTGGGGTATCCACGGTCCATGCACGGCGACGCAGACAGCCATGGACGCAAGCCCGCACCGAACATCCCCCTCCTTCTGGCGTTCCTCCTGGCTCTCGCCACCCTGGCCCTGGTGCTCTCCGCCTGTGGCGGAGCCGCCGCCGATGCGACGCCGCAGCCGTCGGCCACCCCGTCCGGCTCCGCGCCGTCCGCCTACACCGACGTCAGCCCGTCCGAGCTCGCCACGATGCTCGAGAGCAAGGACTTCGTCCTCATCAACACCCACGTACCTTACGCGGGCGAGATCGAGCAGACGGACCTGTTCCTCCCGTACGACCAGGCGGCCGAGCTGGTCGACCAGCTGCCGGCGGACAAGGCGGCGAAGATCGTCGTCTACTGCCGCAGCGACCGCATGAGCCGCATCGCCGCCGACGCCTGGGCCGCGGCCGGCTACACGAACCTGTACAACCTCGCCGGCGGCTTCGAGGCCTGGGAGCAGGCCGGGTACCCGCTGCTGCAGACGCCCCAGAACTAGGTCCCCGCACTTCCTCGCGAACGAATTGCGCCCCGGCGCGGCCTCTGGTAGCATCCCCGCTTGCTGCGGGTGTAGCTCAGTTGGCTAGAGCGTCTGCTTGCCATGCAGAAGGTCGAGGGTTCGAGTCCCTTCACCCGCTCCAATCCCCCTCTCGGGGACGAGGCAGAGGACAGAGGCGATGTGCTCTGTCGTCTGCCTTTCGTGCTCTGAGAGGAGCTGCGCCGGGGCGGCGTAGCCAAGTGGTAAGGCAGAGGTCTGCAAAACCTCCATCACCGGTTCGACTCCGGTCGCCGCCTCCAACTTCTCTCCTGCATATGGGCACTTTCTGGTGTTCGCCGCGCGCCCATTTCCTTCCGAATCGGCAGGACTGCCGACATTCTGCCGACGAGAATCGTGAGCACGCCGCAACACTGGCCCCCATGGGAACGCACGGCGAGTGGGCCATCGCCAGGCGGGGCACTTTTGTGCTCCGCGGCGGCCTGACCTACGTGCGTGGTGAGACCCCACACAACGCTTGCACTTGTTTGGAGCGGCTCTATAGTCGAAACCGTCCAGAGTAGTCGGTCCGCCAGCGACGTCGTCCAACAAGACGACCACGTGCAGGCGACTCCCACTCCTTAGATACTCCGAGCATTCGGGGGGCGAGGGCCGCCACGAGGCTTCGAACAGGAGTGTGAAGTCATGGCCGAGAAGCCCTTTGTCCCCGTTCGGACGGCGTGCACGCCGTACCCCCTTGCATGTGGAGGGGAGAAGCCGACAATGAGGCCCATGGCCAGGGCGCTCGGACGGCTGTCATGGGCGAAGCTCAGCGTGCTGGCCTTCGTGGCGGTGGCCTTGGCGACGACCGTGGCGATGTTGACGGTGGGCCAGGGCGCTGCCCCCGCTGGGGCGTCGCCACCGCCCGGGATGACGCCGGCGTTCTCAAATAGCCTCCTGATCTCGAC
Organism: uncultured Thermoleophilia bacterium; assembly: GCA_963741075.1. GTDB lineage: Bacteria > Actinomycetota > Thermoleophilia > UBA2241 > UBA2241 > CAIXSE01. The sequence goes on from CAVUGS010000029.1 coordinate 102,290, forward strand.
CTTCGTCCCTCCCTCGGGCTACATGACCTCGCCCTACGCGAACTCAAGCGGGAACAGCGAGCCGGCGATCGCCTTCGGATCCGACGGCAAGATGGCCGTCGACGGGCTGGCATGGAACCCGTACCAGGTCGACCTGTGGAAGGGCCAGTTCGGCTCGACCCCGAGCTACTTCGGTGCCATGGATACGAGCCTGCCCATCCCCGGCAAGGCGCGCGCCAACGTCGGGGACGGCGATGCCGATGTGGAGATCACGGCCGCGGGCACCACCCTGCTGGCTGACCTCGACGTCATTTCCGGTCCGACGGGCAAGTTCTCCGCGCTGGGTGTCTCGGTGACCCGATGCCCGGCCGAGGCAACGGGCCCGGCCCAGTGCACGACAACGCTCCTGGACCAAGCCGGGGCGGATCGTCAGTGGATCACGTCCGACGGCCCGAACGTGTGGGTCGCCTATCACGACTCCCAAGCCAGTCGGCTCATCCGCGTGAAGAAGTCCACCGACGACGGCCGCACCTGGCGCTCCAGCGGCTCGCCGCTCACCGGCCTTGGTCGTGTCACCGGTGACTCGACGTTCAACAACACGCTGGGTCCGATCGTCGCCGATCCGACCACAGGCGACGTCTTCGAGAGCTTCGCGGCCGGCGAGCCGCAGACGAAGGGCTTCAGCGAAAACTACAACAACATCTACGTGTCCCGCTCTACCGACGGCGGCGCGCACTACACGACAAGCCTCGTGTTCCATGCACCGCCGTTTACGGATCTCGCCAACATCTGGCCGTCGCTTGCAGTCGACCCAGTCAGGGGCACCGTGTGGACGTCGTGGACGGACACTCACGGCATGTGGGTGTCCTCCTCGACAGACCACGGCTCCACGTGGTCGACGGCGCAGCTCGTCTCGAACATAAAGACCACGGTCATGCCCTGGATCGCCGCCCGCGGCGGCAAGGTGGACCTCGTCTACTACGGAAGTACCGCATCTTCCACCGACGATCCAGAGGCCGTGTGGAACGTCTACGACTCGCAACTCTCAGGCGGGACGTGGACCGTGAAGAAGGTCAGCAACACGTCCAACCGGGTGGGTCGGGTCTGCCTCGAAGGCTCCGCGTGCGTCGCGGACCGGCAACTCCTCGACTTGTTCGAGGTGGCCGAGGATCCGATCACCGGCAAAGCGGCCATCATCTACACCGACACGACGATCAGCACTTGGACCTGGACTCAGGACGGCGTTACGCGCCAGCTACCGGAGATCGTCCTGGCCTTCGAGAAGTAGTCCCGTTCCCGACGCTCGAGCGCTCCCCGGCTCTGAGGAGCTGCTCTTGGCGAGCGAGACGTTCGAGTGGGTTGTTGCCGGTGGTAGGCACAGAAGGGCCGGTCCGAAGACCAGCCCTTCTGTTTCAGGGGACGAGCGCCCGACAGGAAGTCAGGTTCGCACCGGTCCGGTCTCCGCCGCGAACACCAGCCCCGCAATCAGCGCCGCCGCCTCCTCCTGCATCGCCGGGATGGCGTGCGAGCAGGTGTCGAGCGTGATCGACACGATGGCGTGTCCGAGGCGCTCGGAGACGACCTTGGGGTTGATGCCGGCGGCAAGTGCCAGGCTGGCGTGCGTGGCGTAGGTCGTGCAGCCGGGATCCTCGGCCGCTTGGCCGCCCCGATCGGCGCTCGAACTCTCGTCACACGCTCTCCAGCGTGTCAGGCGCCAAGGTGCTCGTCGAGCGGGCGACCCGTCTCATCGCGGGCGCCCACCTGCTCGGCCACCACGCAGAGGAGGTCGTCAACGTCTTCGCCGCGGCGATCGCCGGCGGGCTCACGGCCGCCGACCTCAAGGCGATGCCGTGGGCCTACCCGACGGGCGGCCGGGATATCGTCGACCTCCTCCGACTTGTCTAGGCGGCCTCAGCCGCCGACACGCCGACGCCGGCCGCCTCCAGGATGATCTCGGCGATGCGGCGGGGAGCCTCCATCGGCGTCATGTGCCCCGCGTCGGGGATCGTCTCCAGCGTGACCCGCGGACACGCCACGAGCCCGCGGCGCTCCTGCTCGGTGAGCCCGACGTCTCCATGAGCGCCGAACACGACCCAGGCCCTCGCTCCCGACTCGCAGAGACGCCCGACGACCGAGCCGTACCGCTCCGCATACTCGATGAAGCGCGGGTACGAGGCGGCACAGAAGCGCGCGTCGTTGTTCTTCAGCTCGGCCGCCAGGGCGGCGCGACGCTCGGGCGACACCTTGGTGCCCTTCACGGCGCTGCCGACCATCTTCAGCATCCCGGCCCACGGCAGATACCCCAGAGCCGGCGTAAGGCGGCTTATGAAGCGTAGGATCCCGGGCTCGTCCTGTGCCGAGAAGCTGGGGGAGACGAGAACCAGATTCCCGGTGAACCCGGAGCCAGCCGCCATCTCGATCGCCACGTTCGCGCCCATGCTGTGTCCGGCGACCACATCGCAGCCCAGGTCAGCCGCCAACCGGGTCGCCATCCGGGCGTAGACCTCCACGCTCGGGTCGTCAGGGGGGCTGGTACGGCCGAACCCCGGCAGAGTAGCCGTCACCAGACGGATCGACGCGTCCCGGAGGAGCGGTTCGCTCAGCAGCTCTTCGTAGACCCCGCCCGTGACCAGGGCACCGGCCAGGAAGAGCACGCTGTGCTCACCGTCCGCCGACCCGCCCACGTGCAGGTCCCAACCGTCGTGTTGCAGAGTGGTGCTCATGTCGCGCTCCCTGTAGCGACCCGCCCGCGGCGAGCCGGCTCTCGCAGTGAAGGCCCGAAAGGTAGTCACCAACTGCACAGATTCATCACCGCAAAGGCGCCATCACAACCGTATCGGGAGGCAACGGACTGCGACCTAGCGTCGGTGACAGTCTTGCTGCTCTGCCTTTTCGCGGCTCGCCCTGCCGGAGTCGCGCAGTCGCCGTTCTTCGTCGAGCCGGCGCTTCGCCGTTTTCGGCTCGCTCACAATGACCCCGTCGCCGCGCGGTATGAGGGCACGGCGTGCAGAGAGCCTTGCCTTCTCGAGGTCGACGTCCTCCCTGTGTATGCATATTCTTCTACCTCCGGGAGAAGCTCGCGCGCGGCAGTCTAAGCTGCGCAGGTGTCGGTTCCAGTAGAGGTTCGGAGGTCCTGATCACGTGAGGGCAATCTGGCCGTGGAAGCACCGGGCCGCGTGGAGCCCGCTGCGCAAACCCCTCAGCCAATCCACGCTGGCCCTCGTGTGCAGCAATGCCTATCTGTCCGGGGCCTGGCAGCGCCTCGGCCCCTTCGAGCACGAGTGCCGCTTCCGCTCGGTCAGCGCGAATGCGCACAGCCCTGAGCCGGCCGAACACCGCCTCGACCAGGTAGATCGCGCGCGGATGGAGGAGGAGCGACTGCTCGCCGTGCTCGGCAGCGTGCGCCCGCTGGTCGATTCCGGCCGCTTGGGGCGGCTGAGCCCGCGACATATCTCGCTCTCCGGCGCGGTCGTCACCCCGCGGCGTCTCACCGCGGCGACGAGGCACACCGTGGTGCCTCAACTGACGGACGACCAAGTGGACATTGCGTTGCTCGTGCCCACTTGACCGACCTGCAACCAGGCCGTGAGCCTGGTAGCGACTGAGCTCGAACGGCATGGGCTCGCGACGGTGGCGATTCGCTTCAGACGCAGCACGACAGAGAGCTTGCCTCCGCGGGCCCTGCAGGCGCAGTTCCGCTATGGCTTTCCGGACGACCCGGTCGGCATTCCCGGCAGGCTGCTCAGCATGGTGGAAGCCGCCGTAAACCTGCTGGAGCAGGCCGAGATCGGCCCGGCCCTTGTCAGCTACCGCGAGGCCGATGCAAGCGGCCGCGAGAATCGTTGACCGTGCTCTCCGTCGGTCTGTCCCTGAGAGGTTCTGCGGTGATTGGGAGTGCAACGCTTGTGCCGCTCGGCGAGAGTGCCGCTTTGCAGGCCCCTCTCAGGATGAACAGGTGAACGTGACCTTAATCGGCGGCGCGCTGCCGGGGCCATCACTTGAAGCGGCCGGACCAGTCCGTCTAGCTCTGACATTCACGACTTCACTTGACAGTAGGGTGTTACTCCCTTCGTTGATTGAGAGGTCGTGGATGACGCAGCAGCAGCGTGACATCAAGCGGAAGCTCGCAGCGTTGCGCTACGCCGAGGAGTGCGGCAACGTGGCGCTCACGGCGCGGCGCTTCGGGATCTCGCGGCAGTGCTTCTACATCTGGAAGCGCCGCTACGAGAAGCACGGCGAGGCCGGGCTCATCAACAAGAGCCCGTGCCCGGTGAACATGCCGCTGCGCATGCCGGCCGAGGTCGAGGAGAAGATCCTCCACCTGCGCCGCACCTACCACTCGTCCATGGTCGTCACCCACGGGTGCTGCAGTTGAGCACCGCGGGCACGCCGCCTCGAGACGACTTCTCGTTTGACCCCCTGGCCGCCATCGACCCTTGCCAGGGACTAGTTGTAGCACCCATCTACGTTGTTGACAGGTGAGGGCCCTTGCCTGTCGGTTTGTGGTTGTCCAAGACCATGAACCGAAGGAGGGCCCTCATGGCTCATCGTAACGCGCGCCTCACGCTGCACGGTCGGCTGCTGCTCTGCCGGCGGATCGAGGACGAGGGCTGGACGGTCGCCGGCGCGGCGGCAGCGGCCGGCGTCAGCCGCCAGACGGCGTGGAAGTGGCGCCGCCGCTTGCCCCGAAGGGCCTGCCGGGCTCGTCGAGCGCTCCTCGGCGCGGCGCCGGCCGCCGCAGCGCATCGGCGGCCGCCTGCTGCGCCGCATCGTCGCTCTTGCGCCTGCGGCTGCGCGTCGGCCCGCACTGGATCGGCTGGCTGACCGGCGCGGCGCGCTCGAGCGTCTACGCGGTGCTGCGCCGCCTGGGCCTGAACCGCCTGCGGGCGCTGGAGCCGCGCGAGCCGGTGGTGCGCTACTGCTGGCCGCGCGCCGGCGACCTTCGTGCACCTCGACACCAAGAAGCTGGGGCGCATCGCCCGGGCGGCGGCTGGCACTTCGTCGGCCGCGTCCGCCAAGACCCGCCACCGCGGCCTCGGCTGGAACCTCGTGCACGTGGCCGTCGACGACGCCACCCGGCTCGCCTACGCCGAGGAGCTGCCCGACGAGCTCGGGACGACCGCGGCGGGCTTCCTCGAGCGCGCCCTGGCCTTCTACGCGGCCAGGGATCGAGGTGCGTCGCCTGCTCACCGACAACGGCAGCCCGTACCTCTCGCGGGCCTTCCGCGCCGTCGTCGAGGACCAGGGCCTCGCGCATCTGCGCACGCGGCCCTACCGGCCGCAGACCAACGGCAAGGCCGAGGCGTTCGTGAAGCTAGTGCAGAACGGCTGGGCCTACCGGCGCCCCTACGTGAGCGGCGATGAACGCATCGCGGCCCTCGACCGCTACCTCGCTCTACTACAATCACTACCGACCCCATGGCGGTCTTGACGGCCTCACGCCGATGCAGCGTCTGGCCCTCTGAAGGTCAACAACGTGCATGGGCGCTACACCTAGTCGTTGCTTCTGGGGATGTCGCCGCGAAACACGTCGACGACTTCCTGTCGAAGACAGCCGCAGGTGTCTTGTTCTAGCCGCTGCGCTCGCCCAGTTGGCCCACGCCGGTCCGTCGGTGGGACATCGGCCTCGCATCGAGAAGTGCTGCACGTGCCCCCTCGCCGCGGCGACACTGAATGGCCAGACCTGTTCGCCATGCGCACTGCGCGCGTGGCCATGCGCCTCGCTAGAGTGAACCTCGCATGCGACTCTTCGTGACGATGGGAGGCACAGAGTGAGCTACTCGGTAATCGACGTCAAGGACTTCGAGGGCCGCCGCACGCCGGTCGCAAGGGCCCTCGGCGCGCTTGCGATCAAGGCCAACCAGTTCGATTCACAGCCCGATCAGGTCGGCCACGAGCACGACGAGCTTGAGTCAGGGCAAGAGGAGATCTACGTGGCCCTGCGCGGCGCCGGCTACCTGCAGATCGACGGCGAGAAGGTCGCATTTGAGCCGGGGCGCTACGTGTTGGTGGGTCCGTCAGCACGGCGCGTGGTGGTGGCGGGGCCTGAGGGTCTCTCGTATTTCGTGATTGGCGCCCGGGTGGAAGGCGAGACTGACTGATCGAGCGGCTCCACCACTCTGACAACTCCTGCCGGAGCAGCTGGGCTGTCGGTCGTCTGGCGGCAGGGTCGAGAAAGCAGCTGCAGTGGCGTGCTTCTGGGCGTGGGGTAGGTCGTGTAGACCTGTGCCGCAGAGTGCTTCCACTACCCACGAGGCGTCGCCCGCGACTGCCTGCACGTGGGCAAGCCTGCACGTGGGCAAGATTTTGGCGGCATCCACGTCTCCAAGACCTCCAGCAGCCCCAAGATCGCTGGAAGAGGCCGGCATCTCGTCGGACGGTCGCCTAGAGAGTATCTGCAAATCACCACACTCCATCGGAGCGACACGTCACCTGAACCTGTGACTCCTACCCCGGACCCGAAACGATCGCGTTCACCGGTCTTCCACCCGCGTTGCTGCTCTGGCGACCCCGCCAGGCCCCGACATCGAGAGGACGCCGCGTCGCGGCGCTTGCAGCGCCTGCGTCACCCCGGTCCGTCGAGGGTACGCTAGCGAGACGACCGTACCCGAGATGCGGAGGCCCTCTTGTCAGAAAGCGCACCGAGCCTGTCCTCAGGTCCACAGACCATCGTCGTAGCCGGCGATGTCAGCGTCGATTGGCTGCTGCCCTCCTCCGCCGGCGAGCGCCGCGCGCCCGTGGACTTCATCTGGATGTGGGGCGGCGCGTACGCCTGTCGTGCCGTCTCCTCCAGCGGAGGTGCCGCCGCACACGCGAGGATCCTGCGCGCTGCGGCGGACGCAGGCGGGCTGACCGATGTGACGGTCATTGGCCCAGAGGTCCCCGTCGAGGCGCTCGCCTCGCCCTATCACGGCGCCTATACGTACACATATGCGCGCATCCAGCGTTTCCCGCGTGATCTGGGGGTCGGCGGTGCCACGGCCTGGCGCATCGCTGAGTTCCTGGGCAGCGACCCCGCGCCCGTGACGCCGCCGACTGCGGATCTGCCGACGCCCGAGCGGATCGACACGCTGCTGCTCGTCGACCATGCGCAGGGCTACCGCGACCGGCCTGAGGGTCTCGCTCGGCTCCTTGAAGCCGGGCCGCGCGCCATCGTCTGGCAGACCGGCGCGCCGCACACCGGCTCGACGCTCGCCGACCAGCTTCTCGGGGAGCACGGCGACGCCCTGACCGTGATCACCTCCTCCGACGAGCTGCGCAAGTCCGGCCATCAGGTGGGCTACGCACTCTCCTGGGAGCAGCTCACCGAAGAGATCCTCGCCGCCGTGGCCGCCGACTCCATCTCGCGGGCCCGTCGCGTGATCGTCGTCATTGGTGCCGCGGGGGCACTCATCGTGGAGCGTGACGGCCCCGACGTGCTCGTCTTCGACTCGCGTTCACAGGAGGGCGACTGGGGCAAGCGTTTCCCTGGCGTCGGCGCCGCCTATGGACGCTGCATCGACGCCGCGGTGGCTTTGGGGTTGACGGGCGAAGGCGATCCCGCGCTGATCGATGCCGTCAAACGCGGGCTCGCCGCTGCCCGGGCCGCGCACCTGAGCGGCTTCGTGGTGGACCTCGGTCGTGACGTGCGCGCCGAGCCCTTCCCGCTCGAGGCGGTGGCGCGCGCCCTCGCGGGCGATACCGACGAGTTCGCGAGCGTCGTCTATCGGCCGGCCGCCGGCACCTCCATCCTCGCGCAGACCTACAGTGAGTTGGCGCTGGTGGACGTGGCCGTGGAGACGGCCGTCAACGGTTCCTCGAGTCTGCCGCCCGGCATCCCCGTAGAGACCGTGGGTAGCTGGACTTCAGTCGATCGCGTGGAGATCGAGAGCCTACGCAGCGTGCGCAACATCATGCAGGAATACGTCGAGCACCGGGCGCACGGCGACCGCGGTGGGCATCCCCTCTCGGTCGCCGTCTTCGGCCCGCCGGGAGCCGGCAAGACATTCGCAGTGCGGCAGCTGGCGACCGTGCTCGAGCCGGACCAGCCGCGTGCGCTCGAGTTCAACCTGTCGCAGTTGCGCACGGAGGCCGACCTCCAGGGTGCCCTGCATCGCGTCCGCGACGTGGCGCTCGAGGGCGACCTGCCGCTGGTCTTCTGGGACGAGTTCGATGCGCCCTGTCAGGGCGAGCCCCTGGGCTGGCTGCAGCACTTCCTCGCGCCGATGGAAGACGGGCGCTTCCGCGACCGCGGCGGATTCCACCCCGTGGGCCCGGCGATCTTTGTGTTCGCCGGCGGTACCTCGGCCCGCTTCGAGGATTTCGTGGTGTACCGCGACGAGCACGCCGAGCGTGCCGCCAAAAAGCCCGACTTCATCAGTCGCCTCGGGGGATACGTGGACGTCACCGGCCCAAATCCCCAGGATGCGGCCGATGTTGCGTGGCCATTGCGGCGAGCCTTGCTGCTGCGCTCGCTGATCGCTCGTCGGGCGCCGCAGATGATGACACCCGGCGCCGCCGGGTCTCGGCTCGATATCGACGACGGTGTGCTGCGCGCCTTCCTCCTCGTCGGCGAGTACATCCATGGCGCGCGCTCAATGGCGGCCATCGTGCGGATGAGCGCTCTCAGTGGCAAGCCGCGCTTCGAGCGCTCCAGTCTGCCTGCCCGCCAGCAGCTCGGGCTGCACGTCGACGCCGATCTGTTCCTCGGGCTCGTGCGTGGTTGAGGCTTGGCTCCACAGATGAAGAGCTTCGCCTGAGTGCTCGGCGGCGTGAGATCGGCGGCCGGGTGAGAGGCCTGCACAAGGCGCGCTCCGTCGACGGGGCAGGTCTTCTTGACCTCCAGCAAACTGCGCTGGGCGGTGAGTCGGCAGATTGTTGACTTTGTGAACCTAGCCGAGTTCGTCGCCGGTCTCATACTCACCCACGACGCCCCACACCCAGCCGAGCCGCTCTACCTGCGCGAGGCGCTCGCCGCCCATGGCGTTGAGACCGATCACGTGAAGGTCTGGCAGACGGTAGGGAAGCTGGAGTCGCCACGGGCATCGACGGACCGCCCCGGACCGCTTCGACATCGTCGGCGGGGCTATCGCCCTGGTCGGCGTGGTCGTCGTGCTCTACGGCCGCGTGGTGTTCGCCTAGGCACACAGCCCCTGCCACAAACCACCAGGTTCGGTCCGCTGCGCAGCCGGCACCAGCTACGCCGCGAGCCATGTGAATGTCCGGCAGCGGCTGGGTAGGCTCCCACCGCAGTGCGTCATGAACAGCGAGTGGCAGGGCTCCATCTTCCGCCATCGGAAGCCGATGGAGTCCACACTCGGCGAGGGGGCGGGTCATGATCAGTCTGACGGGCACAGCTCGTCCTTGGGATTCAATCGCCCGTTCGAGGTGCATGCCTACGCAAGAGCGCGGACGGATCTGCGCCAGTCTCGATTGCGACACGGTCCTCTCGATCTACAACCCCTCGGAGCACTGCACCATGCACGCGCGTGAGGCGCCGAATACACGCAGCCGAGTGAGGGAACGCACGGTTCGTGAAGCGACCTGCGACCATTGTGGCGCAGTCTTCGCGACCACTATCAGGGTGCAGAGGTACTGCAGCGACCGGTGCCGGTTGGCTGCTTTCGCCCGGCGCCGGCGGGCGCTGCTGCGCGATGAGCGGCTGGCGAAGCAAATCGGCTGAAATCGTTCGACCGAGGAGGAACCATGACGCGCTTCGAGCACGACGAGGCCCCGAGCCACCCCGAAGTGATCGAACTCGGCGCCGGCACCTACCACTGGTGCCAGTGCGGCAGGACCAGGACCGTGCCCTACTGCGATGGATCGCACAAGGGCAGCGGAGTCATGCCGCTGTCGTTCGAGGTCGAGGAGCCGATCACATCAGCCATCTGCAACTGTGGGCTCACCGCGAACCCGCCATACTGCTCGGGGGCCCACGTCGAAATCGAGTGACATCGGACGTCGCGGGCGGCTCTGATCAGGGCTCGGCATCGCTGGGCACGGATTCCGCCTCGAGGACGAGCAGCACGGCGCCGGTGAAGCCCGCCAGCGCGTTCATCTTCTGCGCCGCTCTTGCCCCGTTTCTGATGCATGTGCGAAGGAGACAATCCGGCCATGAGAACAGACCCGACTCCGGGGAATGCTTGACGCGCGGAGCGACATGGTCGAAGAGGCGAGCCGCGTCATCGACGAGGCGCGCTCCCGCGGGATCGTCCTGCGACTCTTCGGCGGTCTCGCGGTGCGCACGTACTGTGAGCTCGCCTATCCTTGCGAGCGGGACTACTCCGACATCGATCTGATCGGCCTGAGTCGACAGGCCAAGGGGATCTACGGCCTTTTCGAGGCGCTCGGGTTCAAGGAAAACATCCACGTCAGTCAAGCCACCGCGGGCCGGCAGTTGCAGTTCTACAAGCGCTGCGAGCATCCGGACGCCGAGCGCCACTACTTCATCCACCCCGACGACCACGTGGACGTGTTTCTCGACACGTTCCGCATGGACCACAAGGTGCCCCTGGCCGAGCGGCTGGAGATCGAGGACTACACCGTCTCGCTCAGCGACGTGCTGCTCACCAAGCTCCAGGCCGTCCACATCGACGACAAGGACGAGCGCGACGTCATCAGCCTGCTGGGCCAGATGCCGCTCGGCGAGACCGACGAACGCGGCGTCGTCAACGTGCCCTACATCGCGCGTCTCTGCGCCGGCGAGTGGGGCATGTACCACGACGTCCTCGCCGGCATCGCGCAGATGCGCGGCGTCCTCGACCGGCGCGACGACCTCGACCGCGAGCTCGCGCAGCGCGCGCAGACGGCGCTCGATCGCCTCGCGGCGGCCATCGAGGACGAGCCCAAGTCCAGGACATGGAGGTTGAGGGCCAAGGTGGGCACGCACAAGCAGTGGCACGATCTTGTGGAGGATCAGGACGCTGAGGAGCACGGACCGCCGCTGCCGCCGGAGTCGTCCCCCTGAGCGCCCGGCTGGGGTCGTCCCGCCGCGGAGCCTCTGCTTGCCGCTGTCCTGCCGGTGCCTCCCTCAAGGCCGGCACGTCCGCTGCTTTCGAGTGAGCGCTGGTGCGGTGCGCCGAGCTGTCGCCCAGATGCTCGCGCAGCCGCCGGCGCCCGGGTTTCGCGGGGTCGGCGTCGGTGCGTGACTAGGGGGCGGTGGGTCACCGTGGGATTCCTCTCTGGCTCTCCGGGAGGGGTGCCTCAGTCCGTGCGGCAGCTCTCCTGCCCGCAGCGTTTCAGGAGGAAGACACGGTACTTCTCGAGGTCGCGATCGAGGCGCTGCTGCGCCTTGGCGACCTCAGCGTCGGGATCGGACCTGGAGCGCGGGGTGTACTCGAGCTCCACCGACACCTTGACGAGGCGATCGCCTTCGGTCTCGAAGTTGACGGTGCCGGAGTCGGCGTCTGTCTCGTTGATCGACGACGCGACGTCGGCAAAGCCCTTCGCGTAGGTGCCGTAGAGCGAGCGGAACACGAACTCGGTCCATTCCTGGTCGGCGAACTGGATCGGCACATCTGCCTCGACTGCGCCTCTGAGAACGGCCATGGGTCTCTCCTCACTTGGGGCAGCCCGCGTCCACACTGTCGCGAGCCTCGTAGTAGAGCATCCCCGCTTGAGAGAAAAGGCGGTCGTTAAGCCGGCATCTCGGATTGACGCTACCCGGACCGCGCCCATAGACCGGTTTCGAGCCAGGCGCCCTGGGGCCGACGCATCTAGGTCTGCGGTCGATGCGCGAGCGCGCCGCCGAGGCGGAGGCCCAGCTGGTCGTTGACTCGTCACCCGGGCAGGGCACGCAGGTCGTCCTCGAGTGGCAGCCTGGGGTCGCAGCGGCGGGCTGAGAACTGAACCGTGCGCGGCGCGTCTCTCGACCTTCGTGCACCTCGACACGAAGAAGTCTGGGCCGCATCGGCGCCGGCGGCGGCAAGCGCTCTCGCCGACTACAAGGCGCAGACCGCGCACCGCGGCATCGGCTGGGACTACGCGCACGTGGCCGTCGACGACGCCACGCGGCTGGCCTACGCCGAGGAGCTCGCGCGACGAGCGTGCCGAGACGGCGGTCGCCTTCCTGGAGCGCGCCCTGGCCTTCTTCGCCGGCCACGGCATCTGCGTGCAGCGCCTGCTGACCGACAACGGGAGCTGCTACCGCTCGCACCTCCTTCCGCAGCGGCGGTCGAGGCGCAGGACCTGCGCCACTGGCGCACGCGGCCCTACCGGCCGCAGACGAACGGCAAGGCGGAGGCGTTCGTGAAGATCGTCCAGAACGGCTGGGCCTACAAGCGGCCCTACGACTCGACCGCGGAACGGATCGCCGCCCTGCCGCGCTTCCTTCGCTACTACAATGGCTACCGACCGCACGGAGGTCTGGACGGCGACACGCCGCTGGGCTAGCGACCCGAGCTAGAGCGGCTGTCCTAGAGGTTGGAGCGGCCCATGAACAACGGCATCCATGGATCGTGGCTGCGAGCGGCCACTCTCGCCCTCGTCACGTTGGTCGCGGCCGGCATGGTGACGGCCTGCGGTGCGGTGGGCGGCCCCACCGGACTGCTCCAGGGCAAGGTCACGCTGGGCCCCATCTCACCGGTCGAGCAGGTCGGCGGCCCACCCAACACCCGCCCCTACGCGGCTACCATCTCCATCGAGACGTCCGGGGGCGACGCGGTGGCAACGGTGGCGTCGGGCAAAGACGGCGTCTTCGCCGTGCGATTGGAAGCCGGGAGCTACCGGCTCGTGCCGCTGTCACCTGAAGGCCGGCCGTTCCCTAGCGCGGCACCGCTGGACGCGACTGTAATCGCCGGCACGACTACCAGAGTCACGATCGCCTACGACAGCGGCATCCGCTGAGGGCATCCGCGCCCATGGGACGACAGGGGACTTGGGCCATTGGTGAGGCGGTGGCCGAGCCCGCGTCAGGAGGCGCCGGTGGAGCGTCGGCGCCCCGGGAAGAGATGCCGAAAAGCGCCCGCATCCACAGGCGAGACACGTCTTCTCAACCTGTGTCGACTACGCCACCTCCCGCAAGCCCTGCCCCATAGCGCCGCGCCCCAACGCTTGAGCGTGCGAGCCCTTTGGCGTACAAGCAGGCCTATACTGAGGACCTTGGACGAGGGAGGGGACATGAGGAAAGCAATTCTGCTCCTTGTTCTGGTGGCGATATTCGTCGTTGCCCTCGGCGGCACGGCGCTTGCCTCGGAATCGCCGCCCGGCGGACCCGTGGCGCAGGCGGCCATGTACGCCCACATCTGGGGCACCGGAGGTGCCTACGGGACGGACTACTGGGTTCATCAGGCGATGTCCGGAGTGCCCATCCCGAGCACACCCACGCCAGGTGGCATCGTGCCGCCCAGCCCCGTGTTTTCGCAGTAGGGCAGTTTCCGAAGGCCATCTTCGACCTGCGCGGTCGGGGACGAGGAGGCCCGCCCGCCGTGAGGGCAGCGGGCCTCTCGCACGACCGGCCTTCCGTCTCGGGGCTTTCCGGACCGTCCATCAGGGGCCAACTCTTCATCTTCCCGGCGCCATCGACGGTGCGCGCTGGACCGGGAGGTGACGCGAGCGCGGCGAACGCGCTAGTGCGCGCTCTCGAGGTACAGCGGGATCCTGACCACGTGGATGGGATGGCCATCGGCGGCTGACGGCTCGTAGACGACCAGCGTGATGCGGGAAGCGTCGGTGGTGAACCTGATGGCCTCGTTGAACGTGCCGCGCGTGCCCGAGCCCGAGGTCGCCATGACGCTCTGCTGCCCGAGCGTCCGACCGTCTTCATCGAGGATGCGCGCGACGAACTGCGCCTCGAAGGTGTTGGCAGTGCCCTGGATGACGAGCGGGCTCCCGACGTGATCGCCGGGCGTGGGGATCTCCACGAAGATCGCCGGCGTCATGTCCTCGAACGAGTCGCGGGTCTGCGGCCCGCGCTGGACCGTGCCCTCGCCGCTGCGGAAGACGAGCGGCAGGCCGTCGATCCTGAAGCGCACGCCGTGCACCGTCGGGAACTGCGTGAGCGTGTAGACGACCTGGGCGAGGCGGCCCCTCTCTTCGAGCGGATCCCCTCCAGCTGCGAACGTCCCGCTGAGGTCCACGGTCGCGATGCCGTCGCGGATGGTGAGGCCGCGTAGCTTGGTGCCTGGGGGGATCTGGGTGTGCAGACCCGCACTCGAGCTCCGCGGCCGTGGGTCCGGCGAGCAGCTCGAGCATGGCCGCTCGGGCCGGCGCGTCCGTGGCCGGCACGGCGCGGTGCGCCGCACCCACGTACTGGCCGCGCAGGTAGTAGACGGAGAGGACGGTGAGACTACCCGTCTGCGAGGGCGACGGCGAAGCGACGGGCAGGGAGGGAGCCGGGCTCGACGATCCGCTCGGGGAGGCACTCTGCGCGACGCTGGGCGAGGGATTCGGTGCCTCGTCAGAGCCCCCGCACGCCGCCATGGCCAACGTCGCGAGAACTGCGACGACGACCACTGCAAAGGCATGTGACGTGATGCGCTGCATGATGACGCCTGACACGCGTGCTGCAGCCGAGGGGCTACGCTCGGAATCTTCCCTCTCACAAACACGGCTCGAGCTGAAGCTGGGCTGACGGCTCCGTCTCCCATTCCTTGACCCAGCTCTCTTCCAGCAGTCCATGGACGCTGAAGGGGTCGTCTGCGACGAGGGCCGACGCTTCCACTTGGCTGGAAGCCTCGAAAGAGATCAAGCCGCCCGTCCTGTCAACGAATGGTCCGCCGACGTAGCCATCAAGTCGATGCTGAGTCCAGTAGTCGACGTGGTAGGGGACCACCTCTCGGATCTTCAGGGGTGAGTCCTTCATGAAGTAGACGAATGCGAAGCGCTTCATGGCTGTCATGCCTCCTTTGCGGTCAGCTTGTGCTGGTGGCCCGTGTACTGCTTGCGTCTGATGACCATGAGTACGAGCATGCCGGGGCACATGAAGGCGTGCGTGAGCGGCTCGATCGCGGCGCTCGAGATGGCGCCGGCGGCGGACAAGGCGATCAGCGCGAGGGCGGGGGCGAACATGACGGCGGCCATCTCCACAGACGCACGCCAGCTGTGCCCGCGGTAGCGCATCCAGGCCACCATCGGAACCGTCATGCTGAATGCCGCCACCAGTGCAGACAACTCGGGAAGAGTGCGCGTCGGATCCGGGTGCCCCAGCCCGCGCATGAGCAGTTGGTACAATGGACCCAGGATCACCATTCCCAGCACCATCGCCCCGTACATCTCCGCCAGATGGCGGAAGAACTGGGCACTGGGACCTCGCCTGGACTTCTTGGAGCTCATTGTTGCGAGCCTGCTCTTCACTGCCCTCAACGCGGTCTGCGCTTCCGCCGACTTTGTGGTGATGTTCATGATTGCCTCCTGCCGCTCGTCGACCATCGATCGTTTCCGATCCCATGGTCTCGCCAGGCGCGGGTCGTTCGCGACGGGGACGCACCCCTGGGAAAACCCCGAAACTACGCCGGCCCAGCCGTGAGCACGCCCGAGCTTCTGGAACGCGACAAGGAGCTCGGAGCATTGCGCGAGGCGATCGGAGCGGAGGGCGGACCGACTGCGCGTCTTCTTGCCATCGAGGGCAACGCGGGCATGGGAAAGACGCATCTTCTCGCCGCCGCCCGCGATCTCGCCGGCCAGTACGGTCTGCGCGTATTGAGCGCACGCGGCAGCGCGCTGGAACGCTCGTTTGCTTTCGGGGTCGTGCGGCAGCTGTTCGAACCCGTTCTCAGGAGAAGCTCGCCCAGCGAACGAGCAGAGATCATCGCTGGCGCCGCCATGCTCGCCCTGCCCGTGCTGGAGAGCGCCCCCGTCGATGCGGCGAATCGGTTGGGCGACGAAAGAGCGCTGTCCCTCCGGCACGGCCTCTTCTGGCTCGCCGCGAATCTCGCCGATCGGCAGCCCCTACTTCTCGCCGTCGACGATCTGCACTGGAGCGACACCCCATCCCTCGACTGGCTGGGCTACCTTCTCCGGCGTCTCGAGGGCCTCCCGATCGTGATCGCCGTCGCCTTTCGCCCGGCGGAGCCCGGGATGGACGCGGTCCTCCTCCACGAACTGATGGGCGATCCGCTGTCGATCATGCTGCTCCCGCGGCCGTTGAGCGCCGTCGCCACGCGTCAGCTGACCGAGCAGATCCTCGGGGCCGACCCGTCCGAGGAGTTCTGCGCCGCCTGCCTCCAGGCAAGCGGGGGCAATCCCCTGCTGCTGAACGAACTGCTGAACGCGCTTGCGGAGGAAGGCGTCGCTCCAGGAGTGGGTGAGATCCCGCGCGTGCGAGAGATCGGCCCAGGGGCCGTGTCACGTTCGGTCCAGCGGCGCCTTGGGCAGTTGCCCGCTGAGGCGCAGGCATTCGCGAGAGCTCTGGCCGTGCTCGGCGACGAGGCCGATCTTGATCTGATCGCAGACCTCGCCGCGGTCGATCACGAGAAGGCGGAGGATGCCGCAGAGATGCTCGCTCGAGTGGGTCTGATCCATCGTGAGCCAGCCCTGGCCTTCGTGCACGCGCTCGTTCGCGATGCCGTCTACCTCGAGATGCCCGTGACGCAGCGCCGGGAGGACCACCGGCGCGCCGCCGCGATTCTCACCGAGCGCGGCGCATCCGCCCGCCGGACGGCCGCTCAGCTGCTTCTGAGTCCGCGCTCGGGCAGTCAGCAGGTGGTAGCGACGCTTCGTGAGGCGGCGCGCGACGCTCTGGCGAGGTCGGCGCCGGCGAACGCCGCCGTCTACCTTAGCCGGGCGCTCGACGAACCGCCGCCCCCCGAAATGCGCGGCGCCCTACTCTTCGAGCTCGGGAGCGCCGAGGCGCTCATGCGTGATCCCGACGCAGAGGTCCATCTGCAGGCCGCTCTGGCCGTGACAAGGGACCCCCAGACTCGGGCAGAGATCGCGCTCGCCTTGGCCCGGCTACTGTTCTGGAGAAACGCGACGACCGAGGCGGTGGCTCTACTGGAGCAGGCGGCCGTTGGCCTGACCGAGCAGTACGGGGAGCTACGCCTGCGGCTCGAGGCCGAGATGGCCGGCATAGCTCTGTCCGATTCGACTATGCACGCTGTGGTGGCCGAGCGTCTCTCACGCGTCGACGACGTCCCAGTGCAAAGCGCCGGCGGCAGAATGCTCCTGGCCTACGCCGCATTAAGAGACACGCTGCGCGGCGAACAGCGCGAACGCTGCATTGAACGCGCCGAGCAGGCGCTGGCCGGTGCTGAGCTGTTCGCCGAAGAGGCGTCAACGAGCCTCCTGGCCGTGATCCAGGTCCTCCTCTATGCGGACCAACTCGACCGGGTGCTGGCACGTGATGCGAGAGGCTCGTTCGCTCGCCGAGCGACGCGGCACACCAGGAAGCTACGCGATCGCCTCAACGGGGATCGTGCGCGTGCTGCATGACATGGGTCGGCTGCTGGAAGCGGAGGCCGAGGCAGACGGCGTGCTTGAGGCTTGCCCCGAGGACCAGCCCGTGGCCAGGGCCTATGTAGCCACCACCCTTGCCCACGTGCTCCTCAAGCGAGGCGACCTGGCCGCCGCCGAGCGAACCCTCGCCGAAGGCGGCTTTGACCGCAGCAGCGTGCCGCGCTCCTTACTTGCAGCCAATCCCCTCACCGTCCATGGCCTCGTCCATCTTGCACAAGGGGATTGGTTGGGCGGCGCTGGCCGACTTCGTCGCCATCGGCGACCTCCTCGAGCCGGCGGGGTGCCGAAACCCCGCCATCGCGCGCTGGCGCTCGGGCGCTGCGCTCGCACTAGTTCACCTCGGGAGGCAAGACGAAGCTCGCACTCTCGCCGAGGAGGAGCTGGACCTGTCCAGAGCGTGGGGAGCCCCAACGATGATCGGACGCAGTCTCCGTGCACTCGGCCTCGTCGAGGGAGGACCGCGTGGGCTAGGGCTGCTCGAGGATGCCGCCAGCGTGCTTGCGGCATCGCCTGCTGCCTACGAACTGCTGAAGACGCAAGTCGAGCTGGGCGCGGCGCTGCGCAGGGCAAATCAGAGATCCGCCGCACGCGAGCTACTCCGCCAATGCCTCGACCGAGCGGAGCGCAGCGGAGCAGGCCTGTTGGCTGAGCAGGCGCGCCAGGAACTGCTGGCGACAGGGGCGCGACCGCGCCGTGTCGTGCTCAGTGGCGCTGAATCGTTGACGCCTAGCGAACGGCGTATTGCGACCATGGCACGGGGCGGCATGACCAATCGGGAGATCGCCCAGTCACTCTTCGTGACGACGAAGACCGTCGAGACGCATCTCGCTCACGTCTTCACCAAGCTCGACATCCGCTCACGCACAGAGCTTGGGACGCACCTCGCCTGAGTGAGTGGTTCTGACCGTGATGGCCGACACACTGCCTCAACAGCGCAATGCAAGGCAGAGCGCGTCTCTCTCCGGCGAGTGCTTGGGGAGGAAGCCGAAGAGGGCCACCGGCCTCCAACCGCTGTCGCTGAATATGGCCCGGTTGAAGCGATCTGCGTCGGGAAACGCGACGTTGTCGACAACGAGCAAACCCCCTTGGCGCAACAGGCGATGGCATTCCGGCAGAGCGCGCGCATAGTCCGCCTTCTCGATGTCCATGAAGATGAGGTCGAACGGGCCCTTCATCTGGGGTAGCTGCTCGAGGGCGTCGCCGCAGATGACGTTCACCCGCTGCTCGAGGTCGGCACGTTCCAGGTTGCGGCGCGCCCGTGCGGCGAGAGCCGGATCGTGCTCCAACGTTGTCAACGACCCGGCACCCATAGCGCAGGCGCGGGCCAGGAAGATCGCGGAGTAGCCCGTGGCGGTTCCAAGCTCCATGACGGCCCGGGCGCCCATGGCTCGCGTGATGATGTAGAGGAGCTCCCCCACGACGGGGCCGACGATGGGGATGTGCTCCGTTTCGGCCTCGAGCTCCAGATCCCGCAGCAGCGGGTCGCCTTCCCGCACGAACTTGCTGAAGTACGCTTCTGGCTCCCCCACGATCTTGGACAAGACAGCTCCTCTTTCGCTTTGGTGAAGAGAGGTCGGCGAGTGCGCCAGGAGATCGGGCGCCGGCCATGCGGCTCTTTCAAGGCGCTCACCCTACCGTGCCGCGACAGCAAGGTGTAGCGTCACGGAGCGCCTGAATGGAATCTTGGCTGCGATGCTGGCTCCTTCCGCTGGCGTTCAGCAGTCGCTCTAACGCTCATCAAGAAGGGGGAGTGCGATGTCTGGCTGGGAGCAGGTCACGGGGAGCAGCGAGAACGATCCGCTCACGCTCGCAACGAGCGGCGAGAGGCAACAGTGGTCCTTCCACGGCCACGTCTTCGACTTCGAGTGTCGGCTGGCGCCGCACCACTACTCCATGATCCCGAATGGCGTGCAGCTTGAGATGCACATCGTTGAGACGGCCGGCGGTGACCCCACGGAGCCAATCGAGTGTTCGGCGGTGGCGATCCAGGGCGGGCCGGGTGCGGAGGTCGCCAGCGACTTCGACGAGCACGCAAGGATCGGCATCAGAGAGCAAGCTCGGGGGTTGTTCGCCTACGCGGGGAAGCGAGTCCTTGCGCTGGAGGAATTGCAGCGCATGTCGACGCCCGACAGCCCCGGCGAAGCCAACTAGTCCCGGATCTCGTGCCTCCCGCGCGTCGGCTCGCGGTCGGCGTGTCCAGGAAGCCGGCTGCTGGGAGCCGTGTTTCTCGCGCCCTGCACGTTCTCAAGACCTCCGTCAGCCCCACGATCACTGGGGGGTTCGGCTTCTCGCCGATGCCCAGGCGTGGGTCGGTGATACGCTCGTGTGGTCGTCTCTCGCGGTCTTCATCGGGCTCGCGATGCTCGTCGGCGCCGCCGCGAGTAGAGAAGACCGGACGAGACGGGAGGACTCGCGCTCACCGATCGGAGGAGGCGCATCGTGACCGAGAAGGCAGGCCGGGGTGAACCCGGCGCGGCGGGCGCTCCCTGGACCTTGCCGGAGTTGGGGCCGCGGGGAGAGGGGTGGGTGGTGCTGCAGGTGGTGCTCCTCGCCGCCATGGCTGCGGCGGGGATCCGCGGGCGGCGATGGCCCGCGTCGACCCGCGGTCTGCGTCTGCTGGCGGCCGGCCCCGCCGCGCTGGCCGGCGCCTATCTGTTCGCAGGCGGGGCAGGCGGACTCGGCAGGCAGCTCACGCCCTTTCCCAAGCCCGTCCAGCAGGCGAGCCTGAGGCGAGACGGCGCGTACGGGCTCGTCCGCCATCCCATCTACGGCGGGGTCCTGCTTCTCGCCTTGGCCTGGTCGCTGGCGTCGTCCCCCGCTGTGCTGGCCCCCTGGGGCGTCGCCGCGGTGTTCCTGGACGCCAAGCGTCGCCGCGAGGAGGCGTGGCTAAGCGAGGAGCATCCCGAGTACGAGGCGTATCGGCAGGAGGTACGACATAGCCTGGTGCCGTTCGTGTGGTAGGCGTTCGGTAGCCGCGCGTTCGCTATGCTCGAGCACGGAAAGGGGCTCGCCGTCGGGGTCACGAACCCGCAGCGTCGTGCGGAGGATCCCCGACGGGGACCTGCCCCGCCTCCGCGTGATGCCGCCGCCAAGCGCTGAGCGCCTGCCACGAGGAGAGCAGCAGGATCACCATGCCGTCAAGGGCGTGGAGCCCGCCCAGCCAGGCGCTGCTCTCCCCGGCTTGCGCCAGAACGCTCTGCGCGACGAAGACCAGGAGGAAGAGCACGAGCGTCGCGACCACCGTGCGCCGCGACTCTCGAGCGACGAGGGCGAGCACGAGGAGGAGAGCCGCCACGCCGCCGAGTGCGAAGCCCCACAGGCGGTGCGGATCGAAGCTCTTGGCCTCGTCCAGGTCGAGCGCGTCGATGCTGAACACGCCAAGCCCTGCAAGGAAGACCTGCACGAGCACGGCGACGACGAAGGCCACCGCGACGTACAGGTAGCCGACGTCGGCGGCTCGCCTCGCGCCGATCAGGCGCCGAGGCGCCGAGAGAGATGTGACTTCGGTTTCCATCTGCACTACCCCCCGCGCGTCGCGGGCGCGGCCCGGGAGCGCGAAACGAGAATCAGTTGCCCTTGTGCCGTCTCCTCACCCGTACGGGCGACGCGCAAACGCCGCCCAGTTACCACTCAGGGCAGCGGGGAAGGCACGGAGTAATCCGTAAAACGAGGGAGAGGAAGTACGTGATGGCCAGTCTCGGTGACTACCCGGCCGCAGCGGTGCTGCGCGCCGAAGACCTTGCTCGAGCCAAGAAGTTCTACGCCGACGTGCTGGGGCTCACGCCGCGGGACGAAGGTCCCGGGGGCGAGGGCATGTTCGAAGCGGGCGACGGTTCCATGGTCTTGATCTACGAACGCCCCGGCATGCCCGCACCACAGAACACGACCCTGGGCTTCAACCTGCCCGCGGACCAGTTCGACGCGGTCGTCGCAGAACTGCGCACCAGGGGCGTGACCTTCGAGGACTACGATGTGCCCGAGATCGGCCTCAAGACGGTGAACGGCATCGCCGAGTTCGAGGGCACCAAGGCCGCCTGGTTCAAGGACACGGAGGACAACATCGTCAACATCGCCTCGATGTGAGCGCGGGGGAGAGCCATGGTTCAATTTGGTGGCAGCAAGTTCGCACGCTGCTCAGTGCCGTTCGCCTTTCGGGGCCGGTACTTCATCATCGAAGGAGAGGGCGACCAGACTACTGTCAGCGTCGTCGTCAGCGAGGGCGGCTCGCCCGTGTTCGAGGTCCTCAGGAATGAGCCCGGGGGAAGCGCCGGGAGCAGCGTCTCACGCGGCGGCGCCGGCGTCGTCACGGTCACCGACGCGGTATCAGGCGAGTTCCTCTACAAGGTGCGTCCTGGCTCGCAGGCGACGGTCGTCTTCGGCACGGCCCAGGGACCAGAACTTGAGGCCCGAGTGGATGACGAGCGAATCGTCATTCGCGGGCAACAGGGTGAAGAGGTCGTGGACATCATCAAAGCCGCCAATTGCAGGTTCGATGGCGTCGGCGCCGGCGTCCTCGTCGACCACGACGGGAAGATCAGCATGGGAGCACCAGTCCCCCCGGAGCTGCTGGGCCTGTTCTTCTAGGGTCACCGAAGGAGAAATGACCCGGTACGAGATCCTCGAGGCGCCCAGCGTCCTCGGCCTGTTTCCCAAAGGCGTGGAAGGACTCTCCCAAGCCCTGCTCGCCGCCGGACTGGCTGAGCGACTGGCGGCAACTCGCGGGCCACTTGTCCGGCCACCTGCCTACGCCGGCGGGATCGACCCCGAGAGCGGCGTGCGAAATGCGACGGCGCTCGCCGACTACGCTCGCGCGCTCGCCGATGAGGTCGGTTCCGTATTGGCCCGGGGCGCCTTCCCCATCGTGCTCGGCGGTGACTGCAGCATCTTGCTGGGACCGCTGCTTGCGCTCCGCCGGCGCGGGCGCTACGGCCTCCTGTTCCTCGACGGCCACGCCGACTTTGCCCATCCCAGCGAGGATCCGGCCGGCGAGGCTGCCTCGATGGACCTGGCGCTGGCTACCGGCCGTGGCCCCAAGGTCGTAGCCGATATCGAGGATCGCGGGCCGCTCGTGCGTGACGATGACGTCGCGCTCCTCGGCTACCGGGTCCTCACGGACGGTACCGATCGGCACCTCGGCAGGCACGTCCGTGACACGGCCATCCTCGTGCGCGACCTCGGCGACATCCGTCGTGACGGCCTGACTGCCGCTCTCGAGGCGTCTCTGGCGCGAGTCGCGCGTGACGATCTCTCCGGGTTCTTCATCCACCTCGACGCAGACGTGCTCGACGACGCCGTCATGCCTGCCGTCGACTATCGCGCCCCCGACGGCCTGCAGTTCAGCGAGGTCGCGCGGATCGTGAGCGCCGCACTCGCGACCGGCAGGGCCGTCGGTCTCGAGCTCACCATCTTCAATCCGGCTCTCGATCCGGATGGATCGCTCGCGCGAGAGCTCGTCGACATGCTCGTCTCCGGACTGAGCGAAAGCGACGAGCGGCAAGACGGCGCGTTGGATGGGTGAGCCCAGGCTAGGACTCGGTGACCTGCTCGCCGAGAACCCAGAACTCCTTGAAGTCAGGCGTCAGGTGCCAGGTCGTCGCGGCTCCGCCGGGCAGCGACGCGATGACGCCCGGCTTCAGTTCCAGGGTCGGGCCGCCCTCGATCTCGATGTGACCCGACCCCTGGAGAACCAGAATGGTCTCGCGGGCCGGCAGCGTCCATCGCACGGGATCAGGCGTCAAGCCGGCAAGCGGTCGCCAAAGCCCGGACTGCATCTCCGCGTCGGCGCACAGGATGTGCACCTCACCTGGTGGGTCCGAATCTCGCTCCCAAGCCTCAGGCAGGGAGCTCGATGAGTAGACTCCGGGTCCAACTTCCATGCTGCTGCGCTCCGTTTGTGGCGAGGTCACTCCTGGCATCGTCAACGCGGCGACCCAGCTGTTGTGACGGTGCGAGACTTCCCGTTGTGAGAGGGCCACGAACCGTTGCGGCTGTCGGCTCTTGGCGCGAGGATCCCTGTTCCTGGGCGACCCGTGATCCTCGCGGAGTGCGGCCTGCAGCCGGGGAATAGTGAGCGCATGGACGACAAGTTCGACCACATCTGGGAAGTGCTCGACGCGCAGGTGGCGGCGGGTCGGCTTCCCGGCTACGTAGCAGCGATTCGTCTGGATGGCCGGGCCGAAACGCACGCCGGCGGCAGGATGGCCGTCGAGCCGCATGGTCCGCCGATGGAAGAGGACACGCTCTTTCGCCTCGCCTCGCTGACCAAGCCGATCGGCGGGGCACTCGCGCTCGGTCTGGTCCAGGATGGCGTGCTCGGCCTCGACGACCCGATCGGGGGCTGGCTGCCGGAGGCGGCCCACCCCCGCGTCCTGGTCGCCCCCGACGCCTCGCTGGACCAGACCACCGAGGCGCACCGTCCGATCACCGTCCGGCATCTGCTCACGCTGACCTCCGGGTGGGGCGCAGTGCTCGAGGAGTCTCCCCTGCAGCAGGCCATGCTGGAGCGCGGCATCTACCCCGGACCGCTGCCGCCACAGGTGTCCGCCGAGGAGTTCATGGCCCGGCTGGCCGGCCTGCCGCTGGCCTTCCAGCCTGGGGAGGGGTGGCTGTACCACACGGGCCTCGACGTCCTGGGCGTGCTCCTTGCAAGGGCGACCGGGAGGCCGCTGTCGGAGCTGCTTGCCGAGCGCGTCTTCGGTCCGCTCGGCATGACCTCGACCGCCTTCTGGACACCGCACGTCGATCGCCTGGCCACCGCCTACCGGCCCGGGGCCGATGGCCTCGAGGTCTCCGATCCGCCCGACGGCGCGCACGCCGCCCCACCGGCCTTCGAAGGTTTGGGGTCGGGGCTCGTCGCGACTGCAGGTGACGTCCTGGGCTTCTTCACCGCCATGGCGGACGGCGGCGCGCCCGTGCTGACGCCCGAGTCGGTCGCGCTCATGACCGCCGACGCTCTCACGGAGGAGCAGCGCCGGCAGGCCGTGCCCATCGTCGGCCCCGGTGCGTCGTGGGGCTTGGCCACGGGCGTCGACGTCGAGGCGGTCAAGCCCTGGATGGCCGCCGGCCGCTGGGGATGGACCGGCGGGACGGGGACGAGTGCCTTCGTCGATCCGCTGCGCGGGAGCGTGGCCGTGCTCATGACGCAGCGCGAGATGACGCACGCGCTCGATCGCAACGACGAGTTCTGGACGGCGGTGGCCGAGGCGGCATGAGCGGCCGGATGTGGCTGCGGTTGGAGCCGCGCTTCTGATCGGGCGGCGATCCAGTACGGGAGAGAGAGTGGCGGTGCCAAACGATCGCGACGCGCTCTCAGCGCTGCTCTCAGGCGCCGGGTTTGTCGCCGCGCAAGAGGAGGCGGACGAGCTCCTCGCCGCGGCAGCCGGCGATATCGAGCTTCTGGCCGCGCTCGTCGGACGTCGCCTCACGGGCGAGCCCCTCGCCTGGATCACCGGGAGCGTCTCCTTCTGCGGCGTTCAGGTCCGGGTGGATCACGGTGTCTACGTCCCGCGTCGGCAGAGCGAGCCACTCGCGCGTCGCGCCGTCGAGCGCCTGCCGATGAACGGCGCGGCGATCGACCTCTGCACGGGGTCCGGGGCGATAGCCAAGATTCTGATGACCGAGCGTCCCGGCGCGCGCGTGGTGGCGTCGGATATCGATGAGCACGCCGTCGCCTGCGCCGCGGCGAACGGCGTGGATGTCTTCTGCGGCGACCTGTTCACGCCGCTCCCGCGCACGCTCGAGGGAAGCGTTGACGTCGTCGTTGGCGTCGTGCCCTACGTCCCGAGGCCCGAGCTGCGGCTCTTGCACCGTGACACCTTCACGTTCGAGTCACCGCTTGCCTATGACGGCGGCAGGGATGGCACCGCGATCCTTCGCCGCGTGCTGAGAGACAGCCCTCGCTTCCTGCGGCGCGGCGGCGCGGTCTTGCTTGAACTCGGTGGAATGCAGGCCCACGCGCTCGGCGCCGACCTTGCCCGCCTCGGCTACGTCGACATCACGGTTCTCGTTGACGATGAGCGGGATGTGCGGGGCATCGAGGCGACTCTCGGCGGCCCACGCTGAGGACCTCGGGGCATTGCCCTGGGCCCGCTTGGCCGAGTACCTCGCCGACTACGACGGCAAGTCCTGCGTGGACTGCTTCGCACCAATGACCAGGGACGGCATCAGGGAGTGGGTCCGCTACCAGGACATCGACCTCGACGCCGGTGTCTTCGTGGACCTTGGGGCAGCCTTCGAGAAGACAGGCGGGGTCGAGATCGGCGACGTCGGCAAGGCGACCGCAAGACTCATGAAGCAGCGGGACCTCGTCGACTTCGGGGTCGAGTGGATGGAGGAGCATCGCGCGCAGGGCTCGACCGCGTCCGGTCATGCCTGACCTGCAGCAGGAGGGCGCCGCGCACGAGCCGAGCGCGAGAGCGTCCCGCCGGATCGACCTTCGCGACGCGACCAGCCGCGATGCCGTCGCGCTCACGGCGCTCAACATCGCTTCCTGGCGGGCAGCCTACGCGCACATGATGCCGGAGGCGTTTCTCGCGAGGATCGACGCGGCGGCCTGGGAGCAGCGTCTGTGCGCCCGCCTTGAGGACGCCACGCAGTTCACCGTCGTCGCCTGCGCCGGCCGTCGCCGTCTCGGCTTCGTCACGGCAGGACCCATCCGCGACGAGCCGCCTGCGCTGGGCGGCGAGGTCTACGCGCTCTACGTCGACCCGGCGCACACCGGCGAAGGCGTGGGGAGCGCCCTGCTCGAAGCGGCGACGACGCGGCTTGCGGGCAGCGGCTTCTCGCGTGCCTCGCTCTGGGTGTTCACGCGCAACGCCGACGCGCGGCACTTCTACGAGCGGCGCGGCTGGAGACTCGAGCCGCACCACTGGTTCTGGCAAAGGGACGGCCTGCGGCGTCAACTGGTCTGCTACAGCCGGTCGCTCGCGTCCGGGTGAGTGGGCCGCCCGGCCGTCCCTTTGCAAGCGACCTGTCGCGCCTACCGGCTCACGGCATGTGCATGGGCTCACCCAGGTTCCAGATGCCCATCATGCCGATGTCCTCGTGCTCCAGGATGTGGCAGTGGAACATGCACATCCCGGTATAGTCGGCGACCCGGACCAGGAGCTTCACCGTGCCGCCCTTGGGGACGATGACCACGTCCTTCCAGGCCGGGCTCTTCGTGTAGAGCGCCGCGTAGGCGGCGTCGCCGCCGCTGATCGACTGCACCTGGCCCGGGTTCACGTGCTGGTGCCAGGGGTGGTCCATGTTCGAGCTGTTGCTGATCGTCCAGAGCTCGTACATGGGCATGTCCTCCATCACCTCGGAGGTCACGGTGAGCGGATCCACATCGAAGTCCTGGCCGTTGATGTAGCCGCGCCCCATGCTCATGCTGAGGGCGAAGCTGCGCGGGACCGGCGTGCCCATCGGCATTGCGCGCATCGCCATCGGGTCGATGACGCTCGGCAGCGCGTCGCTCGTCTTCTGCCCGCTCACGCTGACGGTGAGCAGCGTGATCTGCGCCGAGGTCATCATGCCCATGCGCGAGTAGGGCAGCGAGAGGAACTTGTAGGAGCCCGCGGTCGCCGAGGCCTTGCACAAGCACGTCCAGCCGCTCGCCCGGCGACAACAGCATGTACGACTGCGGATACGGCTTGTCCAGCAGCCCGCCGTCCGTGCCGATGACCTGCAGGGAGTGGCCCGCCAGCGAGAGCTTGAAGAAGCGGGCCGTGCTCGCGTTGAGCAGGCGCCAGCGCTGCACCTGTCCGGGCCGCATCGGCAGCACCGGGTTCACCTGCCCGTTCACCATGATGGTGGAGCCTTCCTTGCCGTGCATGTACTCCATGCTGCTGGAGTACGGGGCGGGCTTGCCGCCGCTGATCGTGATGTCCTTGAGCACCATCACGTGCGTCTCGAAGCCGCTCAGAGCGGTGTCGGGCCCGGGGTCGCTCGCCGGGTCCTCGACGATCAGCGTGCCGTGCAGCCCTCCCCAGACCTGCTCGGCTGTGAGGCCGTGGATGTGCGGGTGGTACCAGCACAGCGTGCCGCTCGGCTGCAGCGAGGTGTCGTAGAGATACTCTCCGGACTGCCCCGGCCAGAACTGGCGCATCACGTCGTCCATCGTGCCGGACGGCGAGACGTGCCAGCCGTGCGTGTGGATGTTGGTGACCCCGCGGGCGTAGCCGAGGATGTTCCTGCCGGCATCCTCGGGCAGGGCGTTCGTGAATCGTCATGGCCCACTTCTCGCCGCGCCTCAGTCGCACCAGCGGACCGGGGAACGATCCGTTGAAGGTCATGAGGTCGGCGAGCACTCCGTTGACGGGCAGGCGCGTCACCTGCGGCGTGATCGCGCCGGTCGCCACGCCCGCCTCCCGCGTCAGCGGCAGCTCGACGGGGTCCCTGAACAGCGCGCCCATCGGCGGGTCGATGACGCCGCTCCCCCCGCCGCAGCCGCCCCCGCAGCCCCCTCCGCCGCCGCCTCCCATCCCCTTGGCGATGTCGCTCCTCGCGCCGATGTACGCGCCGGCTGCGGCGAGCGCTGAGAAGGCGACGAACTCGCGACGGTTGATGCGCCTCTCAGTATCCTTGGTCCCCATGGCTCTCCCCCTGGATCTGCGACTTCAATGTGCGTCTGTGCACAATCTTCCCGCAGAAGGGAGATCAGAACGGACGAGCCGTAGACGGCGGAGTCAAGTCGGCGATCCGCCGGCCACGCTCAGTGCAGGCCACAAAGGCGGAACGCGAGGATCTGCATGTCGTCGGTGAGCGTTCCGCCAAAGGCGGTGGCGTCCTCACTCAGCCTCTCGGCCAGCGTCTGCGGATGGCACCCCTCGGCAGCCGCCAGGGACGCGAGCAGCCGCTTCTCGCCGTACAGCTCGCCATCGTGGCGGGCCTCCGTCACGCCGTCGGTGTACAGGACGAGTCCCTCGCCCTCCCGCAGAGTCATGTGACGCGTCGGGTAGTGCATGGGGAAGGTGCCGAGAGGCACCCCTTGCGCGGCCTCGATCAGACGGGGGGATCGCCCGCAGCGCGCCGGCAGGGGATGCCCGGCGCTTGCGTAGGCGACATCGCCCGTCCTCCTGTCAACGACCGCCACGAAGGCGGTGACGTAGTGGTCATCTTCGGACGGGCGCCGCAACAGGAGCTCGTTGGTCTTGCTCAGGACGAAGCCGGGGGAGGGCTCCATGAGCGAGAAGCTGCTCACGGCCGTGTGCACCGTCTCGGTCAACCCCGCCGCCTGCAGACCCTTGCCTGCAACGTCGCCGATGAGGACCACGACGCGAGACTCATCGATGGCGAAGACGTCGCTGAAATCGCCTCCGACCATGGCCGGAGACGACGCCGACCGGGAGACGCGACCGAACTCGACGCCCTCCAGGACCGGCAGCGGATGGACGAGATGTTCCTGCAAGGTCATCGCGGCGTGGCGCTGCTCCTCATAGAGGCGAGCGTTCTCATGCGCCTGCGAGACGATCGCTCCCACCTTCGCGGCGAAGTCGGCGTCGAGCGGGCCGTAGTGGCCGTGCTCGTGCCGGTGGGAGAAGACGAGCGCTCCGAGCTTCTCGTCCGCCATGCCGAGGGGGATGGCGATCCTGCCTGCGGCGTGGTGGAGCGTGAAGGACGCGAGGCGCTCCCCACGCGCCGACGCCTCGGGAGGCGGGAAGGCCGGCCGCATCTCGGCCAGAGCGAGCTCGACGCAGGGAAGTCCGCGCAGCGGAAGCCGCGTGCCGATCAGGCCATCGCGCATGTTCCACGCCTGCGTTGCGACGAGCTCGTCACGCGCCTCGCGGACGACCAGCGCCCCGCCTTCGCAGTCGAGCGCTTCCCCCACGACGCGCAGCGCCTGCGCCATGGTGCGGCTGGGGTCGAGGCGAGCGTTGACGACGGCATTGATCGCGTTCAGGGCCTCGCTGAGCTGTTGCGCCCGCAGCAGCAGCTTGCGCTCGGCTTCCAGGTCGGCCGCGAGCATCTCCACGCGCTCTCGCTCGGCCATCTGCGCCTCGCGCTCGGCGACGGCGCGAGCCAGGGCCACAGAGGCGGCGCGGCGCCGCTCCGCCTGACTCCGCAGCCCGCTGGCCAGCAGGCTGGAGACCACGGCGGCGGCGACCCAGATGGCCGTCGAGATGAGGGTCGCCATGGGCGAGCTCCTGGCGCCCAAATCTGCGGCCGCCAGATAGAAGACGACGCCCCCGAAGGCGGCCGCGAGCACCCCGACGAGGGAGCCCGCCAGGGCGCCGGCGATGACCACCGTCAGCGCCATGAGCGAGCCCGGCATTCCGTACACCTCTCGCGTGTCATTGGCGACGCCGATCACGCTGAGGAAGGCGGCCTCGAACAGACAGGCGACGAGCAGCACGCGGATCGGGTGCACACGGGACTGGGTGATGAGGCGACCGAGGCGACTATCGGTGAATGACGCCCGCATCTGCGCGGCCTCGCCCCGCCCCTCTCGAAGCCGGGCGTTCTCGAGGGCGAGCGAGACGGTCGACCCGAACTTCTTCGCATAGTCGATCGCGGCGCTCGTGAACTGATGCGGACGGCCGTAGTGGAAGAGGAGACACCCCTCGACTTCGCCGCGCGAGACGAGCGGGATGACGATGCAGCTGCGGATGCCGTAGTGGCCGACGATGCCGACGTTCACCTCGGGCTCGGCCCTGGTGTCCTCGACGACCACGGGCTCCTTGGTCCGCGAGGCGCGGGTCGCCAGGGGTGCGGCCTGGTCGTCGAGCTCCGCCCCGAGGGCCTCGGCCGAAAGGCCGCGCTGGTAGCGCACGAACCATGACCCTGACTCGCGTAGTTCGACGCTGGCGGCCTCAGCACCGAGGGCTTCGCTGCCGGCGTCGAGGGCGCGCCTGATGATCGCGTCGATGCCGAGCGTGGAGTGGATCAGCTGATTGACGGCCTCCTGTGACTCACCGAGGCGCACGCGCTCGCGCAGGGCCTCGAGGTACTCCTCGCGCTCGGCCTCGCGGCGCTTTCGTTCGTTGATCTCGCGCAGGTAGATGCTGATCCCGCTCGAGGTGGGGTAGACGCGCGCCTCGAGCCAGCCGATGCCCGCGCTGTCGTGCTCGCTGATCGAGGTCGCACCAAGCTCCATCGCCTGGCGACAGCCGGCTGCGAGCGCCGTGTCGGCCAAAGGTGGGAAGCACTCCCAGGCGCTGTGACCCTCCACCTCGGCGCTCCCGTGGCCGGACAGGCGCAGGGCGGCGGCATTTGCGTAGAGGACGCGGTACTCCCAGTCGAGGGCGATGAAGGCCTCGCTGATGTCTTCCAGCAGCGATCTCGTGCGCGATTCCGCCGCCGAGCTTGGGGCAGTGCCGAGCGCGGCATCGAGAGGCGGTCGCGGGCGACACGCCATCGAGCGGCGCGTCATGCGCACCTCGATGCCGCCCTCGTTGCGCAGCTCGAGGTCATCCATCATCTGCGCCATGAGGTAGAGGCCGCGTCCCCCCGTCGCCATGAGGTCCGGCTGGACGGAGGGGTCGAAGCCGTCGACGTCGAACCCGTGCCCCGCGTCGGTGACGCTCGCGACGAGGTCGCCGTGCTCGAAGTGGAGCGAGACGACCATCTCCTCGTCGGAGGCGCTGTGGCGGATGGCGTTGGTGCAGGCCTCCTCGACGCACAACACGACCTGGTCGATCAGGTGGGCATCCGCGCAGTGGGCCAGGAGGTAGT
This sequence comes from uncultured Thermoleophilia bacterium, assembly GCA_963741075.1. GTDB lineage: Bacteria > Actinomycetota > Thermoleophilia > UBA2241 > UBA2241 > CAIXSE01. The sequence goes on from CAVUGS010000029.1 coordinate 133,292, forward strand.
CGCGGATGCGCTCGCGCGCGCGCAGGAGGCGTGAGGGCTCAAGCGCGAGACGGAACGCCAGGCGCGGGAGTTGCACCTCGGGGCTGACGTCACTCTCGGACAAGCGACTCCTAACCTGCGGCTTCGGATTAGCTTTCCCCTTCGTGCCCCGGCATCAGCTTCTTCCGCCGTCATCGCGGACGCCGGAACCAGGAACCGGGATGAGGCAGCCGCGCAGGTCCTCGCGGCCGGTGGGCGGCACGCGGTGCCCGGCGGCCGTCAGCGAACCGGCTCGTCGCGAGCGTCCGGCGGCTGCCCGTCGCTGTCGAGCAACCCGGTCTCGTGCACGAGCACGACCGCCTGGACGCGGTCACGGAGGCCCAGCTTCTGAAGGATGTGCGTGATGTGGGTCTTGACGGTCGTGTCGCCGATGTAGAGCTCCCGGCCGATCTCGGCGTTCGAGAGGCCCCGGGCGAGCAGGCGGAGCACGTCGAGCTCGCGCTCCGTCAGGTCGTCCAGTTCCCGCGGAGGCGCCGGACGCGGGATGCGCGTGAACTGTCTGATCACGCCTTTGGTCACGGCGGGTGAGAGGAGCGCATCTCCGCGGGCGACGGTCCGGACGGCGGCGATGAGCTGCTCCGGAGGGTCATCTTTGAGAACGAACCCGCTGGCGCCGGCGCGCAGCGCCTCGTACACGTACTCGTCGAGGTCGAACGTCGTGAGGATCAGGACGCGCGCCGCGCCACCGGCTGCGAGGATGCGGCGCGTCGCCTCGAGGCCGTCGAGCTCGGGCATGCGGATGTCCATCAGCACGACGGTCGGATCGAAGCGGGCAGCCAGCTCGACGGCCTCGAGCCCGTTGCTCGCCTCGGCGACGACCTCGATGTCGGGCTCTCCCGCGAGCAGCATGCGAAAGCCGGCCCGGACCATCGACTGGTCGTCTACGACGAGGACCCTGATCATGGCTGGTAGCGGCTGAGCGGAAGGCGGGCGCTGAGGATGAAGCCACCTCCAGGTGCGGTGCCGGCGTTCATCTCGCCCCCGTAGATCTTCACGCGTTCGCGGATGCCGAGGAGCCCGTGGCCGGTACCGCCGTCCGCCGAGCCACCCCCGCCGTCGTCACGCACCTCGATCCGCACCTCGTCGGATCTGAAGCGCACGGTCACCTCCGCGTGTTTCGCGTGAGCGTGCTTCAGCGTGTTGGTCAGGCCCTCCTGCACGATCCGGTAGGCGGAGAGGTCGACGGCGCGGGGCAGCGGGCGACGGTCACCGTCGATGAGCAGGCTGACCGGGAGCCCGGCGCGGCCGACGGCGTCCACCAGGGAATCGAGGTTCTCGAGGCCCGGCTGAGGCGCGAGCTCCATCCCATCGCCCTCCCGGCGCATGGCCCCGAGGAGGCGGCGCATCTCGGCAAGCGCCGTCCGGCCTGCCCGCTCGACGCCCTCGAGGGCTTGCCTGTCCCCCTCGAGCGTCTGCGGGAGGCCGTGCCGGACGGCGCCGACCTGGAGCACCATCACGCTGACCGCGTGGGCGACGACGTCGTGGAGCTCGCGTGCGATGCGCGCCCGCTCCTCGGCGACCGCGACACGGGCGGCCGCCTCGCGCTCCCGCTCGGCGTGGGTCGCACGTTCCTCTGCCGCCTCCGCCTGGACGCCTCGCTCCCGGACCGCGAAGCCGGCGAGCCAGGCCATCACAAAGAGCAGCGGGATGACGATGAACTCGCCGGGCGTGTGGTTCGGGTCGTTGTAGATGAGGATCGCTGCGGAGCTCGCGACGATGGCCAAGCCGATGCGCGCTTGAACGGTGTCGCGCAGGTTGCCGAGCAGGAAGGCAGCGGCGATGCCGGCGATGTAGACGCCGTTCGCGTACACGATCAGGCGCCCGTCGACGAACGAGAGCAGGGCCGCCAGTAGCCAGAGCGCGATGGGTGCCGCGAATGGGAACCGACGACGGCTGAGCAGCGGCAGCACAACGAGCACGACGGCGGGTACGGCGAACCACAGCGGCGTGCGTGGGGCTCGCAGCGGATTCTCTCTGAGCGCGACCTCCAAGGCGGCCGCGACCGCCGCGACCACGATCAGCGCGTCGAGGCCGTACCTGCGTGCGAGGAAGCTGACCCGGCTCATGGGCTGAATGTACTCCGCGCCTCCTAGCGAGCCGCATCCTCCTCAGGTAGGAGTCGAAATCATCGGCTGGTCCAAGCCCGAATCCGGCCTTTTGACGACGCGCTTTGCCCGCCGCCCCCTAGCGTCGAGGCATGCACTCGACCCGAACAGGAGGCACCGACATGTTTCGCACCAAGCACCGCAGCCGCCGACGCGACGGATCCGGGCCGGCAGCGGCCGCTCCGGTGACCCGCCGACGAGCTCGCGCAACCTGGCGGCCCGCATGGGTCGCTGGAGCGCCGGCCACTGGAAGACGGCGACGTTCGGCTGGCTGGCCTTCGTGATCGTCGCCTTCCCGCTCGCCGGCGTCGTCGGCACGAAGGGTCTGCAGAACACGCAGGGGCCGGGCGAGTCCGGCCGCGTCGACCGGATCCTGGATGCCGGCTTCAAGCGGCCCGCCGGCGAGAGCGTCCTGATCCAGAGCCGCTCGCTGACCGCGAGCGATCCCGCCTTCAGCGCCGCGGTCGAGGACGTCGTCGCGCGCGTCTCGAACGTGGCGGACGTCCAGAACGTCCGCTCGCCGCTCGCCCCCGGCAGCGCGGGTCAGATCGCAGAGGACGGGCATGCGGCGCTCGTCGAGTTCGAGATCCGGGGCGACAAGGACAAGGCAGTCGAGAAGATCGCCCCCGTCCTCGACAGCGTCGCCGCCGCGCAACGCGCCCATCCGGGCTTCTTCATCGGCGAGTTCGGCGAGGCGAGCGCGGTCAAGGGCGTCAAGACCGCGTACGGGGACGACCTGGGGAAGGCCGGCCTGCTGTCGCTCCCGATCACCCTGGTCATCCTCGTGATCGCCTTCGGCGCGCTCGTGGCGGCGGGCATCCCGCTGCTGCTCGCGCTGACCGCCGTCTTCGCGACGTTCGGACTGATCGCGCTGCCCAGCCACTTCCTGCCGGTGGCGATGCAGGCCCCGGCGCTCGTGCTCCTGATCGGGCTCGCGGTCGGCGTCGACTACTCGATGTTCTACCTGCGGCGCGAGCGCGAGGAGCGGGCCGCCGGGCGCAGCGAGCGGGCGGCGCTCGAAGCCGCCGCCGCCACTTCCGGCCGCTCGGTGCTCATCTCCGGCCTGACGGTGATGGTGGCGATGGCCGGCATGTTCCTGACCGGCGACGCGACCTTCGCCTCCCTCGGCGTGGCGACGATCCTCGTCGTCGCCGTCGCGGTGCTCGGCTCGCTGACCGTGCTGCCCGGCGCTGCTCTCGAGGCTCGGCGACAAGGTCGACCGGTTGCGCGTCCCGTTCCTCGGCCGGCTGCGCCGCGACGACGGCGAAGGCCGCGTCTGGGGCGCGATCGTCGACCGCGTCCTGCGCCGGCCCGTGCTGTCGGCGGTCGTCGCCGGCGGCCTGCTCCTGGCGCTGGCCGCGCCGGCGCTGCAGCAGCGCATCGCGACGCCGGGGCCGGACACGTTCCCGCAGTCGCTCGCCGTCGTCAAGACGTACAACCGGATGCAGCAGGCGTTCCCCGGTGAGGCGCTGCCCGCCAACGTCGTCGTCAAGGCGCCGGACGTGAACGCGCCGGCAGTGCGAGAGGCGATCACGCAGCTCAAGCAGCGGGCGCTCGCCAGCGGCCGCATGCACGAGCCGATCACGGTCGACGTCAACCAGGACGCCACCGTCGCGAACATCATCGTCCCGATCGACGGGAAGGGGACCGACGCCGCCTCGTACGCGTCCCTCGCCGCGTTGCGCGACAAGATCGTCCCGCAGACGCTCGGCGCCCTGCCGCACGCGGAGGCCGGCGTCACCGGGCTGACCGCCTCGTGGAAGGACCAGGCCGACTAGATGAAGTCGAAGCTGCCGCCCGTCGTCGCCTTCGTCCTCCTGTTCGCGTTCGGCCTCATGCTGGTCGCCTTCCGCTCGCTCGTGATCGCGGTCAAGGCGATCCTGCTCAACCTGCTCTCGGTGGCCGCCGCCTACGGCGTGCTGGTGCTCGTCTTCCAGCACGGCGTCGGCAAGGGGCTGCTCGGCTTCAGCTCCACCGCCGGCATCGACCCGGTGGTGCCGCTGCTGCTGTTCGTGATCCTGTTCGGCCTCTCGATGGACTACCACGTGTTCATCATCAGCCGGATCCGCGAGACGTTCGACCGCGGCGCGAGCATGGACGAGGCGGTCGCGCACGGGATCAAGTCCACGGCCGGCGTCGTCACGAGCGCCGCGGTCGTCATGGTCTGCGTGTTCTCGGTCTTCGCGACCCTCTCGATGCTGTTCTTCAAGCAGTTCGGCGTCGGGCATGGCGGCGGCGATCCTGATCGACGCCACGATCGTCCGCGGCGTGCTGCTGCCGGCGACGATGAAGCTGCTGGGCGACTGGAACTGGTACATGCCCAGGTGGCTCGAGTGGCTGCCCCGGCTCGAGCATCACGAGGCCGAGGTCGCGCCGGAGATCAAGCCGGCGGCCGAGGCTGCGCTGGAGGTCAAGCCGGCGCCCGTGTCCGCGTAGATGGGTGGTGGGTCGGACCCCGGCCCTCCGGGGGCCGGGGGTCCGACCTTTGGCCGTGGTGCCCGCTCCGCTACTCGTGGACCAGGAGCTGCGCCTCGAGCCTTTTCGCCCGGCGCGACACCCGCACGGCCTGCAGCACGAGCACGACCATGGCGACTGCGAGGATCACCATCGGGATCTGGAAGGCGAGTCCGCCCGAGTCCCCGGAGACCACGAACAGGGCGCCGGCGCACCCCACCAGGGTGGTGAGTGCCGTGGTCAGCAGCTTGAGGACGCGCCGGTAGTGCCCGATGCGCGACTCCAGGTCCGAGAAGAGCACGAAGGGTCCCATGGCCGCCGGCCTGCGCAGGTAGACCCATCTCGCGTGCGTGCTGACCGCCTCCGCGCCGGTGTCCAGCAGGAGTGACAGGTACTCCTGGCTCGCAGCGCTCCGGGGATCGGCCGGCAGCAGCTCGATGCGGTAGATCCACTCACCGGGCTCGCCCTGCTCGAAGTGGTAGCCGCCGAGGCGGTAGCGCACGAGGTGCCAGCCCCGGCTCGCCATCTCGTTGAGCCAGCGCTCCTCCTTCTCGTAGTCCCAGTAGAGCCTGTAGACGACCTTGCCACTCATCTCCATCCCTCCTGCATCACCCGGCGCCCGTTGAGCAGCAGCTCCTCGAGGCGCTCGAGCTCCCCGGCCACTATCTCGCGCCCGGCGTCGGTGATCACGTACTCCTTCTTGCGTTCGTCGGCCGCTCCCTGCAGCGGCCTGATCCAGCCCTTCTCGGTCAGGTTGGTGAGGGCGCCGTACAGCGTGCCGGCACCGAGGGCCACCCTGCCGGCCGTGAGCTCGTTGACCTGTTGCATGATCCCGTAGCCATGCAGCGGCGCGCCCAGCGCCAGCAGCACGTAGAAGATCGTCTCGGTCAGTGGTCGTCGGTCATCAGTTGTCATGTGCTACCTCCCGCGGCGTCACGGGGTCGTCGCTATCGGGACACGATGTATCGACAAATGTTATATCGGAAGACGATATAGTGTGTCAAGCCCCGCGGCGCCGGCGGATCACAAGGACCCCAGCCGCTACGATATGGCGGCA